>DBFWCI010000033.1:0-35615 GCA_048485235.1 Collinsella sp.
TGCCGGTTCGACCGGCGCGCCACGGGTCAAGATGCACTAGGCCTGGACGAAGTCCGGGCCCGCGCCTTTAGACGCGAGCCCGGGGCCCGTGGGTTATACCCTAAGAGCAAACCACCCTTTTTAAGGGTGGTTCTGATTTCACGTCACCTTGCTCGCTTGGGGCCGTTTTCGCTGACGTTGCCAAGACATCGGCGTCAACATGGTTGGCGTTGGCGATGGCGTGCTGGTCAATCCTTACAGCTCGTACAGCGTGGTGAACTTGTCCTGCAGGTAGCTGCAGTAGTAGCGGGCATCGAACGCCATGCCGCATGCGCCCTTGATGAGTTCCGGCGCGTCCTTGGCGCGGCCCCACTGCCAAATGTGCTCGCCCAGCCAGGCGCGGACGGGCGCCAGATCGCCGCTCGCACAGGCGCCATTGAGGTCGACGCCGTCGCGGCACATGGCCGGCACAAACATGGCATCGTAGGCGCTACCCAGCGCATACGTGGGGAAGTAGCCAAACGAGCCGCCGCTCCAGTGCGTATCTTGCAGGCAGCCGCGTGTGTCGTCGGGAACGGGAATGCCCAGGTACTCGTCCATAAAGCGATTCCAAAGCGCGGGGATGTCCTTGGCCGTGGCCTCGCCGGCAAACAGCATGCGCTCAATCTCGTAACGCACCATGATATGCAGCGGGTAGGTGAGCTCGTCGGCCTCGGTACGGATCAGCGACGGCTGAGCGATGTTCACGGCGCGGTAGAGCGTGTCCTCGTCCACGTTGCCGTAGACCTCGGGCGCGTGGCGGCGCAGCACCTCGAGCAGCGGTCCCATAAAGGCACGGCTGCGGCCCACGGTGTTCTCAAAGAAGCGGCTCTGGCTCTCGTGGATGCCCATGGAGGTGCCACCCTCCAGGCACGTGCGCGCATAGGCGGGGTTCACGCCCAGCTCGTACATGGCGTGACCTGCCTCGTGGATGATGCTGAAGACGTTGGAGATACAGTCGTTCTCGTAGATGTGCGTCGCGATGCGCGCATCGCCCACGGCAAAGCCCTCGCTAAACGGATGCTCGGTAAAGGCAAGCGTGGTGTCGTTCAGGTCCAGGCCGACGAGCTTCATAAGATCGAAGCTCATGGCACGCTGGGCAGCCTCGGGCACGCGGGCGTGCAAAAAGTCGGCAGCGGGCTGCTGGCCGCGCTCGCCGACGGCGTGCACGAGCGGCACGACCGTAGCCTTGACCTCATCGCAAAACGCATCGAAGCTCTTGGCGGAAAGGCCGCGCTCGTACTGGTCAAGCCAAACATCGTATGGGTCGCGCTTGGGGTCCATGAGCTCGGCCTGATGCTTAAGCTGGCCGACGATTCTATCCACATAGGGCTCAAAGCTCGCCCAGTCATTGGCCGTCTTGGCCTTGTGCCACACGGCGTCGGCCTCGCAGGTGAGCCTGGTCCAGGCCTCGGCCTCCTCGGTGGGAATGACGCTCGCTTCGCGCTGGTCGCGGCCGAGTACGCGAATCTCGTCGAGCAGCTGCGGGTCGTCGATCTTGCCGTCGGCGACGGTCTCGCGTGCCAGCGAGCGCACAAGTTCGACAGACTTTTCGCTGGTCAGGAGCTTGTGATGTTCGCCGGCAAGGGTGCCCATGGCATCGGCGCGGGCCGCGGCGCCGTTGGCGGGGGCAATGGTCGCGCCATCAAACTCGGCAATCTTGAGCAGGTACTCGCGGGTCCACAGCTTGCCCTCGAGCTTGCGGAGCTTCTTGACGGCCTTATCGACCTTCATGCCTTTGGGCGTCTTGCCCGCTGCGGGCTCGGCCTTCTTATCGTGCTTTTTTCCCATACCATATCCTTGATCTCGCAGGTCGCCCGTCGCACGCGGCGGCGCGGCCAGTTTGCACAGCTACCTGCCTTGTACCCAGCACGAACAAAACGGAACGCGGCGATATGCTCGCAGAATGTGTTATCCTATAGCCAAATGCGTTGACGGAGAGGGTTTTGCCCGCCGCGTCGCCGGCAAGAGAGGGAAGGTCATGGGCTGCAAGCCTTCCTGCGGTGGCAAGGGCCAAGCGTTCACTCCCGAGCAGCGACCTCAACGGGCACGCGGCCAGTGGCAGCAAAGTCCCAGTAGGGAAGCCGTGAGCCTCGCGACAAGAGGCACAGAGTGGGCGCGGCGGGCCAGACATCCGCCGGGTCAAACAAGGTGGTACCGCGGAATTCAACCGTCCTTGGGCAATGTACATGCCCGAGGGCGGTTTTTTTGTTACCGAACCGGGCCGCGCATCCGCAACATCGGGCGGCGTCAGCCGTCCCGGAGCGCGGATGTGCGAGAGACGAAAGGGAAGACATGAGTCTGATTGATGATCTGGTCAAACTCGAGGAAGAGGCCAAGGAGCTCGTCGCAGGCGCCGACGACGCCGCAAAGCTCGAGGCTGCGCGCGTTGAGCTGCTCGGCCGCAAGGGCCGCATCACCGGCCTGATGCGCATGATGGGCAAGCTCGCCCCCGAGGATCGTCCCGTGATGGGCAAGCGCGCCAACGAGATGCGCCAGCTGATTGAGGGCATGCTCGACGAGCGCACCACCGAGATGAAGGCCGCCGCCCTCAAGCACGCACTCGAGCACGAGGCCGTCGACATCACGCTGCCGGGCATCCGTCCGCAGATCGGTCACCAACACCTGATCAAGCAGATCATCGAGGAGGCCGAGGACATCTTCTGCGGCATCGGCTACACCGTCGAGTCCGGCCCCATGGTCGACACCTCCTACTACAACTTCACCGCGCTCAACGCGCCCATGGATCACCCGAGCCGCTCGGCCCGCGATACCTTTTACGTGGTCGATAACAACCCCGGCAGTGTCGCGCACCCCGAGGCTCACGCCCACGGTGAGTCCGACGTGCTGCTGCGCACCCAGACCTCGGGCGTGCAGATTCACACCATGGAGTCGCAGAAGCCGCCCATCTACATGATCTGCCCGGGCACCGTCTACCGTCCCGACACGGCCGACGCCTGCCACCTGCCGCAGTTCAACCAGATCGAGGGCCTGGTCGTCGACGAGGGCATCACCTTTGGCGATCTTAAGGGTACGCTCGACTACTTTGTTAAGTGCATGTTTGGCGAGGACCGCAAGACGCGTTACCGCCCGCACTTCTTCCCCTTCACCGAGCCCAGCTGCGAGGTGGACGTGAGCTGCCACGTGTGCGGCGGCAAGGGCTGCAACTTCTGCAAGCACAGCGGCTGGATCGAGATCCTGGGCTGCGGCATGGTCGACCCCAACGTCCTTATCAACTGCGGCATCGACCCCGAGAAGTACACCGGCTTCGCCTTTGGCATTGGCGCCGAGCGCGTCGCGGCCCTGCGCTACGACCTGCCGGACCTCAGAACGCTGATGACGGGCGATATGCGCTTCTTGAATCAGTTCTAGGCTGCGGCTTGCCCAAGCACGGCACCTCGGCGCTCATTCGTCGCTTGCGTACCAAAGTACGCGGCGCTCCTCTTTCGGGCCGATCTGCCGCACTTGGACAACCCTCGCTTTGTAAGGAATGTTCACAAAGTTGAAGTTTCCACCTGCATCTCTTCGCAGGCTTTCAGTATGAAAGGAGAGCTAGATGCGTGTTTCTTACGACTGGCTCAAGACCATGATCGATATTCCGGAGGATCCCAAGACCCTTTCGGACGAATATATCCGTACCGGCACCGAGGTCGAGGCGATCGACACCGTGGGCGAGTCCTTCGACCACGTGGTGACTGCCAAGGTGCTCACCAAGACTCCGCACCCCGATAGCGACCACATGTATGTGTGCTCGGTCGACGTGGGCGACAAGAATCTTGACGCCGACGGCAACCCCGCTCCGCTGCAGATCGTCTGCGGCGCGCAGAACTTCGAGGCCGGCGACCACATCGTCACGGCCATGATCGGCGCCGTGCTTCCCGGCGACGTCAAGATCAAGAAGAGCAAGCTTCGCGGCGTCGTGTCCATGGGCATGAACTGCTCCGCGCGCGAGCTCGGCCTGGGCGGCGATCACTCCGGCATCATGATCCTGCCCGAGGACACACCCTGCGGCATGCCGTTTGCCGAGTACGTGGGCTCGAGCGATACCGTGCTCGACTGCGAGATCACGCCCAACCGCCCCGACTGCCTGTCCATGATCGGTATGGCCCGCGAGACCGGTGCCATTTTCGATCGCGATTTCCACGTTGAGCTGCCCGCCATCAAGGCGGAGACCGGCCGCGCGACCGACGACGAGCTTTCGGTCGAGATCGCCGACGAGGGCCTGTGCGACCGCTATGTCGCCCGCATCGTGCGCAACGTGAAGGTCGGCCCGTCGCCCGACTGGATGGTCAAGCGCCTTAACGCCTTGGGCGTGCGCCCGCACAACAACATCGTCGACATCACCAACTATGTGATGATGCTCACCGGTCAGCCGCTGCACGCCTTTGACCTGGACACCTTTGTCGAGCGCGATGGCCGCCGTCGCGTGGTGGTTCGCGCCGCCCAGCAGGATGAGAAGTTCACGACGCTCGACGGCGAGGAGCGCACGCTCGACGCCGGCATGGGCCTTATCACCGACGGCGAGCGTCCCGTGGCGTTGGCCGGCGTTATGGGCGGCATGGATTCCGAGATCGAGGACGATACCGTCGATGTGATGGTCGAGAGCGCCTGCTTCAACGCCGGTCGCACCTCGCACACCAGCCGCGATCTGTCGCTGATCTCCGACGCCTCCATTCGCTTTGAGCGCCAGGTCGACGAGACCGGCTGCGTGGACGTCGCCAACGTC
The DNA here is from genome assembly GCA_048485235.1 of Collinsella sp. Taxonomy (GTDB): domain Bacteria; phylum Actinomycetota; class Coriobacteriia; order Coriobacteriales; family Coriobacteriaceae; genus Collinsella. Next base: position 4,745 of record DBFWCI010000033.1, read on the forward strand.
ACGTGCGCGCTCATCGAGGAGATTGCCGGCGGCGAGGTCGCTCCCGGCTATGTCGACGTTTTCCCCGCGCCCAAGACCATCGATAGCATCAAGCTGCGCTTGGCCCGCGTGCACGCCATCTGCGGTGCTGACATCGAGCCCGACTTTATCGAGCGCTCGCTCACCCGCCTGGGCTGCACCGTCGAGCGCGACGGCGAGGACTTCATGGTCACTCCGCCGAGCTTTCGCCCCGACCTGCCGCGCGAGATCGATTTGATCGAGGAGGTCCTGCGCCTGTGGGGCATGGGCCGTGTGACGGCGACCATCCCAGCTGCCAAGAACCACATCGGCGGCTTGACCCGCGAGCAGAAGCTCACCCGCAAGGTTGGCGAGATCCTGCGCGCCTGCGGCCTCAACGAGACCACGACTTTTGGCTTTGCCGCCCCGGGCGACCTGGAGAAGATCGGTATGTCCACCGAGGGCCGCGGTTGCCCCGTGGTGCTTATGAATCCGCTGGTGGCCGAGCAGACCGAGATGCGCCGCTCGCTGCTGCCGGGCCTGCTGCAGTCTGTGGCCTATAACGAGGCCCACGGCACGCCCAACGTGCACCTGTACGAGGTTGGCAGCCTGTTCCACGGCCGCGAGAACGCCAGCCTGCCCAAGGAGACCAAGTCCGTGGCGGGCGTGCTCTCGGGCCAGTGGAGCGAGCGGTCTTGGAACATGAAGTACCGCAAGCTGCGCTTCTTCTTTGGCAAGGGCATCGTCGAGGAGTTGCTCGCCCAGCTGCGCATCGAGAAGGTTCGCTTCCGTCCCGTCGAGGGCGAGGGCTATGCCTTCTTGCAGCCGGGTCGCGCCGCCGAGGTTCTGTCGGGCGGTACCGTGCTGGGCTGGGTCGGCGAGATTCATCCCAAGGCGCGCGAAGCCATGGGCATCGACGAGGTCGTCGTTGCCTTTGAGCTCGACCTGGACAAGCTGATCAAGGGCGCCCGCAACCAGGAGAACTACCGCGAGTTCTCGCAGTACCCGGCTGTTGAGCACGACCTTGCTATCGTGGTCGACAACACCGTGACCTGCGAGGATCTTGAGCGCCGCATTACCAGCGCCGGCGGTAAGCTGCTCGAGGGCGTGCGTCTGTTCGATGTCTATCGCGATCCGGTCCGTGTAGGTGTGGGCAAGAAGTCCATGGCCTTTGCGCTTACGTATCGCTCTGACGATCACACGCTTACCAGCGAAGAGGTCGAAAAAGCGCACCAGAAGATCGTCACCAAGGTGTGCAAGGGCGTAAACGGCGAGGTCCGCGGCTAGGATTTGCGCTGGGTATAGGCCAGCGGTGGCTGCCGCCGAGTCCTACGTGACTGCTATGCTCGATATAAGGCGCTGCTGAGCCTGCATATATGACACGCGCATTACATAACGGCGTGCTGCTTTGTCGGCAGTGCGCCGTTTTGCTATGATAGCCCGCGGCGTGTTACGAATCTGACATTACGTAACACTGACAAGGTGATTTTAGCGGCGTTGCAATTCCGTGCGCCGATAACCGGGAGGCGTATATGCACATTCCAGACAACTACCTGTCCCCGCAGACCGATGCCGTCATGGCGGTGGCGATGGTGCCCGTATGGGTTCATTGCATCAAAAAGGTGCGCGCCACGCTCGATCGCGAGCATATGGCGTTCCTGGGCATCTGCGCCGCATTCTCCTTCTTGCTCATGATGTTCAACGTGCCGCTGCCCGGCGGTACCACGGGTCACGCCGTTGGCGGCGCGCTCATCGCGCTGCTGCTTGGCCCCGAGGCCGCTGCCATTGCCGTCTCGGTCGCGCTGGCGCTGCAGGCGCTGCTATTTGGCGACGGCGGCGTTCTGTCGTTTGGCGCCAACTGCTTTAACATGGCCTTTGTGCTGCCGTTTGTCGCTGCTATCGTGTTTCGTGCACTCAACAGCCGTCTGCACGACAAGAGCTGGGGCACCTCGGTTTCTGCCATCGTGAGCGGTTGGGTCGGCCTGTGCCTGGCGGCCCTGTGCGCGGCAATCGAGTTTGGTATTCAGCCGATGCTCTTCACGAATGCTTCGGGCGCTCCGCTGTACTGCCCCTTCCCGCTGTCCGTGGCTATTCCTGCCATGTTGATCCCGCATATGCTGGTTGCCGGTGTGGTCGAGGGCGTGGCGACGGCCGCAATCTACGGCTTTATCAAGAAGACGGCGCCGGGCGTTATCGTCGGTCCCGAGGCCGCCGATGGCCAGCTTGCCGCCGAGGGCGCTGCTGCCAAGAAGACCTCGCTGGTTCCCACGCTCATTTTGGTCGCCGTGCTCGTGGTGGCCACGCCGCTGGGCTTGCTGGCCACCGGTGACGCCTGGGGTGAGTGGGATGCCGAGGGCGCCGCGACTGCCGTTCAGGAGGCTGGCGACGACAGCCTGCAGGCTTCGGTCGGCCTCGATACCCCGACCTTTGCCGATGCGCTGCCCACGGGCGATTACCTTCAGGCCTATTCCGAGGAGCAGGGCCTTGGCTTTGCCGGCCAGGCCGCGATGTATATTCTTTCGGGCGTGATTGGCGTTGCGGTGCTCACCATCGCATTCCGCCTGGTCTCGCTGACGGTCAAGGAAAGCAGTGCTCATGGCAATAGCCGAGCTGCCTAGCTGGCTTGCGACCGAGCAGCGTTACGAGCCCGCGGGGGCTCGGCATCGCGTGATGCAAAAGAACGTCCTGCACCTGGCGAGCCTGCTTGAGCGGGTTCGCCTAGGCGGCGGCGCACACGAGGGCGGGTCGATGGTCGACCGCGCCCTTTCTTGCGTTTCGGCTCCGGTGCGCCTGGTGGGGATGTTCGTCTGCGTCCTGTGCGTGTGCCTGACGCAGAGTCCGCTGTACCTGATGCTGATGGCGGCTATCGCGCTGGTGCTGGTCACGGTGCGCCCCGCACGCGGGCTGCGTGCGACCTTTGTACCGGCGCTCGGCGCCACGGGGCTTGCAGTGGTTCTGGCACTGCCTGCCCTGCTGCTGGGCGCTTCTGCCACGGGCGCCATGCTCAAGATCGCGCTCAAGACGTTTATTAATGTGTCGCTGGTGCTGGGTGTTTCGTGGACGCTCACCTGGAGCCGCATGTCGGCGGCGCTCAAAATGCTGCACCTGCCCGACGAGGTTATCTTTACGTTTGATATGGCACTCAAGCATATCGAGGTGCTGGGACGCACGGCGCACGATCTGTGCGAATCGGTCATGCTGCGCAGCGTCGGTTCCGCGCCTGCGGGTTTTTCGCGCACCGATTCGCTGGCGGGTATCATGGGCATGACGTTTATCAAGGCGATGGAATGCAGTCGTGCGATGGACGAGGCCATGCTGTGCCGCGGCTTCGCCGGCGTGTATCCGGCGCCTGCACGGAGCGGCTTTGGCTGGCGCGATGCGGTTTACGCGGCCGGCGTTGCGTTGCTTGCCGTGTTGTGCGCGGTGCTGTAGCGCGGGCGGTCGAACCGTCGATGTGAGTAGGGAAGGGCGACGTTTTGGCAAACGATACGAATAACGCGATGGGTGCGAGCGGTGCTGCCGGCACCGAGGTCACGCCGCTCATCGAGTTTCGCGACGTGGTGTTTTCCTATGCGGGTCATACGGTGGTCGACGGCGTTTCATTGCGGGTGAACCGTGGGGAGCTCGTTGCTCTGCTCGGTCCCAACGGCTGCGGCAAGACGACGATTATGCGTCTTATCAACGGCCTTGAGCTTGCGGACGCGGGCGCGTACCTGTTCGACGGGCATGCGGTCGATGCGGCATATCTCAAGGATTCCGCGACGGCCCAGCGGTTCCATCAGCGCGTGGGTTTTGTGTTCCAGAATGCCGATGCGCAGCTCTTTTGCGCCACAGTCGGCGAGGAGGTCGCGTTTGGTCCCACCCAGATGGGACTTCCGGCAGACGAGCTCGAGCGCCGCGTCCGCGATGCCATGGAGCTGTTTCAGGTTGCCGATCTGGTCGATGCCTCGCCTTATCAGCTTTCGGGCGGGCAAAAGAAGCGCGTGGCGCTGGCTGCCGTCGTGTCGATGAACCCCGATATCCTGGTGCTCGACGAGCCTACCAACGGACTTGACGAGGACTCGTGCGACATCGTGGTCAACTTTCTACTGGCCTATGTTGCTGCCGGCAAGACGGTCTTGATGAGCACGCATCATCAGGATTTGGTGCGGCGCCTGGGCGCCCGCGCCATCTATATCGATCGATATCACCATGTGGTCGAGGCGCCGGTGTCGTCGTATGGAACCGAGAGCGGCGCTGCGGAATAGTTGCTGCGTAGAGCGTGCGTAGCCGCCCGCGCGGCTTTGCCGTGATGGTATAGTTATCCAGGTTTTTATGGGGGTGGCTATGCCAAGCTGGAACATTCATATCGCTCAGACGGAGCGTTTGCTGGAGCGCACCGGTGCGCTTGCCAATAGTGTGCGCGACCGCAATGCCTTTTTGTTTGGCTGCGTGGTTCCGGATACCTTCGTGGGCTATATGGTCCCTGGCATCGCTGATCCCATTCCGTATCGCATTACGCACTTTGCAAACCCCGAGCCTATCCCTAAGCCGCGCGAGCATGAGTTTTGGGATACCTATGTGGCGCCGCTGCTCAAAGGGGCGTCTGTTGGTACGCCGGCTGCCGCGACCTCGATCGCCGAGGAGCGCGAGCGACTCAATCGGGTGCATTATCCCCAACGCTACAAGGATGCCGAGCCGGTTGCTGGTCCCGGTGCTAGCGAGCTTTCGCTCGCGCCCGATGACGTGGCGCAGTCGCTGCTCGATCTGACGCTGGGCGTTTGGTCGCATCTGGTGGCAGATACCGTATGGAATACGCGCGTGAATCAGTACCTGGAGGCGCACGGCGGCAAGCCGTGCGAGGAATTCCGCATTAAAAAGCAAGGCGACTTTGACTGGTTTGGCAAGACACTCGGCATTGTTTCAATTCCGCGCGCGACCGATCGCCTGTATACTGCGGCGACGCGTTTTGGTCAGTATCCCATCCATAAGGAGTATGTGCTCAAGACCATCGGCGTTATGCACGAGATTGTACGCGAAAACCCCGGCGAGCCCGATCATCCGCCGTATCGCTTGCTAACCGAGGACTTTTTCGATGCAACGTTTACCGAGGTCATCGAGCTGACCGAGGCGGGATTTGCCGCCCGCGTCGCATCACCCGGTGCGCCCGCTCTGCCCCTGATCGCTAGCTGCTAGCCGGCCGGCTTGACGGTGAACGGCTCATCCCAACTGACTAACAGCTCCCGTCGCAGGGCGTAAACACGGCAAACGAGCTGCACATTTCATAGCATGCCATAAGCAGCTGGTTGCGTGTCATGCCGTGCAGGAGGCATCGACGTACAGAAAAAGGGCCCGGAAGGCGAAGCCTTCCGGGCCCTTTGCAATGCAAATGTGCTTGCAAGTACGACTTAGCGCACCTGAGCGACGTAAGCGACGTTGGTCGAGGAGACCTTGTCCTCGAGCTGGACGCTCATGCGGGGATCGCCAGCGGTGGCGACGGTCAGGTCGCCGGCCTCGACGTAGCCGAGCTCCTTAGCGGTCTCGATCGCCTTGACGATCGTGCCGTTGACGGTGCCCTGGGTAATCTCGGCCTGGTGCGGGATAACGCCCCAGTACATGATCATCTGCTGGACGGCCCACTCGTGGCGGGAGAACGCGCAGATCGGCATGTTGGGACGGAAGTGCGAGATCAGGCGAGCAGTACGGCCGGTGGTCGTCGGCACGGTGATGCACTTGGCGCCAACGGTGGCGGCCATGTTCACAGCGGACATACCCACAACGTTGTTGACAACGCGGGTGCCGTGAGCGTCAGCCGGAACCTCGAGCGGAGCGTGAGCCGGGAGGTACTTCTCGGTCTCGAGAGCAATGCTGGCCTGCATCTTGACGGCCTCGACCGGGTACTTACCGGCAGCGGACTCGCCGGACAGCATAACGGCGTCGGTGCCGTCGTAAATGGCGTTAGCAACGTCGGCAACCTCGGCGCGCGTCGGGCGCGGGTTCTGCTGCATGGAGTCGAGCATCTGCGTAGCGGTGATAACGGGCTTGTAGGCCGCGTTGCACTTGGCGATGATCTCCTTCTGGATGTGCGGAACGAGCTCGGGCTTGATCTCGATGCCCAGGTCGCCACGGGCGACCATGATGCCGTCGGAAGCCTCGAGGATCTCGTCGAAGTTCTCGACGCCCAGGGCGCACTCGATCTTCGGGAAGATCGTCACGTGCTCGCCGCCGTTCTCGCGGCAAAGCTCGCGGATGCCGCGGACGGACTCGCCGTCGCGGATGAAGGAAGCGGCGATGTAGTCGATGTTCTCGGTCAGGCCAAAGAGGATGTCCTGACGATCGCGCTCGGTGATGGCGGGCAGCGAGATGTTGACGTTGGGCATGTTGACGCCCTTGCGCTCGCCGATCAGGCCGTCGTTCTTAACGACGCAGGTCATGTCCTGGCCGTCGACGGACTCGACCTCGAGGGCAACCAGGCCGTCATCGATCAGGATGAGGGAGCCCTTCTCGACCTCGGAGGGCAGAGCCAGGTAGTCGAGGGAGATGTGCTCAGAGGTGCCGTGGAAATCCTCGGTCGTGGGCTGAGCGGTGACGACGATCTTGTCGCCGGTCTTGACGGCAACCTTCTTGCCGTCGACCAGAAGGCCGGTGCGGACCTCGGGGCCCTTGGTGTCGAGCAGGATGCCGACGGGCATACCGAGCTCCTTGGAAATACGACGGACGCGCTCGATGCGACCGTGGTGCTCGTCGTAGGAGCCGTGCGAGAAGTTAAAACGGGCGACGTTCATGCCCGCCTTGATCATCTCGCGGATGGTCTCGTCGCTATCGCAGGCGGGACCCATGGTGCATACAATCTTGGTGCGCTTGTACATTCAGACCTCCATCTGACATCGTCTTGCGCTGATAGATAAACCATAAGAAATAAAACCGAGTTGATTATAACGAAATGGCGTCCGAATACCCCAAAAAATCGACCGTATGCCGAATTAGAAGTTCATTTTTTGCGGAAAAACGGTATATGCAAAAACTTTACCAACCGTTCTAACCGCTGCTATCTGGGCGATATTTCAATTTGATGATGCGCCGAAGAAAAAACGTTTTATCAGTATTGAGCATCACACGGTCTGCACCGTTGCTTATGGACCATATTTCCAAATGGATTGTTTTGGCTAGACGCGTTGCTTTGGGGTACCATAGCTCCACTATCAACTGCCGCTCAGCACGGCAGCCTTGATGAGCCCTTGCCCTTCTCCTGGGAATTATGATCGGGCATCAATCTGCTGAGTGGCCCGAATCCCAGGAGGGGACTCTATATGCAAAAGGAATACCTGTCCGCCGCGGCGGAGGTGCTCAGCGACCAAGGTGTCGATGAGAACCTCGGCCTGAGCGACGACGAGGCGTCGTCGCGCCTCGCTAAGACAGGCCCTAACAAGCTCGAGGAAGCCGAGAAGACGCCGCTGTGGAAGCGCTTCTTTGAGCAGATGGCCGACCCCATGGTCATCATGCTGATCGTTGCCGCCGTCATCAGCGCGCTCACGGGCATGGTCAAGGGCGAGGCGGACTTTGCCGATGTCGCCATCATCATGTTCGTCGTTATCGTCAACTCGGTGCTGGGCGTGGTCCAGGAGGCTAAAAGCGAGGAGGCTCTCGAGGCCCTGCAGGAGATGAGCGCGGCGCAGTCCAAGGTGCTGCGCGACGGCAAGCTCGTGCACCTGCCGAGCGCCGAGCTCGTGCCCGGTGACGTGATCATGCTCGAGGCGGGCGACTCCGTCCCGGCCGACTGCCGCGTGCTCGAGAGCGCTACGATGAAGATCGAGGAGGCCGCCCTTACCGGCGAGTCCGTGCCCGTCGAGAAGCATGCCAACGTGATCGAGCTCGCCGCCGGCACCGACGACGTGCCGCTCGGCGACCGCAAGAACATGTGCTACATGGGCTCCACCGTGGTGTACGGCCGTGGCCGCGCCGTCGTAGTCGGTACCGGTATGAACACCGAGATGGGTAAGATCGCCGGCGCCCTGGCCGAGGCCAAGGAAGAGCTCACGCCGCTGCAGGTGAAGCTTGCCGAGCTCAGCCGCATCCTCACTATCATGGTTATCGTCATCTGCGTCGTTATCTTTGGCGTCGACATCATCCGCCACGGCGTGGGCAACGTTCTCACCGACCCGACCGCGCTGCTCGATACCTTTATGGTCGCTGTCTCGCTTGCCGTCGCCGCCATCCCTGAGGGTCTGGTTGCCGTCGTGACTATCGTGCTTTCGCTCGGCGTGACCAAAATGGCCAAGCGCCAGGCGATTATCCGCAAGCTCTCTGCCGTCGAGACCCTTGGCTGCACGCAGACCATCTGCTCCGACAAGACCGGTACCCTTACCCAAAACAAGATGACCGTCGTCAAGCACGAGCTCGCTGCGCCTAAGGAGAAGTTCCTGGCCGGTATGGCGCTGTGCTCCGATGCCCAGTGGGACGAGGACCTGGGCGAGGCCGTTGGTGAGCCGACTGAGTGCGCGCTCGTCAACGATGCCGGCAAGGCTGGTCTTACTGGCCTGACTGCCGAGCACCCGCGCGTGGGCGAGGCCCCGTTCGACTCGGGCCGTAAGATGATGTCCGTGGTCGTCGAGACCCTGGACGGCGAGTATGAGCAGTACACCAAGGGCGCGCCCGACGTGGTGATCGGCCTGTGCACCCATATCTACGACGGCGACAGGGTCGTTCCGCTGACCGAGGAGCGTCGCGCCGAGCTCGTGGCCGCCAACAAGGCCATGGCCGACGAGGCCCTGCGCGTGCTGGCGCTGGCAAGCCGCACCTACACCGAGGTCCCGAGCGACTGCAGCCCCGCTGCGCTCGAGCACGACCTGGTCTTCTGCGGCCTGTCCGGCATGATTGACCCTGTCCGCCCCGAGGTCTCCGACGCCATCCGCGAGGCCCACGACGCCGGTATTCGCACCGTCATGATCACGGGCGACCATATCGACACCGCCGTGGCCATTGCCAAGCAGCTGGGAATCGTCACCGATCGCAGCCATGCCATTACCGGTGCCGACCTCGACCGCATGAGCGACGAGGAGCTCGACGCGCACATCGAGGACTACGGCGTGTACGCCCGCGTCCAGCCCGAGCACAAGACGCGCATCGTCGAGGCCTGGAAGTCGCGCGACCAGATCGTCGCCATGACCGGCGACGGCGTCAACGACGCCCCGTCCATCAAGCGCGCCGACATCGGCGTCGGTATGGGCATCACCGGCACCGACGTCACCAAGAACGTTGCCGACATGGTGCTTGCCGACGACAACTTCGCCACCATCATCGGTGCCTGCGAAGAGGGCCGTCGCATCTACGACAACATCCGCAAGGTCATCCAGTTCCTGCTTTCGGCCAACCTTGCCGAGGTGTTCTCGGTGTTTATCGCCACGCTCATCGGCTTTACCATCTTCCAGCCGGTGCAGCTGCTGTGGGTGAACCTGGTCACCGACTGCTTCCCCGCGCTCGCGCTGGGCATGGAGGACGCCGAGGGCGACATCATGAAGCGCAAGCCGCGCAACGCCAAGGACGGTGTCTTTGCCGGTCACATGGGCCTGGACTGCGTGGTCCAGGGTCTGATCATCACCGTGCTGGTGCTGGCGAGCTTCTTTGTGGGCGTGTACTTTGACATGGGCTACATCCACATCGTCGATATGATCGCCGGCAATGCCGACGAGGAAGGCGTGATGATGGCGTTCATCACGCTCAACATGGTCGAGATTTTCCACTGCTTCAATATGCGCAGCCGTCGTGCGTCGCTGTTCACCATGAAGAAGCAGAACAAGTGGCTGTGGGCTTCGGCTGCGCTGGCGCTGGTGCTGACGGTGATCGTGACCGTGCAGCCGACGCTTGCCGAGATGTTCTTTGGCCCCGTGACGCTTGAGCTTAAGGGCGTTATCGCCGCGCTGGGCCTGGCCTTCCTGATCATCCCGCTGATGGAGATCTACAAGGCGATCATGCGCGCGGTCGAGAAGGAGTAGGTCGAAAGGCCATCCTTCCCACCGGCCCGACCGCCTGCGGGGTTTCTTCTTCGCTGGTCCTCGCGCTTCGCGCTGCGGGATCGCTCAGAAGAAACCCCTCCCGGCGGGCGGGCCTTCGGATGACCTCTCGGGACCGTAAGCTGAGGAAAAGTTTGTGAGCTGGTCGGGCTTTGCCCGGCCAGCTCTTTTTGATTTAAAATACCTGCTCAGTTGTGATTTGTGGTGCTGGGAGGCGCTTGTGGGCAAGGCTAAGGCTAAGGCGAAGAAAAAGACGACGGGGGCGCGGGCTAAGCGTGATCGTCGTCGGAAGCTTGCGACCGAAGCGCCCGCATCTGCCGAGGAGTTGCTGGCGAGTGTGCCGGGGCTCGATGCGCTGCAGGATGTTCCGGCGTTTGATGACCTGCCGGTCGATGCTGCCCAGCAGGCTGCCTTCGATGACTTTTGCGCACAGGCCGAGGAGCCCGAACAGATGCAACTTGGTGCCGTGGTGCGCCTGGACCGCGGGTTTCCGCTGGTGGCGACTGCCGATGACACATTTCGCGCCGAGCACGCCGTAGGGTTTGCCAAGGCGCGTGGCGAGGACGAAGTCCTGCTGCCCGCCGTGGGCGATCGCGTGGCGGTGCGTCGTGCTCCCGGGCACGACATGGGCGTGATCGAGTGTGTACTGCCGCGCCGTACGAGCTTTGAGCGTTGGCGCGGCCGTGCCCGCGGCGAGCGCCAGGTGCTTTGCTCCAACGTTGACAGCGTACTGATCGTGCAGGCGCTCGGCGCCGGCGAGGTACTGCTCGATCGCGTGGCACGCTCGCTGGTGTTGGCACTCGACTGCGAGGCCGAGCCGGTGGTGGTGCTCACCAAGGCAGATCGCTGCGAGGCTGACGAGCTGGAGCACGATCTGGACCGTGTGCATCGCTTGGTGGGTCCGGATGTGCGCGTGATCGTGACGTCTTCTGCCGAGGGCCGTGGCCTGGACGAGGTACGCGCTTGCGTGCCCGCCGGAAGCTGCGCCATGATCTTGGGCGAGTCGGGTGCCGGCAAGTCAACGCTGCTCAATGCGCTGCTGGGCCACGATGCGCTGGCCACCGGTGGCGTGCGTGAGCGCGACGATCAGGGCCGTCACACCACGGTCGCACGCGTGATGGTGGCGCTGCCGGGCGACGCCGGCGTGATTGCCGATGCCCCGGGCCTGCGCAGCCTGCCGCTCGTGGGCCACGAGCGGGGTCTGGCGCGCGCCTTCCCCGAGATTGTCGAGGCATCGCGCGCATGCCGGTTTGGCGATTGCACGCACACTCACGAGCCGGGTTGTGCCGTTCGCGAGGCCGAGGGTGCCGGGCAGATTGACAGCCTGCGCCTGGAAACGTTCCAAAATCTGGCGTCATCCATGCGCGTGAGTGCTCAAATGCTCGACCCCGATGTGCATCTGTAATTGGAAATTCCTATGACAGCCGTCTCTCAACTGTTTGGGAGGCGGCTTTTTTTGCTGCCAAAACGCTCCAAAACATGCAGTTTGCCGACGTGCTGACCAAAAACTTGCCACGAGCTTGACGGGCTGGTTAGCTTTTGGTCAGCAATTGGTTTGACATCGAAAACCAAGATCGCGATCGCGCCGCTTTGCGCCCTGGTCGCCCAGACAATGGTGGTGCGGGCATTCGCCCGGCACTGCCATGAGAGGAGCGGCCGTGAACAAGAGCAAGCGCATCGCCATCAGTCTGGTCGCGGGCGTGCTCGCCGCGCTGCTCTGCATGGTCTACGCATCGTCGATTCGCTCGCAGGCCGAGCGGGCCCAGGCCGAGACCCTGGCCAAGTACGGCGGCGATCGCGCCGAGGTGTGCGTCGCGGCTCGTGATATCGATGCGGGCGAAACCCTCGACGAGACCAATGTCGTAACCCAGGAATGGCTGACGAGCCTGCTGCCGCGTGACGCGGCGACCGAGCTGCGTCAGGTGCGCGGCGACGTGACGACCTCGCGCATTCCCAAAAACGCAGTGATCTGCAATGTCTATACCAAGGCCGAGAGCCACACGCTCGAGGTGCCCAAAGGCAAGGTTGCCGTTTCGGTGGCAGTCGATGCCGAGCACTCGGTCGGCGGCGCTACGGGCGTGGGTAGTTACGTGGACGTCTACGTGCAAAAAGACGGCGTGACCGATCGGCTGTGCGGTGCGTACGTAATCGATACCAGCGAAGAGGCCGGCGCCACGCGCGAAGGAAAGATCGAATGGGTAACGCTGGCTGCCGACCCCGAAGACGTCAAGGAGTTGCTGGGGGCCTCGGGCAAGGGAACGGTCAGCTTGACGATTCCCGCCACGGCGCGCGGCAAAAAGAGCGGAGGCGACGAGTGATGAAGGCGATTTGGCTTGCGTGCTGCGCGTGCGGCGATTACGGACTGCTGCAGCAGGAAGTCGAGGGCCGCGATGCGGGCGCACAGGTGCTTCGCGTGGGTGACCTGGACGGTTTGGTATCCATGTCGCGGGCGTTTCCGTCGCGTCGCGGAGCCGCCATCATCGCAGCGTCTCTGTTCGATGCCGAGGCCGTGCGAAAGACCGTTGCGCGCCTGACGACTGAGGGTCGCGTGAGTCGCGTCGTCGTGTTGATAGAGGCGCTCGACCCGTCGGATATCGAAGGACTGTTTCGCGCGGGGGCGACCGAGGTCATCGCTGCGCACAGTTTGTGCGGCAACGGGCGCACGGGCGAGGGAGCGGTTGATTCCGATCGGCGCATGACGATTGAGCCCGATGCTTTTGTTGATAGGGAATCCGGGGCGCCTCGCGCTACAAGAGGCCCGCGTGTTGATGATTGTGGAAAAGCGGAAGCCGAGCATGGTCGGCGTCCCCGGGACCCCCTTACATACGATGACGCTGGAGGGCCAGTGCCGTATGGCGATGACGTTCCGGCTGAAGATATGGGATACGTTCACGGCGTGAATCTGGCCGATGAGCTCGACGAAGTTGAGGGCTTTGCCGGGTGCGGCGAGGCGTTGCCGATGCAGTGCGAACAGATCTCGCAGACCAATCAGTCTGTCATGCCGGCTTGGGCGCAGCGTGTAGCGATGGGGGAGACGGGAACGTTGTCTCCGGTCCCCGCGGCGTCACCGGCTTCCGTGCCGCCAGCGGACGCCGCGTCACCGTCGCGTCGAGCGCCGGTCATCTGCGTTGTTTCGGGATCGGGCGGCTGCGGCAAGTCGACGATTATCGCCACCATGGCGCACGCGGCCTCGCTGTTGGGTCTGCGAGCTGCTGTGCTCGACTTAGACCTCATGTTTGGAAATCTCTACGACCTGTTGGGTGCCGATGGCCCGCGCGATATGGCGGCACTTATTGAGCCGTCGGCTGCGGGCGCGCTCGTCGAGCCGGACGTTGTCGCGGCATCGATGCGCGTGGCCCCGGGCGTTACGCTTTGGGGTCCGGTCGCCGCGCCCGAACAGGCCGAGCTCATGGCGCATCCGGTAGAGCTGCTTCTTGATATTCTGCGTCGCGAATCCGATGTGATCTTTGTCGATACTTCGGTCTTTTGGGGCGACGCCGTGGCGGCTGCGGTGGCGGCGAGTGACCGCTGCTTGGTCGTAGGCGATGCGGCGGTGTCGTCCGCGACATCCGCGTCGCGTGTCATTGAGCTGGCGGGCCGCGTGGGCGTGCCGCGCACGCGCATGAGCGCCGTGTTCAACCGATTTGGTGCGCGCGGTGCCGACGAGGACGTCGCCATGCGTTTTGAGATTGCCTGTGCGTTGAGCTCCAAGATTCGCATTGCCGATGGTGGACAGGACCTCGCGGCGCTCATGGCGTTCGGTCGTGCCGACGAGGCGGTTGGTCAGACCAGCTCTTTTGCGACGAGTGTGCGCGAGGCCACGCGTGAGATGCTCGTGGAGTTGGGCTGCGCTGTCGGCCCCTGGAGCGACATGGTCACCGACCGCGCAACGCGTACCGAGCGTCCGCGTATTCGTCTTCCTTGGTCGCGCGAGGGTGATCACCGATGAGTTTGCAAACGAGGATTAAGGCTGCCGGCGCGGCGGCAACGGTAGCTCACGTCGATGCGGGACGGCGCCGTGCGGTCAAGCGTCGCACCAAGCGCGCCGTGATGGACCGCATGGGCTACGACGAGGTGGCACGCATCAGTGCCTATATCGATCCGGCGCTTGCACGCTCAGAATTGCGACCGGCGGTGGAGGCGGCGCTCAACGTGGAGGAGCCGACCGACCTGGCGACGCCCGAGCGTGAGACCATCATTGACGAAATCTTGGATGACGTGGTTGGCTTGGGGCCGCTGCAGCCGCTTATCGAGGACGATAGCGTCACCGAAATCATGATCAATGGCTGCCGCTCGGCTTTCTTTGAGCGCGGCGGTGTTTTATACCCCATTGAGCATGCATTTGAGGACGATGAACAGATTCGCGTGCTCATCGATCGCATCATCTCGCCGCTGGGCAGGCGCATCGATGAACGCAGTCCCATCGTCAATGCCCGCCTCAAGACGGGCTATCGCGTCAACGCAGTGATTCCGCCCGTGGCGATCGATGGGCCAATCCTCACTATCCGCAAGTTTTCGGACCGCATATGCTCGTTGGATGAGCTCGTGGCTCTGGGATCGCTGCCGCTTTGGTATGCGCAGCTGCTTTCGTGTGCGGTGTCGTTGCGGCAGGATTTGGCGGTTGCAGGAGGTACGGGCTCGGGCAAGACCACGCTGCTCAACGCACTGTCGTGCGAGATTTCCACCGGCGAGCGCATCGTGACAATCGAGGATTCCGCTGAGCTCAAGTTTGCGCACCATCCGCATGTGGTGCGCCTGGAGGCGCGCGAGGCATCGATCGAGGGCGAGGGCGCGGTGACAATCCGCGACCTGGTGACCAATGCCCTGCGCATGCGCCCCGACCGCATCGTCGTGGGTGAGGTACGCGGTGCCGAGTGCTGCGACATGCTGCAGGCCATGAACACGGGTCACGACGGATCGCTCACCACACTTCATGCAGGCACCGAGCAGGAGACCGTGGTGCGCCTGACGTTGCTTGCGCGCTACGGCATCGACCTGCCAAGTGAGCTTATCGAGGAGCAGATTGCCATGGCGCTCGACGGCATCGTGATGTCCGAGCGTCATTCGGATGGCAGGCGTTTTGTGTCCTCGTATTCGGGGGTGCGGCGCGGCGCATCGGGTGGCGTGGAGCTCGAGCGCTATGTGACCTTCGATGCCGCCGAGCGCACCTGGACGCTCGACCGCGAGCCGCCGTTTATTGCAGAGGGCTTGCGGTCGGGAACGCTCACACAAGAGGAGGTGGACGAATGGAGGTCGTTATGCCCCTCGTCGTAGGGGGTTTGGCTGGGCTTTCGGTTGCGGCGGCGTGCGGGGCGGAACCTCGTGTGCCGCGGGTGCCCCCGGCGCAGCTGGCGCGCCAGACGCTCGAATCGACGGCGGAGAAACTGCCGCGCGAGCTGGTGGAAAACGATCCGCTTAAAAGGATCGCCCGCTCGTGGGCATCGTTGGTTCCAGTGCATCGTCTTGGCTTAGTTATTGAGGATGATGCGGCGCGCCTAGCGTTTCTGTTGCTGTCGAGCGGTGTCTGCTGCGTTGCCCTAACCATGGTGTCGTTGTCGCCCATCGGCTTTGTTCTGGGGCTGGTGGCGCCGCTTGGCGTGGGCGCCGCACGCGACACCTTCGACCACCGTCGTGAGCAACACGATGTGGAAGAGGCCATGCCCGAGGCCTTTACGGCGCTTTCCATGTCGCTTGCCTCGGGGCACTCTCTTGCCCAGGGCATGCGGTTTGTGGGCGCCCATGCACAGGAACCAGTGCATACCGAGTTTTTGCGGGTAGCGGCGGCGATTGATTGCGGTATCTCGGCGACGGATGCGCTAGATGACCTGCTTGTTCGCATTGATGCCCCTGGTCTTTCGCTCGTGACGCTGGCGCTCAAGGTGTCGCAGCGCACCGGCGCTCCGCTTGCCGATTTATTGTCCGAGGCATCGAGCATGGTGGGGGAGCGCATTGAGCTCAAGCGCCGCCTAGATGTCAAGACGTCGCAGGCGCGCATGTCGGCGCATATGGTCGCGGCGATGCCGGCGGGCATGTGCGCAGTGCTTGCCCTGCTTTCGGCCGACTTCCGCCGTGGTCTTGCAACGCCGGCGGGCGCTGGTACCGTAGTGCTGGGGCTTGCCCTCAACGCCGTTGCCCTGGTGGTTATTCGGCGCATTATGCGGGTGGAGTTATGAGTGCCCTGGTCGGTGCTGCGGCTTGTTTGTGTGCGCTCAGCGTGTTCGTTGCGACGGGTTTGGACCGGGCGGATGCACGAAAGCTTGCCGAGGCGTGTAAGCGCGAGGCGGTGCTGGTCGTTGCCGCGGCTCGCTCGATGGTCGATACCCTGGCAACACGATTGAAAGGCGCGCTCGGCGCGGGCGGCCCGGCGCAGGTGTCGCTCGGTGAGGTATCCGAGATGATCGACGTGGTGCGTCTGGGGCTTTCGGCAGGCCTTTCGTTCGATGCGGCACTCGAGATCTTTTGCGCCAACCGTCGGTCGGTACTGGCTGTTCGTCTCGAACGAGCCTGCATGGCGTGGCAGGTGGGCGTAGGTACGCGCGAGGACGAGCTGTTGGCGGCTGCTTGCGACTTGGACGTGCGGGCGCTCGAAACTTTTGCGATCACGGTGGGGCAGGCGCTTGCCCTGGGTGCCCCGCTTGCCGAGACACTTGCCGCCCAAAGTCGCGAGATCCGTGCGGCGCATCGTGCCGCGGTCGAGCGTGAGATCGAGCGTGCGCCCGTAAAGCTGCTGATCCCCACCGGCACGCTCATCTTGCCGGCGTTGCTGTTGTCCATATTGGGCCCGCTGCTGGGAGCAGGCGGGATGATGTAGGGAGGAATATATGAACACGATGACCGACATTGCGAGCAAGGCTTGGAGCTGGGCTTTTTGCCAGGCGATCCGCGCTCGTCAGCGCGCCAAGGCGCTGTTGCAGGAGGAGAGCGCGCAGGGTACTACCGAATACGCCATCTTGGTCGGCGTGCTCGTGGTGATCGCGATTATCGCCATCGTCGCGTTTAAGAGCAAAGTCGAAGAACTATGGAACGCGATCAAAGACGGCATCAACAGCCTGTAGGAGGCAGGCGGCCTGTTGGCTCGCTGCTGGTATGTGCCTGCTTAACCGTGGCAATAGCGGTGGCGCTTTGGGGGCTGGGCGTTGCGCGGCAGCAGCGTCCAGACGCTACCGCCGATTCGGGATCGGGCTCGGCGGCGGTGTCGCAAGCGGAAGACGCGCGGGATGCGGGCGCTCAGGATGCCGCCGTCACGGCTCAGACCTTTCTGCGGACGCTCGACAAGCGGTCTGGCACTGCGACGGATTTGCCTGAGGACAACGCGATTGCGGTCCGGCTTGCATGGTCCGAGGACCGACCGATGACCGAGGCAGCGGCGGATATGTTACGCGCCTACCGCGAGGTGCCAACGGCCCAGCTCGCCCTGAGCGGCTATCTCGATATTAAGGGCAACGTATGGGGCGCCATCGTGCGCGATGGGCGCGGCTGGGTCGATATGGTGACGGTTGCCGCGGATACCGGCGATGCTTCGTGTCGTCTGCGCGCGGTGCGCCTGGTCCCGCAAACAATAAGCTCAAAGGAGGGATCGTGAAATGCATGGCGTTCTGCGTGAAGAGGTTGCCCAAGCGACTGTGGAATACGCCATCGTCACGGTGGCGCTGCTATCGATCGTGCTGGCGATTGCGGGACTTTGGCGTGCTGGCACCGATGGACGCTTGGCGGCGCTGGTTGAGCGGGCGGCATCCCATGGCGTTGCCTCGACGTCGGTTATCGACGCCGCTGCGGGCGCTAAGGACATCGCGTTGTATTGATATCGCGCGCGAGGACCGGGCGCAGTCTACGGTCGAGGCCGCTTTTTTGCTGCCGACGTTTCTGACGCTCATCCTTCTCGCACTGCAACCGGTGTGCCTGCTTTATACGCGCGCGGTCATGGAGTCTGCCGCCGCCGAGACCGCGCGGCTCATGACCACGACGACGGCGGAGGACGACGATCTTAAGGAGTTCACCCGCCGCCGGCTTGCCGCAGTGCCCAACGTTTCGATCTTTCATGCCGGCGGGCCGTTGTCGTGGGATATCGAGCTTGGCCGGGCCGGTGCGGGTGGCGTCTCGTCCGTGTCCGTTTCCGGCGAGGTCAAGCCGTTGCCTGTGATCGGTGCGTTTGCGCAGGCTATGGGTGGTACCGCCGAGGGCGGCTGCGTTGAGCTCAAGGTCGATGTCTCGTATCAATCGCGTCCCGAATGGCTGGAGGGAGATTATGATTCGTGGATTGCTGCATGGGATTAAGCGTTTCTGGTCTAGATGCGTTTTGACGCGCCATCCGAGCTGCCATCGCAAACGAGGCGGCTTTATGGGCCGCGCCGGTGTCGATCTGTTTATCGAAGACGGTGCCTACACCACGCTTTCTTCTGCCGTGGTCATCCTAGTGGTGCTCACGTTGTTGTTTTCGTCGACCGCGGCGATATGGAGCATGTCGCGTGCCGGGGATACCCAGGTGGCGGCCGATAGCGGCGCGCTGGCGGGTGCCAACGTAGTGTCGTCCTATCACACGGCTGCCACGGTGGTTGATGCGAGCATCTTGAGTCTGGGGCTGGCGGGGTTTGCCACAATCGGGACGGGCCTGGTCGCCATCCTCATCCCAGGTGCCGAATCAGTTGCCGGCAATATGGTCGACACCGGGATTGAGATCATTAAAACGCGCAACAAGTTTGCCAAAAGCGCATCGGAAGGCTTACAGAAAATTGAGACGGCTCTGCCGTATCTGATCGCCGCGCGTGCCACGCAGGCGGTGTCGGCGCAGGATACCGATAGTGTGACCTATACCGGCACGGCGCTTGCCGTGCCCAGGACATCCGAGTCGGACTTCGCTGCGCTCAAAGGGTCCGAGATCTCGACCGATACCATTAAAGACACATCAGATGATTTAGAGCGTGCGGCCGAGGAGCTGCGGAAGGCCTCGGAGGAGACGGCGAAGGCTAAAGAGCGCGCTTGGCTGGCGGATTGTGGCGGGTCGGACGAGAGTTCGATTGGCAAGTACTCGTGTATGTGGGAGCGTGCGAAAAAACTAGCAGAACTATCTGACAGCCAGAACCGTCATGAAAAGTCGAGCATCACATGGGAGCCGCAAATAGCGCTCGATCGCGCGAAAACCTATTACCGACAGCGCTTGGCGAATGAAAAACCTCAGGGATCGAGCGTCGAGATGAAAGCGCAGTCAGCCGCTCGAAAAGCGTTCTATGCCTATGCGATTGAAGAGGTCGATCGAGCATACATAAAAGATGATGGCGAACGGTTTTCTGCCTATATCCCACTATTGCCGCGTGTCCCAAACGAGGTGCGGCCGACCGAACTTTACACCGATGCCGCATGGCCTGTAAGCAACAACGACGGCAGAACATACCTGCATTATGGAGTCGAATGCCCCGTCTATCAGAAAGGGACTCCGAGTGGGCTGGCATCTGTTGCTGATTATGATGGTCGTGATACATGCGAAGCGTGCGGCTTCGGCGTGGTTACGCTTGGAAGCGCCCTCATGCCGCCATCGTTCATCGAAAACGGCTTCGAGTACCACTTTGACAAGTTCAAAGAGGCTCTGGAAGACTACGTCGACTGCCGCAACAAAGAACTCGAACTTGAGCGTCAGACCGAGGATGAGGCCGACCGTGCGGGCAATGCTTTTGACCAGGCCATTAAAGCGCTTTCGGGCAAGCGTCCGCGTATCGCTCCGCCCGGTCGCAACGGCGTGGTTGCCTTTGCGGCTTCGGGTGCCATCTCGAGCCCCGATGAGCTCAACTCTTCGTTTAACACGGCAGTCAGGCTTGGCGATCGCGGTGCTATTTCTGCCGCGGTGCTGGCGCCCGATGAGACGACGGCGCAAAACAACGTGCTTTCGCGATTTTTCTCGACATTGAAGGAACGCTCGGGCGGCGTTGCCGGCGTACTCGATGGCGTCATGGATGTTTGGGGACGGCTGCTTGTGGGATACGGAGACATCCAAGGTTCGGCCGACGAACTTATGGACGAAATGATTAAGGGCCTGGGAGGGGGCAGCGGCGCGTTGGGCTCCATCGCATCGTGGCTCGGCGATACCGTTTCGGCGTCCGTGGCGGCGTTGGGCCTGGAGCCGTGCGACTTGCGCCTGCGAAAGCCGGTGCTGACCGATTCCGCCAATGTCATTAAGAGTCCGGGGTCTGACATTGCGGGTCTCTCTCAAGCGCAAGACAAACTGCGAAGTATTCCGTTGGGCGTGACCGATCCCAAGGCGCTTTGCGAGGCATTGGAATATCAAGTCGAACGCACCATTAGCGGCACGGTGTTCACACTTGCGGAGATTCCTTTGCCCGGCGGCGGCTCCATCCCGCTCACCGTCGATGTCGCCACGCTGGTTGGCGCTCTGGGCGGTGGGTCGTAATGAGTATCCGCATGCGTCTGCGCGAGGAGCGCGCCCAAGCGACGGTGGAGATGGCCGTGGTTGCGCCTGTCTTGCTGGTGCTGGCGCTCATTGTGTACAACGTCATGGTCTTTGCCAGCGCGGTCGCGCGCTTCGACCGTGTGGTGCCCGACATCGTGCTGGCACATGCCGTGGCGCCGGAAGGGGAGGGCGACGATAGTTCCATTGATGCCTCGGTGACAGTCCAGACTCAGATTCAAAATGCCATGGAGGGCTATGACTTGCAGATCGAAGTGTCGAGCGAGCAAGGCGCGGCGGCATCGGACGGTGGCCTGCTCTCCCTATCCGGAACGTTTAGGACCTATACCTGCACCATGCACTACGAGCCATGGCCGAGCTCGCTGAGCATTGCCGGTCTTTCTTTGGGTGCGCCGGCACAGTTGTCGCATGAGCGCGCGGTAACGATCGATCCCTGGCGTCCGGGGGTGGTTATGTGACCGCGGTTTCGTCCTACATCGCCTACGCGCGGGCGCTCAACAGGCTGGTCTGGACGCCGGCGGAGTTTGTGGTGGCGGAGTCGTTTGCCGCACGACTGCGCGGCATGCTGGGGCGGTCGCCGATCACGGCCGGCGGCCTTCAGCTCGTCATGGCGTTCCCACAGTGTTCCTCGGTCCACACGTGCTTCATGGCCTATCCCATCGATATTGCCTTCATCGATCGCAACGGCAACGTCCTCGCATGCTACGAAAACGTTCGCCCTTGGCGCATGTGCTCACACCCATGCGCCTGGGCCGTGCTAGAACGCCCCTCAATACTCGCATCGCCCCCTGCCTTCCAGCAGGTGCCGGCTTAAGAAATAGCGACAGCTGATTTTCGTCATACGAAATTGGGTAAGATGGAGGGGAAGATGCATGGACGTGGAGATTCATCCCAACGCCAAAAAGCACCTGACGGAAAAGCAGGTGCTTGGTGCCTGGCTCGCGGTTACTGAGTGTATCCGTCGCGAGTCGGAAGACGAGCCGTCGAGATGGCTTGCGATTGGATGGCTTCCGGACGGTCGGAGTGTGGAGCTCGTTGCGGTCGAACTTATTCGTGGATGGCTCATCATTCATGCATTGTCTCCGGTTCAGAAGAAATTCTGGCAAGAGATTGAGCGAGCTCGGCAAAGGGGTCGATGATGGGCAAGACATATACGGCCGCTAATGGTCAGGTTGTAACGGATGAAATGATTGACACGTGGTGCGAGTCGTACGAGCGTGGCGAGTTTCCGGATGGCGAACACACCGTTGGAGGGGTCGTGCACGGGCGGCCCCCGCTCTCAAGTGAGGGGACGGCAACGCTATCGGTCAAGATTCCCCTAGGAATGAAGGAGGCGATTCGTCGAAGGGCGGCAGCCGAGGGGATGACGCCAAGTGAGTTTGCTCGTGTGGCCCTGAGCGAAAAGCTTCTTGCGGCTGGATGATGCCTCTGACGGGCTGTTCTGTGGGGCCGAGGTTGTGGCTGATGCCGTACTCAAAAACTTTTTTAAAATTCTCGGTTGACCGGAGCGCGTCCTTGGTTATACTAATCAAGCCTTGAAACAAGGCACACCTCAAATGGCTGGGTAGCTCAGTTGGTAGAGCAGAGGACTGAAAATCCTCGTGTCAGGGGTTCGATTCCCTTCCCCGCCACCTTGAATTGACTAGGACCTCTGCAACGGGGTCCTTTTCTTTTATGTAGCCCCCGCATGGAATCGAACCCCGTGAGGGCGCGGAGCTGAGGAAACGCGATAGCGTTTGCCAGCGCAGCTCGCAAGGCGCGGAAGCGCCGCAGCGGTCCGCACGCGCGGAGCGCGGGCGCGATTCCCTTCCCCGCCACCTTGAATCGACTAGGACCTCTGCAAAGGGGTCCTTTTCTTTTATGTAGGGTTCTGCGGAAACTGCGTCCCAGAATAAGGGCTCAGAACGGGACACACTTTCCGGTGCCTGCCTTTGGCGCGCGTACACACCTCGTCGCACCATTCCGAGCCCGCTCGCCCCAGACATTCCTCCCACTTTCGCGTCACTTTGCAGACCGTTCGGTCGCCTGTCCGCACACGCGGGTATACTCAAAACGATACTTATCCTATGCAATACGATGCGGGTTCGACCTGCATGATCCGAAGGGGGCAGTGATGGAGAGGATACTCGGCGTTAATCTCTCTGGCTGGTTTATTCCCGAGCCTTGGGTGACCCCGTCGCTGTACGCGGCGACCGGTGCATCCAACGCGGCCGAGCTACAGGAGGCCATGGGTACCGCCGCCTATAACGAGCGCATGCGCCGCCATTACGAGACGTTTGTGAGCGAGGACGATTTTCGTCGCATGGCGCAGATCGGTCTCAATGCCGTGCGTCTGCCGGTGCCCTGGTATGCCTTTGGCTCACAGGAGTCCGATGCCTCCTACATATCGGTTGTCGATTACATCGACCGCGCAATTGAGTGGGCTGCCAAGTACGACATCCGCGTGCTGCTCGATCTGGCAACCGTGCCCGGTGGCCAGGGCGATTCCAACGATTCGCCCACCACGCCGGAGGCTGTTGCCGAGTGGCATTCGTCCACCAACGGCCGTCATGTCGCACTCGACGTGCTCGAGCGCTTGGCCGATCGCTATGGCGAGGCCGAGAGCCTGCTGGGCATTGAGCTGCTGGACACGCCGCAGATGAGCGTTCGCAAGAGCCTCTTCACCATGACGGATGGCATTCCCGCTCACTACCTGCGCAATTTCTATCGCGATGCCTACGAGCTCGTCCGTTCGTATATGCCCGAGGATAAGATCGTCGTCTTCTCGTCGTCGGGGCATCCCAGCGAGTGGAAGCATTTTATGCGCGGCGCCAAGTACAAGAACGTCTACATGGACCTTCACCTGTACCATTACCGCGACGAGTATGCGCTCGACATCACGAGCCCTCGCGGGCTGACGACGGCGATTTCGCGTAACAAGCGCGAGCTTAAAGAAGCGATTTCGACTGGGTTCCCCGTGCTGGTGGGCGAATGGTCGGGTGCGGCGATCTTTGCCAACTCGTCGGTTACGCCCGAGGGCCGCAATGCCTACGAGCGCGTGTTTATCGCCAACCAGCTGGCTTCGTTTGCGCCGGCGGCTGGCTGGTTCTTCCAAACGTGGAAGACCGAGAAGCGCATCGCGGCATGGGACGCCCGCGCGGCACTCGGCACGCTCGAGCGCGGCATGATTGAATAGGTTGATATGACGCAAAACAGCGCCCATACGGGCAAACTCTATGTGGTCGGCACGCCCATCGGCAACCTGGGCGACCTATCCCCGCGCGTTGGCGAAGCCTTTGCCGCTGCCGATGTCATCTGCTGCGAAGACACGCGTGTGACGTCAAAGTTGCTGATGCACCTGGGCATTTCCAAGCCGCTTGTCCGTTGCGACGAGAATGTGATCGCCGGCCGCGCCGCCGGCCTGGTCGACCGTCTGCTGGCGGGGGAGACCCTTGCCTTTGCCTCGGACGCCGGCATGCCGAGCGTGTCCGATCCCGGCCAGGCGCTGGTCGAGGCGGCGCGTGAGGCCGATGTGCCCGTCGAAGTTATTCCCGGGCCCTCTGCTTGCGTCACGGCGCTCGTTTCGTCTGGCATTCCCTGCGAGCATTTTTTCTTCGAGGGCTTTTTGGGCCGAAAGCACGGCGACCGTGTGCGCCGTTTGCAGCGTCTTGCCGTGGTGCCCGGTGCACTCATCTTCTACGAGTCTCCACATCGCATCGTGGCGACGCTCGAGGCCGTGGTGGAGGTCTTTCCTCAGCGTGAGGTTGCCGTCTGCCGCGAACTCACCAAGCTGCACGAGGAGGTCTTGCGCGGGCCCGCTGCCCAGCTCGCCGAGGAGCTGCGTGCTCGCGGCGAGGTAAAGGGCGAGATTGCGCTGGTCATCGCGCCGCCGAGCGAGGATGAGGAGGCCGGTATCGTGCCGGTTGGCGCCGTGGCAGCGGATCCCGACGAGGCCCTGCGCGAGGATATCCGCGCCGCGCTCGAGGAGGGGGAGCCCGCCTCTGCGGTGGCCAAACGCCTGTCTCAGAAGTATTCGCGCCGCAAGCGCGATGTCTATGCCATGGTGCTCGATATGCAATAGATGGAGGATATCCAGCCCTTGCGCTAGAATCATCCTCTGTATGCAACGTTTTTCTGGAGGACAAACCCCATGGATCAAAGCAAGCCTTCGTTCTTTATCACGACGCCCATCTACTACGTCAACGCCGATCCGCACCTGGGCACGGCTTATTCCACCATCATCGCCGACGTTCAGGCTCGCTATCGCCGTTCCGCCGGCTATAACGTCAAGTTCCTGACCGGCATGGACGAGCACGGTGAGAAGGTCGCCGAGGCCGCAGCCAAGCACAACATGACGCCGCAGGAGTGGACCGACAGCCAGGCTCCGCACTTCAAGGAGCTTTGGAGCAAGCTCGAGATCTCCAACGACGACTTCATCCGCACCACCGAGCCGCGCCAGCATCATGCCGTGCAGTACCTGTGGGAGCGCATGAAGGAGTCCGGTTACCTGTATAAGGGCAGCTACGACGGCTGGTATTGCGTGCCTGACGAGACCTACTTCACTGATACGCAGGTCCAGAAGGGCGACGAGGAGTACGGCAGCGTCGGCCAGCACCTGTGCCCCGACTGCCACCGTCCGCTTGAGCGCGTGCAGGAGGAGTCCTACTTCTTTAAGCTTTCCGCCTTCCAGGACAAGCTGCTCAAGCTCTATGATGAGCATCCCGACTTTGTCGAGCCTGCGTTCCGTATGAACGAGGTACGCAGCTTTGTCGAGGGCGGCCTCAACGACCTTTCCGTGAGCCGCACGAGCTTTGACTGGGGCATTCAGGTCCCGTTTGACGAGGGTCACGTGACCTACGTGTGGTTCGATGCGCTGCTCAACTATATGACGGCCGTCGGCTACGGTGTCGACACCGACGAGGCGCGTGCCGAGCTGGCCTATCGCTGGCCCGCGCAGTTCCACATCGTGGGCAAGGACATCATCCGCTTCCACTGCGTCATTTGGCCCGCCATGCTCATGGCCATCGGCGAGGCCCTGCCCGAGCACGTCTTTGCCCACGGCTTCCTGACCGTGCGCAATGCCGAGACCGGCAAGGCCGAGAAGATGTCCAAGAGCCGCGGCAACGCCATCGCTCCGCAGGACGTTATCGATATGCTGGGCGTTGAGGGCTATCGCTACTACTTCATGACCGATGTGGTCCCCGGCACCGACGGCGCCATCAGCTTCGATCGCATGGAGCAGGTCTACAACGCCGACCTGGCCAACAGCTGGGGCAACCTTATCTCGCGTTCGCTCAACATGAGCGGCAAGTACTTTGATGGTTGCGTGCCCGCCAAGCCCGCATCGTTCGATGCGTTCGACAACCCGCTGGCAAAGATCGCCGATGGTCTGGTCGAGCGCTACATGGCCAAGATGGACGTGCTCGATTACGGCGGAGCCAAGGACGAGGTCATGGAGCTCATCCATGCCGCCAACCACTACATCGAGGACTCTGAGCCTTGGGCACTTGCCAAGGACGAGGCCAAGGCTGACGAGCTGGCGTTTGTGATCTACAACCTGCTCGAGGCCATCCGCATTGCCGCCCACCTGCTGATGCCGCTCATGCCTCAGACCTCTGCCGAGGCCCTGCGCCGCCTGTCCTGCGAGGACGAGGCCGCGACCGACGACCTCAAGGGCATTTGCGCTTGGGGCCTGCTTGCCGGCGGTCAGCCTGTCGAGAAGGGCGAGCCGCTGTTCCCGCGTCTGGGCTAAGACGCGGCGCGCCATATCGGCAATTTGCTGTTTAGATGCAAGGGCATGGCCGCCACGGTCCATGCCCTTTCGTTTCAAGACGCCGCCATCATGCTAAGGAGGCAACTATGACAACTTCGCCTTTGGCAAACCCCACGGCAACAAGGGAGCTGCTGGAGGAGTTTGGCCTTGCGACCAAGCATCGCCTGGGCCAGAACTTCCTGATCGACAACCATGTGATCGAGCGCATTTGCGAGCTTGCCGAGCTTGCGGGCGATGAGCGCGTGCTCGAGGTTGGTCCGGGCGTTGGCACGCTCACGCTTGCGCTGTTGCAGGAGGCGGCGTGCGTCACGTCGATCGAAGCAGATCCCGAGCTCGAACCGGTGCTCGACGCCCATGCCGCCGACTATGCCAACTTCCGCTTTATCATGAGCGACGCGCTTAAGGTGGGCCCGGAGCAGATTGAGCAGGCCGCCGGCGGCGAGCCCACGGTATTTGTCGCGAACTTGCCCTATAACGTGGCGGCGACGATCATTTTGCAATTTTTCCAGACGATGCCGGCGCTCAAGCGTGCCGTCGTCATGGTGCAAAAGGAGGTTGCCGATCGCATTGCCGCAGTGCCGGGCAACAAGACCTATGGCGGCTATACGGCAAAGCTCGGCCTGTATGCGCAGGTGACGGGTCGCTTTGAGGTGCCGCCGCGTTGCTTTATGCCAGCGCCGCACGTGGACTCGGCCGTCGTGCGTATCGACCGTGTTGACGGCGTGGTGCCCGAGGGGCTCGATCGCGAATTCGTGGCTCGTGTGATCGACGCTGCATTTGCTCAGCGGCGCAAGACCATCCGAAATTCCATGAGCGCCAACGGTTTTGCCAAGGACGTGCTCGATGCCGCTTTTGAGGTTTGCGGTATCGCACCCACCACGCGCGCCGAGACGCTCGATGTTGCCGACTTTGTCCGTCTGGCCCGGGAGCTAATCCATGACGCCTAATGCCGAACGCGTGACGTTTACCAAGAAAAAGAAGACGGTTGCTTGTCCCGTGCCCTTGGCGCCGCTTGCCGACACGCATGCGCATCTGCTTTCGTTTTGGGGCAAGGATGTGCCCGAGACGCTCGTGCGCGCCAAAGCCGCGGGCGTCGACCTGTTGGTGACGATGTTCGACCCCATTGCCGACAAGCGCAGCGTGGCGGACTATAGCGACTGGCTGGTGCGCGAGATTCTTCCGATGCAGGATATTCCGCAGATCAAGTATCTTGCCGGCGTGCATCCGTATGGCGCGCCGGACTATACCGACGACGTTCATGCACAGGTCGTTGCGGCACTTGATGACCCCTTATGCGCCGGTATTGGCGAAATCGGCCTGGACTATCACATGGACTATGACGACGATATCGCGCCGGCACCCCATAACGTGCAGATTGATTGCATGGCGCGCCAGCTCGAGCTTGCCGTGCGCCGCAATGTGCCGGTGGAGCTGCACCTGCGTCACGAGGACTCGGATGGGGAGCGCACCTCGCACGTTGATGCGTACAACGTACTGCGCGAGGTGGGTGTGCCCCAGGCTGGTTGTGTGCTGCACTGTTTTGGCGAGGACCGCGCCACGATGGAGCGCTTTGTGGATTTGGGCTGCTATATCGCCTATGGCGGTGCGGCCACCTTTAAGCGCAACGACGATGTGCGCGAGGCATTTGCGGCAACCCCACTCGATCGAATTTTGTTCGAGACGGATTGCCCGTATATGGCTCCGGAGCCCATCCGCGGTCTTGAATGCGAGCCCGCAATGATCTCCATTACGGCAAACACGCTGGTCAACGACCGTGTCGATCGTACCGGCGAGGATGCTGAGGCAATCGCGCGAGCAGCTTGGGAAAATGCCTGCAAACTTTTTCAAAAATAGTTCTTGCGTTCGCGATGGCGCTCCGTTATTCTAATTCCTGCACGCGGGCGTGGCGGAATTGGCAGACGCGTACGGTTCAGGTCCGTATGGGGGCAACCCCATGAAGGTTCAAGTCCTTTCGCCCGCACCATTGAATGAAAGAGCTCCCAGCAATGGGAGCTTTTTTGTTATGGGCCCATCACAGGGACTTGAACCTGTGAAGGAGCGAGCGTAAAGAAAACGCGGAGCGTTTTTAGCGAGCTGGCGAGGACGCCGGCAGGCGGCCGAAGCCGGTGCGGATCCGCGAAGCGGATACGCGGACGTCCTTTCGCCCGCACCATTGAATGAAAGAGCTCCCAGCAATGGGAGCTTTTTTGTTATGGGCCTCTTGTTGATGTCACGTTGCTGCTTCGTGCGGGTATCCTAATGCCAACGTGTGCCTATCAGAGGAGAGACCATGCTGTTTTCCGGTATCATCGCCGCCCTTACCAGCCTTTTGATTCCCATCATCATCCTGTTGCTGCTGCTTCCCAGCGCCTGCTATGTCGTTGAACAGCAGCATGCCGTGATCATCGAGCGTCTGGGCAAGTTTAACCGCATCGTCAACGCGGGCTTCCACATGAAGGTGCCCGTGATCGACCGCAAGGCCGCCACGGTGAGTCTGCGCACCATGAAAAACGGTTTTGGCATCGACGTTAAGACCCAGGACAACGTGACCATCGGCCTTGAGGTCTCTGCTCAGTACCACGTGAGCTATGACATGGGCGCCGGCCCGGCAGATTCGGGTATCTACAAGAGCTACTACATGCTGCAGGAGCCCGTCGACCAGATGCGCGATTTTATCACCGATGCCCTGCGCTCTTCGATTCCCGTCTACACACTCGATGAGGTCTTTGCCAAGAAGGATGACATCGCCAAGGATGTCAACGCTACCGTTTCCGAGCAGATGGCCGCCTACGGCTTCACCCTCGTGTCGACGCTCATCACCAAAATCGCACTGCCGACCGAGGTCGAGAACTCCATGAACGACATCAACGCCGCCCAGCGCAAGCGCGCTGCGGCACAGGAGCTCGCTGAGGCAGACCGCATCAAGCGCGTCACCGAGGCGACCGCCGAGGCCGAGGCTATGGAAAAGGCGGGCGAGGGCATCGCCAACCAGCGCAAGGCCATCGCGCTGGGTATCAAAGATTCGCTCGAGATCATCCAGGAGACGGGTGTCGGCAATGACGAGGCCAACCAACTGTTCATGTTTACGCAGTGGTCCGAGATGATGACGGAGTTCGCTCGCACGGGTAAAACCTCGACGGTCGTGCTGCCGAGCGACTTCTCGCAGTCGGCCTCTATGTTCGAGCAGATGCTGACCGCCGGCAAAGTTCAAAACGATTCGAAGGAGTAAACGCGCGTGAAATACACCGTCGTTTGCGTCGGTAAGCTCAAGGAGCGCTTTTGGAAGGACGCGTGCGCTGAGTACACCAAGCGCCTAGGTGCCTATGCCAAGGTTGATATCCGCGAGGTGGCCGATATCGACCCGGCTAAGGCGGGCGGCGTGGATGCCGCGCGCGACAAGGAGGGGGCGGCAATTCTTGCTGCCCTGCCGTCTCGAGCGCATGTGATCCTGCTGGCCATTGAGGGCAAAGAGCGCTCGAGCGAGGAGTTTTCGGCGAGGCTCGACGATCTTATGCTGCGAGGCAGCAGCGACATCGCCTTTGTAATCGGCGGATCGGACGGCGTGAGCGATGACGTGTGCGCCCGCGCCGACGAGATGCTCAGCTTTGGACGCATTACCTTGCCGCATAACCTGGCGCGCGTGGTGCTGCTAGAGCAGATTTACCGTGCCTGCAAGATCAGTCGTGGCGAGCCGTATCACAAATAGGTCGGCAATACGAAACAATGGCGTGGGACAATACCTTTCGTTTTGAGGAATGTGTCTGAAAGGACTATGAGATATGAAGATTGGATTTGTCGGTTTTGGCAATATGGCGAGCGCCATGGCCGATGGCTGGATCGCTGCCGGTGTAGCTGCGAGCGACATGTGCGCCTGTGCGGGTCGCTACGACGCACTGGTTGAGCGCTGTGAGGCGCGTGGGATGGCCGCTTGCCACGATGCCGCCGAGGTTGTCGCCGCATCCGATATCGTGGTCGCTGCGGTCAAACCGTATATGATCGAGAAGATATTCGCCCCGCTCAAGGATGCTCTTGCCAAAAAGGTCGTTCTGTCGGTTGCCTGGACCTGGGACAGTGCCAAGTGGGAGCAAGTCCTGCCGGGCGTCGCGCATATCTCGACGGTGCCCAACACACCGGTTTCGGTGGGCGAGGGCGTCATCGCTTGCGAGAAGGCTTCCACGCTTAGTGATGAGCAGAGCGCAGTGGTGCTTGATCTGCTTGGCAAGCTCGGTGCGGTGGTCGAGCTCGATACGAGCCTGCTGTTTGTGGGCGGCACGGTGGGTGGTTGCGCTCCGGCATTTGTCGCTATGGCAATCGAGGCCCTGGGCGATGCGGCGGTCAAGCACGGTATCCCGCGTGCCGATGCCTATCGCATTGTGAGCCAGATGGTGCTGGGTACGGCAAAGCTGCAGCTTGCAACTGGCCAACATCCTGCGGCGATGAAGGACGCCGTATGCTCGCCCGGTGGCGCCACCATCAAGGGCGTCGTCGCGCTTGAGGACGCCGGCATGCGCAGCGCCCTGGTCAAGGCCATCGACGCCACCCTCCAGTAAAACCCGCCATTTAGGGACAGGTTTAGGCTTATAGGACAAAATGTGTGTCCCGATAGAACATCCGTTTCCATCCATTAATCCAGCCAGAACGGGTACGGGTCCCTGTGGTGGAGGTCCTCCCACACGGCCCTGTCGCCCCACTCCGGCCCTCCGTCCTCGCGCGACG
>DBFWCI010000034.1:0-21682 GCA_048485235.1 Collinsella sp.
ACCCATCGAAACACATCTCCACCGTTCCTTCAACTGGGAAAACGGCGCCCCCGGGGCCCGGATGGGGCCTCGGGGGCGTTCGGCTAGCTGCGGGAACGGCCTGTCCGCCTAATGTGTTCGGCTGAGATCGGAAATCAACCCGGGTTTCCCACCGGTCAAAAGAGCGGGCTGAGCGGGCGAGGCTGCCATTGCTGCCTTGCCCGCTCAGCTAGGACGTTACTCCTTATTGCGACGGTAGAGGAAGTAACCGCCCGCGGAGATGACGGCAACGCCAGCGATGGCGAATGCAGCCACCACGCGGCCATCAAAACGATCGCCGGTGGTGGGCAGGCCGCCCTTGGTGTTCGCCTTGTTGGTGGTTACCGTGGTCGTGGTGTCCGACTTGCCAGGCTTCTCGGGCTTGGTGGTGGGCTGCTCGGGCTTAGCGGGCTGCTCGGGGGTACCGGGCTGCTCAGGAGTACCAGGCTGCTCGGGAGTGCCAGGCTGATCCGGGGTTACCGGGTCGGTGGTAAGAGCGTCCTTGGCGTAGGTGATGGACACCTTGAGGCCGTTGGTCTCGGTGTTCAGGTCGCTCGGGGTGAAGGGCTGGTCGAAGTTCTCAGCCTTCAGATAGGCGCGCATCTCCTGAAGCAGGGCCTTGCACTTGACATAGGTGTTCTTGGTGGCAGCGTTGCCGGCCTTGTTGGCCAGGGCGGTGCGGCCCTCAGTGGTGGTCTCGGCGAGCATGGCCTTGTCGACCTCGAGGTTCTGCTCGATGAGCTCGTTCTGGAGAGCGTCGAGGTAGGCGCGAACGCCGGTGCCGAGCTGCTCACGGTGCTCGAAGCACAGGGAGCTGATGTCCATGAGGACATAGTTGATGGAGTTCTCGGGCTCCTCGTTGTTCACGATGTCCTCCTCTTCGCAGTGATCGAAGGAGACGGTCTGGTCGCTGTAGTACGGGCTAACCTCGGTGAGCAGTGCGGAGTAGTAGGGGATGGCGACGGAGTAGGCGGCGCGGGAGAGCATCTCCCACTGGATGGTCGCGATCTCGGGGTCCATGCCCTGACGGATCTGGAAGAGATTGACCTCGGTGTTGGTCTCGGTACCAATGGCGTAGGCGCCGTCGGTGTTGGCGTTGAGGCCCGGGACCTTCTCGCCGCGGTTGCCAAACGCGCGGATCATCTCAAAGGTGTTCCAGTCGGACTTGCCGGGCTGGAAGAACAGCGGCTGCGCCTTGCTAACCAGGGCGCCGGTCGTGGCACGAGCATCTTCGCGCTCGTCCTTGACGATCTCGTAGTCGGTGCCCTCGGTGAGCGGCACACCGAAGTAGGCGCGACCCTGGACATAACGGGCCCAAGAATGCATGGCCTTTTCGCTAATTGCCTCGCCGTAGGTCTGGGCAACGTCAAATTGACCGTCATCGAAGTACTTGGCGAAGCCATTCTCCTTAGGCATGGACTCGATGGTCGCAGAGTGGAGACAGTTCGCGGTGTCGGTGAGGTCAACCTTGTAGTTGAGGTTGCCGATGTTGGGGTTGAGCGAGGCGATATCGTCAGTGAGCCTCATGGCGATCCACTGGTGGCCGGAAAGTGCGGCAAACAGCCAAGTCTCGTTGCTGTCGGCGATGATAATCTGATCGTTGCCGCAGGCGCCCTGCTCGTCGATGATCTTGCCGAGGAGCTCGACGCCCTCACGTGCATTGGCGCTTTCACCTAAGATAACGCTGCCGTAGCTGTACTCGCCAATACCGGTTTTGGTCAGGGGGTCTGCTGCCTCAGCATCAGCATTCATGCCGGTGGTCAGCGTTGCGGAGCAGGACACGCCCTTCTCGTTGATGCCGGCCTCGGAGTAGGCGTCGGTGCGACCCATCCAGTTGGAGGGGTGGTCGCGTACATAGC
The DNA here is from genome assembly GCA_048485235.1 of Collinsella sp. Lineage (GTDB taxonomy): Bacteria > Actinomycetota > Coriobacteriia > Coriobacteriales > Coriobacteriaceae > Collinsella. Next base: position 1,878 of record DBFWCI010000034.1, read on the forward strand.
TGTAGCGATAGGTAGGCTTGTTCGAAGTGTATTCAAAAGCAGATTCAATCGAGCTGTACTTAAAGCCAGGTTCGTGGGCAGGTTCGATGCCGTAGTGCTTAAGATAGCGCTTGCCAAAGTCCTCGGCGCGGCCGTAGTACGTGTTGCCGTCCGCCGTGAGCTTGCCGCCCATGTAGATCTGCGTGCAGGCGAGCGCAGACGTCGGCATGGACATGATGGTTGCAGCTCCAAAGGCGAGGCCTATGCCAAGCTTTTTGAGCGCGTTGACGGGGTGAGTTTTCCTCATTTTCCCTCCCAGCGTGCGAAAGCTCTCCGTTGCCAGAGAGCTTCAGCCAATAAAGACACCCCATTAGCGTAACGAACTGGAAACAATATTCATCTATGAAAGAAACTTACTCGATAAGCGTAATGAAATATGCGATGAGTGATTAATTATACTCGGTTTGTAGCTTTACTTTAATAAAGACGTCCTGCAATTACATTACCTGAATAAAGCGCCTTGCACGGGGCGCAAAGAAAATCCCCCGCTGTTTGGCAAATGCATAAACAGCAGGGGAGACGATAATTGGATGAATATCATACCAATGTGGAATTACTTCTTCCGGCGGTGGATCACGTTGATCGCATAGCCGACGAGCATGGCCAAAACGATGATGATAAAGCCGAGCAGGGGATTGTCGTTCATAGGGTCCTCCTATTTTCCGAGCGGGGAGAATTCGTCGACGATGAGGTCGAGGCATTGCGGAAGCGCGCGGGCTCCAAAGACGCCCGAATTGCTGGAGATAATCTCGCCATCGAACTGCATGCCCAGCGACGGGGTGCAGGTGATCTTGGCTTCCTTGGTCTGGATGATCTTGAACTGCGGGCGGCCGAGTACCTTGCCGGCGGGGTCAAGCGCAGCGGTGATCACGGTAGGCAGCAGCTGCACGGTGCGCACGGGTTCGATGACCGCAATGTCGACCATGCCATCGTTCATGCGGCAGTCGGGGAACAGGTTGATGTCGTTTTGGATGACCGAGGTGTTGCCGGCCATGCAGCAGATGCCGTCGAGCTCCTCGACAATGCCGTCGTGTTCAATGGTAAAGTGCGCCACCGTGGGGTTGGGCGTGGCGAGCGCAGAGAGGAAGTAGGCAATCTCGCCGATGTCGTTTTTGGTGGGGGCGGCCTTCATCATGATCTCGGCGTCGAAGCCCGAGCCGGCGATGATGATAAAGCCGTGGCGCTTCTCGTTGCCGTTCTCGTCGAGCCAAAAGAGCTCACCCATGTCGACTTTGACCGTGCGACCGGCACGGCAGGCCTTGGCGAGCGCCGCTGCCTCGGGGGCATTGCCGATGTTGTTGAAGAACAGGCAGGCTGTGCCGGAGGGGAAGACGAGCGTGGGGACACCGCACCCGCGCATCTGGTCGAGCACGTTGGAGACGGTGCCGTCGCCGCCCGAAACGACCACGCGATCAAACTCGCGCACGTCTGCCACGGCATCCTCGGGCTCCATGCCATCGCCGATAAAACGCATCACGACCTCGTCGCCGCCCTGCGCGAGGGCGTGCGTGAATGCGTAGATTTCATCTGAGCTGGGGCCCGATGCCGGGTTGTGGATGATAAGGCAGCGCATACTTACGTTCCCGTTCTGTGACTAACCGAGTATAGTTGTAAGGCAATGCCGATATCCTACCCGTGTTTTTCGGGCCTAACCTTATTCGATGGGTTGATATGTACATTTCCACACATCAGGCTCTACTCGACTTTTGCCAGCGCGCCCGTGAGTTCGACGCGATTGCCGTCGATACCGAGTTTTTGCGCGAGCGCACATTCCATCCGCGTCTGTGCTTGGTTCAGATTGCCACCCCTGCCGAGAGCGTCGCGGTCGATCCCCTGGTAATCGACGACCTATCGCCGCTGGCCGAGCTTATGGCAGACGAGAGCGTGACTAAGGTCTTCCACGCCTGCTCGCAGGATATGGAGGTTATGCTCCATACCGTGGGCGTGCTGCCACGACCGATTTTCGATACGCAGGTCGCCGCTGCCTTTTTGGGCGAGCGCCAGCAGATTTCGTATGGCGCGCTTGTTCAGACGTTTTGCGGCGTCTCGCTGCCCAAGACCGAGTCGCTGACCGACTGGTCGCGTCGCCCGCTGACCGATAAGCAGATTGAGTACGCGATTGATGACGTCAAGTACTTGATCGTCGCCTATACCGAGATGATGAGTCGCCTGCGCGAGCTGGGCCGTGTGGACTGGGTGCTCGACGAGCTACGCCCGCTGGCTGACGAGTCGCACTATCGCGCCGATCGCCACGAGGCGTTCCGCAAGGTCAAGCGCATCAACTCGTGCAGCCGTCATCAGCTGGGTATCGCGCGCGAGCTCGCCGCCTGGCGCGAGGACCGCGCCGAGCGGCGCAACATCCCACGCAAGTGGGTCATGTCCGACGACACGCTGCTAGCGCTCGTTAAGCGCAATCCCGTGCGCGTTGAGGAGTTCCGTAGCATTCGCGGTACCGATCAATTGGGGGAGCGCGACGTGGACGGTGCGCTCATGGCCATCAAGCGCGGTGCGAGCTGTCCGCACGATCGCCTGCCGCTCTTGGTGCGCGGACATCGTCAGATTTCGCCGGAGCTGGAGAGCGTGACTGACCTTATGTATGCGCTTATCCGCCTGGTTGCCGAGCGCTCAGGCGTTGCGACCTCGGTCATTGCCTCGCGCGATGACCTGGCCGACTACATTGAGCATCCCGAGCAGAGCCGCCTGCGCGAAGGTTGGCGCTTTGAGCTTGTGGGCTCGCGCCTGGACGATCTGCTTTCCGGCAATATGGGGTTGACGGTGAAGGATGGCAAAATCGAGCTCCTGTAGGGAAGCCTAGCCGGTTGAGTGGGTAAAATGCCTCCAACGTGTAACTCGACTCGGAGGAATTCGCATGCCTTATTACTATGGATACGGCTTTGGCATCGACCCGCTGTACCTGCTGGTTGTTCTTGTCTGCACGGTGCTTGGCCTTGCCGCACAGAACTATATCAACTCGACGTACAAAACCTGGTCCAAGGTTCGCTCGGACGGCGATACGGGTGCCACAGTCGCTCGCCGCATGCTCGATGCCAACGGTTGTAGCGCCGTGGGTATCAAGGGTGTCGCTGGCGAGCTCACCGACCATTACAACCCGCAGGACAACAACCTGTATCTGTCGGATGCCAACCGTTCGGGCGGTTCGGTCGCAAGCGTTGCCGTCGCCTGCCACGAGGCGGGCCATGCCGCCCAGCGTCAAAGCGGCTATGCCATGATGAAAGTGCGTACCGCCCTCGTGCCGGTCGTCAACTTTACCCAGAACACCTGGACCATCGTGTTACTCTTGGGCCTGTTTATGAACATTGCCGGGCTCACGACCCTCGCGTTGATCTTCTTCTCGTTTAGTGTGCTGTTCCAACTCGTTACGTTGCCTGTCGAGATTGACGCCAGCCGACGTGCTGTGGCGTACATCGAGCAGTCGGGCATGAGCTCCAAGCAGGTCAACGGCGCCAAGAAGGTACTGACGGCAGCCGCGCTTACCTATGTTGCTGCAGCGCTCACTTCGATCATTCAGTTGCTCTACCTTATGGCTCGCTACAACAGAAACTCCAACCGATAACAAATGGGACAGGCAGGCGCCGCGGGGATTCGTGTCCTCGCGGCGCTGTACTATGTGTTGGACTTAATTTCGCACGGGGCCGGAGCCTCTGTGCTCGATAACGAAAGGAGGCTGCGTGGCAGGCTGGAACCTAACCGGTAATGCCGTTTCCGCCGAGTTCGACGGTTCGGACGAGCAAGAGCGCAAGGAGCTCAGCGTGAGCCAGGCGGTGGAGATCGCCGCCGGTGCGCTCGATGCCATTCCGCAGCTGAGCGTCTTGGGCGAGGTCACGGGTTTTCGTGGTCCTAACGCCCGAAGCGGCCACTGCTATTTCCAGATCAAGGACGATTCGGCCGCCGTTGACTGCATCATTTGGAAGGGTGCCTATCTCAAGCGCACGTTCGATCTGCGCGACGGTATGCAGGTGAGCTTTAAGGGCAGCTTCAATCTCTATAAGGCTACGGGCCGCATGAGCTTTGTCGCTCGCTCGTTTTCGCTGGCGGGGGAGGGTCTGCTGCGTCAACAAGTGGCGCAACTGGCCGAAAAGCTACGCCGTGAGGGTCTGATGGACGAAGCGCGCAAGCGCCGCATCCCGGTGTTCTGCTCCCGCGTGGCGGTCGTCACCTCGCTTTCGGGTGCCGTAATCGACGACGTCAAGCGCACATTGCGTCGTCGCAACCCGCTTGTCGAGCTCGTCTGCGTGGGCGCAAAGGTCCAGGGCGAGGGTGCGCCGGCAGAGCTTATTGAAGGCTTGCGCCGCGCCGCTGCCATTACGCCGGCGCCCGATTGCATCTTGCTGGTGCGCGGCGGCGGCTCCTTTGAGGACCTCATGACCTTTAATGACGAGGAGCTTGCCCGCGCGGTGGCGGCTTGTCCCGTGCCCGTGGTGACCGGCATTGGCCATGAGCCCGATACCTCGATTTGCGACATGGTGAGCGACCGTCGCGCCTCCACGCCTACGGCGGCGGCCGAATCGGTGGCGCCGGCTATGACGGAGTTGGCCGATGTGCTCGAGGCGCGCTATCAACGTCTGGGTGCTGCGATGGCATCGATGATTGGGTCGGCCCAGGTCGACCTGGAGATGCTCGATCAGCGCGGTCGCCGTGCCTGGGATACCTATACGGCTCGCTTGGGCGATGCGCTCGATGCGGCTGCGTGCCGCCCGTGCCTCAACGACCCAACGTTTATGGTTGAGCGTCGCGAGTCTGAGCTTGCCCTGACGGCCGATCGTTTGTCCGGCGCCATAACGCGTTCGGTTGGGGCATTCCGCTCCAACTTTGAGCGTCTGCCCGAGCGCTTGATCGCAAGCACCTCAGGACTCGATGGCAAGCGCCATGCGCTCACGCTCGCAAGCTCCCGCCTGGAGCATCAGGGGCGCACGATGCTCAACAAGCCAGCATCCGACCTGGGCCGTGCGGCAGCCTCGCTCGATGCCCTGTCGCCGCTCAAGGTGCTTGCCCGTGGTTATTCCATCGCGTACAGCGATGATGGGGTGGCCACGAGCGCCAAGACCTTTAAGCCCGGTGACGCCATTCGCGTGCGCATGGCAGACGGCAACGTGGCGGCAACGGTCGATACGGTCGAGTAGGCCGCGTTTCATAGCGATAAACCTTTAGGAAAGGAAACAGATATGGCAGAGAAGACCCCGGTCGAGCAGCTTACGTACAAGCAGGCTTCACAGGAGTTGGAGCTCATCATCCGCAGCTTGGAGTCGGGTGATATGGAGCTCGAGGAGTCGCTTGAGAGCTATACCCGCGGCGTCGAGCTCCTCAAGAGCCTGCGTACCCGCTTGTCCGATGCCGAGCAGAAGGTCTCGGTGCTCCTGAAGGACGTCGACGGCAACGACGTGCTCGCCGACGGCGAAGCCGCCAACACCGACGACAACCTTTCGTTCTAACCATCCCGACCAAATATAATTACCTTGGTCTGTGAGAAAGGAACCAACCATGTGTGATTGCATCTTCTGCAAAATTGCCAACCACGAGATCCCCTCGACCGTCGTCTACGAGGATGACCAGGTCATCGCGTTCGACGACCTCAATCCCCAGGCGCCGGTCCACACGCTCGTGATCCCCAAGAAGCACTACAGTGACATCGCCGATAACGTGCCCGCCGAGACCATGGGCGCCATGGCCCACGCCATCCAGGAGGTCGCCAAGGCCAAGGGTCTGGAGGACGGTTTCCGCGTCATCTCCAACAAGGGCGTCAACGCCGGTCAGACCGTCATGCACTTCCACATGCACGTCCTCGGCGGCAAGAACCTGGGCGAGAACCTCATCTGAGGGCGCTTCTTCCTTGCAATGAAACGGAAGCTCAAGCACCGATAACTTATATATCAACGCAATAAACCTGAGCGCGAGGGCGTTTGGGTTTATTATTGAAGCGTATGTAACCTGGCGGCGCCACACCGCCTGTTAGTAGGGAGACACATGAACGTTCTGGTCGTCAACGCGGGATCTTCGACCCTTAAGTATCAGGTCATCGACACCAAGTCCCATAAGGTGTCCGCAAAGGGCTCCTGCGAGCGCGTCTGCTTTACCGGTGGTACCTTCACCCATGCTGCCAATGGCTCCAAGAAGGTGACCGAGAACATCGAGTTCCCCGACCACAAGGTCGCCATCGAGGTCGTCCTGAAGGACCTTGAGGCCAACGGCGTCAAGATCGAGGGCATCGGCCACCGTATCGTTCAGGGCGGTTGGTACTTTGGTGATTCCTCCCTCGTCGACGAGGACGTCCTCGCCAAGATTCGCGAGGTCGCCCCGCTGGCGCCGCTGCACAACAACCCCGAGGCCAACGTTATCGAGTACTGCCTGGAGCAGTATCCCGATCTGCCCAACGTCACGGTCTACGACACCGCTTTCCACTTCAACATGCCCGAGGTCGCCAAGACCTACGCCCTTCCCAAGGATGTTTGCGACAAGCTGCACATCCGTAAGTACGGCGCCCACGGCACCAGCTATCGCTACATCTCCAAGAAGGTCGCCGAGATGACCAACGGCGAGGCCCGCAAGGTCGTCGTGTGCCATATCGGCTCCGGCGCTTCCCTGTGCGCCATCGAGGACGGCAAGTGCATGGACACCACCATGGGCTTGACGCCGCTCGACGGCGTCATGATGGGCACCCGCTGCGGCTCCATCGACCCGGCTACCGTGTGCTACCTGCAGCGCGAGGGTGGCTACACCTTCGACGAGGTCGACGAGATGATGAACAAGAAGTCTGGCCTTTTGGCTGTGACCGGTGGCAAGACCAACGACTGCCGTAACGTCGAGGAGCTCGCCGCTGCTGGTGACCCCGAGGCTCAGCTCGCCTTCGATATGTTCGTCTACAAGATTGCCGCCAAGGCTGCCGAGATGGCTACTTCTATGTGCGGTATGGACACCCTGGTCTTTACTGCCGGCATTGGCGAGCACGCTCCGGCGGTCCGCGCCGGCGTTGCCGACCGCCTGGCCTTTATGGGCGTCAAGATGGATCATGCCCGTAACGCCCTGCGTGGTGACGGCGCTTGGTGCCTGTCTGCCAAGGATTCCAAGGTCAAGATCTTCGTCATCCCCACGGACGAGGAGTTCATGATCGCTTCTGACGTCGAGCGCATCGTCAACGGCAAGTAATTGCAAGAGGGGAGGGGCTGGACGACCGAGCGCCGTTCGGCCCCTCTTTTGCGCTCGTTGGGCGATATGACTGATAGCTATTTATCAAGTTGTGATAACTTCTTATTAAAATGCGGCCGCCTTAAGGGGTCTGCGTCGACCGTATTGCACTGCAAAGGAGTCTCATGAACGTACTTGTTGTCAACGCCGGCAGCTCAAGCCTTAAATATCAGCTTTTGGATACCGATACCCGCGAGGTTTTCGCCAAGGGCAACTGCGAACGCATCGGTTCGGACATGGGCATCTTTGGCCACTCCGAGAACGGTGGCGCCAAGCAAACCGAGGAGGTCCCCTTCCCGGATCACCGTTCGGCTATCGCACGTGTGCTCGAGGAGCTCGAGAAGACCGACTTTACGATCGATGGCATTGGGCATCGTATCGTTCAGGGCGGCTGGCACTTCGATGATTCCGCAGTTGTCGACGACGAGGTTATGGCCAAGATTCTTGAGGTGGCCCCGCTCGCCCCGCTGCACAATTACGGCGAGGCCGCAGCAATCGAGTATTGCCGCGAGAAGTATCCGGAGCTGCCCAACGTGGCCGTCTTCGATACCTCGTTCCACATGACCATGCCCGAGGTCGCCTACACCTACGCGCTGCCCAAGGACGTGTGCGACAAGTACCACGTGCGCAAGTACGGTGCCCACGGCACGAGCCATCGCTATGAGTGGATGATGGCCAAGGAGATCCTGGGCTCGCGATGCCACCGTCTGCTTTCGTGCCATCTGGGCAACGGCGCTTCGCTCGCCGCCATCGAGGACGGCGTGTGCCGCGACACCACGATGGGCCTCACACCGCTTGACGGTCTGATGATGGGCACCCGCTGCGGTTCCATTGACCCGGCTACCGTATGCTACCTGCAGCGCGAGGGCGGCTACAGCTACCAAGAAGTCGACGACATGATGAACAAGCAGTCCGGCCTGCTTGCCATTTCGGGTATCTCCAACGACGCCCGCGACATCCGTACACGCGCTTCCGAGGGCGACGAGCGCTGCCTGCTCGCCTTCGATATGTTCGCCTACAAGGCCATGCAGCAGGCCGGCTCTATGATTGCTTCCATGGCGGGCGTGGACACCATCACCTTTACCGCCGGTATCGGCGAGAACGACTGGTCGATCCGCAAGGCCTTCTGCGATTGCTTTGAGTGGCTGGGCGTACGCATCGACAACAACAAGAACCGCGAGGCCGTGGGCAACGGCCCGCAGGTCATCAGTGCCGCCGGTTCCGCCGTCACGGTCATGGTCATCCCCACCGACGAGGAATACATGATCGCCCACGACGTCGAGCGCCTGACCAAGAACAACTAACGCGCGCATTTGCAAGTAAACGAAAGGCCTCCAGAGCAACAGCTCCGGAGGCCTTTTTACTAGCAGGTGGACGGCGGAAACCCCATCCCATTTCGAGCGCAAATACTGGGATACGCTTTCCGGTTGAGGCACGTTGCGGAAAGTGCGACCCACAATAAAGCAAAATTCCGTCCCAAAGTTTCCCAAACAGGCCCCAAGCGGAAGCCACATCCCACAATCCGCCTCCAAACTGGGATGTAGTTTCCGGCACAACAACCGCCGAAGCCCACCGGCCTTTCAATCTCCAAAGTGATCATCATCAGCAACGCCTGCGCTCCCAGCAACGGCACCCATCCATTCAGATTTTCAGCTCCAGCTCGTAGCCAAGCCGCCGTCCACCCCGGATTCCCTGATTGCTACGTGGCGGCAGGGACCCTACAGGGTAAAGCTCTGAAAATATTCCGCAGGACGCATGAAACCCCCGCCGCACGAAGTGCGCAGCGGGGGTTTCATGCATGTCCGAGGACGTTTTCAGAGCTTTACCCTGTAGGGTCCCGAGGGGATATGTCCGCTACTCAGCCATCTGAGCCTGGACGGCGGTGATGGCCACGACACCCACGATGTCGTCGGCAGAGCAGCCGCGCGAAAGGTCGTTAACCGGCTTGGCGATGCCCTGCAGGATGGGGCCGTAGGCGTCAGCACCGGCGAAGCGCTGGACCAGCTTGTAGCCGATGTTGCCGGCCTCGAGGTCGGGGAACACGAGCACGTTGGCCTTGCCGGCAACGGAGGAGCCGGGGGCCTTGAGCTGGGCGACGGTGGGGACGATGGCGGCATCGAGCTGCAGGTCGCCGTCGATGGCGAGCTCGGGAGCCTTCTCCTTGCAGAACTTCACGGCCTCTTGGACCTTCTTGGCGACCTCGCCGCCAGCGGAGCCCATGGTGGAGTAGGAGAGCATGGCCACGTGCGGCTCAACGTTGCCCATGAAGGTGGACCAGGAGTGAGCGGAGGCGATGGCGATCTCGGAGAGTTCGTCGGAGGACGGGTTGATGTTGAGGCCGCAGTCGGCGAAGATCAGCGTGCCGTCGGTGCCGAACTGCGGGGTGTCGGTGCACATCACGAAGAAGGCCGAGACCAGCTTGGTGCCCGGGGCGGTCTTGAGGATCTGAAGCGCGGGGCGCAGGGTGTCGGCGGTGGAGTGGCAGGCGCCGGAGACCAGGCCGTCGGCATCGCCCATCTTGACCATCATGGTGCCAAAGTAGGTGGCGTCCATCACCTGGGCGCGAGCCTGCTCGATGGTAACGCCCTTCTTGGCGCGGAGCTCGGCAAACTTCTGCGCGTACTCCTCGTGCTTCTCGGCATTGCGCGGGTCGATGACGGTAGCGCCGGGAACGTTGATCTCGTCGGGGTTGCCCAGGATGACGATCTTTGCCAGGCCCTCCTCGATGATTTTGGTGGCCGCGACGATAGTGCGCGGATCCTCGCCCTCGGGCAGGACGATCGTCTTAAGGTCGGCCTTGGCGGCAGACTTCATACGGTTTAGGAAATCGCTCATGTTACTCCTTACAAGCGTTTCGCTAAGCTCCAGGCACCCGGCTGTTCACGAATAAACCCGCTGCTAGCGGGTTTACCTTTCAATTATGTACGCCGCGGTGCTTGAGCTTTCCTTGTGTGGCAAGCTCATTATAGGACGCATTAGCGCTATAATCGCTCTGATAAATATGTCTCGAAGAATGTTCGAGAAAAGCCCAGCTAACGAGCCCGTGGCTTTTGACAAGGAGTATCGATGCAGATTACCTCAGGCCTGCCTGAAGGCTTTAACGCCGGCGCGTACGACATGATTGTCGTCGGTGCTGGATATGCCGGTGCCGTTTGCGCCCGCCGTCTTGCCGAGACCATCGGCTATCGTGTTGCCGTTTTGGAGCGCCGTAGCCACATTGCGGGCAATGCCTATGACTGCACTGACGAGGCCGGAATCCTGATCCACGAGTACGGTCCGCATATCTATCACACTTTTAACGAGCGCGTGCACAATTTCCTGTCGCGCTTTACCAAGTGGACGGATTATCAGCACAAGGTGCTCGCCAACATCAACGGTACCCTTATGCCCGTGCCCTTCAACCATGCGAGTCTCAAGCTCGCCTTTGGTGACGAGCGCGGCGAGGAGCTGTATCAGAAGCTCGTGGAGACCTTTGGCAAGGATGTCAAGGTGCCCATTATGGAGCTGCGTAAGAAGAACGACCCGGATCTTGCCGAGGTCGCCGATTACGTCTACGAGAACGTCTTTTTGCATTACACCATGAAGCAGTGGGGCCAGACGCCCGATCAGATCGATCCCTCGATCACCGGCCGCGTTCCCGTCTTTGTGGGCGATGATGACCGCTACTTCCCGCAAGCTCCCTTCCAGGGCATGCCGCAGGAGGGCTACACGGCGCTCTTTGAGCACATGCTCGACCACGACCTGATCGACGTGTTCTGCGACGTGGACGCCCGTGACCTCTTTGAAATCGACGAGACTACCGTCAAGATCGACGGCAAGGTCTATGGTGGCGAGATCGTCTACACCGGTCCGCTCGATGAGCTGTTCAATCTCGATCTGGGCGCGCTACCGTACCGCACGCTCGACATGAAGTTCGAGACGCTCGATATGGACCAGTTCCAGCCCGTGGGCACCGTCAACTACACCACGAGCGAGGACTACACGCGCATTACCGAGTTCAAGAACATGACCGGTCAGATCCTGCCCGGCAAGACCACCATCATGAAGGAGTACTCCAAGGCCTATACGCCCGGCTCGGGCGAGACGCCGTACTACGCTATCCTGGAGCCCGAGAACCGTGAGCTCTACGAGCGCTATCTTGAGCGTGTCCAGAACCTGACGAACTTCCACCCCGTGGGTCGTCTGGCCGAGTATCGTTACTACGATATGGACGCCGTGACCAATTCTGCCCTCGATCTTTCGGATGAGATTATCGCCTGCCATGCATAAAGTCATAACATTCGGTATTCCCTCGTATAACGCCGCCAAGGACATGGACCATTGCATCACCTCCATCTTGGAAGGGAGCAATTACGCCACCGATATCGAGATTATCGTGGTGGACGACGGCTCCAAGGACGAGACGGCCGCCAAGGCCGACGAGTGGGAGGCCCGTTATCCTGGAATCATCCGCGCGGTGCACCAGGAGAATGGCGGCCACGGTATTGCCGTCCTCTCGGGCCTGCGCGAGGCGCAGGGCACCTACTACAAGGTTGTCGACTCGGATGACTGGCTCGACGGTGCGGCGCTTTCGACCATGCTTTCGATTCTGCGTGGCTTTGAGGAGCGCGACCAGCGCGTCGACCTGTTTATCTCGAACTACGTGTACGAGAAGGTTTATGAGGGCACGCATACCGCTATTGGCTACAAGTTTGCCCTGCCGCGCAAAAAGATTTTCTCTTGGGACCAGATCGGACACTTCCGTCCCGATCAAAATCTGCTCATGCACAGCCTGTGCTATCGCACGGATGTGCTGCGCGAGTCCAACCTTCCCATGCCGCCGCACACGTTCTATGTGGACAACATCTACGCCTACGTGCCGCTGCCGCGCTGCAAGACCATGTACTACGCCGACATCGACCTCTATCGCTACTTTATCGGTCGCGAGGGCCAGAGCGTCAATGAGGCCACGATGGTCAAGCGCTTGGGTCAGCAGTTCCGCGTAACGCGCATCATGATGGAATCGTTCCACCTGTACCAGGACGTCGAGTCCTCGCGTCTGCGTTCGTACATGATGGGCTACTTCACCATGATGATGGCGATTTGCTCGGTGCTCACCAAGCTTTCCGAGGAAGATTGTGCCGATGAGCGCCTGAAGACGCTGTGGAAGGACCTGAAGGAGTACGACGAGCGCATGTATCGTCGCGCTCGCTACGGCGTGGTCGGATTCTTTACCAACCTGCGTGGACGGGCCGGAGACAAAACCACACTCGGCCTATACCATCTTGCCTCAAAAATCTTCAAATTCAACTAACTGCTGAGTAATCGCTGCTGATAGGTTGACTGGGCCCCTTGGCCTTTAGTTTGCTACTGCGAACAGTCCTGCTCGCACGGAAAGCACATTAAGTGCTTTCCGGCTCGTGCGGAACTTGTATCAAACTAAAGGCCAAGGGGCCTCTGCTATAAATCGATTGTCAGATAGGTGAATTTGAAGATCTTCGACGCGCGGTACACAGGGGCCTGGGCTGAAAAGAATCTGGTTGGTAGGTTGCCCGGTGGGGCTTGGTTATGTTTGTCGCGAGTTCCGCACGAGCCGAAGAGCACTTAATGTGCTCTTCGTGCGAGCCAGGACTGTAGAGCAGCAAACATAACCAAGGCCCACCGGGCAACCGGACGAGCTAGTTTACTTTGCGGCACCGGGGATGCCGTGGGAGGTTTTGGCGGTTTTGGCTCCGTTTACGATGGCAGTTTCCAGGGCCCTTACTGCGAGCATGCCCAGCAGGTCTAGGGGAACGGTGGCGCTTGCCTGGGCGCCCAGTTTGCCGCTGGCGAGGGTGTAGATAGTGTCGCCGTCGTTGGTGGTGTGCGTGGGACGGATGGCGTGTGCGTAGGCGTCTGCAGCCATCTGGGAGACCTTGGTGGCTTGTGCCTTAGTGAGTTCCACGTTGGTGACGATGCAGCTGATGGTGGTGTTGGTGCGGTCGAGCGGCATCTGCATGGATCCGGCGGCGGCAAAGGCTGCGAGTTCCATGTCGACGATCTGGTCGCTATCGGCTGCGGCGCGCATACCGGCGACCCACTCGCCGGTGAAGGGGTCGACAACGTTGCCGCAGGCGTTGACCGAGACCACGGCGCCCACCTTGATGGGGCCGAGCGCCACGGCGGCAGCGCCAAGGCCGGCCTTCATGCAGGTAGCGGGGCCCATGAGCTTACCCACGGTAGCGCCCGTGCCGGCGCCTACGTTGCCCTGTTCGAGCTTGGTGGGGGTGTTGTCGAGTGCTTCGCGCACGGCGGCGATGCCGGCCTCAATGTCGGGGCGAACGGTGGGGTTACCAAAGGCGAGGTCGAAGATACAGCTCGAGCACACGATAGGCACCTGCGTGGGGCCGACGGGAAGGCCGATGCCGCGGCTCTCAAGCTCGCGAGCGACGCCGCTTGCAGCCTCGAGGCCAAAGGCCGATCCGCCCGAAAGGCAGACGGCGTGGACCTTGTCGACGGTGTTCTCAGGTCGCAGCAGGTCGGTTTCGCGCGAAGCGGGAGCACCGCCGCGAACGTCAACACCGCCGGTGGCGCCCTCGGGTGCCACGATTACGGTGCAACCGGTGCCGGCCTCCTCGTCCGTATAGTTGCCATAGCAAAAGCCATCGACATCGCAGACGTCAATGGCCTCGAGCAGTGTATCCATGTTTAGCTCCTATCGGTTTTCCGCCGCGCCTTGTGCCCGGTCGGGATCCGTACGGTACGCCAAAATTGTAGGCGCTGGGGGACACCCGGCGCCAGATGCAATTACGAGAGTTTTTGAATGGCACGTGCGACGCGGGCGATGGGTAGGCCCACCACGTTATAGAAGTCGCCCGAAATATCGTTCACGAGCATGCGGCCGCCTGTGCCCTGGATGCCGTAGGCGCCTGCCTTATCCATGGGCTCACCCGAGGCAACGTAGTGCTCGATCTGCTCGTCGGTGAGCTCGTAGAACGTCACGTTGGTCACATCGACAAAGGACAGGCTCTCGGCGGCATGCGGGGCGGCCGTATCGCCTGCCTTAACGATGCAGACGCCGGTTGCGACCTGGTGCGTGCGGCCCGAAAGCTCACGGAGCATGGTGCGCGCCTCGTCCTCGGTTGCTGGCTTGCCCAGAATCTTGCCGTCAAAGGTGACGATGGTGTCGGCCGCGACCGTCAGCTCATTGGGTTCGGCATACTCGGCAGCAACGGCAGCCGCCTTGGCGCGTGCCAAGCGCTCGACAAGCGTGAGCGGGGCCTCGCCATCAAAGGGCGTTTCGTCGATATCCGCGGGAATCACGCGAATGTTGTAGCCTGCCTCGCGCATCAACTCGATGCGGCGCGGCGATTGCGAAGCCAAAATCATAGTTGGATGCCCTCGGCGACCTTCTCGACGGCCTTGTCGCCGGCGAGCGTGCGCAGCAGCTCAAGCGCAAAGGGGAGCGACTGGGCCATGCCGCTGGCGGTGATGATGTTGCCGTCTTGCGTAACCTTCTCGCCGGTATAGGCGCCTTCGGGGAAGCTTTTCTCAAAGCCAGGGAAGCACGTGGCATGGCGTCCCTCGAGCAGGTCGAGCTCGCCCAGGATAAACGGGGCGGCGCAGATGGCGGCGACGTACTTGGTCGCGGCGAACTCGCAGACCACGTCGCAGACGCGCTGATCGGCGCGCAGGTTGGTGGCACCGGGCAGGCCGCCGGGCAGCACGACGCAGTCGTACTCGTCAAAGTCGATCTCATCAAAGAGCGCATCGCAGGTCACGGGGATCTGCAGCGAGCTTACGACCTCACGCGTGGGCATGATCGAGACGAGCGTGGCGCGCACGCCGCCGCGACGCATGACATCGACCATGGTCAAGCATTCAATAGTTTCAAAGCCATCGGCGGCGAGAACGGCAACGCTGGGCATGAGGGTTCCTTTCATAGACGGCATACAATTAGCCGTCTTATACCCCGAAGACCTCCGCTTGCCACGCTCGATTTCCCAATGTTTAAAAAGGGACGGGGATTAAATAATCATTCGGTGCAAATTGATTATTTAATCCCCGTCCCAGAAAAATCATCGGGCGTGGTCTTGGGCAAACAGTCTAGTTGCGCTTGAGGTGGACGACGGTTTCGCAGTGGAAGGTTTGTGGGAACAGGTCGACTGGCGTGATTTTTACGGGGGAGAAGGTGCCTTCCTCGACAAAGCGTTTGAGATCTCGCGCCAGGGTGGCCGGGTCGCAGCTCACGTAGGCGACGTCGCGGGCACTCGTGCTGGCGATAAGGTCGATCGCCTCGGGGGCGAGGCCTGCGCGCGGCGGGTCGACCACCAAGACGTCGGCATCCTGGTCGGGGAACTCGCGTACCGCGTCTCCGCCAATGACGTCGACGTTATCAAGCTTGTTGATCTCCAGGTTACGGCGCAGGTCGCGCACGGCGGGGCCGTAGGCCTCGACGGCGGCGACAAAGTCGCAGCGGCGGGCGAGCGGCAGGGTAAAGGTGCCGGCACCGCAGTACAGGTCCACGGCAAGCTCGTCTTCCTGCGGGTCGAGCGCTTCCATGACAAGCTCGATCAAAATCTCGGCACCCTTGGTGTTGACCTGGAAAAAAGACGGGGCAGACAAGCGCATCTGACCCTCGGCGATATTCTCGGTCCATGAGCCCTCTCCGGCGAGCATTTCGACCTTGGAGACACGGCGGGCCTTCTTTTCGCCCTTGCTCATCACGCGCACGACACTTGTGGGGTGCGCGGCGTCTGCCAACACGCGCGAGACTTGCGAGCGCGGGAAAGAGCCCGTAGGCGTCCAGAGCGCCACCTCGAGTGCCTTGGTGCGACGCGAGGCGCGAATGCCCACGCGCTCAAGGCCCAGGTCGTGGCTGCCGCTCAGATAATTGAGCGCGCCGACGACCGATTTGAGTGCCTTGGGGAAGCGTTTGTCGAACAACGGGCACGAATCGACGGTCACGATCTTGCGAGGATCGACACCGTGCATGCCAAGGCGCACGCGACCGTTGACGACGGTCGGTTCGAGCTCGATTTTATTGCGGTAGCCCCAGTCGTCCTTGGTGTGGCAAATGGGCTGTACCAACTCATCGACCTGCTCAGGAGCGAACTTGCCGATGCGCTCGAGCGTGGAGCGCAGGTTTTGCTCCTTGGCGGCGAGCTGTGCCGTGCGTGAGAGATTGCCCCACGAGCAGCCGCCGCAGATGCCCACGAAGGGGCAGGGAGGCTGAATGCGATCGGGGCTTGGCTCCAGAATCTCGGTGGTGCGGCCACGCATGAACGACTTGCCGTCCTGTACGACCTCGGCCTCGACGGTGTCGCCTGCCACGGCGCCCTGCACAAAGACGGCCTTGCCGTTGTCGGCGTGTGCCAGCCCGTCGGCGCCGTAGGTCATCGATTCTATAGTGAGCTTCATATTCCTGCCTGTCATTCGCGTTGTTGTTCGCACCATGGTAGCAGGGAAAAGCGCCCCGCATCCGAGGCTTTCCTCAAATGCGGGGCGCTTCTACAAACTGCTTCTACAAACGACTATTTCGTCTTGCCGGTAATGAGCGTCTTAAGACCCAGGCCGATTAGACCCAGGCCCATGCGCACGCGGCCGGGGCGATGGCGCTCGATGGCCTTGGTCTTGCCGGCGGGCTTATCGCGACGGGCGCTCGTCTCGGGTGCGGGCTTGGTGACCTGCGGATCGGGCTGAGGTGCAGGTGCAGGCTCGGGCTCAATGACGGTCGCCTGGACCTCTTGGACCTTGGGTGCTACTGGCTGCGGCTCGGCCTCGGGGGCAGGTTCCGCCTCAATGACGGGCTCGGGCGCGGCCTCGGCGTTGCGATAGGCGCGCTCCAGCAGAGCCTCCTGCGAGTTGAAGGGTTTCTCACCCTCTGCACGCTCCACGGGGACCCAGGTGCCGTCGCTCGTGAGGCTGCGGGCCTTCACGTTGTCCCGCAGCTGCATGCCCATGTACTCGTGTACCAGGGCGCGGCAGGTGGGGTCGAGCACAGGGAAGGCGATCTCCACGCGGTGCTCGGTGTTACGTGTCATCATGTCTGCCGAGCTCAGGTAAATCATGTCCGAGTCCACGCCAAAAGCGTAAACACGGGCGTGCTCCAAAAAGCGTCCGACGATGGAGCGGACATGTACGTTCTCGGTCTTGCCCGGAACACCGGGCTTGAGGCACGAGATGCCGCGGATGATCATGTCTACGCGCACGCCGGCACACGATGCCTCGGCGATCTTGTCGATAACCTCGCGGTCGGTCAGCGAGTTGAGCTTAAAGAACACGCGGGCGGGCTCGCCGGCAAGGGCGCGCTGGATCTCGCGGTCAAGCCCGCGCATGATGAGCGGTTTCAGTCCGACGGGCGCCACACCCAGGAAGCGGTAGTCGCCGCGCAGGTTGCCTAGCGACAGATTGCGGAAGAACAGGTTGGCGTCCTCGCCGATGCCGGGATGGGCTGTCATGAGCATAAAGTCGCTGTAGAGTTTGGCCGTCTTCTCGTTAAAGTTACCGGTGCCCAAAAGCGTGAGGCGCGTTAGCGCCATGCCCTCGCGATAGGTGAGCTGGCAGATCTTTGAGTGGCATTTAAAGCCCTCGGAACCATAGATGACGGTGCAGCCTGCCTCTTCCAGACGCTCGGCCCACTCGATGTTGTTCTGCTCGTCAAAGCGGGCACGAAGTTCCATGAGCACCGTGACCTCTTTGCCGTTCTCGGCAGCATCGATCAGCGACTCGCACAGGCGGCTCTGCTTGGCCACGCGGTAGAGCGTGATGCGCAGCGAGATGCACTCGGGGTCGTAGGCGGCCTCGTGCACCAGATCCAGGAAGGGGTTCATGGCCTCGTAGGGATAAAAGAGCAGCTTGTCGTGCTGCAGCACCTGCTCGCGGATGGAGCGGGTCATGTCGATGGTGGGATTGGGCTGCGGCCTAAACGGCGTAAAGAGCAGCTCGTTGCGCAGGTGCTCGGGAATCTTGCCCTCAATGCCAAAGACGTAGCCCAGGTCGAGCGGGATATCGCAGGTAAAGACAGAGCGGCGCGAAAGCTCGAGCGCCTTGCGGATAGTCTTGAGCGTCGCCTTCTCGAGCGACCCCGAGACCGCGAGCACTACCGGCTGCAGGCGCAGGCGCTTCTTGAGAATGCGCTTCATGTGCTGGCGGTAGTCCTCTTCCTCTTCGACGCCCTCCCCGTCCGGATCGATGTCGGCGTTGCGGGTGACGCGGATCAGCGCACGATCCAGCGGTTTATAGGAGCCAAAGCAGCTGTCCAGGCAGGCGAGGATGACGTCCTCGAGCAAGATGTAGGAGTAGGTGCCGGTGGGCGAGGGGATCTCGACCACGCGGTTCATCGAGGCGGGAATCTCGATAAGGCCCAGTAGGCTCTCCTCGTCGGTGGCGCCGTCCAGACCACAGGCCAGATAGAGCGCGCCATTGCGTAGGTTGGGGAAGGGGTGGCGAGGATCGATGACCAGCGGCGAGATGACCGGCGACACGTAGGCCTGGAAGTAGCGGGTTACAAAGGTGCGCTCCTCGGGCGTAAGCGAATTGATGCGGGCGCGGTGAACGCCCAAGGTGTCGAGCTTGCCCTCGATGCTCTTAAAGATGGACTCCCAACGGGTAAGGAGCCCGGGCATTTCGGCCATGACAGCATCGACCTGTTCGGAGGCGGTCATATTGCTCTTGTTGTCGACAGGTTGTTTTTTGAGCTCCGCCAGATCGGACAGGCCGCCCACGCGCACCATGAGAAACTCGTCGAGGTTAGACTCGAAAATCGATACGAACTTTAGACGCTCGAACAGCGGAACGGTCTCATCGAAGGCTTCGTCAAGCACGCGGTTGTCAAAGCGCAGCCAGCTAAGCTCTCGGTTTTGCGTGTACGAGAAGTCGCGCGGCGGTTTGCGCAGCTTTGCGGCGGCTTGCTTCTTTTCGATTTTGCTCGGCATATGCATCTGTCCGTTCAGTCCCCACAGAGGACGGTAGCCTAACACTTTTCTCTATTGTCTCAATTTAGTCGACCGCTGGCACGGACGTATCGCGTGAACGGTATCTTTACCTACTTCTTACGCTGACAAGTCATAGGACTGACGCCCTGCTCGTCTGCAAGTGGTCTATATCCTCACTCAACTGGTACGTAAGTGTGAATAAGAATGATAGATAGCTGAATATCATTGAATGCAGGCGGAAACGTAAACAAACATCATTTATATACATAAAACCGATTTAGCTATGCAATTCTGAATCAAAAGTTTAGAGATGCAATTGCAAATGGTTTTTAGGAAAAAAGAGCGTTTACCTTATAAAAGTTACTTTAGAACGCCGAAGTACATCATGGGGGAATCACATGCGATATACCGTTCATCGCACTTTGTTGACCGTTCGGGGGCGAGGTGGAATTGCGGGTGGAATTTGGATATAACTAGAGCTGTCAGCAAGCAGCGTCCGCTATGGAAGGGCGCTGAGAGATTCGGCCGAAAGGCCCGAAAGAAAGGTAGGAGGCCATGACGAAAGGTCTGCACGTGCCTTCCGAGATCGGCAAGCTCAGGAAGGTCTGCCTGCACCGTCCCGGCGACGAGCTCCTCAACCTGCCGCCCGACGAGCTCGAGCGACTCCTGTTC
>DBFWCI010000035.1:0-42175 GCA_048485235.1 Collinsella sp.
G
Source organism: Collinsella sp. (assembly GCA_048485235.1). GTDB lineage: Bacteria > Actinomycetota > Coriobacteriia > Coriobacteriales > Coriobacteriaceae > Collinsella. Next base: position 2 of record DBFWCI010000035.1, read on the forward strand.
CGGCCAGAGCATGGGGGGCACGCCCGGTCCCGTTCCGAACCCGGAAGCTAAGCCCCATCGCGCCGAGAGTACTGCGGGGTCAGCCCGTGGGAGGCCAGGGCGCCGCTGACCGGTGGACGGCACCGAGCCGTACGCTTGAACTTGGAAGGGGGAGGCCTCGCGGCCTCCCCCTTTTTTGCGTTGTATACACGTTGTGCTTTGGGACCTAGCTCCCCCGTATGCGCTCTTACTCTTTGGCTGTATTTTGAGTCCTTCTAGTGTATTTGAGCGATAATTACTCGCATTGGCGTTAGGGAGGGCTTGATGTTTACCGTATTTGTCTTGGGCAATATTGCTTCGGGTAAGTCGACAGCCTGCCGCTATTTCGAATCTCGTGGCGCTATGCTTATCGATCTGGATAAGCTTGCAAAATCTCTGTATGTGCCGGGCTCTGATATCGTCAATACTCTCGCGGATGAATTCGGTTGGGACATTTTGGATGAGGAAGGCGGCATTCGCCGCAGCATCCTCGCTTCTCGAGCTTTCGCTTCTCCTGATTCGGTCGCACGGCTCAATGGCATCGTGCATCCCGTTCTGATTGAACAGCTTTCGCTTAGGATTCTCGATCCGGTTTGTTGTACGGTTTCATCTCCCCGTTATCCCTTTGCGGTGGTCGAGGTTTCTGCTCCGACTGGTTTTGAGGATGCATTTGGCTTGGCTGATGAAATTCTGGTCATCAGCGCCCCTTTGTCAGTTCGTCGCGAGCGCGCTATTCAACGTGGCATGGAGCCATCTGATTTCGATGCCCGTTCTGCTTGTCAGCCCGATGAGTCTGCGCTGTGCAATCTCGCTACTACGGTGATTGATAATGCCGCAGGCGATAATTCGCTCTTTGAGCAGCTTGACTCATGGCTTGCATGCCACGGGTTTATAGATACTCCGGATAAGGAGGAGGCCGATGCCTAAGGCACGTTTCTTTACGTGGTATCGCGTGGCGCCACTTGCCGTTGTGTTCGTCTTCGGCCTTATTTCGCTCGTCTACTCGTGTGCCCCTGCTGCTTTCTTTAAGCCGCTGTATCCGATTGACTACGAGGCGTACGTAAAGCAATCGAGCATTTCGCACAATCTTGATCCGTATCTGGTGTGTGCCGTCATAAAGTCGGAATCGAATTGGGATCCCGAGGCCGAGTCGAATCAAGGCGCACAGGGCTTGATGCAGCTGATGCCCGAGACTGCCCAGGACATGATTGCCAAGGGTCTTGTCGATGGTAGCGAGTATTCAGCCGACAGCCTTAACGATCCCGCTACGAACATCGAGTTTGGCTGTGCGTATCTTTCGTATCTTCTAACGTATTTTAACGGGTCGACTGACAGTGCCATTGCCGCCTATAACGCCGGCATGGGCAATGTCGACGGATGGGCGCAGCAGAGCACGTCGCTTCATAATGCAATCACCTTTCCCGAGACGCAGGCGTATCTGATTCGTGTCAATAATGCCTGGGTTCGCTACAAGACCCTCTATCCCGATCGGTTCGTATAGGACTATGCCTGCCGCCTGCGTATACTGCAGATATATGAGTTAGGAGTATCCATGGCGGAATTTGAAGTTGAGCGTGTTGGAGGAGAGCTTAAACGTTTTGGCGTTGAGGGCTCCGAGGTGCCGTTTAAGGTCGTGTCTCCATACGAGCCCGCTGGTTCCCAGCCTAAGGCCATTGAGTCGCTTGTGCAGGGCGTGAGGGATGGAGATCGCTATCAGGTTTTGCAGGGCGTGACTGGTTCGGGCAAGACCTTCACGATGGCTAAGACTATTGAGGCCCTGGGGAAGCCGACGCTGGTTATGGCTCCCAATAAAACGCTTGCCGCTCAGCTCGCGAGCGAGCTCAAGGAATTCTTCCCTGACAACGCCGTGGTCTATTTTGTGTCGTACTACGATTACTATCAACCCGAAGCGTATGTGCCGCAAAGCGATACGTATATCGAGAAGGATTCCTCGATTAACGAAGAGGTCGAGATGCTGCGACATCAGGCGACTGCATCACTGCTATCTCGACGCGATGTGATCGTCGTCGCATCGGTCTCGTGTATCTATGGCATTGGCTCTCCCGAGGACTATGCGGGCCTAGCTCCGAACGTCGACAAGAAGGTGCCGCTCGAGCGCGATGACTTTATCCATGCACTTATCGACATTCAATATGATCGCAATGACTATGACCTGGCACGCGGCACGTTCCGCGTGCGCGGCGATGTTGTCGACGTGTATCCGCCCTATGCCGAGCATCCGTTGCGGTTTGAGTTCTTTGGCGACGAGGTCGAGCTGATTGCCGAGATTGACGAGGTCACCGGAGAGATGCTGCGTGAGTACGAGGCCATTCCCGTGTGGCCGGCCTCGCACTACGTGACTGAGAAGCCGAAGGTCAAAGCGGCTCTGAAATCAATCAGTGAAGAGTGCGAGAAGCGTGTGGCCGAGCTCAAGGCGACTGATAAGCTGCTCGAGGCACAGCGTCTGCAGCAGCGCACCGACTATGATCTTGAGATGCTCGAGACGATGGGCTTTTGCAACGGCATCGAGAACTACTCGCGTCATCTGGACGGTCGCAAGCCGGGTGAGCCGCCGTTTACCCTGATTGATTACTTTCCCAAGGATATGCTCTGCATCATCGATGAGAGCCATGTAACGGTGCCGCAGATCCGCGGCATGCACGAAGGCGACCGCTCGCGTAAGGTCACGCTGGTGGAGCATGGTTTTCGTCTGCCTTCGGCACTCGATAACCGCCCGCTTCGTTTTGATGAGTTTGAGGCGAGGATTCCCCAGTTCATCTACGTCTCGGCTACGCCGGGCGACTATGAGTTGCGCGTGAGTCAAAACGACGTTGAGCAGATCATTCGTCCGACCGGCCTGCTTGATCCCAAGATCGACGTTCGTCCTGTCCGAGGCCAGATTGACGATCTTGAGGACGAGATTCGCGAGCGCGTGGCCCGCAAGGAGCGCGTGCTGGTGACCACGCTCACCAAGCGCATGGCCGAGGACCTGACCGACCATCTGCTTGATGCCGGCATTAAGGTCAACTACATGCACTCCGATACAGCGACGATGGACCGTGTCGAGATCCTGCGAACGTTGCGCGAGGGAAAGATCGATGTTCTCGTTGGCATCAACCTGCTCCGCGAGGGTCTAGACCTTCCCGAGGTCTCGCTGGTGGCAATTCTCGACGCTGACAAGGAAGGCTTCTTGCGCAACCGTCGTTCGTTGATTCAGACGATTGGCCGTGCGGCCCGTAATGCCGACGGCGAGGTCATCATGTATGCAGACGTTGTGACCGATTCGATGAAAGAAGCCATCGAGGAGACGCAGCGCCGTCGCGAGATTCAGATGGCATATAACGAAGAGCATGGCATTGTGCCCAAGACGGTCCGCAAGGCCATTAACGACATTTCGAGTTTTATTGCCGAGGCCGAAAAAACCGTGGGTTCCAAGGGACGCTCGAAGGGCGACTCTCTTGGCCATGGTGCATTCTATACGCCCGATGAGTCGGGCGAGGGCGGCGTGCCGGAAACGGTGGCGCCCGAGCAGGCACTTGCGGAGCAGTTGGAAGAACTGCCGCATGACGAGCTTGTGCGGATTGTCGAAACCATGGAAGAGGATATGCGTAACGCTTCTGCCGCCATGGACTTTGAGGAGGCGGCGCGCCTGCGCGATGCCGTCGTTCAGATTCGGGCGATGCTCGAGGGTGCGTCTGAGGACGAGACGATCGAGCGCTTACGTTCGCAGGCCCGCAAGGGTTCCACGTTCGCATCGGGCAGAAAACGCCAGGGTACACGGTTTAAGAAATAGCGAACAGGCCCCGAGTTCCCTGTGGAGCTCGGGGCCTGTGTCTTTTGCGCGCTGGAATTCGTGCGTTAGAGGTCCGCGATCAGGGCTTCGGCACAACGGATGCCGTCGGTGGCCGCGCTCATGATGCCGCCAGCATATCCAGCTCCCTCACCACAAGGGTAGAGGCCCGGGGTCGACACGGCATGGCACGTTCGGTCTCGGGTGACAGTGACAGGTGAGCTCGAACGAGTCTCCACGCCGGTAAGAACGGCATCGGGACGGTCGTAGCCTCGTAGCTTTTTTCCGAGTAGGGGAAGTCCCAGGCGGAGCGACTCGACGATATGCTGCGGCAGGGCTTCGTCAATTGCCGTCCAGGTCACACCGAGCGGATAGGTGGGCTTTACCTTTCCGGGCGCCTTGCTGGCGCGTCCTGCGAGGAAATCTCCGACGAGTTGTGCCGGTGCGTTCCAGTTGGAACCGCCCAGGCGATAGGCGGCCGCCTCGCAGGCACGCTGGAGCTCGATGCCGGCGAGCGGGTCATCGTTGGGAAGGTCCTCAGGCGTGACGTTAACGAGCAAGGCGGCATTTGCGTTGCGTCCGTCGCGGGCATTGAGGCTAGCGCCGTTGACGCACAGGTGGCCCTGCTCGGAAGAGGCGGCGACAACCTGTCCGCCGGGGCACATGCAAAACGAGAACACGCTGCGGCCGTTGGGAAGATGGGCGACGAGCTTGTAGGGGGCTGCTCCGAGGGCAGGATGTCCCGCCAAGGCTCCATATTGGGCTCGGTCGATGTCGCGCTGCGGATGCTCGATGCGAACGCCCATGGCAAAGGTCTTTTGTGCGAGGGCCACGTTGTGGTCCTTAAGGAGCTCAAAAATATCGCGAGCAGAATGCCCGCAGGCGAGGATGAGGTGCTTTGTCTCAATTGGCTCGTAAGCGGCGTCTTGGGACGATTGGACATCGATACCGGTGATGGCGCCAGACGCGTCGATGCGAATGTCGACGAGCTTTGTTCGATAACGGACGACACCTCCGAGCTGCTCGATGCGCTGGGATATAGCGGTGACAACCGTGGGAAGGATGTCAGAGCCAATGTGCGGCTTGGCATCCCACAGAATATCGCGGGGCGCGCCCGCCTCGACGAAGGTTTCGAGGATAAGGCGATGGGCGGGATTTTTGGTTCCCGTATTGAGCTTGCCGTCCGAGAAGGTCCCCGCGCCGCCCAGGCCAAACTGGATATTGCTCTCGGGGTCGAGGATGCGCTCCTTTAGAAAGAGATCGATCGCATGCGAGCGGCGAAATGCTGGGTCGCCGCGCTCGATGAGCAAGGGCTTAAGACCCGCTTCGGCAAGGGTGAGCGCAGCGAAAAGGCCAGCGCATCCGGCGCCGACAACGACAGGGCATTCTTGAGGTGCGTCGGAGACGGGGGAGGGGAATGAAGACCCATCGTCTTCTATCGCGCGTACGCGCGAGCGGTCACGTTCGGAAACGCTGTCGACCGCTTCTCGCTCGAGGTGGGGACTGGTCAGCTCAACACGAAAGCTCAGGATAAAATGGACGTCTCGTTTTTTGCGAGCGTCGATTGACTTGCGGTGGAGCTCGATGGACTTGATCTCGGAGTCCTTGCAACGTAGGACGCGCTTGGCGACTCGCTTGCCAACAATGAGGCAGGCATTTTCATCGCCGACTTCATCGAGCGAAGCGTTGACTTGGGTGATTTCGATCATCGAGGTCTCCTTAGAGGCAAGAAAGAGGCCGTCCGGTATCCCAGACGGCCCGAATGCGTTTTTGATTATAGACTGCGCGGCTACAGGCTGCTTGCAGCGCGAATGCCCGAGAGCCATGCCCACGCAAGGTTAAAGCCTCCGCAATCGGCGTCGATGTCGAGCGCTTCGCCGCAGACGTAAAGCGGGGCGTCGACAACGCTGCGCGCGCGTAGGCTGGGTGTTGAGATGCTCTCGACAGATATGCCACCACGCGTGACCTGCGCCGAGCGCTCCTCGGCTGTTCCCTCGACGAGCAACTTAAAGTGCTTGAGGATCGAGACCAGGTGGATGACATCGTTGGAGCCTGGATGGCACTGCTCGAACGCTGTGCAGACGACGCGGGAGAGTTGCGGGGCGAGCATGCCGTCGAGCCAACGGGGATCGCGGGGCGAAAAGCAGCCGAGCAGCTCAACGCGCCGGTTGAGCATATCGAGCAGCTCGTCTTTGGAGAGGTCGGGGAAAACGTCGAGCAAGATCGTATCGCCGTGCTGGATACGACGGGAGAGGTTGAAGACAGCGACGCCCGAGATACCGAAGGTTCGAAACAGGACTTCACCGTCTTCGTGCCAGAGCTCATTATGATTGCGGGCGAGCGTCAAGCGGGCGCGGACGCGCAGGCCATCCAACGTCTTGAGTGCCGCCCGATCGCCGACGACCGTTGCCGATACGGGGCAGAGGATGGGGCGCAGCGAAGTGAGGGGGAGGCGAAACGTATCGGCGATACCGGTGGGGTTGCCACCCGTGGCGATAATTACGGTATGTGCCTGCAGGGCCTCGTTCTTGCGAGGGACATCGGCGAGCGCTTTCCGAAGCGAGCGGAGCTCCGATTTTCGGTCGTCGTGCTTTTTTGCCTTGAGTGCCCGCGCTGGACGGTCTATTTGGAGTGTCCAGCCTTCGGAAGCTTTGTGCGCCGAGGCAACGTTGGCTCCGCAGATTAAGGTGATACCTAGGCGGTCGCAAACGTTGAGAAGCGCGTCGCGCACCGATTCGGCGCGAAGGGAGCGCGGGTACAGTCGGCCTTCCTCGGAGGTTGTCATGATGCCCAGCGAGGAGAAGAAACCCATAAGCTCTTGTTCGGGTTGGGGGCCCATGACAGATTCGACGAATGCGGGGTGGTTATACCGCTGAGGATCAATCGATTCGTTGGAGAGGTTGCAGCGGCCGTTACCGGTCGCAAGGAGCTTAAGGCCGCAGGCGACATCGCGCTCAACGATGCAGACGCTTTTGCCAGCACGTGCGGCCGTAATGGCGGCGGCGAGGCCTGAAGCCCCGCCGCCGATTACCAGGACGTCATAGAAGGCGCTCGTGTTCACTTAGGCCTCGTCGGTCTCGTGCGGGGTAATAGCCTCGACGGCAGAGACTGCCTTGGGCAACATGCCATCGGGCAGCGCGGTCTCGACCTCGCCCTTATCGCAGGCCTCGGCGAGTGACGGATTGATGGGAAGCGTGCCCAAGATGTCGAGGTTATAGCGCTCTGCGACCTCGGGGAGCTTGCTCTTGCCAAAGACCTCGATCTTCTTGCCGCAGTCGGGGCACTCAATATAGCTCATGTTCTCGACGATGCCCAGAATGGGGACGTTCATCTTCTCGGCCATGTTGACCGCCTTGGCGACGATCATCGAGACCAGATCCTGCGGGCTCGTGACGATAACGATGCCGTCGACGGGCAGTGACTGGAAGACGGTGAGCGCGACGTCGCCTGTTCCCGGAGGCATGTCGACCAGCAGGTAGTCGATGGGGCCCCACGAGGTCTCGCTCCAGAACTGCCTAATGGCGCCTGCGATGACCGGACCGCGCCAAAGGACGGGGTCGGTCTCGTTTTGGAGCAGAAGGTTGGAGCTCATGACCTTGACGCCGTGCTCGGAGATTTCAGGCAGCATGAGGTTGCCAAGGGCATGGACGTGGCGTCCGCTCATACCGAACATCTTGGGGATAGAGGGACCGGTGATGTCGGCATCGAGGACGCCGACCTTGTGGCCGTGACGGGCAAGCTCGGTGGCGATGGCACCGGTGACAAACGACTTGCCGACACCGCCCTTGCCGGAAAGCACGGCGATGACGCGTTTGACCTCGGACAGCGTATTCTCCTCAAATTGCGACGGCGACGTTTGTCCGCCGGCGGCCTGTGCGTGCTCGCAACCCATGTATGACTCCTTTGTATATGTTGGGGCCGGGGCCCCGTGATGTGACACGAGCGTCATTGTACCCTCGTTTGCGAGCGGGAGTCATTTACGATGCATTTGGGCCGAGCGTGCTTGCAATACGATGGGTCCAAGCGAATGGGCGGGCTTACTGAACTTTGCTGGCGAACTCGAGGTATTGCATGCGCTGCAGCTTGTCGATCGTCGAGGCGTATGGGCTGTCTTCAGATTCCAAGTCGTAGCGCAGCCCGTCGGCACCAAGGTAGCCGGCGACATTGATGGTGGGCACATCTGACCTTGTTGCAAGCAGAGCCTTTTGATAGTCGGTGAGCGGGGCGCCGATCTTATTAAGGGTAATGGCTGCAACCTCGTTTGCCCCGACGGTGTCGTAGACGTTGAGCTCGGTATTGCCGGCGATTTCATAGTTAGCCCAGACAAAATATGTCGACTGATAGATACGGAAAGCGTGGCTTGCCGTATCTTCCTGAGGGTACAGCTCGTCGTTGAGAGCCGTTGCGGCGCTCGGCTGATGGTCGCCAAAAAAGACAAGGACAACCGGTCTGCCGATATTGCGGAGCTCGTTGATAAAGTACTCGAGGTCCCGGTCGGATGCGTTGATGCAAGTAAGATAGGTATTGAGCGCGCTATTGGCGCCCTCGCTGGCTCCCTCGACCCAATAGTTTGTCAACTCTTCGGCGGGAACGGTGCCATAGTCGTAGCCGCCGTGATTTTGCATCGTGACGTCAAAGATGAACTGCGGGGCTTCGTCGGTTCTAAGCAGGTCGAGTATCTTGTCGTAGGTGGCGTAGTCGCATACGCCGGCATGGTAACAGGGCGCACCTTCGAAATCGCCGATTGAAAGAAAGTCTCCAAAGCCCAGCTGCTGATAGATTTTATCTCGATGGTAGTTGACGGGGTTTTGCGGGTGCATAGCGGTAGCGGTATACCCAAGCTCTTTAAGGTCCTTTGCCAGGCTGTTGACGCCATTCATCTGATACAGCTGATAGGGGATTTTGCCTAATCCGACAAAGGCCGTTGTCGCTCCGGTCAAAAATTCGAATTCGGAGTTCGCCGTTCCGCCACCGGCGACCGAAGCGAGCATGGTGCCGCGAACAAGTGTGTCGGGAAGCGAGTTGTAGAATGCGGGGCCGGTGTACCCGGCCGCCTGGAGCTGCTCAAAGCACGAAAGGTCGCTAAAACTCTCATTCATGACGGCAACAATCGTCGGCTTGATTTCATTGAACTGGGCAACAGCCGCCGCGCGCTGCTCGCTCGAGCCATACGTGCTGTCGTAGGTGGCGGCGAGCTCCTGCTCGATGCTCTGCGCCTCATCGGGCGTATAGTCTTCGGGCTTCTCAATGGGCAACTCGTTGACCATTTCGGTGAACGAAGTGATAAAACCCTGAGACGCATACGTGGTGATGGGCTGCCAACGGTCAAATCCAAAATTCAGCGCCTGCTCCAAGTCGATGCTGGAAAAGCCCGAGAGCCCCACAACGGTCACTAGCAGAAAAGCGCAGAGGTTAGCGGCGATTGCGGGGAAGACATGGGTGGGCGTACGGAGCTTTCTCGGTCGGATAAGCGAAAGAAGCCCCAGGGAAATCTCCAGCAGGGCTAGAGAGGTTACGATTCCGGCGGTAAAGGTAAACTCGTATCCCTCGCTCACTTCCATTGCGGTGCCAAGGGCCAAGATATCGCTTGGCAGGATGGCCTCGCCTTTAAACGTTATGACGAAGTGCTCGGCAATGCCAAGGATGCAACAGGCGACGGGCACGAGGGCCATGACGCCTCCATGACGCTGTCCCAGCAAATAAAGGGAGAGCAGAACCGTCGCGAGCAGCCCGACGGAAAACCCGAATGAGTTGGCGGGAATGCGATAGAACGTTTCGTTACAGGCAATTTCGAGTGAAACGAACGAGAGCGCTGAAACAGCGGCGATGACAAGGATGTCACGGCAAATACAGGCAACCGTTCCCGTCGCAAGATCGGTTTGGTCGATAAGTCCCGAAACCAAGGGCTCGACAAGAAGTATGACGGCGGTAGCACCGAGCGCCGAATAAGAAAGGACCCATAGGGAATTGTCCTCATTTACGAGCAATTGATTCGTAATCCATGCAGCTACCATGCCGAGCGGGATGAGGAGCGTCGCGCACCAAAAGACGCGGGCAATGGGCGGCTTTTCATTGTGTTTGATTGAAAAATGTACGCGCACCACGACAATGGCCACGATAAGGACGGCGATGAATATGGGCAGATTGGCCATGTCGCTCGAAGTGATTTCAAGGGGGATATCTTCGGTCATGGACGTTCCTCTGTTACGGCAAATTAAGTTCAGTATTAGATTACTGTAACCTTTCCACGGCATTTCGAGAAACAAAGCGCCCGATACGCAAAGCTAAAGGTCTGCGAATCTTGTATTACGAACATCTGTGCGCGTCGAGTGCGCTAAACTCATCGACAGTATGATTCGATGCAATAGGAGGCAAGGAGCTTCCATGTCTGATTCTTCTATCGTTATTCGCGGCGCTCGTGAGCACAACCTCCGTGATATCGATGTTTCCATTCCGCGTGACCAACTCGTGGTCATTACCGGTCTTTCTGGCTCGGGCAAGAGTTCGCTGGCATTTGACACTATCTATGCCGAGGGCCAGCGTCGATACGTCGAGAGTCTTTCGAGCTATGCGCGCCAGTTCTTGGGCCAGATGGACAAACCCGACTTGGATTCAATCGACGGCCTTTCGCCGGCGGTGTCGATCGACCAAAAGACGACGTCTAAAAACCCTCGCTCTACGGTTGGCACCGTAACCGAGATTTATGACTATCTGCGCCTGCTGTTCGCCCGTGTGGGCACCCCGCACTGTCCCGAATGCGGCCGCGTCATTGAGCGCCAGACGACCGACCAGGTTGCCGACAAGGTCTTGGCGGCGGGGGAGGGCCGCCGCGCGTTTGTGCTGGCACCGGTGGTGCGCGGGCGAAAAGGCGAGTACACCAAACTGTTTGAGGACCTTCGCGCCGAGGGCTTTAGCCGCGTGCGTGTCGACGGTGAAGTGCGCTCGTTCGACGATCCGATCGATCTGGATAAGAAATTCAAGCACGATATCGAGGTCGTAGTCGATCGCATCGTGATCCGTGAGAATTCTCTGGGCCGTATCGCCGAGTCTGTTGAACAGGCGACTGCCTTGGCGCACGGCAATGTAAACGTGTACATGCTGCCCGATCGCGATGCTCCCGAGGGGACCGAGGGCGAACTGCTGGAGTATTCGTTGGCCTTGGCGTGCCCGGAGCATGGACACTCCATTGACGATCTTCAGCCGCGTGATTTTTCGTTCAACGCTCCCTATGGCGCATGTCCTGAGTGCGACGGCCTGGGCTTTAAGAAAACCGTTGATGCCGAGGCGCTGATTGAGGACCCCTCGAAGTCCATTGCCGACGGAGTCTTTGGTAGCCTGTTTGGCAATTCGAACTACTATCCGCAGATTTTTGCTGCGGTCTGCAAACACTTTAAGGTGAGCGCCGATACGCCGTGGGAGGACTTGCCCCCTCGCGTGCGTCGTGCATTCTTGGATGGCCTGGGCGATACGAAGATCTCGGTCGACTACCAAAAGCTCGACGGACGTCGTAGCCAGTGGGATACAAAGTTTTCGGGCGTTCGCAACATCCTGTACGAACGCTATGCCGAGACGACGAACGAGAACACCAAGGCGCGCCTGGAGAAGTACATTCGCGAGGAACCGTGCTCGAGCTGCCACGGCGCTCGTTTGCGCCCTGAGATGCTCGCCGTCACCGTGGGCGGCAAGTCCATTTACGAGGTTTGTTGCCTGTCGTGCCGTGAGTCGCTCGAGTTTTTTGAGGGCTTGGAACTTACCGAGCGTCAACGGTTTATCGGCGGCCGTATCGTCAAGGAAATCCTGGAGCGCTTGCGTTTTCTGGTTGATGTTGGACTCGACTATCTGACGCTCGATCGTGCCTCGGCGACGCTTTCCGGTGGCGAGGCACAGCGTATTCGACTGGCAACGCAGATCGGCGCGGGTCTCATGGGCGTGCTCTATATTCTGGATGAGCCCTCGATCGGTCTTCATCAGCGTGACAACGAGCGCCTGATCAAGACGCTCGAGCGCCTGCGCGATATCGGCAATACCGTTATCGTCGTCGAACACGACGAGGATACAATCCGTGCCGCCGACTACGTGATCGACATGGGGCCCGGCGCCGGCGTCAACGGCGGACACGTAGTCGCGGCGGGAACGCCTGCCGATATCATGGCGTGTCCTGAGTCGATGACGGGCGCTTATCTGACCGGCAAACGAATGATCCGGGTGCCTGATGAACGGCGCAAACCCGGTCGCGGCTGCCTTAAAATTACGGGCGCTCGAGCCAACAACCTCAAAAACGTTACTGCCAAGATCGAGTTTGGTACGCTTACGGTTGTTACCGGCGTGTCGGGATCGGGCAAGAGCTCCCTAGTTACCGACACCATTGCGCCTGCCCTTACGAATGCCATTCACCGCTCGACGCGCCCTGTGGGTCCGTATAAGAAAATCGAGGGCATCGAGTGTATCGATAAGGTTATCGATATCGACCAGTCGCCGATTGGCCGCACGCCGCGTTCCAACCCTGCTACCTATATCGGCCTGTGGGATGATCTTCGCGCACTGTTTGCGAGTACGCCGGAGTCGAAGGCGCGCGGCTACTCGCCAGGTCGTTTCTCCTTTAATGTGAGTGGCGGGCGCTGTGAGGCGTGCAAGGGCGACGGACAGATCAAGATCGAGATGCACTTCCTTCCCGATATCTACGTTCCCTGCGAAGTTTGCGGCGGTAAACGCTACAACCGCGAGACACTCGAGGTCACCTATCGTGGCAAGACCATCTCGGACGTGCTCGACATGAGCGTTACCGAGGCGCTGGCCTTCTTTGGGAATATCCCGCAGATTAAGCGCAAGCTCCAGACGCTGTACGATGTAGGCTTGGGCTACGTGAGCCTGGGCCAGCCCGCCACGACGCTTTCGGGCGGCGAGGCGCAGCGTGTAAAGCTCGCCAAGGAGCTTCATCGACGCCAGACGGGCAAGACGTTCTATATTTTGGACGAGCCGACGACCGGCCTTCATTTTGAGGACGTCCGCCAGCTGCTCGATGTACTGCAGCGCTTGGTCGATGCGGGCAACACGGTGCTGGTGATTGAACACAACCTTGATGTCATCAAGGTTGCCGACCGCCTGATCGATATGGGTCCCGAGGGCGGTAACGGCGGCGGAACCGTCGTGGTTTCGGGTACACCGGAGCAGGTTGCGGACTGTCCGCAGAGTTATACGGGCAAGTTTTTGGCGCCGTTGCTCAGGCGTGACCGGGAGCGCCAGGTTCAACTTGATGCTCAATAAATAGGCGATTCAGTTTATGGGCGCCATCGACTCCTTGTGATTCGATGGCGCTTGCTGTGCCGAAGTGACGTATGCAGCCGAATTGGACATATACTTAATCCTTGCGTCCGAATGCGAGGGAAAGGATATGTCATGGCAAAGGCTGTAAAGACGCCAAAAACCAATGCGATGCGCGAGCTGGAAAGCGCCGGCATTTCCTATGTTCTACATACGTACGAAGACGATGGCGATGAGTCGGTGGGCCTGGGGGTCGCGATTTCGGAGCAGCTTGGCGAGGAGCCCGGTCAAGGATTTAAGACTTTGGTCTGTGTGACACCGTCCAACGACTATGTCGTGTGCTGCATCCCTGTTGCCGACGAGCTCGATCTAAAGTCCGCCGCGCGTGCCGCGGGGGAGAAGTCCTTGGCCATGATGCATGTGAAGGATTTGCTTGCGGCGACTGGCTACGTTCGCGGCGGCTGCAGCCCGGTCGGTATGAAAAAACGCTACCGGACGCTCATTGATGAGACATGTGTCCTTTGGGATACCATTTTTATTTCGGGAGGCAAGCGTGGTTATCAGCTCGAGCTTGCACCCGATGATTTAATTGCATTTTGCGGGGCGACGGTTGCCGCGATTACGAGAGAGGACTGAGCGATGCCGCAGGAAGAATTGAAGCGCGGAGCTCATTTTGCAAAAGAATCTGCGCCTCAGACACCCTCATCCGAAGCTTCTTCGTCGCGAGATGACACTGACGACATGGGCTCGTCGGACTACTCCACGGTTGGTCGTTCCGCCGGGCTTATGACCATCCTGACTATCGTGTCTCGCGTCACCGGTTTTATCCGCACGTGGGCAATGGCGGCCGCTATCGGCATGTCGCTACTCTCGTCCTCCTATCAGGTCGCCAACAACCTGCCCAATATGCTCTACGAACTCGTGATGGGCGGCATGCTCGTGACGGCGTTTTTGCCCGTGTACATGGGCGTGAGGCGTGAGCAGGGTCGCGAGGCCTCAAACGAGTACGTGGGCAACCTGCTCGGCATTCTGCTTTTGGTGCTGGGTGGCATTTCGTTGCTGGGGACCGTGTTCGCCCCGGGCTTTATCTGGACGCAATCGTTCCTTTCGGGTGACGGCGGCAGCATGGATACCGCTGCGTTCATGTTCCGTTTCTTTGCCATCCAGATTCTGTTTTATGGTTTGGGCTCGGTGTTCTCGGGCGTTCTCAACGCACACCGCGACTACTTCTGGTCGACGTTTGCTCCGGTCCTCAACAATGTGATCGTCATTGCGAGCTTTATGGGTTTTGCGCCCGTGTCCGCACAGTTTGGCGAACGTGCCGGCATCATCTTGATTGCGGCCGGTACGACCCTCGGTGTCTTTGTTCAGATGGCATGTCAGATCCCCGCGCTTGGCAAGCACGGCGTGCATCCCCATATCCATATCGACTTTAAGGACCCCGCACTGCGGCAGACGATTGCGCTCGGTATCCCGACGCTGCTCGCCACGGTGTGCATGTTTGTCTCGACTTCTATCACCAACGCTGCCGCGCTGGTGGTCCAGCCCGAGACTGGTCCTTCCGTCATCGCCTATGCGCGCCTGTGGTACACGCTGCCCTACGCGCTGATTGCCGCCTCGCTTTCGACGGCGCTCTATACCGAGCTCTCTCACGACGCGCAGGAGAAGGATTACGACAGCGTTCGCACGGGCATTTCGCGTGGCGTCGCCCAGATGCTGTTCTTCCTGATTCCGTTCGCGCTGTACCTGATTGTCTTCGCGCGTCCGCTCAACATGATCTACTGTGCTGGCAAGTTCGATGAATCCGGCGTGACGCTGGTGTCCGAGTACCTTGTCTACCTGGCGCTCTCGCTGCCGCTCTACGGCGTGGTCGTGTTGATGCAGAAGAGCTTCTCTGCCTTGCTCGACATGAAGCCCTATAGCCGCTATTGCCTGTATTCTGCCATCGGCCAGGCCGGCTCGGTTCTGCTGTTTGGCGTTGTGCTGGGCTTCGGCATGCCGGCAATCGCGCTTTCGTATGTCGTCGACTACGTGATCTTGGTCGGTTGTTCGCTGTGGTGGCTGCGTCGTCGTCTGCGTGGCCTTCACGTCAAATCTATCCTACATGGCGGTTTCTTTGGCCTTTTGCTCGGTGGCCTGGGTGCTGCCGCAGGCGCCGGCGTCATGTGGGCGCTTGAGCACTTTGTCGGGGCGCTTGGCGGTTCGATTCTGATTACTCTTGGCTATGTTTGCGTTGCGGGTGTCGTCTCGCTTGCTGTTACCTTTGGCCTTGCCGTCGTCCTTAAGATGCCCGAGGTCTCGGCGCTGCTTCGTCGCAAGTAGGTGCGCGTGGCCGGTCACGACAACATTCCAACGCTTGCCGAGCAGGTTTCGCGCGTTCCCACACAGCCCGGATGCTACCTTTGGAAGGATGCCAAGGGCGATGTCATCTACGTGGGCAAGGCGAAAAACCTACGCGCCCGCATGCGTCAATACGTGACACTGCAGGATGAGCGTCAAAAGATTCCGCTGATGATGCAGCTGGTGGCGAGCTTTGACTATATCGTGGTGGAGACCGAGCATGAGGCGTTGGTGCTCGAGCGCAATTTGATTGGTCAGTACCATCCGTACTTTAACGTCGACCTCAAGGATGACAAGAGCTACCCCTTTATCGCCATTACAAAGGGCGACCTGTATCCCGCTATCAAATATACGCGTGAGCGTCATAAGCCGGGAACGCGCTATTTTGGACCCTATACCGATAGCCGTGCGGCACGTGAGACGATAGATACGCTGCGCAAGGTTATTCCCATCTGCTCCGCATCCTGTGCGGAGTGGCGTCGTTGTCGCCGTATCGTTGAGTCCCACAAGGGCGAGGAAGACATCGTCAATATGATTTGCGCGCAAAACGGGCGTCCCTGCTTTGACTACCATGTCGGGCGCGGCCCGGGTGCGTGTGTCGGCGCGATTTCCCCGGCAGACTATGCCAAGAACGTCAAGCGTGTCGAGCGCTTTTTGTCGGGCCATCGCAAGGATGTCGTCGATGAGCTGACCTCCGAGATGACGGATGCCGCCGAGGCGCTCGACTTTGAGCGCGCGGCACGCGTCAAACGTCGTTTGGAGGTCATCAGGGGTCTGGACGATCGTCAGCAAGTCGTTTTTCCCTCCAGTGTCGATATCGATGTCATCGGGTTCTATCGCGAGGAGACCATCTCCGCCGCTTGCGTCTTCGTCGTTCGCGAGGGCCGAACAGTTCGCACCTGCGAGTTCATTCTCGACAAGGGTCTTGATGTTGACGAGGAAGAGCTCCAGTCGGGCTTTCTTAAGCGCTATTACGACGAGACGGCTGATATTCCAGCTGAGGTCAACCTTTCCGTCGAGCTTGAGGATGCGGAGGCGCTGGGGGAATGGCTTGCGGGCAAGCGCGAGCGTTCCTGCCATCTCCATAGGCCGCAGCGTGGCGAAAAGCACCGTTTGCTCGATATGGCATCCAAAAATGCGCGCCATGCCCTCATGCGCTACATGATGCGAACGGGGTACGCTGACGACCGCACCAATCAGGCGCTCCTGGAGCTCGAAAGCGCGCTGGCGCTGCCAGCGCCGCCGATGCGTATCGAGTGCTTCGATATCTCGACGCTGCACGGAACCTTTACCGTCGCCTCGATGGTGGTGTTTACCAACGGACGCGCCGACAAGAGCCAGTACCGTCGTTTTAAAATTCAGGCCGAATTGGACGAGGCAAACGACTTCGTGTCGATGTCCGAGGTTTTGGGACGACGCTATGCTCCCGAGCGCATGGCCGACGAGCGCTTTGGATCGCGCCCCGATTTGCTCGTTGTCGATGGCGGTAAGCCGCAATTGACCGCTGCGATCAAGCAACTTGAGGCTCTTGGGCTCGATATACCAGTTTGTGGCTTGGCAAAGGCCGATGAGGAGGTTTTCGTGCCTTGGGACGAGACTCCAGTCGTGCTTCCGACCGGGTCCGCGTCGCTCTATCTAATCAAACAGGTGCGCGATGAATCGCACCGTTTTGCCATCACGTTCCATCGCGAATTGCGCGATAAAGCCATGACGGTTTCGGTACTCGATGACGTTCCAGGCGTGGGACCCACCAGAAAACGTGCCCTTATGCGCCATTTTGGCTCGATGAAGCGTTTGCGCGCGGCGAGCGAGCAAGAGATCGCGGAAGTTCGAGGCGTTCCGGCCGATGTCGCCAAAGCGGTCCACGAGGCACTTGTTGCATGGAATGCCGAACGCGCCCAGGCATCGGCCAACCGTTCCGAAAACTAAACGTGCTTCTAAACAACTGATATACATGATTGGCCGATTTTCAATCATTTATTTCGCGGCGATTACCTGTCGATTTCGGGTTTTATTAACGCTAAAACGTTTGACTAGCCATGGTGAACAACCCTGCTATCCTGCGGGTTGACGATGACTGATATCTCACCTCGTCGATACATACTGTCTGGCGAATCGTTTGTCAATGAATTCGGTGAACGGTAGTAAATACCGTTCAAGCGTATGTATGTATCGGTCGCCGAGCGCGGCACCTCAGTTGGGTTCGTCGGTAGGTAAGGTATATATCGTCCGCAAGTTGCGCGGGGGCAAGTCTAGGTGCTCCCGGGTAAGATTCTCTATTGATAGGAGAAGACATGGCCATCATCAACAAGGGTATGTCCAGGCGTTCGTTCCTCGGCCTCACCGGCAGCGTCGCTGCTGTCGCAGGGCTTGGTCTCACCGGCTGCGGTGGCAGCTCCAACGACGAGGGTTCCGCTTCCGGTTCCGCCGATTCCGCCAACCGTGGCGGCGGTGTGATTACCGCTGGTTCCGCTTACGCTCCGTCCAGCTTCGATCCCGCCAGCACCGGCTCCGCTGTGGGCCTGGGTGCTAACTGGCACGTCGTCGAGGGTCTCTACGGCATCGATTACCACGACTACAGCACCTTCAACGAGCTCGCCACCGACGATCCCAAGTCCGTGGACGACACTACCTTCGAGGTCACCATCCGCAAGGGCGCCAAGTTCTCCGATGGTACCGAGGTCACTGCTGACGACGTCGTCGCTTCCTACACCGCTTGCGCTGCTTCCGCTACCTATGCTCCGTTCTTCCAGCCCTTCGAGTCCATCGAGGCCAAGGATGCCAGCACTGTAACGGTCAAGACCAAGGTCTCCAACTTCTCCCTGCTCAAGGATCGTCTGGCCATCATCCGTGTTACCCCGGCTACTCAGTCCGAGGAGGATCGCGCCAAGCAGCCGATCGGTTCCGGCCCCTGGATGTACGACTCTATCTCCGATACCGAGATCACCCTGGTTCCCAACCCCGAGTACAACGGTGAGTATGCTGCCGAGGATAAGAAGATCCAGTACAGCATCCTGACCGACCCCACCGCTCGCGTTACCGCCCAGCAGGAAGGCTCCACGCTCGTTATGGAGCTCGTTACCGCTGACGCCGTCGACCAGCTTGAGAGCGCCGGCTGCAAGATCGATAACGTTCAGGGTTTCGGCACCCGCTTCATCATGTTCAACGTCGCCAAGGAGCCTTGGAACAACGTCAAGGTCCGTCAGGCTGTCATGTATGCGCTCGACACCGAGAAGATGGTCAGCAACACCTTCGCCGGCCTTGCCACCGCTGCCAGCTGCTACCTGCCCAAGAGCTTCACCAACTATCATGAGGCTTCCACGGTGTACAAGACCGACGCCAAGAAGGCTAAGAAGCTCATCGAGGAGTCTGGCATCACCCCGGGTGCCATCACCCTGCGCACCACCGACAACGAGCAGATTAAGGGCATGGCCGCCCAGGTCAAGAACGACCTCGACGCTCTCGGCTTCGATGTGACCATCCAGACCGATACCTCGCCGGCCACCTACGCTGCCATCGACGGCGGCGAGGCCTACGATATCCTCCTTGCCCCTGGCGATCCTTCCTGCTTCGGCGCCGACCCCGACCTGCTGCTCAACTGGTGGTACGGCGACAACGTCTGGATGCAGACCCGTTGCCCGTGGAAGGAGTCCGCTGAGTGGCAGAAGCTCCACAGTCTCATGGACGAGGCTCTTGCCGCCGAGGGCGACGAGCAGCAGAAGAAGTGGAACGAGTGCTTCGACATCATTGCCGACAACGCCGTTCTGTACCCCGTTGTCCACGTCAAGACCGTCTCCGCTTCCTGGGACGATCCGTCCACTGCGCCCAACGGCGAGGCCCTCGATGGCTTCAAGGGCATCGGCACGACGAGCATGTCCTTCAGGGGCGTTGCGACCGTCAAGGCGTAAGACTCGCTTGAGTCTGTATGCAGGATATCGGTCATTGGGGCCGTATCCTCATAGTTGAAACAAAGACCCGGGCGGCAACGATGTCGCTCGGGTCTTGTAATGAGTGCCCGTACTCATATACCAGTTGGTCCTACCGACAAAAGAAAGGGGAGAGAACGTGAACAACTTGCTACGTTTGATTGGAAGGCGTCTTGTGGCGCTGCCGATCATGGCATTGGGCGTCACCGTCCTGGTGTTCTTCCTTATGTCGTTCTCCAAGACCGACCCCGCCTACACGGCGTTGGGTGACGGTGCCTCGCCCGAGGCGGTTGCCGAGTACCATGAGAAGTATGGTCTGGACGACCCCTGGCCCGTGCGCTACGTGCGCTATATGGGCGATTTGATCCATGGCGACATGGGCACCTATGGTGCTGCTCGCAACTCCGTTGCCAAGCGCATCTCCACGGCCCTGCCCGTCACGATGCAGCTGACCTTTATCGGTCTTGCCATCGGTGCGGTCGTTTCGTTTTTGCTCGGCGTCATCGCGGCACTGTATCGCGACAAATGGCCGGACCAAGTGATCCGCGTCTTTTCCATCGCCGGCTTGGCAACCCCGTCGTTCTGGCTTGCCGTTCTGTTGATCCTGCTGTTCTCTTCCTACCTTAAGGTGCTCCCGGCATCGGGTGCTCTGCCTCACTTCACCACGAATCCGGTTGGCTATCTGGGACGTATGATCATGCCCGCTATCGCCTTGGCATTTCCGCTGACGGGCCAGATGACTCGTATCGTGCGTACCGCCATGGTCGAGGAGCTCGACAAGGATTATGTCCGTATGGCTCGCGGCGCCGGCGTTCCCGAGAAGGTCGTCGTCGGCATCAACGTTCTTCGCAATGCGCTGATCACCCCGGTCACCACCCTCGGTCTTAAGATCGGTTACCTCATGGGCGGCGCCGTCGTCATCGAGGTTATCTTCAACCTCCCCGGCATGGGCACTGCGATTCTGCAGGGCGTTCAGGGCAACGAGGCGAACCTGGTTCAGGGCGTCGTTATCGTCGTTGCTCTTGCCTTCATCATCATCAACATCGTGGTTGACATGCTCTACCTGCTCATCAACCCGCGCATCAGGACGGTGTAGATTATGGTAAAGATTCGAGAGAAGCAAACCGAGCAGCTCGAGAAGGCTGCCTCCAAGGGGCTCAAGCTCGGTGGCTGGAAGAAGATGACGTTGTCTTCTAAGATTGCCGCCGTCGTGCTGGTGCTGGTCGCCCTGACTGCGATTCTGGCGCCCCTTCTTGCCCCCTATAGCCCGGTCGAGATCTTTACGGCTCGCCAGGCTCCCGGCAACGGATTTATCTTCGGTACCGACGATAAGGGTCGCGACATTCTGTCGCGCATGCTCTACGGTGGTCGTTACTCGCTGATCATCGGCTTTGGCGCCACTGCCATGGCTCTGGTCTGCGGCTCGGTCGTGGGCGCCCTCGCGGCGGTTTCGCGTAAGTCCGTTTCCGAAGCGATCATGCGCATCCTGGACATCATCATGTCCATCCCGGGCATCGCCCTCGCTGCCGTCTTCGTCTCCATCCTGGGCAATTCCGTGCCGTCGATTATCTTCGCCATCGGCTTTATGTACACTCCGCAGATTGCCCGTATCGTGCGCGCCAACATCGTGTCCGAGTACGGCGAGGACTATGTCCGCGCGGTCATCGTTTCCGGCGCCAAGGCTCCGTGGATTTTGATCAAGCACGTCCTGCGCAACTGCATCGCCCCGATTATGGTCTTCACCGTTACTCTGGTCGCCGATGCCATCATCTTCGAGGCCTCGCTGACCTTTATCGGCGCTGGTATTCAGGAGCCTACCGCTACCTGGGGCAACATCCTCGCTGACGCCCGCGGTGGCGTGCTCGCTGGCCGTTGGTGGCAGGCGCTGTTCCCGGGCCTGGCCATCATGATCACCTGCCTGGCACTCAACATCCTGTCCGAGGGCATTACCGACGCCATGGCCGCTGCTCCCTCCGCCGCCCTGGATCCGACCGACTCCTCCAAGCGCCGCGAGGCCGACCTGCTGGTCTCCGACCCCGTTCGCGCCTACAAGGAGCAGGCTCAGTCCCTGTCCGCCCGTCTTGGCGCTCTGCGTGATGTCGAACTCAAGCGTAACGACCGCCATGTGCCCGATGAGTCCGTTGAGCCGATCCTTTCGGTCCGCGATTTCTGCATCCAGTTTGAACACCACGGTGATATCAACGTCGTCGACCACGTCAACTTTGATGTCCGTCCCGGCCAGACCATGGGCCTGGTCGGTGAGTCCGGCTGCGGTAAGTCCATCACCACGCTGGCCATCATGGGCCTGACCGACGATGACGAGCATCTTTCCGGCGAGGTTCTCTGGGAGGGCCGCGACCTGCTCAAGATGAGCAAGAAGGAGTGGTTCGGCCTTCGCGGTACCGATATCGCCATGGTCTATCAGGACGCCCTGTCCTCGCTCAACCCCTCCATGCTCATTTCCGCCCAGATGAAGCAGCTCACCAAGCGTGGCGGCACCCGTAGCGCCGAGGAGCTCCTGGAGCTCGTGGGCCTCGACCCCAAGCGTACGCTCGAGAGCTATCCGCATGAGCTTTCCGGTGGCCAGCGTCAGCGCGTTCTGATCGCTATGGCCCTTACCCGCGACCCCAAGCTGGTCATCTGCGACGAGCCTACGACCGCTCTGGACGTTACCGTCCAGAAGCAGGTCATCAAGCTGCTCAACGATCTTCAGGCCAAGCTCGGCTTTGCCATGATCTTCGTTTCGCATGACCTGGCGCTGGTCGCCGAGGTTGCCCATAACATCACGGTTATGTACGCCGGTCAGGTTATCGAGCAGGCGCCCACCAAGGAGCTGCTCACCAACCCGATTCATGAGTACACCCGCGGCCTTCTGGGCTCCGTCCTGTCCATCGAGAGCGGCTCGGGCCGTCTGCACCAGGTCCCCGGCGCTGTTCCCAGCCCGCGCGATTTCCCCAAGGGCGATCGCTTCGCGCCCCGCTCGAGCCATCCGCGCATTGGCCTGGACACCCGTCCGGTCTTCAAGCGCGTGCCCGGCACCGAGCACTTCTATTCCGAGCTCCCCGACGAGGTGCTCAAGGCAAATGGTTTGACCCCTCACGCGGAGGTGATGTAGATGAGCGAGACCGCAGTCAACGGCGTCGAGCCGATCATCTTCCTTGATGACGTCCACGTCACCTTTAGGACCCGTACCGGCTCGATTCTGCACCCCAACCTGGTTCACGCCGTCCAGGGTGTAACGATTAAGCTCATGCCCGGACAGACCATCGGCATCGTCGGTGAGTCCGGTTGCGGAAAGTCCACCACCGCCAACGTCATGTGCGGCCTGCAGGCCCCCACGAGCGGCAAGGTCTACTTTAAGGGCAAGGACGTTACCAAACGTACCGCCGAGGACCGTCGCCACATGGGTCGCGTCATCTCGGTCGTGTTCCAGAACCCGGCCACGGCGCTCAATCCCCGCATGGTCGTTCGCGAGCAACTGCTCGACCCCATGCGCGTCCACAACCTGGGTACCGAGGCCGAGCAGGAGAAGCGCGTCAAGGAGCTCTTGGAGCTCACCGGTCTGCCCAGCTCCGCCGCCGAGGTTCTTCCCGGCCAGCTTTCGGGCGGCCAGCGCCAGCGCGTCGCAATTGCTCGTGCCCTGTCGCTGAACCCCGATGCCATCATCGCCGACGAGCCCACCTCGGCTCTGGACGTTTCGGTCCGTGCGCAGATTCTGAACCTGCTGACCGACCTTAAGAAGGAGCTCGGCCTGGCCATGGTGTTCATCAGCCATGACATCCAGACGGTCCGCTATATCTCTGACGACATCATCGTTATGAATGGCGGCAAGATCGTCGAGCAGGGCGAGGCCAAGCAGGTCTTCCAGCACCCTCAGGATCCCTACACCAAGATGCTGCTCGGCGCTGCGCCGTCGCTGCTGCATCCCAAGCTCGGCGAGTAGCCTCGCTTTCCCTCCCGTGCGCCCGGTTCCCTTACCGGGCGCACCTCCGTTGCGATTTCGAAAGGTTGGGTTCACGAGCCATGCCAAGTGCTCAGGAGCTACAACAGCAATTTGGTGAATATCGAGGCGCTATGCCCCGTCCATCGGATTTCGATCTCTTTTGGAAGGACCGCATGGCCGAGGCCGACGCCGTCGGGCTTGACTATGCGATCGAGGCGGCATCGGTCGCCGATGCCGCGACCTGCCAGCTTTTCGACCTCTGGTATACCGGCATGTGTGGCGCTCGCCTGCATGCCAAGTACCTTAAACCCGTCTCGGACGAGCCCGTGCCATTGGTACTTCAGTTCCATGGGTATCCGGGTGCAAGCCGCAGCTGGTTTGAGCAGGCGTCGTTTGGGGGCATGGGCATGGCACTCATCGCCCTCGACTGCCCCGGCCAAGGAGGTCCCTCCGAGGACATTGGTGGATTTGAGGGCACAACGGTTGCCGGGCATATCGTCGCCGGTATCGACGGCGACCCGGCCAACCTCTATTATGTCCGCTTGCACCAAGATATTCGCATCCTGTGCCGCATCGTTCACGAGCTCGAGGGCATCGATCTTGCCCGTGTGTTTGTGAACGGCGCGTCGCAGGGCGGTGGTTTGGGCATTGCGACCTGCGCACTTAACAGCGAGCTTATCAATCGCGCCGTCATCCTCTATCCCTTCCTGTCAGATTTTCGCCTGGTCTGGGATTTGGATGCCGACGACATTGCCTACGAGGGCCTGCGCTATTGGTCTCGCTGGTTTGACGAGGACTCGACTCGTATTGACGAAGCCTATGCCAAGCTGGCGTACTTCGATTCCAAGAACTTTGCCCCTATGGTCAAATGCCCCGTGCTGTTTGGCACTGGCACAGCCGATGTCGTCTGTCCGCCAGCGACGCAGTTTGCGGTCTATAACAACCTGACCTGTGAAAAGCGTCATGAGTTCTTTGAAGGCTTTGGCCACGAGGAGATTCAGGATTTTGACGATCTGATCATTCCGTTTTTCTGCAAGGGAGGGGAGGCTCATGTCTAAGTGCGAGAGCAATGTTGACGAGCTGATTGTCCCCGGGCTTGTGGGAATTCCTGGAACGGTTTCGTCAAGGCTCGCCGAATATCGGGACTGGCGCGGTGATGTCCAAGCAGATGTTTCTGATTTAGAGACATGCGCTTCGAATCTTGAGATTCAAGGCCTGGCCATTACGGCGATTGACTTTGTTAACCCCTGCGCCCGTTACTCGGAGGTCTCCTTTGAGCTCGGTGACGATGCGATTCACGCTCGTTTGATCGAGCCTGTCGGTCGTGCCCGAGTATCTGAGCGCGCGCCGTTGTGCCTGATGTTCCACGACATCGATCGGCCTGTGCGCGGCTGGCATCACATGACGAGATTTGCCGCCATGGGGTATGCCGTCCTCGCGCTGGATGACGATGTTGCTGGTGCGGACGACCTGCAGCGGGAGATTTCTTCGCCCGCTTTTGTCGAGCGCGTCCGTTGGGGTTGCGCGCTGGCGAAGGTGGCGCGCAATCTTGATGGCATGGACCCCGACCACATCTTTGCATGGGGCGAGGGTCTTGGCGGCGGAGTCGCGCTGGCGGTTTCTGCTCTGGACGAGCGGGGCCTCGCCTGCACGGCGGTTGCCAATCCGCTTCCTGGCGGCCTCGAGGCGCTGTCGTCTCGGGTGCGTGGATCGGTGCTCATGGGCACATCGCTTATGGATACCGTGAGCGATCCCAAGGATCAGTTTGCCGTATTCAACGGTCTTGAGTGTGACCGGAGGCATATCATCTATGCCAAATACGCTCACGAGCGCATCAATGCGTTCGAAAACGAAGTCGTCGACTTTTTTAACCAAACGTTCTACCCGTGTTCTTTGGCCTAGACGGCCTGGACACTGCCAACAAGAGTGGGCGGCATAGGGCTGCCCGCCAGACAACTAAGGAGATTCTTGTGGCAACTCAGAAATTCACCGGCGTTATCCCTCCCGTCGTTGTTCCCGATACCGAAGACCACCAGCTCGATGTTGCCTCCTTTGAGCGCAGCATCAACCGCATGATCGATGCCGGCGTCGATGGCTTGTTCTTCCTGGGCTCCTCGGGCGAGGTCGTCTTCTCCACCGACGAGCGTCGCCGTCAGATCATCGCCGAGGCCGTCCGTATCGTCGACCACCGCGTTCCCGTTCTGGTCGGCATCATTGACACCGAGACCGAGCGCATGATCGAGCACGGTAAGGTCGCTCAGGAGCTGGGCGCCGATGCCCTCGTCGCCACCTGCCCGTTCTATGCCCTGCAGGGCATGACCGAGGTCGAGGAGCACTTCCGCATCCTGCATGAGGAACTCGACCTGCCCATCTTCGCCTACGACATCCCTGTGTGCGTCCACACCAAGCTCCCCTGGAAGCTCCTTGCCAAGCTCGGCGCCGAGGGTGTCCTTGCTGGCGTCAAGGATTCCTCGGGTGATGACATCTCGTTCCGCTACCTCGTTCAGGAGAACGAGAAAAACGGCCATCCGATGAGCATTCTCACCGGTCACGAGGTTGTTGTCGACGGCGCCTACCTTGGTGGCGCCGACGGTTCCGTCCCGGGTCTCGCCAACGTTGAGCCCGAGGGCTACGTGCGTCAGTGGAAGGCCGCTCAGGCTGGTGACTGGGCTACCGTCAAGGCCGAGCAGGATCGCCTCAATGAGATTTCGCACATCTGGGATGTCACCTCGGGCGTCCAGGGTTATGCCGGTGGCGTCGGCGCCTTCAAGACCGCTATGAACCTCATGGGTATCTTCGACAGCCCGACCATGCCGCGCCCGGTGAAGGCCATGACCGGCGAGAACGTCGAGGCGATTAAGAAGGTCCTCCAGGACAACGGTCTCCTGTAAAGCTTCCCCGGGCACCCGACCTCGCCGTTCAACCGTGCGGCCATGACCCATTAGGTCAATGGCCACACGGTTTCTCGGCGATCTCGGGCATCTGGAAAACCTTTACCGCGCTGTGACGGCTAGCCTGACGGCGCATTTCCTGTAGTTGTTTTTTATCTCCTAAGGAGAGCGACATGGAGAACAAGTACGTCTGCTCTGTCGATATCGGCGGAACTAAGATCGCGACTGCCATCATGGAGTACCCGGCTGACGGCAGCGTGCCCCATCCCGTTTTTGAGGCCGAGGTTCCCACCGAGGCCCAAGAGGGCGGCGAGGCCGTCTTCCAGCGTATCGAGGCGTCCATCAAGGCTGCTCTCGAGGCGAATCCCGATGTCGAGGTCCTTGGCGTCGGTATCGGTGCCGCCGGCGTTGTCGATCCCAAGACGGGCGCCATCGCGTATGCCAACGAGATCATGCCCGGCTGGTCCGGCGTTCAGTTGGGGCCGCGCCTGCGCGAGGACCTCGGTCTTCCCGTTGCCGTTGTAGGCGACGTGCAGGCTCATGCTCTGGGCGAGGCCCACTGGGGCGTCGGCAAGGGCAAGTTCTCCGTCTTGTGTCTTGGCATCGGTACGGGCATCGGCGGCGCATATGTCGAGAACGGCCGCGTGATGCAGGGCTTCCATGGTGCTGCTGGCCATATGGGCCACATCGAGTGCTCGGCTGCCGCCGGTATTCCCTGCGCCTGCGGGCGTTCCGGCCATCTGGAGTCGGTTGCTTCGGGCACTTCCATTGGTCGTATGTACGATGAGCGCTTTGGTCGCGTCGACCCCAGCCGTCCTTCGGTCGGTCGCGATGTGAACGACCTGTGCCGTGCGGGCGACGCAAAGGCGACCGAGGTCATCCATGACGCCGGCTTTGCGCTGGGGGCCAGCTTGGGCTCGCTCGCTAACATCCTGGACCCTGAGGTCATCGTGCTTTCGGGCGGCGTGATTCACCAAGGTCCCGATTGGCGTTCGCAGACGTGGAAGGATTCGGTGCACGAGGGCTATGCCAGCCAGGCGCTCGATCCGCTTCAGGACACGCCGATCCTCATCGGTTCTCTGGAGGGCGATGCTCCGCTCATCGGTGCCGCTGAGCATCTTCTTGCCTCGTTGAAGTAAACGTATCTTCTGTAGGAGCCTCCCGAGACAACACGCCTCGGGAGGCTGTTCTGAGAAAGGTTGCAGCCTTATGACCGTCGATCCTTTGATTCAATCCCTGAAGGGCAAGCTCATCGTGAGCGTTCAGGCGTATATGGGCGAGCCGCTTCGTACGCCAGAGACCATGGCTCAAATGTCTCGTGCTTGCGAGCTCGGCGGCGCCGCCGCCATTCGCTGCCAGGGCCTTGCCGACATTGCCGCCATTAAGGGTCGCTGTGAGGTTCCTGTCATCGGCCTGTGGAAGGATGGGCACGAGGGCGTTTACATCACGCCGACGCTGCGTCACGCTCGCGCCTGCGTTGCTGCGGGTGCCGATATCGTGGCGATCGACGCCACCGATCGTCCGCGTCCCGACGGCAAGTCGGTCGAGGATACCTTCCGCCCGCTGCACGAGGAGGGTGTGCTCCTGATGGCCGACTGTGCCACCATCGAGGACATTCGCCGTGCGGTTGATATGGGCTTCGACCTTGTATCTACCACGCTTTCTCACGGTGTCGCTGCCATCGACTGCACCATGGCCGATGGCCCCGATCTGCCGCTCCTGCGTCAGGCGACCGAGGAATTCCCCGGTCTTCCCATCATCTGCGAGGGCCGCGTGCACACGCCCGAGGAGGCTCGCGCCGCGATCGATGCTGGCGCCTGGGCCGTTGTCGTCGGCACCGCCATCACGCACCCCACGAGTATTACGAGTTGGTTCAAGGCTGCGCTTGAGGCGTAAGACAGGCCTCGTATCCGCTCGGGGCGGTATACTCAATATAGGCAATTGACCGCGCGGGATCCGGGTTGCTGGGTCCCGCGCTTGTTTTTGGGAGGCAGCACATGCAAAAGGGAGATGCCATGGATGCGGCGGAGCGCTCGGAGCGCATCCCCGATATCGTCATCATCACCGGAATGTCCGGATCGGGCCGCACACAGGCCATGCACGTGTTCGAGGATATGGGCTATTTTTGCATCGATAACCTGCCTCCGCGTCTCATCGCCCAGCTTGCCGAGCTCGTCGGCATCAATACGGGCGTGGGCAGGCATCTCGCCGTCACCTGCGATTTGCGTAGCCAGGGACTGTTTGACGAGTTGCTCGATGCGGTCGCCGCGCTCGAAGAGCGCGAGATGAGCTGCGACATCGTGTTCCTGGAGGCTTCTGACGAGGTGCTGATTCGTCGCTACAGCGAAAATCGCCGCCGTCATCCCATTGCCAAGCCGGGGGAGACTACGGCCGATGCCATTCAGCGCGAGCGCCTTCAGCTCCAGGGCGTGCGCGACCGAGCCGATATGATTATCGACACGAGCCGTCTGCGCACCTCTGCGCTGCGCAACAAGCTACGTATGGCATTTTCCGAGCTGTCCGACCAGCAACTCATGGACGTCCACGTGTTCTCGTTTGGCTTTAAGCACGGCATGCCCGTCGAAGCGGACATTATGATCGACGTTCGTTTCCTGCCCAATCCGTTCTACGATCCCGAGATGCGCACGATGACCGGTCTCGATAAAAAGGTCTCCGATTTTGTTCTGGACCATCCCAAGACGCAGGAGTTTTGGAAGGCTTGGACACAGCTGCTCGATACGGTGATGCCGGGCTATATCGCGGAGGGCAAGCCGCAGCTTTCTATCGCCATCGGCTGCACGGGCGGCCAGCACCGCAGCGTTGCCATCGCCGAGGCCACGGCACGTTATTTGGAAGGCGCTCAGTATCATGTGAGCATCTCCCACCGCGACCTGTCGCGCGCCAACACGAAGGCATAGGCCTGCATGTCGTTTACCGCTGAGGTGCGCGACGAGCTTGCGCGCTGCGAACCCGAATGTGAATACTGCGACTTGTCGACGCTCGCCGCCCTCACGCGCGTGAGTGGTACGCTCTCGCTTGCCGGCTCTGGGCGGTATCGTTTGACGGTTGCGACTGAGACGGGAGCCGTCGCGCGCACGATGATCACGCTGACGCATCGTATCCTTAAGCTCAAAACGGAGTTCACCGTCCGCAAATCTGTCTTGCATAAGGTTCGAAACTACCTCATCACCTTGCCTGATCAGCCAGACCTGGATAAGGCCTTGGTTCTGCTGGGTATCCTCGACCGTAGGGGAGGACTTGTCGCCGGCGTACCCCGACATATCGTTGCCCGTCCTTGCTGTAGACTTGCCTATATCCGCGGCGCGCTCATCGCGGGCGGCTTCGTGGCCGATCCACGCGGCGATTTTCATTTGGAGATCGCTGTGCAGGGCGAGCAATATGCCAAGGGACTTTGCGATCTGTTGGAGCAGATTGGGGTCCATGCTCGTGTTAATGCACGGCGGGGGTCATATGCCGTGTACATTAAGAGCGCCGAGGAAATCGAGCATCTATTAAAGCTGATTGGTGCCAAGCGCAGCGTTGCCGAGATTGAGGAGGCGCGCGCGGTCAAGTTGGTTAAGAACGATGTGAACCGTCGCGTGAATGCCGAGCTCGCCAACCAGACCAGAAGCGCCGGTGCTGCCCAACATCAGCTTGCGCTTATCGATGAGCTCGAGCAGCGTGGCCTTCGCGATGCGCTTCCGGATGCCTTGGCGGTCTTTTGCGACCTGCGCGAGCGCTATCCTGATCTGTCGCTGCGTGATTTGGGGGAGATGGCTGACCCTCCCTTGTCGAAGTCAGCCCTCTACCATCGTGTTTTACGGCTTGAAAAGCTCATTGAAGCAAACAGGTAGTTTGAAGTAACGACTTATATATGGATTTAGCTGCTATTTTAGTATTTAAAACGTTTTAACGTAAATTTGATTTTCAATTTCGAGCATTCTCGTGAAATTCAAGTCAAAAAAAAGGTATATTAGGCGAGTGGTTAGTTTGTGGGCCTCAACGGCGGGCGCTGTAGCTCGCGGGGGCCTTACGAAAGGAGACACAATGGCAGTAAAGGTTGCTATTAACGGCTTCGGTCGCATCGGTCGTCTGGCTTTCCGTCAGATGTTCGGTCATGAGGGCTCCGAGATCGTCGCTATCAACGACCTCACCTCTCCCGATATGCTCGCTTACCTGCTGAAGTACGACTCCACGCAGGGCAACTACGCTCGCGATCACGAGGTCGTTGCTGGCGAGGATTCCATCACCGTTGACGGCAAGGAGATCAAGATCTACAAGGAGGCCGACGCTAACAACCTGCCTTGGGGCGACCTTGACGTCGACGTCGTTCTCGAGTGCACCGGCTTCTACACCAGCAAGGCTAAGGCTCAGGCCCACATCAACGCTGGCGCCAAGAAGGTCGTCATCTCCGCTCCGGCCGGCAGCGATCTGCCCACCATCGTGTACAACGTCAACCATGAGACGCTGACCGCTGAGGACAACATCATCTCCGCTGCTTCCTGCACCACCAACTGCCTCGCCCCGATGGCCAAGGGTCTGAACGACTTCGCTCCCATCGTGTCCGGCATCATGACCACCATCCACGCCTTCACCGGCGACCAGATGCCGCTCGACGGCCCGCAGCGCAAGGGCAACTTCCGTCGCTCCCGCGCCTGCTCCGAGAACATCGTCCCGAACACCACGGGCGCTGCCAAGGCCATCGGCCTGGTTCTCCCCGAGCTCAACGGCAAGCTCATCGGTGCCGCCCAGCGCGTCCCGACGCCGACCGGCTCGCTGACCAACCTCTACGCCGTCGTTGACAAGAAGGTCACCGTCGACGAGGTCAACGCTGCCATGAAGGCCTACGCCGAGACCATCCCCGAGACCTTCGCCTACAACGAGGACCAGATCGTCTCCCGCGACATCGTCGGCGAGACCCACGGCTCCATCTTCGACGCCACTCAGACCATGTGCTCTGACCTCGGCAACGGCCAGACCCTCGTTCAGGTCACCTCTTGGTACGACAACGAGAACTCCTACACCTCTCAGATGGTCCGCACCATCAAGTACTTCGAGAAGTTCGTTGCTTAATTTAGCTTTTAGCGAATAGCTCGTTGAGCGTCTAAAGAAGGGCGCGGCCTTATAGGGCTTACACCCTAGGGTCGCGCCCTTTTTATAAGAAATCGTCTGCCGTAATGGGAGGCAGACACGTACGAAAGGTAGAAGCAAACATGGCCTTTACCAAGAAGACCGTCCGCGACATCGATGTCGACGGCAAGCGCGTTCTCGTCCGCGTTGACTTTAACGTGCCTATCAAGGATGGCGTCGTTGGCGACACCACCCGTATCAAGGCTGCCCTGCCCACCATCAACTATCTCGTTCAGCACAACGCTCGCGTCATCCTCATGAGCCACCTCGGCCGTCCCGAGGGCACCGGCTTCCAGCCCGAGCTGTCTCTCGAGCCCGTCGCCAAGAAGCTCGCTGAGCTCTCTGGTCTCGACGTTGCCTTTGTCGCCGACACCTACGGCGAGAAGGCTGCTGAGGCTGTCGCTGCCGTCGAGCCGGGCAAGGTCCTCGTTCTCGAGAACGTCCGTTTTGACAAGCGTGAGAAGAAGAACGATCCCGAGATCGCCAAGAAGCTCGCTTCCTATGGTGACGTCTTCGTTCTCGATGCCTTCGGTACCGCTCACCGCGCCCAGGGTTCCGTCGTGGGCCCCGCCGCTTACCTGCCCGCAGTCGCTGGCTTCCTGCTCGAGAAGGAGGTCGACACGCTGACCGGCATCTTCGCCGAGCCCGAGCGTCCCTTCGTCGCTATCGTCGGCGGTTCCAAGGTTTCCTCCAAGATCGGTGTTCTCGATCACCTCATCGACTCTGCTGATACCCTGATCATCGGTGGCGGCATGGCCTACACCTTCTTCCTGGCTCAGGGCCTGTCCGTTGGTCAGTCCCTCAAGGAAGAGGACTGGGTCGAGCGCGCTGGCGAGATGCTCAAGAAGGCCGAGGAGAAGGGCGTCAAGATCCTGCTCCCCATCGACAACCGTGTTGCCGATCACTTTGGCGAGGACGCTGTCCCCGAGGTTGTCGCTTCCGACGCTATCCCCGACGATCGTGAGGGTATGGACATCGGCCCCAAGACCGAGGAACTCTACGCCGAGGCCGTCAAGGGCGCCAAGACCGTGTTCTGGAATGGCCCCATGGGCGTCTTCGAGTTCGATAACTTCGCTCACGGCACCCAGGCTATCGCCGAGGCTGTCGCCGAGGCCGACTGCACCTCGATCATCGGTGGTGGCGATTCCGTCGCGGCCGTCAACAAGTTTAACCTGGCCGACAAGATGAGCTGGATTTCCACCGGCGGTGGCGCTTCCATGGAGCTCGTCGAGGGTAAGGCCCTGCCCGGAGTGGAGGCGCTTCTCGATGCCTAATCGCACCCTTCTTATCGCTGGTAACTGGAAGATGAACAACGACGTCGCCGAGGCTGCCAAGCTCGCCGACGAGCTGGCTCAGGCTCTGCCCGAGGTTCCGGCTGGCGTCGAGGTACTCGTCTGCCCTCCGACCATCGACATCACCACGGTTCATGACCGCATTCAGGCTGCCCCCATCGCCCTCGGTGCACAGAACGTGTACTGGGAGGCCAAGGGTGCCTTCACCGGTGAGTCCTCTTGCGACATGCTCAAGTCCGCTGGCTGCACCTACTGCATCATCGGTCACTCCGAGCGTCGCGACTACTTCCACGAGACCGACGAGGACCAGAACAAGAAGGCCAAGGCTCTCGTTGCCGCCGGCCTTGTTCCCGTCTTCTGCTGCGGCGAGTCCCTCGAGGTCCGCGAGGCCGGCACCTATGTCGAGCACGTCGTGAACCAGGTCAAGGCTGGCCTTGCTGGTCTTGAGATCACCTGCCCCAAGCAGGTCGTCGTCGCCTATGAGCCCATCTGGGCCATCGGCACCGGCAAGACCGCTACCGCCGAGGACGCTCAGGAGGTCTGCGGCGCTATCCGTGAGACCCTCAAGGAGATGTTCGGCGAGGAGCTCGCTAACGGCATCCGCGTGCTGTATGGCGGTTCCGCCAAGCCCGGCAACATCGCCGAGCTCGTCGCCAAGCCCGACGTTGACGGCGCCCTCGTGGGCGGCGCTTCGCTCAAGGCTGCCGACTTCGCCTCTATGGTCGTCAAGGCAGGCGAGTAGGACATATGGCACAACGTCATCTTCCTGCACTCCTGATTATCATGGATGGCTGCGGCCTTGCTCCGGCCGATGGCGAGAACGCCGTCGCCGCTGCCAAGACGCCCTTCCTTGATGGCCTGTACGAGAAGTACCCCCACACCACGCTCGGTGCTTCGGGCGAGGACGTGGGCCTTCCCGACGGCCAGATGGGTAACTCCGAGGTGGGTCACCTCAACATCGGTGCCGGCCGCATCGTGTTCCAGGAGCTTTCGCGCATCAACAATGCCATCAAGGACGGCTCCATCGCCAAGAACGAGGTTTTCGTCAAGGCTATGGACGATGTCAAGGCTGACGGTAAGACTCTCCACCTCATGGGCCTTATGAGCCCTGGCGGTGTTCATTCTCACATGAACCACGTCGAGGCTCTGGTCAAGATGGCTGCCGAGCACGGTGTCAAGACCGTTCGCGTCCACGCCTTCATGGATGGTCGCGACGTTGACCCGCAGTCCGGTGCCGGTTACATGAGTGAGTTCTGCGCCTTCCTGGCTAAGATCTCCGAGGAGACCGGTTGCGACGCTCGCGTTGCCACCGTCTCGGGCCGTTATTGGGCCATGGACCGCGATAATCGTTGGGAGCGCATCCAGCGCGCCTACGACGTCATGGTCAACGCGTCCGATGCTGATACCGACCCCGTTGCCGGTATCAAGGCCTACTACGAGAAGGATCCGCGCGGCGACGAGTTCGTCGAGCCTTTCGCTGCCCATAACGAGGGCATTCACGAGGGCGACGCGGCCATCTTCTTCAACTTCCGTCCCGACCGCGCTCGTCAGATGACCCGCGTGTTCACGGACAAGGAGTTCGACGGCTTTGAGCGCGAGCAGATCAAGCTTTCGCACTTTGTGACGATGACCGAGTATGATCCGACGTTTGACGTCGAGGTCGCCTTCCCCAAGACGTTCCCCGAGAACGTCCTGGCCGACGTTATCGCCGCCAATGGCCTGAAGCAGCTGCACACTGCCGAGACCGAGAAGTACGCCCACGTGACGTTCTTCCTCAACGGTGGCATCGAGGAGCCCAAGGAGGGCGAGGAGCGCGTGCTCGTCGCTTCCCCCAAGGTTGCTACCTACGATCTGCAGCCCGAGATGAGCGCTCCCGAGGTTACCGAGAAGCTCGTCGCCGCCATCAACGAGGATCGCGCTGATTTCTACATCGTGAACTTCGCGAACTGCGACATGGTTGGTCACACCGGTGTCTTCGACGCTGCCGTTAAGGCTGTCGAGGCTGTTGACGATGCCCTGTCCAAGGTTGTCCCGGCGATTCTCGCCAAAGGCGGCTTTGCACTGATTACCGCCGACCACGGCAACGCCGATCACATGTTTGACGTTGCTTCCGACGGTTCCAAGCATCCGTTTACGGCTCACACCACCAACCGCGTGCCGTTCATCATCGTTGATGAGAAGGCCAAGCTCACCGGTATCGAGGACGGCCGTCTTTCCGATATCGCTCCGACCATGCTCACCATGGCTGGTATTGAGCCTTCCGCCGAGATGACGGGCCGCGTGCTCGCTACTGAGGCCTAATAGAAAACAAATACCGTTTTCTAGCAAGGGGGTTGTCCACAACCGGACAACCCCCTTTTTGGTATTTCTGCCATTTCCACCCCGTCCTTGAGTGGCAGGTAGGGGAGAGCGGGGGATTGTGGTACAGTACTGGAGTTTGAACTGTTCTATTAAGGAGCTTATCTATGGGTCCGTTCCAGATTCTTCTGTTTGTCGTTTGGGCTGTTTCTGCCGTGGCGCTGACGATTCTCGTCCTGATGCATTCCGGTAAGGGTACCGGCGTTTCGGATATGATTGCCAGCTCGCTGTATAACTCCAGCTCTGCCACGGGCGTTATGGAGCAGAACCTTGACCGCCTGACCGTCATCATGGCTGTCGTGTTTGCCGTGTGCGTCGTGCTGTGCATGTTCTTCTTCCCGCAGGGCATCGTGGGCTACTAATCACGAGCCGCATAAATACTTGAAAAGGGTCCCGCAAGTGCGAGACCCTTTTTGTTTACATATTTGTAACAGAGTCAAAATATCCTCATATACTTCGCCCAACTAAAGAAAATCTCGACCGTTAACCGGAATTAGCCCCAAATCGTGCATAAAATGCGCTACTGTATTGCAATACGTTGGTCCGCTTTGTATAACCAGCCAAAACGGCGGACCGCGTTTGAATGGTTCGATTGGGCTGTCTTGACGTTGCCCGACCGAACTTACTTTGTCCTATCTCATAAGGAGGATGGCATGGCTGATTCTATGTTCCACCAGCCCGTTATGGGTCGTCGCGCCTTTGTCGGCGGTACCCTTGCTGCGAGCTCCATGGCTTTTCTTGCCGCATGCGGCAAGAAGGGCGGCGACGCTTCCGGTTCTGAGTCCGGTTCGACGCTGAACTTCTACATCAACAACCCGGTCTGCATCGACCCCTATAACGTCCAGGAGGACCAGGGCACTCAGGTCGAGTACCAGCTCTTTGATGCTCTGACCTCTTATGACGCCGAGAAGGGCGAGATCGTTCCGCTGGCTTGCGAGTCCTTTGAGGCCAACGACGACGCCACCGAGTTCACCTTCAAGATCAAGAAGGCCAAGTTCCACAACGGTGACGACGTTACCTCCAAGTCCTTCAAGCTCGGTTGGGAGCGTCTGGTCAACACCAAGTCGGCCATCGCTACCGAGTACGGCCCTTCCGAGGTCTCCTATCACCTTTCTATGGTCGAGGGCTATGACGACCTGCTTGCCGGTAACGCTACCGAGCTCAGCGGTGTTACTTGCCCCGACGATGAGACCCTCGTCGTCAAGCTGTCTTCCGCTTACGCCGACTTCCCCTTCGTCGCCTCTCACCCGGCTCTGGCCCCGGTTCCCGAGTGCGCCGAGTCCGATGTCAAGAGCTTCTATCTTGCACCGGTCGGTAACGGCCCGTTCATGATGGACGGCAAGTGGGAGGATGGTCAGGAGATCAACCTCAAGAAGTTCGACGATTACTATGGCGACAAGGCCAAGATCGATGGCATCCACTTCCAGGTCATCAAGGACATGGAGACTGCTTACAAGGAGTTCCAGGCCGGTAACCTCGATGTCTGCGACGTTCCCGTTGCTCAGATCGATGCCGCCAAGAAGGATCGCGGCGTGTCCAAGGACGGCTACACCATGGGTGACGGCGAGCGCATGCTGCTCGGCGCCGAGCCTTCCACGTACTATCTGACCTGCAACACCACGGCCGAGCCGTTCAACAACGCCGACCTGCGTAGGGGCATCTCCCTGGCCATCAACCGTGAGGCCATCTGCAAGACCATCTTCAAGGGTACCCGTACCCCTGCCGACGGCATTGTTCCTCCGGGCATCGATGGCTACAAGGAGGGCGCATGGGAGTTCTGCGCCTACGATGTCGACAAGGCTAACGAGTACCTCGACAAGGTTGCTCCCGCTGGCGCTAACGGGGATCGTGGCATTAGCGTGACCCTTTCCTACAACCAGGACGGCGGTCACAAGGAGATCATGGAGTCCATCATCGGTGACCTCGCCAAGGTTGGCGTTACCGCTGTCTCCGATACCCCTGAGTGGTCTGCCTTGCTCGAGCAGTACCAGAACTTTAACTATCAGTTCGGTCGTCTGGGTTGGATTGCCGACTACCCGATTATGGACAACTTCCTGTATCCGCTGTTCCACTCCGACTCCCTCGGTGGCGACAACCGCTCCGGTTACAACAACCCCGAGTTCGACGCCAAGGTCGACGAGGCTCGTACTATTGTTGACGACGAGGAGCGCGTCGCTAAGATGCAGGAGGCCGATGCAATGGTCGCTGCCGACTGCCCGGTCATCCCGGTGATGTTCTACACGCACACCATCGTCGGCTCCGATCGCATCAAGCACCTCTATGTCGATCCGCAGAAGCACGCCGAGCTGGGTACCGCTGAGCTCGCCTAAGAGTTTGCAGCTTCCGTGAGGGTCAAGTATTTACGTAGACCTCATGGGAAACATACAGTTCTCCCTAACCTGGGGTAAACTGGCTGATGGTAATTTTGGGATGCCGGTCTGGCGATCGGCATCCCATTTAGGTTAATCCCTAGATAGGGGAGTGGTATGGGTAAGTACATCGTTAAACGTGTGCTTCAGTTCATCCCGGTATTTTTGGGCGTTACGCTGATTCTGTTCGCCCTTCAGAATATCGTGCCGGGAGATCCGATCAAGCTGATCGGTGGAGACAAGGCTCTGTCCCCCGAGGTGGAGCTTCAGCTTCGCGTCCGCTATCACCTGGTCCAGTCGGACGAGGACGGCAACGCGATCCTTGACGAGAACGGCGACCCCGTTCAAACGTCGCTCGTGGACCGTTACTTGTATTACATGAACGGCCTGCTTCATGGCGATCTGGGCAATTCGTATCAGCGCAAGCTGCCGGTTACGGAAATCTTTGCCCAGAAGTATCCGTATACGGTCAAACTTGCCGCGTGCGCCATCGTGCTCGAGGCAATTATGGGTATCGGTGCGGGTATCATTTCGGCGGTAAAGCGTTATTCCTTCTGGGATATTTTGGTAACGCTCACCACGTCGATCCTCGTTGCGGTCCCGGCCTTCTGGCTCGGTATGTTGCTGCAGCTGTTCTTTGGCGTCATCCTCAAGGACGCTACGGGCGGTGCAATCTCCATGCCGATCTCGGGTGCCGGCGGTTCCAGCTCTCAGTATCAGGATTGGATGCACTATGTGCTTCCGACCATTACGCTGGCTTCGGTTTCGACCGCTTATGCCGCCCGCATTATGCGCTCGCAGCTGCTTGACGTCATGAACCAGGATTACATCCGTACGGCAAAGGCCAAGGGTCTCTCCAATCGCGCGATCATCGTTAAGCATGCGCTTAAGAATGCACTCATCCCCGTCGTTACCTATATTGGTGTCGACTTTGGTGGCATGCTTTCGGGCGCCATCCTGACCGAGACGGTCTTTAACTGGCCCGGTATCGGCTATGAGGTCTATCGCGCCATTAGCATGCGTGACTGGCCCATCGTTATGGGCGGCGTTACGCTCATCGTTGTCGTCGTCATGGTGATCAACCTGCTCGTCGACATTAGCTATGCATTCCTCGACCCGCGCATCCGCCTTGGCGGTCCGTCGGATAAGGCCTAAGGGAGGTACGTCTCATGCAGGAAACTGATTCTCAGTCTCAGGAGCAGGCTACCGCCACCAAGGCCGCATCTGCTCCCGCCAAGTCCCGCACGCTGTGGGGCGACGCTTTTAAGCGTCTTCGCAAGAACAAGCTCGCCGTTATCGGTGTCTGCTGGATCATCATCGTCGTTTTGGTTGCCCTGACCGCAGATCTGTGGGCTAAGCCCTGGCTCGGTTCGCCGACGGCTTCCGACTCGACCACCATGGCCGAGACGTCGCTGTTGGCTCCGTGTGCAGAGCACCCGTTTGGCACCGACGCCCTTGGTCGCGACATTCTCGTCCGCGTTATCTACGGTGCGCGCGTTTCGCTGTCTGTCGGAATTATGGCCACCGCGATTTCCACGCTGATCGGTCTGGTCATGGGTGCTCTGGCCGGTTTCTACGGCGGCATCTGGGATACGATCATCATGCGCTGTGCGGACATCTTCCTGGCGTTCCCGTACGTGCTTTTCGTTGTCGCCATGATCGCCGTTATCGGCCGTGGTCTTCAGAACGTCTTTTTTGCCATCGGCATTCTCGGCTGGCCTTCGATTGCGCGCGTCTTCCGCTCTGCAATCTTGACGGTCAAGGAAAACGACTATGTTGACGCTGCGCGCGCGATGGGTGCATCTGATGCTCGTATCGTTGTGCGTCACATCTTCCCGAACTCTGTCGCCTCCATCGTGGTCTACGCGACCATGAACATTGGTGGCGCCATTCTGACCGAGTCCGCTCTGTCCTTCCTCGGCATGGGCGTTATTCCGCCTACGCCTTCGTGGGGCTCCATGATTCAGGACGGTCAGCAGTATCTTCTGACTGCTCCCTGGATGATGATCATGCCCGGTCTGGCAATTCTTTCGACGGTGCTCGCCTTCACCCTGCTGGGTGACGGTCTGCGCGACGCCCTCGACGTCAAGATGAAGGACGCATAAGGATGAAGAAGAACAAGAACTATGTGGACCTGAAGGACCAGCCGGTTCCCGAGGGCCAGCATCTGCTCGAGGTCGATGACCTTAAGATGTATTTCCACACCGAGGATGGCGTTGTTCGCGCTGTCGACGGTGTCTCCTACACGCTCGATCGCGGCGAGACCCTAGGTGTCGTCGGTGAGTCCGGTTCCGGTAAGTC
Organism: Collinsella sp.; assembly: GCA_048485235.1. Taxonomy (GTDB): domain Bacteria; phylum Actinomycetota; class Coriobacteriia; order Coriobacteriales; family Coriobacteriaceae; genus Collinsella. The sequence continues at coordinate 39,621 of DBFWCI010000035.1, forward strand.
CGTGACCGCCATGACCATCATGGGCCTCATCTCGATGCCTCCGGGAAAGATCGAGGGCGGTGACGTTCGCTATCGCGGTCGTTCTATCCTCGAGATGACCGAGGAAGAGATGCAGCACATTCGCGGTAACGACATCGCGATGATCTTCCAGGATCCTATGACCTCCTTGAACCCGGTCTATAAGATCGGCAAGCAGGTGGGCGAGGGCCTTCGTCTGCACCGTGGCTACTCCAAGCAGGAGGCGCTCAAGCGCGCTACCGAGCTTTTGGACCTCGTGGGTATCCCCGAGCCCGAGAAGCGCGTCAATGAGTATCCGCACCAGTTCTCCGGCGGTATGCGTCAGCGTGTCATGATCGCTATGGCTCTTGCCTGCGATCCCGATATCCTGATTGCCGACGAGCCCACGACTGCCTTGGACGTTACCATTCAGGCTCAGATTATTGAGCTTATGCAGGAAATGCAGGAGAAGAACGGCAACGCCATCATCATGATCACCCATGACCTGGGTGTCGTCGCTGATATGGCCGACAAGATCATGGTTATGTATGCTGGCCGTCCCGTCGAGTTCGGTACTGCTGAGGAAATTTTCTACGAGAGCCGTCACCCCTATACCTGGGGCCTTATCCGCTCCATCCCGGAGCAGGCCATCGATGAGAAGAAGCCGCTTACGCCGATTCACGGCAACCCGCCTTCGCTCATGAACCTGCCCGAGGGCTGCGTCTTCTCTCCTCGCTGCCCCTATGCGACGGACAAGTGCCGCAAGCAGCGCCCCGAGCGCGTTGTCACCGAGTCTGGTCATTACTCTGCGTGCCACTACTCCGGTGACCCCGAGTTCCTCAAGAACGCTCCTGAGACGTCCCGTACGCGCAAGGATTCCAAGAAGGGAGGCGAGGCGTAATGGCAGATACCAACGAGCGTACTCCGCTGCTGAAGGTCGAGCACCTCTCTAAGGAGTTTCCCGCTGAGTCCGGCATGTTCGCCAAGCGCTTCTCCAAGCGTGTCGTCTCTGCTGTGAATGACATTTCGTTCGAGATTTATCCGGGCGAGACCTTTGGCCTGGTCGGCGAGTCTGGTTGCGGTAAGTCCACCACGGGCCGTACCATCATGCGCCTCACCAAGCCGACGGCCGGCAAAGTGTTCTTCCAGGGCAAAGACGTTGCCGAGATGAGCAAGCACGAGATCAAGGATATGCGTCGCGAGATGCAGTTCATCTTCCAGGATCCTTATGCTTCGCTCAACCCTCGTATGACCATCGGTGAGATCGTCTCCGAGCCCATGACCATTCACGGCGTGGGCACCAAGGAGGAGCGTATTGAGCGCGTCCGCGAGCTTCTCGACGTTGTCGGACTGAACCCCGAGCACATTAACCGCTATCCTCATGAGTTCTCCGGCGGTCAGCGTCAGCGTGTCGGCATTGCCCGTGCATTTGCGCTGAAGCCCAAGCTGATTATCTGCGACGAGCCGGTTTCCGCTCTGGATGTGTCCATTCAGGCCCAGGTTCTGAACCTGCTCAAGGAACTGCAGGACAAGTTTGGTACGGCGTATCTGTTTATCGCTCACGACCTGTCCGTCGTGCAGCACATTTCCGATCGCGTTGCCGTTATGTATCTGGGTAAGATGGTTGAGGTTTCGGACTGGAAGACGCTCTATAGCGAGCCTCACCATCCGTATACGCAGTCGCTGCTGTCTGCCGTGCCGGTTCCCGATCCTGATATCCAGAAGACCCGTAAGCGCATCATCCTTGCCGGCGATCCGCCGTCGCCGCTGGATCCGCCGACCGGCTGCCGTTTCCACACGCGCTGCCCGATCGCGCAGGGTATCTGCTCTGAGAAGCTTCCCGAGTTTAAGGAAGTCGCACCGGGCCACTGCTGCGCCTGCCACTTCGCGGAGCCGTTCCCGATCAAGGAATCGCACATCGACCTGTAGTCGGTTGTTATTGTCCGGGCCCGTGCTGGACTTAGTTTTCATAACGTCCTCGACCATGGAAACCCCCTTATCCTGCTCCTTCTGAGCTGCGGATAAGGGGGTTTCCTGGTCTGCGGAATGTTCTGAAAACTAAGTCCAGCACGGGCCCTGTGTTACCGCTGCAGGGGGGGGGCGATTCCTCGATCGCTCACTTAATCTAATAGGAAAGTTAGTGAGGCCGGAGCTTTAGCTCCGGCCTCTTTATATAAGGGCTCGGCAAAGCCGAGCCACCAAATTTGCATCAGCCCCCAGAACATGTTTGAGAACTGTGCCTGAAGTACGTATTTGCAAGCCCCGAATCGGTGCTGCCTCCCGGCGCATTCCGCAGGGGAGCGATATTTTGCAGCACGAAGTGCGCAGCAAAATATCGCTCATGCCCGAGGACGCGCCGGGAGGCAGCACCGATTCGGGGCCGGACACACGGATCTACCTGCGCATTTACAAATTCGTGGTTGATTTCCGATCTCAGCCGAACACATTAGGCGGACAGGCCGTTCCCGCAGCTAGCCGAACGCCCCCGAGGCCCCATCCGGGCCCCGGGGGCGCCGTTTTCCCAGTTGAAGGAACGGTGGAGATGTGTTTCGATGGGT
>DBFWCI010000036.1:0-111810 GCA_048485235.1 Collinsella sp.
CGCCAAAGCCGCCGCGACCGCCGCGGTCGCCGCCGCGGCCGCCGCGGTCGTCACGGCCGCCACGAGGACCGCGGTCCTCGTCCAGGCCCATGGCGACGAGCGGAGCGATAACCTTATCGAGAGCGGCCATCAGCTCGGTGGCCTCCTCATAAGAAAGCTCGGGCAGGAGCTTCTCCTTCTTGTTGGCAAGCTCGACCAGGCCCTCAGCGGCATCCTCGGCAGCGAAGACGACGATCTTGCGCATATCGCCCTCGGCGTCGTCGATGCGGCCGACCAGATCGGCAGCCTCGGCCTCGGCCATCAGGCCATCGAGCTCACGGAGGCGCATGCCCAGCAGGTCGGACATTTCCTTCTGCTCCATCTTGGGCTTGAGGTCAAGAAGCTTGATGGCGCGCTCGATGTTCGCCATGCGCTCGGCCTTGGCCTCCTCCTCCTTGGAAATAGCAAAGCGACGGCTACGCAGCAGGCGGGCGGCCTTCTGCATCTTGTCCATCAGCTCTTCGTCATCGTAATCAGCGGCGGCCTCGACAACCTCGGCCTCCTCCTCGGCGGAAACCTCGTCAGCAGCCTCAACCTCGGCAGCTTCGGTCTCCACGGTCTCGACTGCCTCGACCTCGGCAGCCATGGTCTCGTTCTCGGTCTCGTTCATGATCTCTTCGTTCTCGGACATGAGACTCCTTCTTGGCCCTCTCGGGCATCATCGCCCCATTCGCGGGGCCCGTCGCGCACTCTTTGCGCTTTAAACATTCATGCCTCTCGGCAAAACGTCCATTAGTTTATGGTGTCGCCATCCAATCTAGCTGCAGAATCTATGTGCACACATTAATGCGACATGTGCGACTCGCGACGAGCGTACACCAGCGACGTCGCGAACCCGACCACGGCAATCACAGCCGCCACACGCACGGCAGTTGCAAATCCAATCGCCTGGGCAACGTCGGTCGCAGCGCCAGCCGCGCCGGCAGTCGCGGCAGAACTCGAGAGCAGGCCGATAAACAGCGACGGGCCAAACGATGCGGCAATCATGTTCCACGTGTTGAGCAATGCCGTTCCGTGAGGATGCTCAGCGGCAGGCAGCGTCTCCAAGCCGGCCGTCTGCGAGGGACTCAGCACCAAACCGACTCCGGCATACACCACAACGGTCAGCGCCACGACGACGCCGATGTTCATACTTGCCGCCGTCATCGAGATGGCAGTCTGCCCCACGGCAATCAGGGCAAAGCCGACCGGCAGCAGCGGCCATGCGCCACGGGCGTCCATCACGCGTCCGCCCACAATCGAGGTCACGGCGTTGCAGGCAATCGCCGGCAAAATGAGCAAGCCCGCAATAAGTGCGGTCATGCCGTATGCGCCCTCAAAATAGAGCGGCAACAAAACGCTCATCGAGAACGTCGTCATCATCGACACCACCACAAGCAGGCACGCGGGCCAAAAACGAACGCTCGCCATGGGACGCACGTTAAGCACCGGATGCTCGAGCTTGAGCTGACGGGCCGCAAACAGGCCGAGCAGCACAATGGCGGCGAAAAGCGCCACGATGCCGGCAATCGGATTGGTCGAGAACTCGCCTACGGAATACACGAATGCCGTAATGCCGGCGGCGAGCAAAACAACCGACAGAATATCAAGCGTGGTGCTCGAGCGCTCTCCGACATTCTGAACAAGCTTAACGCCCGCCGCAGCGACCACAATGCCGCCCACCAGCGGCACTACGAACACCGCCCTCCAGCCGAACAACGTGCACATAAGACCGCTGATTACGGGTCCAAACGCCGGCCCTAGCGTAATGCAGGCACCGCCCAGGCTAAGATACAGACCGAGCTTCTCGCGCGGGGCGCAAGACAGCACCACGTTCATCATGAGCGGGAACAAGATGCCCGATCCCGCAGCCTGCAAAATACGACTTGGTAGCAAAACGCTAAACGACGGAGCGATCAGACACAGGACTTCGCCGGCGACCATACATCCGCATGCGAAAAACAACAGCTTGCGCGTCGAGAAACGGCCGGACAGGAAGGCCATGATGGCCGTAAAGATCGACGTCACGATCATGTAGCCCGAAACGAGCCACTGCGCCGTGGTGGCACTCACCGAAAAGGCTGCCATAATGTCGTGCAACGCCACGTTAATGATGTTCTCGTTAAACGCGGCAACAAAGGCTGCAATATACATAACGACGAGAAGTGCCGCAGTGGCCGATGGCGTTGCTTGAACTTGTTGCTGAGATTTGCTCCCCATGCATTTCCTTCCTCTTGGAACGACAGTCGCATCGCCCCAGAGGAACAGTCCAGGGCGAAAAATGAGCCCTAGACTTACGCCAGACGCCGTACACGACGAATCTGGCAACATGGTCCAACGTCAAAAGATTGTAACGCGGACGCGCAGCTTTCCTTCCGCGCTATTATTAAAAGTCCACGAAAGCATAAGACATGAGGAGCCCGCCATGATTAAGCCCATCATGAAATCCGAGTTCTTTTTGCGCCTGCCTTCCGAAGACGCGGGGCCCGACGATGCCGCGACCGGGCAGGACCTCCTGGATACACTCCACGAGCATGAGCACGAGTGCGTGGGGCTCGCCGCCAACATGATCGGTGTGCGCAAACGCATCATCTGCGTAAAGGACGGCAACAGGGCGCTCCTGATGTACAACCCTCAAATTCTTGAACAGGTCAATGCCTATCAGACGAGCGAAGGATGTCTCTCGCTGATCGGCGAGCGTCCCTGTACCCGCTATCGCCGCATTAAGGTTGAGTATTTGGACGAGAACTTCGTCCACCGCATCAAAAACTTCTCGGGCTACACCGCCGAGATCATCCAGCACGAAATCGACCACTGCAATGGCGTCGTGGTTTAGGCCACCTGCCAAAATGAGGGTACCGGAGGCCTCCCTATGGATATCAGCCGCTTTGGCGAATTCGCCATCTTAGCGCAGTCACGCACGTTTCTTGATGCGGCGGAACTGCTTTTCATGTCGCAATCAACCCTCTCCAAGCACATCATGGCAATGGAGCACGAACTCGGCTGCAAGCTCATCGATCGAAGCCAGCGCCACGTAACACTCACCGCGCAAGGTGAAGCGCTCCTCCCCTATGCGCAAAAAATTGCGACGCTTCAGCACCGCTATCTTGCCGCCATTCAAATAGGCGCAGGTGAGCCGCTCGAGCACCTCACCGTCGGTTCTATCCCCATTATGGCCCCTTATGGGATCACGGACGCCGTCATCGATTTTCAGCAGGCGAACCCCTCATATTCTGTCGAGCTCATCGAGGGCGAGGGCGACACACTCAAGCGCATGCTCCTGCACGAGGACATTGACCTGGCCTTCATCCGTGACGGCGGCGCCATCGAGCCGGAGTTCAAAAAGATTCCCTTTACGACCGACCGGCTCGTGGCCGTCCTTCCGCTCGACCATCCGCTCGCCGAACGTGACGCCGTTGAGATAGACGACCTTATCGACGAGAATTTCCTCATGCTTCCCCAAGGCTCGTTCGTAAGCGAGCTCGTCCTTTCCCTTTGTCGCGAAGCTGAATTTGGCCCACGTGTTACGTTCACCGGCAAACGAGCCGAGAACATCATCTCCCTTGTCGCGCGCGGCGCCGGCGTCTCATTCCTCATGCGCAAGCCGGCGGAATCGCTTGCCAGCGGAAAGGTAGCCCTGGTGCCGCTTGAGCCCGCGACGACCTCCGAGGTCAGGCTCTACCTCAAGCGGAACGCCGCGCACTCGCAGGCGGTCGTCTCGTTCATCGGCTTCCTCCCCTACCGTCAGCTCCTGCAGGGCGACCGTACATCTTCCACCGCGGCACGACCGTCATAATCCCCGCTGCTCCACAACCGCAGACCTGTGTCCGCAAACACGCTGACAACGGCACATAATACAAATATGCCTCGGGCGGCACGTCGCCGTCCGAGGCATATTTAGTTAAAGAGCGCAGAAAGACTAGTCCACCGAGATGTTGAGTGCCTTACCGCCCTCGTCCTTCTTGGTACCGATCACCATAGCGGCGACAAGAGCCAGAACGAAAGCGACCACACCGGAGATGACAAGGCCGATAAAGCCCGTGTCGATGCCGGCAGGGTTAATAAAGCTCGGGAAACCGAGCGGGCCGGAGGCGCCGAAGGCATAGAGCTTGGCACCCATGAGGCCGGCAATGGCGCCGCCTACACCAGCGGAAATAAAGGTTGCCCACATAAGGCGCTTACGCGGCAGCAAGATGGCGTAAAGCGCAGGCTCGTTGACACCGAAAATCGAAGAGACAAGGGCGGGAATGTTGACGGCAGCATTTTCCTCGGAGTCCTTGGTTCGGATGATCATGCCAAGCACAGCGCCGGCGATGGCACAACCGCCTGCATACACGAGCGGGTTAATGAGGTCATAGCCGTAGGTTGCGACATCGAGGAACCACAGCGGGATGATACCCCAGTGCAGGCCGAACATGACGAGCAGGCTCCAGAACGTGCCGATGACGAAGCCGGCGATGGCGGGTTGGAAGTTGATGAGCATCAGAATGATCTGGGCAACGATGTTGGAGAGGACCGTCATGACCGGACCGACCACAAGCAGGCCAAGGATGCCGCAAATGAGGAGCGTCAGGATGTTGGAGAAGAACGAGCTCACAAGCGCGGGCAGCGCGTTAGAAAGGGCCTTGTGTACCTTGGAGGCAATCCAGACGATAAAGATCGCAGGCAGAATCGTCGATGAGTAATTCTGCATGATCAGCGGGATGCCAAAAATATCACCGTAGACATTGGACTCGAAGACCGTGCCGGCGCCGAGCGTGTAGAGCGGATCTCCGCCCATAAGGCCAACGAGCGTCGGGTAGACGAGGATACCACCGAGCGCCATTCCCATAACGGGCTTAAGTCCGAACTTCTTGGCCGACGTCCAGCCAATGATTAGCGGAAAGTAATAGAAGACCGAATCTCCGATTGCCGAGAGCGTCACATAGGTATTGCTGTCCTTGGCAAGCCAACCGGCAACCGTGCAGAGCGCGAGCATCGACTTGATAAAGCCACCGGCCATAAGCACGCCAAGAACCGGCTGCAGAATCTCGGAAATGATGGCGAGCAGGCGCGAGAACGGATCGCCCTTCTTGACATTGTCGCCCTCATCGATATCGAGCGCGGGCTTGGTGTCGAACCCGCCAATCTGAACAAGGTCGTTGTAGACGGCCTCGACAGTGGCACCAATCACGACCTGATACTGTCCGCCAGCCTGGATGACGTCAACGACGCCCTTCGTCGCCTTAAGTTCATTGGTCTGGGCAAGTGATTCATCCTTGAGGTGGAAGCGGAGACGCGTAATGCAGTGGCTCACGTCTAACACATTGTCTCGACCACCGACCTTTGTGATGATTTCATCGCAAAGCTTCTGGTATTTCATGGAATTCTCCTTTTTCTGAGCGGGGTATAGCATCGATTTCAGGCCTCCGTAGTCGACGTGGGAGGGCAAGGAACCCGCTTCCCCCTTTGTAATCCGCGGACGCACGTACGCCCGGGATGGGAAACGGCAGAGAAGATGGAAGATGCCGATCACATGGCAGGGAGCCTCATTGGCCCATGTCACGCAATCAGGTCTACAGACGCGAATCTGCTGCGCCGAGAAGTCTCGTCGTCTGGCAGAACTTGTCACACAGACGTTCCGGTTCGCCCTGGGGAATCTGAGTACGCTCGGTCTCAAAGGAGAGGCCGTACTCGCGTGCCGGAAGGAAATACTCGAAATAGCCGTTGGTGTAACCGCAAACTATTCCCTCGACCGGGCATTCGCGCTTCATGCGAATACCCAGGTCGCTGCCGAGCTCACTCGGGAACACAAAGAGATGCAGGCCGCCCAAACTGATGACGGCACACTTAAGCGTGAGCGAAAAGTCGTCATGGGCAACGGTGTGATAGAACGTCTGAGGCTCGATGCGGTCGAGAACGACCTCGCGATCGAGCTTGATCTGGGAAATCGCCTCGGCAAGACCGGTCGAAACGCGCTCGACCTCGGGAATGCCGCGTCCCTGGCGAAAATTGCGGTCGCTACAGTCGCCAGCAGCACCGACGACCATGGCCGGATAGTAACCAAGACTCTGAGCGAGCTTTTTGCCGGTAAGACCGGCGAGTTCGCTCGTGAGCTCCGTGCAGTCGGGTCCGACGCAAGCGGAATGCACCGCCCAGTTCACAAAGCCCGCAAATGGCTTGCCTTCGGTATCGAAGAACGATACGACAATGACCTCATTGTCGGCGAGTTCACCTGGGATGATGCGGTTGTCGTAGAAACCGGTGATGACCTGCTTGCCCAAGCGACAAATCGCGGGCTGTGCGTTGGCGCGGCACTCCTCAAAGCATTGGCAAATGGTATCGAGGAACCAGCGGTAGTAGTTCTCGTCGATTTTTCCCGTCCACCAGCTGCGGTGGTAAGCGACGATTGAAGTATGGTCGTGCGTCGCCGAGAGCAAAACGCAGTCACGGTCGATTCCATAGCGCTCGGCGAGCATTGTCTTGACTTCCTCGGCCATGCTTTCCTCGAACTCGAGGACATCGGCATTAAAAAGAAACACTTCACGTTCGCCTTGCTGGAAGAGGATGGCGTTGGCGAAGACGTCATCATGGACGCCCGTCGCAGGTTCAAGACGGTTGGGAAGATTGCGGTAGCCAATCAGGTAGATGTCGCCCTGTGGGGTAATTTTGCGGCGCGCGTGTCCAATGTTCATGCACGTTCTCCTTCTGTGTCACGCCGCATTCAAGGCGGCAATGATGATTTCGACGAGGCGCTCATGGGATCCGGCGGCAAAACCGGAGTTCATAGCCTCATAGGTGATTTTTTCGTACGCGTCGGGAGCCGGTAGGTACTTCTGTCCGCCGTTGACGAGCGTGGCAAAGAACACAGAGCCGGACCGGGCGGCGCGCACAGTGGCACCGAATGCACTCGAGACCTCGGGTTGTACGCCGACAAGCTCGACGTTTCCCAGCCGGAGCAGATAGACCCTCGTGCGCTGCTCGCCAGCGGCATGAAACTCATACGTTCGGTGCGGAGCCAAAGAGTGAAAATCGGCGCGTGTCTGAGCGGGCAGGAGAACGTCGACCGTGCGGGCATCGATGCCGGTAGCGTCATCCTCACGCGCCATGCGAGCGGCTTCGATCAAAGCATTGCCCAAGGCCTGCCCCTGCTGGTGCAGCATGCGGTATCCGTCCTCATGGGCATCGACCGTCTGCTTAACGCCGGCCGCATCGAACATGACGTTCATGGCGCGCTCCGCCGGACCTTGGTCGCCCGCGGCGCCTGGCAGCAACAGGGCAACGCCGCCCAGCTCGCGCTCGAGTGACATGGCGGCAAAACCAAAGAGGTCTCCGCTCGCCATGCGCCTCCCCTCGGAGTCGCGCGACCCGTCGAGCACGGAGGACTGAACGTCCGCCGTCGCGAGCACGGCAACATACTCGCCCCCGGCATCCCTTATGGCGAGTACGGGCATCGTGTGGTCGGCAAACCCCCTGGGATTCGAGCCCAACCACCAGCCGGCAGGCGTCTCAATGTCGCGATTAACGTTCACGGGGCATTCGCCCTCCACAGTGGCGAGCGTGGCAGAGTGAATGCCCGCAACAGCGCGCTCGACAGCCGTGCGGGCGGCAGCGACGAGCGCTGCGCGATAGCGCTCGTTGCAATTGCGGGTAGCATCGTCGGCAAGATGCCCGGAAGTGCGGACGTGAGGCATGGAAAACGTGTGGGTAGGAACCACCCAAGAATAAGCACCGCTGCAATTGGCGGCATCCTCAACAACCTCACGCAGATCGGCGAGTAGAGCCGGAGCGATCGAGGTGACCTCAAGCGAAAGGACGCAGGCGCGTCGCCCCGTCCCCTCGATGATAAGGGCACGGGCGAAGACCTCATGACGGAGTTCGTCGAAACCGTCGAACGGCAACACGTCCCCAAGATCGATGGCCACACGAGCGGCCCCAGCCCTCATCTCTCCTTCGCCCATGGCAGATACTCCCCTCTGATTGCCGCTCACTCGACACCGTACAGTTGCTGCGCCGTACCGCCAAGCACAAGGTCGCTGTCTGTATCGCTCAGATTTGCAGCGCGAACGCAGGCGACACCCTCGGTGAGCCACTCGCGTTTGACGGGATAGCTCGTGCCAAAAACAATATGGTCTGCACCCAGCACGTCAACCGCGCAGGCGAGGAGTGTCTTGCCCCAAGGCTGGGCATGGGACATGTCGAAATAGATGTTGTTCTCGAGGTGCCTGGAAACGGTCTCGGTATCGACCTGAAAACGGCCAGAAGCATCAGGGCGCTTGGGACCATGAGGCAGCAGCATCTCCTTGAACGCAAAGTATGCGCCGCCGAGCATGGAGTGGACCATCTTGATATTGGGATAGCGCTCAAAGAAATCACCAAAGATCTCTCGGCCGATCGCCGTAGTTTGGTCGACGCAGCGGCCATAAGAGCGGCGAAGGTTGTCGTACGCGAGAAGCGACTCGTTCTCGACCGGCACGGGAACATGGTGCACGTAAACGGTGACATGGCGTTCGTTCAGGTGCTCGAAAAAGCTCGAGAAGACCTGGTCGTCGAGATAGCGCTTGCCGTAGTGAGCGCAGAGCTGCACGCCCGCAAAACCATCGTCGAGCCTGCGGTCGAGCTCCTCCAAATTCGCTTTGGTGCCAAAGGGCGGCACGGCGACAAGCGGAATCAGACGGCCATTTGACGCCTTCGCGTCAGCAGCCATACCGTCGTTGAAACGCCGGCACATCTCGAGCGACATCCACTCGTGGCAGCCGGGGAGCTTGAGGATCGCCTTGTCGACCCCCGCCTCATCCATATCGGCCAAGCGCTTCTCGAGGGTGTAGTCGCCCTCAATGTAGTTAAGACCCGGAGAACCGGCGGGCATCTCGATCACGATCTGTCGTTTGCCGGCGGAATTCATGGTCAGATAGCCTTCGGTGTCATAGGCGCGGGGTACCTCGGCCAAAAACTGTTCGCAGAGCGTCTCGTCATGAAAGATGTGCTCGTCGAACCAGTAGGAATTTGCATCGATAATCATTGGTTGGAACCGCCTTTCATCTTGTTGAAAACATTCTAGAAAAGCAGGTACCCGGACATCAATTCCAGCTTAAGCCCACTGTATTCCATTTTGGAATAGAACTTACCGCTCACACGCGAACCTCGCCCGCTCAACGAGACAAGCGCTAACAGCACGGGCTTAGACAGAAAACGGTCGGCCCGCATCCGTTGCGGGCCGACCGTTTCATTACAGGCTACCTTTGCCGTTACGCCTGGCGGTAATGATCGAAGAAATCGGCGAGGTCTTCGAGCGACTCTTTGAGCACTTCCATGCGCGGCAGGTACACGATACGGAAGTGGTCGGGCTCAGCCCAGTTAAAGCCGCCGCCGCGCGTAATCAGGATCTTCTTCTCGTGCAGCAGGTCAAGGGCGAACTGTTCGTCATCGGTGATGTTGAACTTTTTAACATCCATCTTGGGGAAGATGTAGAACGCCGCACGCGGCTTAACCACCGAGATGCCGTCAATCTTGTTGAGTGCCTCATACACAAAGTTTCGCTGCTCGTAGACACGGCCGCCGGGACGGATGTAGTCGTTGACCGACTGATGGCCACCGAGTGCCGTCTGAACGATCGACTGAGCCGGCACGTTGGAGCACAGGCGCATGTTGGAAAGCATGTTGACGCCCATGATAAAGTCGCTCATGCAGCGCTGGTTGCCCGAAAGCACCATCCAGCCAATACGATAGCCCGCAATCATATGCGACTTGGACAGGCCGCTAAACGTAATGCAGGGCAGGTCGGGGGCGAGCGATGCAATGGAGACGTGCTCGTAGCCGTCCATGCACAGGCGGTCGTAAATCTCGTCGGCAAAAATCATGAGCTGGTGCCTGCGCGCAATCTCGACAATGCCCTCGAGCACCTCGCGCGGATAGACAGAGCCCGTGGGATTGTTGGGGTTGATGATGACGAGGGCCTTGGTCGCGCTCGTGATCTTGGACTCCATATCCTGCAGGTCGGGATACCAATCGGCCTGCTCGTCGCACAGATAGTGCACGGGATGGCCGCCGGCAAGGGTCGCGCACGCCGTCCACAGCGGGTAGTCGGGGCTGGGGATCAGAATCTCGTCGCCGTTGTCGAGCAGCGCGTTCATCGAAAGCTGAATGAGCTCAGACACGCCGTTGCCCGTGTAGATATGCTCCATCTGAACGTTGGGCAGGCCCTTGATCTGCGAGTACTGCATAATCGCCTTGCGCGCGGAGAACAGGCCGCGCGAGTTGGAATAGCCTTCGCAGTCGGGCAGCTGCTGGCGCATGTCCTTAATGACCTCATCGGGCGTGCGGAAACCAAAGGGTGCCGGATTACCGATGTTGAGCTTGAGGATGCGCTCGCCCTCGCCCTCCATGCGGGCGGCCTCGTCGACGACGGGGCCACGCACGTCATATAGAACGTTCTCGAGCTTGGTGGATTTAGAAAAAGTACGCATGGTGGTGCTCCTTGTGATTTGAGCCGTGGGACTGGGTTCTGGCTTGGCAACTTTACGGGACGGAGGGGTCTCACCTTGATCGGCGTCACCGGCAAGCAGCCAGGTAACATCGACCTCCAAAATGCGGGCGAGCAGCTCTGCCACATCGCGCCGCGGAATCGTCTTGCCGCTCACATATTGGCTCATCTGACTCTTGCCGAGTTTTTTGCCGAGCATCTCCGATGCGCGGATCACGTCCGACTGGCGAACGTCGCGATCGGACATAGCCTGTCGCAGGCGATCGCTAAACGTCTCTTGGGCCACAGGAACCTCCTTGCTGGCAAAGTTCAATTTATAGAACACGAATTGAACCGGGGTTCAATTTAGCAAGCAGTATAGCGCCGCGCCTCATTCGAAAGTTCAATTTCATAAGAAAACGTACCGAACTCCGAGATTTGCCCAAAACGGACAATGACGTGTACACGTTTAGAGGTATTCGAGGAAACGGGCGGCGGCAAGCGAAACATCGGCCGTTCGATATATGGCGTTGATTTGGCGATGGGGATGCCCCTCGAGTGGGCGCACAGCAACATCGAACTGACAACGGCGCAAGATGAGCGCGGGAAGAATGCTCACGCCCAGGCCGTCCTCGACCATAGCCATAATCGCATAGTCATCCCAAGTCGACAGCTTGGAGCACATCGTCAGCCCCGCCCGACGGAACAGCGGCGTAATCTCATCATCGGTGCCACGTTCTAGCAGAATAAACTGCTCGTTGGCTAAATCGGCAAGAGAGACGACCTCCGCCGTGGCAAGCAAAGAGTCTGCCGGCACTACCGCCATCAACTCGTCGCGCACCAAAGACCGCGATGTCATGCCATTTTCTCGAGGCTCATACGGGATAAAGCCCAGATCGCAGCGGCCCTCTGCCACCCATTGTTCAATCTCTGAGTAATCACCCATCAGCAACTCATAATCGACGTCCGGATGATCGGCACGAAAGCGCGCAATCACCGGCGGCAGCACGTGGGTCGCCACGCTCGAAAACGTACCGATGCAGATTTTGCCGCGCATGAGCCCGCGCATCTCATCCACCCGTCGCTGCAAGCGAGTGAATTCCTCGCAGAGCGCCTCGATAGCCGGCATGACCTGCCGCCCGTCGGCAGAAAGCACTACGCCCTCGCGACTGCGGTCGAGCACCTTAAAGCCCCAATCGGCCTCAAGATCGGCCACCATGCGGCTCACGCCCGACTGCGAATAGCTCAGGCGCTCGGCAGCACGCGTAAAGCTTCCGGCGCGCACCGTCTCCAGCAGCGCCTGCATCTTTTGAATATTCGTTTCCACGGCGCCCCTCCACCTTTGCATGAGTTTTTGTCATGTTATCTATGCATTATATTCGCTTTTCTTCTAAAACCAGTTCACCCATAGTGAAGATGCTCAGATATAGAGGGGATGTCAGCGCATGAACAACGGGTTGTTTACGTACTTAGCAGCATTGCTATTGTTTGGCTCCAACGGCATCATCGCCGCTGCCATCGCGCTGCCGAGCTCGGATATCGTGCTACTACGCACGTTTTTGGGCGCACTCTCGCTTGTCACCATTCTCGCCGTCACCCAACGCCATAAGTTGCAGGCGCCATCTCGCCCCCGCGAAGCCGCAGCCCTCCTCCTCTCGGGAGCCGCGCTAGGCGCCAGCTGGATTTTTCTGTTCCGCGCCTACCAGACGATCGGCGTCGGCGTATCCTCGCTGCTGTACTACTGCGGCCCCATCATTGTCATGGCGCTCTCCCCGCTCATCTTTGGCGAAAAGCTGACCGGCGGCAAAATCGCCGGCTTTGTCGCCGTTGCTTGTGGTGCTTTTCTCATTGCAGCGCAAGGTCTAGGCGGCAATATGCCCATTGCGGGTATCGTCTGCGGTATCGCCTCGGCATTTTGCTATGCGCTGATGGTCATCGCTAGCAAGGGTGCGCCACACATCGAAGGCCTCGAGAACTCCACGCTCCAGGTGAGCGCCGCCTTTGCGACCGCGCTGGTCCTCACGCTCATCACGCAGGGCGCTCCCTCATTCCTGTCCGCCGGTGTCGCCGCCAGTATTGATTGGCGCGCCGTCATCATGCTCGGCGTCGTCAACACCGGCATCGGTTGCCTGCTCTATTTTAGTGCTGTCGCCAAGCTGCCCGTTCAGACCGTCGCGGTCGTCGGCTACCTCGAGCCGCTTTCGGCGGTCGTGTTCTCGGCCGTCCTTTTAGGCGAAGCCATAACACCGATCCGCCTGACGGGCGCCGCACTTATCATCGGCGGCGCGATTTTTTGCGAACTCGCCGGCAAACGCGCAAACGCCAAGGCTGGCATCGCCCAGACAGTGCGTGCTTAAAAGCCCCTGCTTTGAATGCTACCTGCGTAGATAAATAATCCCCAGCTGAGGATTATTGTCTAAAATAACCCGATGTGCCAAACTGCTCTTGTATATATAAAGACGGCATAAAGATTATCTGTCCTAGACAGATAACCAGATGTCCAAGGGAGTCCACGTGGCACACAACAAACTGGAGGCAAGCCCCCAAGACCAGCATGGTCAAGGCGGGCACGGAGCCATTCCCCTCTCCGCTGGCATGCTGCTCGTAACGCTCGGCGTCGTCTATGGTGACATCGGCACGAGCCCCATGTACACCATGAAATCAATCGTCGCCAACAACGGCGGCATCGGCACCGTCAGCGAGGACATGATTCTGGGCGCGCTTTCGCTCGTCATCTGGACCATGACGCTCGTGACCACGGTCAAGTACGTGGTAATCGCCATGAAGGCCGATAACCACAACGAAGGCGGCATCTTCGCCCTGTTTAGCCTGGTGCGAAAAGTAGCACCATGGCTGATCCTACCTGCCATGATCGGCGGCGCGGCGCTGCTCGCCGACGGCATCCTCACCCCCGCCGTCACGGTTACCACGGCCATCGAGGGCTTGCGCACTATCGAGTGGGGCCATGCGCTTTTGGGTGACGGCCAGACCAATGTAATCATCATCACCATCATCATTATCTGCGGCCTGTTTGCCATGCAACGCGCCGGTACCTCGTCGATCGGCAAGCTGTTCGGCCCGCTCATGACGCTGTGGTTCCTGTTCTTGGCTGGCGCCGGTCTGTTCAACATGCTCGGCAACCCGTCCATCCTGCGCGCGCTCAACCCCATCCGCGGCATCATGTTCCTGTTCTCGCCCATCAACCACTCGGGCATCATGGTGCTCGGCTTTGTCTTTCTGTCGACAACCGGTGCCGAGGCGCTCTACTCGGACATGGGCCACGTGGGCAAGGCAAACATCTATGCATCCTGGCCGTTTGTTAAAGCGGCCCTCATCCTCAACTATCTGGGTCAAGGCGCTTGGCTGCTCGCCAATAACTCCAACCCCCAGATGCTCGCAATGGATATCGTCAACCCGTTCTATATGATGCTCCCCGAGCCCCTGCGCCCCTTTGCCATCGTGCTTTCGGCCGTGGCGGCCATCATCGCCTCGCAGGCGCTCATCACCGGCTCGTTCTCGCTGGTATCCGAGGCAACGCGCCTCAACCTTATGCCGCACCTGCGCATCCACTACCCCAGCGACACCAAGGGCCAGCTCTATATTCCGCTCGTCAACAACATCATGTGGGTCGGCTGCATCTTCATCGTGCTGCTATTCCAAAACTCTGAGCGCATGGAAAGCGCCTATGGCCTCGCCATCACCGTGACCATGCTCATGACCACCACACTGCTGACGAGCTATATCGCCGGCATCCTCAAGCACAAGCTGGGTGCCTGCGTCTTCGCCCTGCTCTTTGGTGCCATTGAGCTGTGCTTCTTCGCCTCGTGCCTCACTATGTTCTTTGACGGCGGCTACGTCATGATCTTCCTGGCCGCGCTGCTGTTCGGCCTTATGTATGTGTGGCGCCGCGGCACCGCCATCGAGCGCACGCAGACGATTCTGCTGCCCGTCTCCAAGTACATCGACCAGCTCAATCGCCTGCGCAATGACGAGACCTATCCCGTGCTCGCTGACAATCTGGTGTTCCTCACCAACAGCCCCGACCCGCTCACGCTCGACCGCGACGTGCTCTATTCCATCCTGGATAAGCATCCCAAGCGCGCCAAGGCATATTGGTTCATTAACGTGCACGTTACCGACGAACCCTATACGCACGAGTATTCCGTCGAGACCTTTGGCACGGACTTCCTCTTCCGCGTTCGCCTGGACCTGGGCTTTAAAGTCAACCAGCGCGTCAACGCTTATCTGCGCCAGATCGTCGGCGACTTGATGGCATCGGGCGAGCTACCGCCGCAACATCACACCTACTCCATCTACGAGACACGCGGCAACGTGGGTGACTTCCGCTTTTGTATGCTTCGCAAGATGCTTGCCCCCGAAACGGACATCAACCGCAATGACCACCGCGTGATGGCCATCAAGTACGCCGTCCGCCGCGCCTGCGGAAGCCCGGCACGCTGGTACGGTCTCGAGAACTCGGCCATCATCATCGAGTACGTGCCGCTGTTTGCCCGCATGCGTCCGGCAGTCAAACTCATTCGCACCCAGGTGCCGCTCGAGATCCTGATCGAAGAGGCCGAGGAAATGGAAGTCGACATCTTCTCGGACGACCTGGTCAACGGCAACGAAGCCGGTAAGGACATGAACGTCGATCCCACCGAGTTGCTCGAGAGCGTCGCCGATACGCCCGAACAGCAACAGCTCGACGGTCTCGAGATCGAACAGCTCAACGACGCCAACTTCTAGCGACGTCACAAATCAACGACAGCGGCCCTGCACCTCACGGAAGATGCAGGGCCGCTTTGCATTGCAGTAAAGCTAGCGGCTACGAACGACGCGGCTCGGGAACCACGAGCCTATCGGGGCTCGCGCCCTCGGCATCCATCAGGCTCACGTAGCGAATCGACGGATCCCCATACATCGCGTAGTAATAATTGCCCGTGCGCGCGCTAAAGCATCCGGTGTAGATAGTCTTCTCGAACTTGCCATCGCCCATCCTGGACGCTCCCTCGATCATCACCACGCCCTCGAGCGAGCGGAACATGCGAACGACGTTTTCGGTCTCGCTCTCCTTTTGCGGGTAATTGGCATTGAGGTACGCCGCCTTTACAAAACGGCTCGGCGAATAGCAATCGCCCGGAATGCCGCGCATGCCGGCACCGGCTCCATAGGGCTTGAGCTCGGCGCCACGCCATGTCGCCGTCTGCGGAAAATCGCTTGTGGCCGTGATATAGGTGCGCAGGTTTTCCATGTGCCACGGGAAGGTGGGCTGATTGGCAAGGGTGTCGACCGGATCGTCGTATACATGCAGGCCGTCAGCCATCATCTCGACCACGATGCTACGCTGGCTGTCGCCGATAATCCAATGGAGCAGCGACACGCCCAGCCCCTCTCCGGCAGATTTGGCGACAATCACCGTATCGCGCAGCGCGGCCTCGACCTCATCGACCGTCGAGAACGTCGCTGCCACCCAGAGGGGAAACTCGTAGGCCGCGATATTGGTCTTGCCGTCGACAGGGCCCTCGGCATACTCGGCATAGCCGGGAAAGTTGAGTCCCGCCACAGCCAGACCCGCATCGTTACCGCAATCGAAAAACATGGGATAGTTCTTGTAATCGATGCACATACCGATCACCGCGTGTGCCGCTGTCGCGTCGTCGATAAACGAATACGGAATGTGAAACCCGCGCGGCATCACGCGAACCTGTTGGCCGTAGTCAAAGCTCCAGTCGAGGTTGCGGCCCAGATACATGTGGCCAGAATTATCGGTAAATCGAATACTCGTACACATAGCGCCTCCTAGCTTCACGTTCTCGCTAAGTTCATTGTCACCAAACAAAAAGGCGCTAAACACAAAAGCCCGGACATGACAACAATGTCATACCCGGGCTATTCAAGCAGGATAAACTCAACCAAGTTGACCCCGCAGGTCGTCTAAGGGGTCAAAGTGCCGCAGATTGCCACGAAAGAGGAGCGAAGCGTACTTAAGGTACGCGAGCGACGATTGAGCGGCAAGGTGCGGTGCTTTGGTCCCCTTAGACCAACTTTCCTAGACAGTGGTCAATCATGTGTTGAATCATTTGTGCCTCGAAGCCCACAAAGTCCTGCTTGCGCTCGCGCATCTTGCCGTCGACGATCTGGTCAAAGGCAACCTTGCACTTGATATAGCGCGTGGACTTGGTGACCTCCTCGTGCGTCAGGCAGCTCTCCTCCATCTTGCTGGCGCCCAGACCAAACACCAGACGGGGGTTGTAGAGCACATGGGGCTCGCCGGCATCGTCCAGGTAGACGCAGACCTTCTTGGTGACGCCAATCTGGTTGGCGGCAAGGCAGCCGGCATCGTCGAGCGACTTGATGGTATCGATCAGGTCCTGTGCCACCGACTCGTCCTCGACGGTCGCGACCTCGCAACGCTGGGACAGAATAGCCTCGTCGTGGCAGAGCTCTTTAATCATACGTTCCTCCATAGGGGTCGTTGTAACTGCTTAAGTATACGGTACCCACACATTTTCATACGGAAAATACCGCCCGTCCGCTACAAAGCGCCGAACATCAACATGTGAGGAACAGCAAGGTTGTAAAGGCGATATAGTGAGTGAGTTCGTGTCAATCGGCCTAAACTCGGGGCCGAACAAGGAAAGGGTATACATGGACGAACTATTTCACGTCAGCGAGCGCAAGTCCACAGTCGGGACTGAACTTCGCGCTGGACTGACAACGTTCCTGGCGATGGCCTACATCATTGCCGTCAACCCCGCGGTGCTCTCGGGCGCCGGCATCGATGCGGGAGCGCTCGCCTGCGCCACTTGCCTGGGCGCCGGCATCATGACCATCTGCATGGGCGTCTTCGCCAACCGCCCGCTCGCCTGCGCGTCGGGCCTGGGCATCAACGCCATGATCGCGGGCATCGCCACCACCATGTGCGGCGGTGACTGGCACGTAGCCATGAGCGTTATCTTCCTCGAGGGTATCGTCATCTTGCTGCTCGTCCTTTGCGGCCTGCGCGAGGCCATCATGGATGCCATCCCTGTGGTCCTGCGCCACGCCATCTCGGTTGGCTTGGGTCTGTTCATCGCCATGATCGGCCTGTGCGACGCCGGCATCATCACCGCTGGCGCCGGTACGCTCGTCGGCCTGGGCGACATCGCCTCCCCCACCTTTATCGTCGGCATCATCTCCATCGTCGTGACGGTTGCCCTGGCTTCCCGCAACGTGCCGGGCTCGCTGCTCATCGGCATCATCGTCGCCGTTATCGCCGGTATCCCGCTGGGCGTCACCCATGCGCCCGAGGGCCTTATCGCCCCGCTCAACTTCTCGACCTTTGGCGCCCCGTTTGCCAGCACCGCCGATGGCAACATGGCCATCGTGAAGGTTCTGACCGACCCGATGCTGCTCGTCGTCGCCTTCTCGCTGCTCATGAGTGACTTCTTCGACACCATGGGCACCGCGATGGCCGTCGCCAAGCAGGGCGAGTTCCTGACCGAGGACGGCAATGTCGAGGACATCCGTCCCATCCTGGTCGTCGACTCCGTGGCTGCTGCTGCCGGTGGCTTTATGGGCGTCTCCTCCATTACCACCTTCGTCGAGTCTACCTCTGGCGCTGCCGACGGCGGCCGCACGGGCCTCACCTCCGTCACCACCGGCGTGCTGTTCATTCTCGCCGCGTTCTTCTCCCCCATCGTCACCATCGTTTCCAGTGCCGCCACCTGCGGTGCTCTGGTCTACGTCGGCTACCTCATGATGAGCGAGGCCTCCGAGATCGACTGGTCCGATGTGTCGCAGGGTTTCCCGGCGTTCATGATTGTCGCCGGCGTGCCCTTTACCTACTCCATCTCTGCCGGCATTGGCCTAGGCTTTATCGCCTACGTGATCGTCGCGCTCTTTAAGGGCGAGGCCTCCAAGATCAAGCCGCTCATGTGGATCGCAGCCCTCGCCTTCCTCGTCTACTTCTTTGTAGCGTAGCGGCAAAGCTGCCAAAGCAGAACACCAAAGCGCGGAGTCGCATCGAGCGGCTCCGCGCTTTTCTTTTAAAGCCAGGCAACGCACGGACGCGCGATGTATTGCTTCCCAAGTTTTGGACATTTTGCCCTCCAAACGGCACTACCGCCGGCTACATCCTGCAGATATGCTGGGCGTAATCGCATAGGCCCTATGAGGATGGGAGTAACCATGGCCGCCTTGTTCACGACCCCCAAGCGCAATGACAAAACCTCTGGAGCCCATTTTGTCGAGCCCGACGTGCGCCGTCGCACGCTGCTCGCACACGGCAGCTGGCGCCGCGTGACACGCCGCATCGTCGCGGGCGCCGTGTGCGCGCTCACGGTGAGCTCGCTGCTCATGCCGAGCGTCTCGCTCGCAGCGGAATGGGTCAAGGTCGGCGGCAACAAGTACAACACCGCGGCGAGCGACGAGGCCGGTACCTGGTCGTGGGACGGCGCCGACGACTTGAAGCTCAACAACTATAACGGCGGCGAGATCCAGGCCGCAGGCAAGCTCAACGTGAATTACTCGGGAACCAACATCGTCACTGCCGAATGGATCGAAAGCATCAACGTTTCTCATGGCACTAACGAGAATGCCGAGCTCAATATCCAAGGCGACGAGGGCGGCACGCTCAGCGTGACATCTACTGAGGACGCTATCCTCTCCACGGGTAATATCAACATCGACGGAGCCGGATCCGTCAACGCCACGAGCACTGGTTTTGATGCCATCAATGCCGGAGGTGATCTCGCTATCAAAGGTTCGGGCAACGTCAACGCCACGGGTGCATCGGATGGCATCAGGGCAAACGGCAATATCACGATTGACGACAGCGGAGCCGTCACCGCCAGGGCTACCAAGGACAAGGGTATTGGAGCCGACAAGAACCTCACCATCAAGGGTGGCGGGACCGTCGAGGCAAGCTCAGCCGATGGTGAGGCCCTTTGGAGCGGCGGCAATATCAACATCTCGGACGGCAGCCAGGTCAAGGCAAGCTCCGAGAAAGACGCTGCCGTCGAGGCCAAGGGCAGCCTCGCAGCCACAAACGCCTCCCTCAACGTAAACGGTGTTGAATATGGCGTCTATGCCCACAAGGGCATCACCCTCGATCATGCAAACGTGACGGTCCGTGCAAGTAAAGGCAGATACGGTGGCGCCAACGCCCTCTTCACCTACCAGGACGACATCGTCGTCAAGAACGGCTCCACCGTGGACGCGTTTGCGGAAGGCGAGGTTTCGGCTGCATTCTCCACCAGAAACGATCGACCCAACGAGAAGGGCGGCCACATCTACATCAGCGACTCCGTTGTCAAGGCCATAGCCCGCTATGTCGAGAACGGCGACGGCCCCATCCCCTACAGCGAAAACCAAGATGGCGAGACGAGGCGCGAACCCCAAGGCGAGAACATCGGCATCATCGCCCAGACCAGCGAGGGCGTCACACCCGCAGTCATCTCGATCATCCGCAGCAAGGTAACGGCCGAAGGAGATACAGCGGCAATCTTTGCCCGTGCCATGAGCGCTGACGGCAAGACAATCGGCACCATCAAGATTGAGAACGCCGCCATCCAGACGCCCGAAGGCGGCAAGGTCATTGACTATCGCAAGCTCCGTGACGGCATCTACGAGGCAGGCCAAGCCATCGGCACGGGCGACGCCACGGTCGACTCCCTCTATATCAAAGCAGTCGCCAAAAGTACGACCATCGCACCTCCCGAGGTAGCCAAGCCGGAAGACCCCAAGCCCGACGAGACCAAGCCCGCAGAAAGCAAGCCCGCGGAGTCCAAGCAGAACCCCAAGCCTGAGGGCTCAAAGCCGACCAAGGCCGTTGCGGCTTCAACCACGAAAGCCAAGACTACCGGCGTGCTCGCGGCAACCGGCGACACCTCGGGTGCGGCCATCGTGGCAACCGTCCTTGCGGGAACAGCCGCTATCGCCGCAGGCACCATGGCGAGCCGTAAGCGTTCTTAGACGCCTCTGCGCACATGGCAGCTCCCGCGAAGGCCCCGAGCCCCAGCACCGTTTAACAACGCCACCGCCGAGCTCCCCTCCGGCGGTGGCGTTTTCCATATGCGTCCGCAGGGGATGCACGAGATTGTCTTTGGTCTAGCCCAACCGGCATACGCTGGCGTGCGACAATTGGGGCTGCCGATATCACAACACTGAGAGAAGCCCGTCATGGAAGCGCATCAAAAGCAGATAACCGTTTATTCGAATCATACGGAAAGCGCGCCTGTCATCTACCTTCCTGTGGTCGTGGGCGACGGCAGCGAGGTTTATAAGTGTTGCCGAGAGCTCGACTGTCCGCCATTCGCCCTCGTCACCATTGGCGGGCTCGATTGGAATCGCGAGCTGAGCCCCTGGGCATGCGACGGGACCGTACGCGATGCCGAGCCTTTCGGCAGCCAAGCTGCCGATTTTCTTGATGAGCTGCTGAATCAGATAATCCCCCAGGTCGAGTCGTCGCTTCCTCAGCCGCCCACCTGGCGCGGCATTGCCGGTTACTCGCTCGCGGGCCTCTTCGCACTCTGGTCCCTCTGGCAAACCGACGCCTTTGACCGCGCCGCGAGCGCATCGGGGTCGCTATGGTTTCCCGACTTTGTCGACCGTGCCAGCACGGCCCCTTTTGCCGGCAGCCCGCAAGCCGTCTACCTGTCACTCGGCAAAAAGGAAACCAAGACGCCCAACCGCATGATGCGGCATGTACTCGACGACACACGCGCGATGGAAGCGTTGCTCGTCGAGCGCGGCATTCCAACAACGCTGGAGCTCAACCCCGGCAATCACTTTGCCCAAACCGACTTACGCATGGCCCGCGGCATCCACTGGATACTGACACATTAAAAATGGTGCCCACACGCATATACGCATGGGCACCATATCTTGTTTTAGCTGAACGCAGCTGCTACTCAGCAGCCTCCTCAAGCTCGGAGACATCAAACTCAAAGTCGTTACCCGGCAGGATGGCGTTGAGCACGATGCCCACCAGTGAGCCCACGGCAATGCCGGACAGCGAAATGGTCACGCCGCCCAGCTCCAACACGATGGCGCCGGCGGTGCTGTACGCGATGCCGAGCGAAAGCACGAGCACCAGCGCGGCAACCAGCACGTTGCGGTTGTTCTGGAAATCGACCTGGTTCTCGATGAGGTTGCGGACGCCCACAGCGCTGATCATGCCGTAGAGCACGAGCGACACACCGCCGATAACGCATGCCGGCATGGCGGCGATGACCGCGGCGAACTTGGGGCAGAACGAAAGCACGATGGCGCAACACGCGGCAATTCGAATTACGCGCGGGTCGAACACGCGCGTCAGGGCGAGCACGCCGGTGTTCTCGCCATACGTAGTGTTGGCCGGAGCGCCAAAGAGCGAAGCCAGAATCGTGGCAAGGCCGTCGCCGAGCAGCGTGCGATGCAGACCGGGATCGGCAATGTAGTTGCGCTCGCAAGTCGAACCGATAGCAGAGATATCGCCGATATGCTCGATCATGGTCGCGAAGGCCAGCGGCATGATGGTGATGATGGCCGTCGTGGCAAGACCGTTATCGAACTGCGGCCCAAAGAGTGCAAACACGGTGTTGTCCCACACGATGGGCAGACCGACCCACGGAGCGGCGGCAACGCCCGAGAAATCAACCTCGCCGAGCGCAGCCGCAACGGCATAGCTCACCACAACGCCCAGCAAAATCGGCACGATCTTGACCATGCCACGGCCCCAGATGTTGCAGATGACGATAACGGCAACGCCAATGACAGCCACAAGCCAGTTGGTCTGGCAGTTAGCAATAGCGGAGCTCGCCAGGATCAGACCGATCGAAATGACGATGGGGCCAGTCACCACCGGCGGGAAGAAACGCATGACACGCTTGGCGCCAAAGGCGCGGAAGAGCGCCGCAAGCACCGGATAAAGCAGGCCGGCGCAAGCAACGCCCAGACAAGCGTAGGGCAAAAGCTCGGTCTCGCCGTTGGGCGCGATTGCGGCATAACCGGCAATAAAGGCAAACGATGAGCCCAAAAATGCCGGCACCTTACCGCGCGACAGGAAGTGGAACAGCAGCGTGCCCAAACCGGCAAACAAAAGCGTTGCCGAAACCGAGAGACCGGTGAGCACGGGCACCAGCACGGTGGCGCCAAACATGGCAAACAGGTGCTGCAGACCGAGCAAAAACATGCGCGGGCGGCCGAGCGACGATGCGTCGTAGATGGCATCGCTGGCGGCGGGCGTCGAGGACTGGGACATGAGAGTCCTTTCAAAATGGAAGGGCGCTCGAGCATAGCGGATTACCTGCCCGAACGATACGATCCGAACCATTGTACGCGATGCGCCATGTCTCGCACGCGCCGTCACCTGCGAACGTTACCGCTATTTCCAAACGCGCTCGGCAATACGCTTGACCAGCGCGATCTTTGCCCATTGCTCGTCCTCGGTCAGCTTGTTGCCAATCTCGCAGCTGGCAAAGCCGCACTGCGGAGACAGATACAGGTTCTCGAGCGGAACATACTTTGCAGCCTCGTGAATACGCTCGACGATGGCATCCTCGTCCTCAAGCTCAGCGGCCTTGGTGGTCACCAGGCCCAACACGACCTTCTTGCCAGGGGCAACGTACCTCAACGGCTCAAAACCGCCGGCGCGCGGCGTATCGAACTCCAGGTAAAATGCGTCAACATCCTCGTTTGCGAACAGGTATGGCGCGATGGGGTCATAGCCACCCTCGAAGGCATAGGTAGAGTGGTAGTTACCGCGGCACACATGCGTGTTAATGACCAGGTCGTCGGGCTTGCCCTCGATAGCGGCGTTGTTGAGCGCCACGCCCAGCTCACTCACCTTTTGCAGATCAACCGGGCTCATGCCGGTCTTGGACACAAAGTCGGTATCGCAATAGATGCCCCAGGTGCAGTCATCAAACTGGATGTTGCGGCAGCCTGCAGCGTACAGGTCGGCGATCACCGTACGATAAGCGGCTGCGATGGCGTCGGCAAGTTCCTCATCGGTCTTATAGACAGCGCGCAGGCTCTCCTGCTGGCCATCGCAGCGGTCGAGCGTGACCTCAGAGAACGTCTGGATAGGCGCCGGGATGGTCTGGCGTGCAACGTGGTCCTCGCCCTCAAGTGCCTTGACAAACTTAAAGTGCTCGACGAAGGGGTGGTTCTCGCCGCTGATGGAGCCAGTCACCACGGCGGTATCGGCCGTGGTCTCCTCGTCGTGGAACATATATCCCGTACGCGAGGTGCGACGCTCGACGCCGTTCAGCCCCCACATAAAATCGAGGTGCCAGTAGCTGCGGCGAAACTCGCCATCGGTGATGACCTGCAGGCCGGCGGCCTTCTGCTTTGCCACCAAATCGCGAATAGCATCGTCCTCGACGGCCTTAAGGCCGGAAGCGTCAAGTTTACCCGCGACATAGGCGGCACGGGCATCCTTTACAGCCTGCGGACGAAGAAAACTGCCGACGATATCGGCGCGAAACGGCGCGTTCGGTTGAATCGAAGTGCTCATAGATATCTCCCTTTGCATTGGTTGCTTTACTGGGACAGAGTATGAGCGCTCATATGGCCATCGTATAATATACGTTTATAACAGTTTGATATAGATGCTTCCTATATCAGTCTGGACTGTCATAAAGAGACTTGAACCGTGCGGAGCACAGCAGCCTAGATATGCTGACGAATCGCGTCGATATAGGCCCGACCGTAGCGCGTGAGCGTCGTGTTCTTGCGCGTAATAATGCCGATCTCCATGTACTCGTCCACGTCGAGCAGAATCGAGATAATGCCGGGGCCGTTGAGCTCGTGGCTGATCACGCCCGAGCATACCGTGTAGCCGTTGAGGCCCATGGCCAAATTGAACAGCGTCGCACGGTCACGCACGCGGATATTCTTGCGACGCTCAAAGGTCGAGGTCAGCTCCTCGGAATAATAAAACGAGTTATAGCTGCCCTGCTCGTAGGACAGGAACGGGTAGTCTTCCAGATCCTCGAGCGTCACGCTGGAGCGGCCCGCCAGCGGATGGTCGGCGCAGACGAAGACATGCGGCGTGGCGCAGAAGAGCCCTTCGAACACGAGCTCGTTGGCCACCAGCATGCGCTCGATGACCTCGCGATTGTGCTCCGACAGATACAGGATGCCCAGCTCGCTTTTCATATGCGCGACATCCTCGATAATCTCGTGGGTCTGCTCCTCGCGCAGGGTAAAGTCGTAGCGCGCGGCATCGAACTCGCGGATCACATCGACAAACGCATTAACGGCAAAGGAATAATGCTGGCAGCTCACACTAAAGTGCGGCACCTGCTCGGACGTACCTTTGTACTTGCCCTCGAGCAGGTCGGCCTGGTCGAGCACCTGGCGCGCGTACCCCAAGAAGGTCTCGCCTTCCTCGGACACAATGACACCCTTGTTGGTGCGCTCAAAGATATGCACACCCATCTCGTTTTCGAGATCGCGGATCGACGCGGTAATCGAAGGCTGCGACACAAAGAGCCGGCGCGAGGCCTCGGTGATGCTGCCGCATTCGGCAACTTTGACGACATATCTGAGTTGCTGGAGCTTCATGGCTTTCTCCCTAGACGTTCGTGACGTCAAAACCCGCCGTGTCCATTTGGCTCATAAACGACGGCATCTCCCCCGTCGCGGCGCAGGCGGCAATCTGATGCAGAGCCCCGGCAACCGCATCATCTGCCGCAGCGCCAATATGCCAGCGTGCGGCAGCCGTGACGGCCTCGTTGGCATTGGCGACTGCAACGGAGTTAGGAACGGCATCGATCATGGGCAAATCGTTATCGGAATCGCCAAATACGGCCACCTCGTCGGGCGTCAGGCCCAAAGCGCGCGCCAGCTCCAGCGCAGCGCAGCCCTTGTCCCAGCCGGTCGGAAGAACGTCGAACAGGCGCACGCGGTTGTTGGGAAACACGAGTGAGAGCTCCGGCACCTCAGCGGCAACACGCTCGCGCAGCTCGGCGAGCTCCTCGCGCGAACGGGCACTCCAGATATTCGCCTTGTATACCGGGGCATCGTCAACGACAGGACGACAGGGAGCCTCTTCGCCCTTGAGCCACGCGTTGCCGCCTGACTTCATGGCGCGACGCACACGCTCGGGATCGCTTGTCACGCAATAGGCATCGTTATTCCAAAAGTCATCACCCAGACGGTAGACCTTCAAATACGTATCGTCGGTCTCCTGTTCAAAATAATCGGCTAAGCGCATAAGGACATCGTTATCGATTGCGCGCGAAGCGACTACTTCGCCATCGACAAACATCACCTGGCCGTTGCAAAACGCACCGGTCGAGAAGCACTCGGAGCGATTGCGGAACATCCAGCCCATCGCGGACGGCTGACGACCCGAAACCGGCCCAAAGTGCAAACCCGCCGCCTGCATGGCATGAATACCCTCAATGGCGTAGTCGCTGGCGCCGTCATGCCCGGCTGGAATCAGTGTATCGTCCATATCGGTCAGCACAAGTTTGATCATAAGGTCCCCTCGGTCATTCTTAATCCCATCTATTGTACCGACCTGCCAAAAAGGGACAGGTTTATTTCGGCAGGTTTCATCTGGGAAAACGCAAAGTCCCAGTTGTTACCTGCCAAAATAAACCTGTCCCTTTTTGGCAGGTGCGCTAGTATAGGGAACAACAGATTCGATGCGGGAGTGCCGGCGGTGCAAACCACAAGGCTGAGAGGGCAATGGGCCCAATCCTTTGAACCTGTCAGTTAATGCTGGCGTAGGGAGCATGCCGCCTTTACAGGGGCGCTGTCTATGCACAGCGCCCCTTTTCTATGCCAAGGAGGCATGTGCAGTGATTGATTCGGAACAGCTTAAGCAACATATGGTCAAGGCCGTGGAGGAGATTCGCGCTACCAATCCGATGGCCGGTTCCATCACCAACACGGTGACGATCGACTTTGTCGCCAACGCGCAGCTCGCCGTGGGCGGATCGGCCGCCATGGTCTATCTGCCCGACGAGGGCGAGGCACTCGTTGCCGGCGGCGGCGCCATCTATCTCAACATGGGCACGCTCTTCCCCATTTACGAGCAAACGATTCCCCGCGCGGCCAAGGCGGCACACGACGCCGGTAAGCCCTGGGTGCTCGATCCGGTGGGCCTGGGTATCGGTAGCCTGCGCACCCAGCTGGTCAACGAGCTCAAGCAGTACAAGCCCGCCATCGTGCGCGGCAACGCCTCCGAGATTATCGCGCTCGCCGGCCTGTGGGGTCTTGAGGGCGAGGCGGCCGATCTGAGCCGCGTGCGCGGTGTCGATACCACCGACACGGTCGACGCCGCCCGTGGTGCCGCCGTGGCGCTCGCTCGCCACACCGGTGGCGCCGTTGTGGTCTCGGGCGAAGTCGACCTGATCACCGACGGCACGACGGTGGCCAAGTCTCACGGCGGCAGCCCGCTCATGTCCAAGATCACCGGCTGCGGCTGCTCGCAGGGCGGCGTGCTGGCCGTGTACGCCTGCGCCGCCGACCCGTTTACGGCAGCCGTCTGCGGCACCGCCGTCTACAACGTGGCCGGCACGCGTGCCGCCGCTGTCGCCGACGCCCCGGCAAGCTTTAAGGTCGCCTTTATCGACGAGCTCTACCGCGCAACCGCCCAAGACATCGCCGATAACCGACTCGAGCTCGAGGAGGCATAGGCCATGTCCGAGCCCGCAACCAATGCCGGCATGAACACGCTCGTCGCCGTGGCCATCGCCCCGTGCGGCACCGGCGATGAGCTATCCGCCGAGGTCGCCGAGGTCGTGCGTGTCATTCGCGAGAGCGGCCTGCCCAACCGCACCACCTCCATGTTCACCGAGATCGAGGGCGACTGGGACGAGGTCATGCAGGTCGTGCGCGACGCAACCTTTGTGTTGGCGAGCAAGGGCATCCGCACCGAAGTCGTGCTCAAAGCCGATATTCGACCCGGATTTACCGACACCATGACCGGCAAGCTCGAACGCATGGAAGCGCAGATCAAAAAGCAGGAGGAAGCACGATGAGCATCCGCGACAACCTTGATATCTCGGCCTATCTGGTACTCGGCCCCGAAAACACGCTCGGGCGTCCCGTGGGCGATGTGGTGGCCCAGGCGCTCGACGCCGGCTTTACCTGCATCCAGGTGCGCTCCAAGGTGGCAAGCGCCCGCGAGATCATTGCGCTGACGGGCGACGCCGCGCAGGCAATCGCACAGGCCGGCAAAACCGGTCAGGTTGCCCTGCTGATCGACGACCGCCTGGACTGCGTACTCGCCGCGCGCGAGCAGGGTATTGCTGTCGACGGCGTGCACGTGGGCCAGAGCGATATTCCCGTCGAGGTCTGCCGCAAGCTTCTGGGCCCCGATGCCATCGTGGGCCTTTCGGCCCGCTGCGAGGAGATGCTCGAGTACGTCAAGACCGCCGACATGAGCCTAGTCGACTACCTGGGCATCGGCCCGCTCCACGAGACCGAAACCAAGCGCGACTGCGGACGCGCGGCCGACGGCTCTATCATCACCAAGAGCTTTGAGGACCTGGCCGCACTCCACGCGGCAAGCCCCGTGCCCATCGTGGTGGGCGGCGGCGTCAAGACGGCCGACTTGCCGCAGCTCAAGGCCACCGGCGTCGACGGCTTCTTTGTGGTGAGCGCTGTCTGCAGCGCCGATGACCCCCACGCCGCGGCCAAGGAACTCGTCGACACCTGGCAGCAGGCGTAAGTCTAGGCCGAGCAGCTGATCCGCAGCCTCATATCTTCAGCAATGGAAAGCGCATCCCAGTTTGGGTCTCCATTCCGGGATGCGCTTTCCGCATGCGGCTCCGTTGGGAAACCCCATCCCATTCCAGGCGCAAATTCTGGGACGCCGTTTCCAAAACCCGCCGTCGGGGAAACTGCATCCCGTTTTGGATGCCGATTCCGGGGCGCGCTTTCCGCTACGGGCCTCTCGCGGAAACCTCATCCCATTTTTAGCGCCGATTCCGGGATGCGCTTTCCGCCGAGTCCACGGCAGTTTGCTCTACTCTGCCAGATACGCTTCCAGCGCCGGCAAGGTCGCCTCCGCATCGTGGCGGCCGACCTGGTAGATACGCTCGAGCTCATCCGGCTCGCGGCACAGCGACGGCACCTTCACCGATTCGCTCGGCCGCACCACAAAGACCTCGCCGGCAGCCTCACGACGCGCCAAGTCATCGAGCGTGGCATTGTAGACCTCATGCCGATGCTCGAGCGCTGCAACAAACTCCGGGTAGTGACGGAACACGCGCCGCAGCATGGGCATCACGCTGTTGGGTTGCTTCACAAAGCCCGCCGGCTGCGTGAGTACCACGATATTGCGGTCATACCCCTGCGCAAACAACCAAGCGCTGGGAATGGAATCAGCCACGCCACCATCCAGATACTTATGCCCGCCAATAGCAACGGGACGCGTCGCCACGGGAATCGCCGACGACGCCCGGATCCACTCGATATCGCGCTCGTCGCCATAGGGCAGGTCGTGGTAGACGGCCTTGCCCGTCTCGATATCGGTACACACGCACGTAAACCGCATAGGGCAGGCGCGATATGTCTCCAGGTCGATGGGATCGCGCTCGATGGGCACCTCGTGATAGGCAAAATCGGCATTGAACATGTCACCGGTTCGCAACCAGCTGGTCACACCCGCATAGCGCTTATCGGCACAATAGGCCTTGTTGTAGCGAATGGCGCGGCCGATCTGGCGCGATTTAAAGTTGTAGCCAAACGCCGCGCCCGCCGAGACACCCACCATATGGTCGCAGGTCAAACCGTGCTCCATCCAAACGTCGAGCACGCCCGCCGTATACATACCGCGGTAGCCGCCTCCCTCGAGCGCAAGCCCCACCGTGTGCGTCGTATCCGGCTGTGCCATGCGACCATCTCCGTTCCTGCGTTTTAAACCGGGACAAGTATACCCGTCAACATATATCGTCTCAGTCGCATTTTCATCGAACATCGCATCGTCGCGCTACCGCCTGTCGAATAATAGCCGTCCACAGCATGTGCACCCATATCCCCGCACTCGAGGAAAGCGGCTTTATGGTGACGCTCGACAAGCACATTTGGCAGATTGCGCCCGTCGACGGCGATCAAGGCCGCAGCACGCAGATCATTTCATCGATGCTCGAAATGGCGCAGTCGCTCCATCTGCCGGTCGTGGTCGAAGGCGTCGAGACGAATGAGCAGGCGAACATGCTACGACAAATGGGCGCCCGCTACGCTCAGGGCTTCCTCTACTACCGCCCCATGCCTGCGAAGGATTTTGAGGCATTGCTCGATGGTGGCAATAACAACTGATACGCTCGCGCGCAAAACGCCACCGTCGAAGGGGGCATTTGTCTCCATTAGCTAACTTATATCCCCAATTCAAACCGAATTGGGGATATGATACAAACCGTTGTTCCGCCCAAGGAGGTTATCCATCATGAACGAGTCATATCGCCTGGGCGAGCAATCGATTATTGCCTATCTTCAGCGACTTGCGAACGGCGTCTCGACCGCTGAACTCGATGTTGCCGCGCTGCCTGCTGAGCTACGCGCCGTTGGTGAGCAACTGCAAAAGACGCATGCCATCCTGCAACAAGAGCGCCAGCTGCTTGAGCGCAACGCCTATATCGATCCGCTCACCAACTTGGGCAACCGCAACGGATTCGACCGTCACGTCGAGCAACTCTGGCGCAAAGGCGACCCCTTCACCTGCGCCTATATTGACATCGACCATCTCAAGCATTGCAATGATAGGTTTGGCCACGCCGAAGGCAATCGCTATATTCTGGGCATCTGCCGCACGCTCTCCGAAACCATGGAGCACGATGAGATGCTGTTCCGTATCGGTGGAGACGAGTTTGTGCTTATCTCGCTCTCCGCAAACGAGACTGAACTCGAGCAGCGCTTGGAGCAGGTACGTGCCGGGCTGATCGAGGCGAGCTCAGGTGGCAAGGCGCCCATGATCGGCAGCTTTAGCTTTGGCTGCTCGCGCGTCGATCCACTTGCCGGCGACACGCGTCGCCAGATGACGATGGATGCCGATCGCAAGATGTATCGCTATAAGCTTATGCATCGTGTGCAGCAACCGAAAGACGATGACGCGCCGCAACGCCCAATCGTCGAACAGCTTCCCTGCAACGACCGGGTGTTCCAAGCGATCTCCATGAGCTCCGAGACGCGCTATCCCTTTATCCTCAATCTCGATACGAGCGAATCGCAATGGTCGGTTAACGCCGTGCGCGATTTTGACCTGCCCTCCCAGCACCCTTTTAACTCACTCGACATGTGGCTCGCCCGCGTTCATCCCGAGGACCGCGACAACGTACGCGCCGAGCTCGACATGGTGATAAACAGCACGTGGCACTTCCACTACATGCAGTATCGCGTAATGGATGCCACCGGAACGTACGTGCTTTGCGACTGCACGGGCTACCGCTTGGACGGCACCGATACCGAGCCCAGCATGTATGTGGGCATTATCGTCAACCGAAGCCTAGCGGATACGACCGACTCGGTAACGGGCCTGGGCGATGTCCACGCACTGGTCAACGCTATTGGAGAGATGCGCCACGTGCCGCACGAGGCAGGCTTTATTGCCATTAAGGTCGACGATATCGCCGAGGTCAATGCCCGCTTTGGATTCGATGCAGGCGACCGCGTGCTCGCCGAAAGCGCCGCCTGCCTCATGGATTGTTCGCGCGGCAAGGGCCGCCTGTTCCGCTCGACGGGGCCGATGTTCGTGGCACTCTTCGATGAGCTCGGCCCCGAGGCGATCGACGAGATCGCAAGCGACATCGAACGGTTCCTGGGTTCTCCCGTGCTCATCGGCTCGCTTGAATATCAGCCGCCCATTCGCGTGGCCACGCTCCATCTGGACGGCGTCGACCGTCAGCCCGTTTCCATTTTGAACGAGCTCAAAGCGTTGCTTAAAGAGGCACCGCAAGTACCGGGCACCAAGCTGGACTAGCGTTGTGGGGCGCGATGTGAAACACAAGCCGTTTCACATCGCGCCCCACGTCATCTACCCTCTCGTGCGATAATCCTCCGCAGAAGTCACCGACAGCAGAGGGAGTTTGTGATGAAGGTTCTTTTGGTCAATGGCAGCCCCAAGGCAAACGGCAACACCGCCCGCGCACTCACCGAAGTCGCAGAGCAACTTAATGCAGAAGGCATTGATACCGAGGTGTTTCAGCTGGGCGCCAGGCCCATTCGCGATTGCATCGGTTGCGGCCAGTGTGGCAAGCTTGGCGGTCGCTGCAC
Organism: Collinsella sp.; assembly: GCA_048485235.1. Lineage (GTDB taxonomy): Bacteria > Actinomycetota > Coriobacteriia > Coriobacteriales > Coriobacteriaceae > Collinsella. The sequence continues at coordinate 31,655 of DBFWCI010000036.1, forward strand.
CTTTGACGACGACGTGGTCAACGAGCTGATCGCTGCCGCCGAACAGGCCGACGGCCTTGTCTTTGGCTCGCCTGTCTACTACGCGCACCCCAGCGGCCGCATTCTCTCGGCACTCGATCGCGCATTCTATGCCGGTAGCAAAGCTTTTGAACACAAGCCGGGCGCTGCCGTCGCCGTCGCCCGTCGCGGCGGTACGTCGACGACCTTCGACGTGCTCAATAAGTACTTCACCATCAACCAGATGCCTGTGGTAGCGTCCACGTACTGGAACAACGTGTTTGGTGCCATGCCGGGCGAGGCCACCCAGGACGCCGAGGGCCTGGCCACCATGCGAAACATCGGCAAGAACATGGCCTGGCTCCTTCGCTGTATCGAGGCAGGACAGGCCGCCGGCATCGAAGCCCCCGAAGCCGATCGCAAGCGCACCAACTTTATCAGGTAGAACGGCGGAACATACTATGAACGTGCAAATCTTCGGCACCAAAAAGTCGTTCGACACCAAGAAGGCCCAGCGCTATTTTAAGGAGCGCCGCATTAAGGTGCAGTTTATTGACCTTAAGGAAAAGGAGATGAGCAAGGGCGAGCTCACGAGCGTGATGCAGGCGGTCGGCGGCATCGACAAGTTGCTCAACCCCAAAGCCAAGGACGAGGAGACGCTCGCACTCATCCAGCACCTCACCCCTAGCCAGCGCTTCGACAAGCTGCTCGAGAATCAGCAGGTTCTAGCCAAGCCCATCGTGCGCAACGGCAAAAAGGCCACCGTCGGTTATTGCCCCGATGTATGGGGAGCCTGGGAGTAGCCTGTGTTATTTGCCAGCGCGTGGGTATAAGAGCAGGCGTTTGGCATATGATTCAACTGTAAGCCATGTCTAACAAAGGAGGGCACATGCCCAACAAACCCGTGAAGATCATCATGCTTACCGGATACCTCGGTGCCGGCAAGACCACGCTGCTCAACCACATCCTCGCTAACGACGGCGGCATCCGCGCCGCCGTGATCGTCAACGATATCGGCGAGATCAATGTGGACGCCAGCCTCATCGCCGACGGCGGCCTTTCCGAGACCGACGACCTCATCCCGCTCACCAACGGCTGCATCTGCTGTACGCTTTCGGACGACCTTGCCAACCAGCTGCAGGGCATCGCCGATTCGGGCAACTTCGATTACATCATCATCGAGGCATCGGGCATTTGCGAGCCTATCCCCATCGCCTACACCATCTCGAGCTTCTGCGACGAGGCCAAGGTGGGCGGCGAGCCTAAACTTGCGCTCGACAACATCGTGGCCGTGGTCGACTGCGCCCGTATGTACGACGAGTTCAACGGCGGTCGCGACCTGCTGGCTGAGGATATCGACGAGGACGACATCGAAAGCCTGCTCATCCAGCAGATCGAGTTCTGCTCCACACTGATCCTCAACAAGACCGATACCGTGAGCCCCGAGCAGATCGCCGAGCTCAAGGCCATCGTGCGCAGCCTGCAGAAGGACGCCGTGATCGTCGAGGCCCAAAACGGCGAGGTCCCCATGGAGGAGCTGCTCGACACCGACCGCTTCGACTTTATGCGCGCCTACAACTCCGCCGCCTGGATCGAGGCCATGGAGCATCCCGAGGAGCACGACGACCCCGAGGTGCTCGAGTACGACATCGAGACCTTTGTTTACTCGCGCCGCAAGCCGTTTGACCTGCAGAAGTTCACCAATTTTGTTGAGCAGGAGTGGCCCGACGAGGTCATTCGCGTCAAGGGTCCGCTGTGGCAGACCGGCAATCCGGACATGTGTTACATGTTTGAGCAGGCCGGCCACCAGATGCGCCTGATGGAGAACGGCCTGTTCGTTGACTCGGCGCCCGAGGGCGAGAAGCAGAAGATCATCGACGAGAACCCCGAGATCATGCAGATTTGGGACGACGAGACGGGCGACCGCATGACGAGCCTGTGCATCATCGGCCGTCACATGGACAAGGATGCGCTCATCGCCTCCCTCGATGCCTGCCTGACCGACTGGCACCGCGCCTAGGTTTATCCAAGCGGGCATTTTTCCGCCTACGTAACCGCCAAACCACCACGAAGGTGCTCTTCGTGGTGGTTTTTCGTTCTGAGCCAAGGAGATTCATGTTCAACATTGTGCTGTATGCGCCCGAGATTCCGGCCAATACGGGCAATATCGGCCGCACCTGCGTGGTTACCGGCGCCCGCCTGCATCTGGTGGAGCCGCTGGGGTTTTCACTCGACGACAAGACGGTGCGTCGCGCCGGACTGGGCTACTGGCAAAACTTGGACGTGACGACTTATGCCGGCTGGGAGGATTTTCTTGCGCGTAACGACCTCTCCCCCGCCGACGAACGCCTGCATCTGCTGACCAAAAAGGCACGCCGCACCTATGCGCAGAGCACCTACCGCGACGGCGACTACTTGGTCTTTGGCAGCGAGAGCTCGGGCATTCCCGAGCCACTGCTTGCCGCGGCGCCCGAGCGCTGCGAGCGCATCCCGATGCTGCGTGATTGCGACTCACTCGATAACGCCGAGACTTGGGAAGCTCACGAGGAATCGCTCGGGCATACCGAGGACAGCCACGAGGCCATCCTGCAGCAGGATATCTGCGGCAACTTCGTTAACCCCGACGACTACCGCATCAGCGCGCTCAACCTCTCCAACAGCGCCGCCATCGTCCTCTACGAGGCCCTGCGCCAAACAGGCTTTCCGGGAATGTAACAAAGGGACAGTCCCTTTATCACATTCGGTTATAGGTAGCGACCGGTAATGCTCTTGGAGCAAGCGACGATATCCGCCGGCGTGCCGGCGCAGACGATTTGCCCGCCCGCGTCGCCACCGCCCGGGCCCATGTCGATCACGTAATCGGCGTTACGGATAAGGTCAAGATCGTGTTCGATCACGACAACTGTGGCGCCCTTGGCAACGAGGCCGTCAAACACGCTCAGCAACACCTGAACATCGAGCGGATGCAGGCCAATCGTGGGCTCGTCGAATACGAATACGGCATCATCCTGCACGCGGCCCATCTCGCTCGCGAGCTTAAGGCGCTGCGCCTCGCCGCCTGAGAGCGCCGGCGTAGGCTCACCGAGCGTGAGATAACCCAAGCCCAGGTCGTGCAAGGTCTGCAAGCGCGCCTGAACTTTCTTGAGCCCCACCGTAGCGTCGATAGCCTCGTCCACACTCATGTCCATGAGCTGCGGCAACGTCAGCAAGCTCCCGTCCTTACCCTCGCGATGGATATGCGAGGCGGCCTCGGCGTAGCGCGAACCACGGCATGCTGGGCAGATGATCTCGACGTCGGGCAAAAACTGCACGTCGAGCGATATCGAGCCCGTGCCGTCACACGTAGGGCAGCGCAAGGCACCGGTGTTGTAGCTAAAGGCGCCCGCCTTGTAGCCGGCTGCCTTGGCCTCGGGCGTACGGGCGAAGGCGCGGCGCAGCTCATCATGGATGTCGGCATAAGTCGCTACCGTCGAGCGCACGTTGGCGCCGATGGGCGTAGCGTCAATCAGGTTTGCGCGGGCAATACCCTCGGCATCGACCCAACGCACGTGCCCCGGCAGGCGCTCGCCAGCTGCCTGCGCCTTGAGTGCCGGGATGAGCGTCTCGAGCACCAGTGTCGTCTTGCCCGAACCCGAAACACCCGTTACCGCGACAAGGCGGCCGCGCGGGATATCGACTTCGAGCGGTTTGACGGTATGGATGGCCTCGGTTGCCATGCGGATATGGCCCTGATCGAACATTTCGTCGTCAGTCACCTGCGGACGTAAGCGCTTGGGCTCGGCGCGCAAAAACGGCGCGATACGGCTGCCCTGCGATTGCTCGACCTCGTCTACCGTACCAGCGGCGATTACACTGCCGCCGCCTGCTCCGGCAACGGGGCCCATCTCGACCAGATAATCAGCCTCCGCCAGTACGCGCGTATCGTGGTCGACAACAACCACGGTGTTGCCGTCATCCACCAGATCGCGCATCACGCCCACCAGACCGTCAACATTGGCAGGATGCAAGCCGATCGAAGGCTCGTCCAGCACATAGAGCACGCCCGTCGATCTGTTGCGCACCACGCGGGCGAGTTGCACGCGCTGGCGCTCACCCGTGGAGAGCGTGGCACCGGCGCGGTCGAGTGAAAGGTAATCGAGACCCAGGTCGACCAGACGACGGGCCGTGCTCAAAAACGAATCGCAGATATCCGCCGCCATGGGCCGCATCTCGGGCGGTAAGGATGCGGGCACCCCGCGCACCCACTCAATCGCCTCGCCTAGCGTCATGGCCGCGGCCTGCGCCAAATTGATACCGCGCACCTGAGGCAGGCGCGCAGCCTCGGAGAGACGCGTGCCGCCGCAATCGCGGCATGGCCCCTCGCGCAAAAAGCGCGCAACGCGTTTTAAACCCTTATCGTCCTTAACCTTGGCGAGCGCATTCTCTACAGTATAGACGGCGTTGTAATAGGTAAAGTCGAGCGGCGTGGCGCCCTCGCCGTTCTTGGGAACGTAAAGAATGTGCTTCTTAACCGCGGGGCCGTGAAACACGATGTCGCGCTCTTGAGGCGTGAGCTGGTTAAACGGCACGTCGGTGCGCACGCCCATCTCGCCGGCTACCTGCTTCATCAGATCCCACATGAGCGTACCCCAGGGAAGCACCGCGCCTTCGTTGATGGTCTTTGACTCGTCGGGCACCAGGCTCGCCTCGTCCACCTCGCGCATGACACCAGTGCCGCCGCAGGTAGAGCACGCACCGCCGCTGTTAAAGGCAAGGTCCTCGGCACCCGGCGCGTAGAACTCGCGGCCGCATGCGGGGCACGTGAGCGACAGGCCCGCAGCCACGTTAAGGCTCGGCTCCACACGCGCCCCGCAATGCGGGCACACGTGATGGGCGCAGCGGCTAAAGAGTAGACGCAGGCTATTGTTGAGCTCGGTCATGGTGCCAAATGTGGAACGCACACCCGGCACGCTCGGACGCTGGTGTAGCGCGAGCGCCGCCGGTACGTGCAATACCTCATCCACCTGAGCGTGCTCGGCCTGCGTCAGGCGACGTCGAGTATAGGTGCTGAGCGCCTCCAAGTAGCGACGCGAGCCCTCGGCATAAAGAACCCCCAGCGCCAGCGAGCTCTTGCCCGAACCCGATACGCCGGCAATACCCACGAGCTTTCCCAGCGGAATGTCGATATCGATGTCCTTGAGGTTATGGACGCGCGCGCCACGTACCTCGATAGCCTGCGGGTTCATCTTCTGTTCCGTCACCTTTATCACCCTACTCATGCCATAAAACTCGATCGCGAATGTACGCGCCCAGCATGGGCACGGTAAACCGGACGAGGCCGTATCCGGCGGCCTCGATGACGCGCTCGCGAATCAGACTTGCGCGATATTTACTCGCCCAACTCTGAGTACGGTCGCAGCGCTCAATGATATCCGCCATGCGCGTCGGCTCACCCTCGTCAGCAGCCATGGCCTCGATAAAGAGGCGCTGTGGACTGCGCAGCCCGTAATACAGAGGCGCGTCAACCGCTTCGTAGAACTCGGAGACGGCATCCGCATGGCCATCCTCGACATCGCGCCTTTCGATGACCTGCGAGCCACGCCGGACAGCAGACCGCCACATGTAATATCCCACCAGCTGAACCATGTAGGGATGCCCCATGCTCTTGCGCGCCGCAAGGTCCGCCGTCTCCGCGTCAACGTAAAGACCAGCGTCTTTGACCGTCTGGATATACGAATCGCGCACCTTGGGCAAAGATATCGCCCCCAACGTACGCTGCTGGGCACGCCGCAAAAACGTCACGCTCGGCTCTTCGAGCAGATCGTCAACCATACTGGGCAAGCCGGCGAACGCCAGCGCAAGACCGCGCTGGTCGCTATCGGGCAAGCCCGTGGCATCCTGGTCTCCGAGCACCTGCTGATAGAGAACGGCAAGAGCCGCCAGTTCCTCGATAGACGCCGATTGCGCCTCATCAATCGCAAACAGTATGCCCTTGCCTGGACCGAGCCTCTTGAGGCGCTCGTTGACCAGCCCTCGCAACGTCTCGCCCTTTGCCCGCGCCGCCTCGACCGACATCCGGCCAAACGACGGACAGAACTCCATTGACGTCACAACGGGTTTATTCGAGCGAAGCGCGTCGGCCAAGCGGTCGCACAAGCCAAGCGAAGCGGAATCGGAGACAACCGCCCATCCGCGCTCATTGGCTAGACGTTGCAGCTCCCGTAGGAGAACCGTCTTGCCACAGCCGCGGTTTCCCGTAATGAGCATGAGCCTACCCGGCGCTCCGGCGCCGTTATCGAGCCCTTCCTCGAAATCTTCGATGACCGACTCGCGGCCGATGAGTATCGGAGGCCGCTTGCCAGCCGTGGGCTTAAAGGGATTTGGATTCATGTCGGCCTCCTCGGATTGGCAAACCCTGGCAATAGTTATACCAACTTATACCGAGTTATACCAATAGCATATGACAAAGGATCTGTCCCTTTGTCACATGTGGCCGAAAAACTCGGCGTCTGCTGCTCGCCAGGGGCGGAAGGTGGCGGGATCGATCTTTACGTGCGCCGCGGCGGGTACGTCGTACCATTTGAGCGTGTAACCGGCGCCGTGAGAGCAAAAGACCGAATCGGGCGTGTTGGGCAGATCGGCTTCTGGCTCATAGGCGGCCGTCTCGATTACACGCTCGGCATCATGGCAAGCCGCATAGCCGGCGAACTCTAGGTGCAGATGCCCGCGACCGCTCGTGTAGGCGGCCACCTCCAGCGCGTAATCCTGCACCTCGGATGCCGGCACGCGACCCACAAGCTTCGCCCGGTCTCCCGCCATCGCCGGCGGCTCGTACTCAGCGCCCATGCGCGTGGCATCCGAGAGCGCCCGGCCCACGCACTCCCCCGGCACCTCGAGCTCAAAGTGGTACCACGGCTCCAACAGCACCGCCGCGCCAGCCTCACGCGCCTGCATGAGCCCCTGACGAATCGCGCGGTACGTGGCCTGGCGAAAATCGCCGCCCTCGGTGTGTTTGGCATGCGCACGGCCGCCCGTGAGCGTAATGCGCACATCGGTGATGGGCGAGCCGGTCAGCACGCCCAGGTGATCGCGCTCCATGGCGTTGGTGAGTGCCAGACGCTGCCAGTTAAGATCGAGCTCGTCGGTCGAGGTCACGGTGCCAAACTGCACGCCCGAACCCGCCGGCAACGGCTCCAGACGCAGATGCACCTCGGCATAGTGGCGCAGTGGCTCAAAGTGGCCCACGCCCTCGACCGGCTGCGAAATGGTCTCCTTATAGAGAATGCCGCCGGGCTCAAACGCAATCGAAAGACCGAAGCGATCGGCCAGCACCCGCTACACGACCTCGAGCTGCACGGCGCCCATCAACTGCAAGTGAATCTGCTCAAGATGCGTATTCCAGCTTACGCCGAGCATGGGATCTTCGTCCGCCAGCTCAGTCAACGCTTTGAACACCGCATGGACGTCGTATTCGCCCGGCAGCACCGTATAGGTGAGGACCGGCGCAATGACGGGCGCATCGCCCGCGGGCTCCGCGCCCAGGGCGTCCCCCGGGCGAACGTGCGCAAGACCCGTCACGGCACAAATACCGCCAGCAGCAACTTCTTGGGCAAGCTCATACTTCTCGCCGTTATAGATGCGCACCTGGTCGATCTTTTGCTCCCAAGTGGAGGCGCCAGAGCATCCCTCGACAACTTGCTTTGCACGCAGTACACCGCCGGTCACTTTAACCCAAGCCAAGCGCTCGCCGCGATCTCCGCGGCTGACACGATAGACGCGCGCGGCAAACTCCGGGCGCCATGCCTGTTCGCGCATCAGCACGCATATGCCATCTAGCAGCTCGTCCACACCCTGGTCCTTGAGCGCCGAGCCGGCAAAGCAGGGAAAGAGCTTGCGCTCAGCAACCATGCGCGACAGCGTCGCGGAGGAAAGCTCACCCGCCTCAAGAAACTCCTCGAGCGCCGCCTCGTCTAACGCAGCAGCATCCTCCTGAACGATGCCGCCCGCCAGCAGTTCGTTGGCATCCAGGCAGCCCTCGGAAAGACGTTGCCTAAGTTGTGCCAGCAAAACATCGCGGCCGGGATTCTCCAAATCGATTTTGTTGATGAAGATGAACGTCGGGATGTCATAGCGCGCAAGCAGGCGCCACAGGGTTTCGGTGTGCCCTTGCACGCCGTCGTTGGCACCCACAACCAAAATCGCGTAGTCGAGTGCGCGCAGCGTGCGCTCCGCCTCGGCAGAAAAATCGACATGCCCCGGCGCATCCACGAGCATGACGTGGGTATCGCCATGGTCGAGCACGGCCTGCGACGAGAAGATCGTAATGCCGCGCTCGCGCTCGATCGCGTTAGTGTCCAGATGCGAATCGCCATCGTCCACGCGGCCGCGCTTGCGAATGCGACCCGCGTTGAACAACATGGCCTCGGCCAACGTGGTCTTGCCGGCATCGACATGCGCCAAGATTCCAACGACTGCCTGCTTCGACATGGCTCTCCTCTTATTACAAGCTACAAGCCCATCGCACGCGGCAACGGGCGTCCTCGTTCCACACTGGATGATACAATTTACGAGCCGGCGGGCGAAGCGGGCCCTATCCCCCGACCGAGCTCATCGCCCCGCGTTGCCGCGCGGCGATTTTCGTAGGTTCGCGCCTTGCGAAAGCCGGCTTTCAAAACGGCGCAGCGAACGAAAATGGCCCCACCCGGAGCCATTTTCGTTCGCGCGAATTGTTGATACGCGTCTCCGCTCTTATGCCTCGCGCAGCCAATCAAACGCGACGCGCGGCGTACCGTCCGACACATATACGATACCGGCGCGCTTAAACCCGGCCTTGGCGATGGCTCCCTGCATGGGCAGGTTGTCCTGATGTGTGTCGATGCGCAGGTGATCGGCACGCTCCTTGGCAAAGGCAAACATCGCAGCCGCGATACCGTGCACGGTGCCATCGGACGCCACACGGTGCAGCACGGCGTACGGAGTGTCGCTGCGCCATTGACCATCCTCAATTACGTCATAGCACTCGTCCGGGCCCGGCAAAAAGGCAAACGTCGCCACCACGCGGCCATCGACTTCGCACACATAGCTGCCACCGGCGGCGATATCGGCAGCCAGTTGCTCGGCAGAAGGCGTGCCCTCGGGCCACTGTGTGGCGTTGCCATGCGCGCGCATAAAGGCGCGGGCCGCGTCATAGATAGCCATGACAGCGGGAATGTCGGTATCGAGGGTTTTTCTGATCATCACGCGGCGACCTCACGTTTATTGGTATCACTTTGATTGAGCAATGATACCAACGTTTGGAGAGGGGCGCGATGCAGATGGGGAGCAAAAAGCGAGCCGCCTGGTCAAAAGCAAAAAGCGAGTTTTTGAGCACTGCCACCGGCGGCGATATGAGCGACCTGTTTGCGCGCGAAGACGAGCGCCGCGACGCCCTGAACGCCGAGCGCGATGAAGCCTGGCGCTACAAGTCGTGCGAACGCAAAAACCGTTACGACACGCGCGCCGAGGCCGAGGCCGTTATGGCCGACTGCGAAAACCGCGGGCGGCGCGGCTTAGCCTGCTACAAATGCGAATACTGCGGCGGCTGGCACCTGACGTCGCACCCTTGGAAATAGACCCCACATCGGCACGGCACTGACGGAGCGCCAACCATCGCACGCAAGCTACGGGCGCGGCGGCACCAAAACATCGTAGCGAACAGCCTTGCCCGCAAGTTGATAGCTCGGCTTAACGCCAGCAAGCAGTGGCCCCTTCACCGGTCGCTTGATAACGACCTTGCGCGGGTGCACCGCAAGCGCAGCTTCGACCAGCGTCTCCTCATCGGCGCACGGCTGTTCCAGATGATGCAAGAGTTGGAACTTCTTTTTAACCGCCGCGCTCTTGGTGCGCCCGGGAAACATGGGGTCCAGATACACCACGTCGGGAGCGGTGAGCTCGCCCTGTCCGATCAGCTCAGCTGTATGGCGAAGGCCGGCAATGCTGTCCTCGCCCGCATGTAAGCGCATGCGCGCCACGGCTGTCGCAAGCGCCGGATCATCTGCCGCGCGATCCAAGGCATCCTTGAGGAGCGCCGCGATCACGCAATCCTGCTCATACAGATCGACGGTAAAGCCCGCGGCCGCCAGCAGCAGCGAATCCTCGCCAAAGCCTGCCGTAGCGTCAATCGCCCATGGTCGCTCGATGCCCTTTGTGCGCGCAGCCTTCACCAACAGCTCTTGCTGCAGACGGCCCTGCTTGAGTCGCGGCAGCATGCGGCCAAAATCGGCACGCAGCTCCATCGTGCCGTCGGTGAGCGTGAGGCCCTCGGGCTTCCCGGTCAGCTCAAGCCCCGCGGCCCGAGCAACAGAAAAGGGATCGACGACGCCCATGGGTACTCCTTAGCAAGCAAAACGAATACGTGAGCGCCGTTTGTGTCGGCACCCCACCGTCCGCTATTGTCCCACATGCGACATAGTCCACAGCATCCCAATGCAAAGCACCGCCATCAATCCCGTGCACACGGCAGCGATCACAGAATCACCCATGCGCCTTCCCAACGACCGCGGCTCACGCACCTGCCCTGCTCCGTACATCATGGCTCCTCCTTCGGTCCAGCTCCTTGTTACGGCCTCATCATCTCAGCGCCGCACATGAGCTGCCATCGATTTGGCTTACGCCCAGCTTTCCCTTTTGAAAGGTTGGGGGCTGCGCGGGCTCAAAGCGCTTTCAGGGGCATGCATCGCCGCGTTGAACTACAATGTGCTTCACCATATGTGCAGCACATTGGGTGCGCCAAGTTGGCGTACTCGTATCGAAAGGACCAGCCATGAGCTTCACTCGCAAGACTCTCAAAATCCTTGCTCTCATCTACTTTGTTTTGGGTATCGCCAGCCTCGTCACCGCCGGCGTCGGTATCGCCACGGGCGGTCTCGATTCCACGTACGGTTCGTACGCCACGCTCGCAGCGGTCGTGCTTATCGCCAAGGGTCTCGTCGACCTTGCCGCAGGCGTCGCCGGTATCAAGGGCGCCAACAAGCCTTCGCAGGTGGACGGCGCGTTTAAGCTCGGTATTGTTGCCGCGGTCGCCACGCTTGCCCAAGCGGTGCTCACGCTTCCCGCGTTTGGCGGCGACGCCATCAACTTTGGCGCCTTTGTCATCGTGGTGTACGACCTGTTCTTTGTTCAGCAGGCACACGCCGTTAAGGCCGAGAACAAGGACCGCCTATAAGCGCTCGCTTCTCATAACCTCTGCAGCCAAGCAACTAAAAAGGGCCGATCGCGCATCTCCGCGGTCGGCCCTTTACGTTTACCCAGATAAAACCTGCCAAAATAAACCTGTCCCTTTTTGGCAGGTTGTTAGCTGTGGCGGTACTCGGCGATGATGAAGTCGATGTCGGTTTGAAGGGTGTCCAAGTTTGCCAGGCGCTCTTTATCGGCAGGTCGTGTGCGGTAATAGTACGGCGTCATCTGGAACACCGCCTCGATGTCGGCTTGGGTCTGAAGCGTAATATTCGCAGATACCCGCTGCGTTCCGACTAACTCGAGTTCAGTAGTCTTCGGCAGTTTCTCGTCATTGAGATATGGCGTGTCGTAGAGTACCTCCTTGAGCCCAAACAGATGACGGGCACCTGGCACCACGGTGTAGAGCGAACCTTCGGGTGCCAGCACGCGGACAAACTCGCGCTCGTTAAAGGGAGCAAAGAGCTCGGTCACCATATCGAAGGCGCCATCAGCCACGGGGATATCCTTCATGTTGGCCACGAAGTAGGTCGCATCGCCGCGCTTGGCGGCAAGGCGCACCATCTCTTTGCCCAGGTCGAAACCGTAAGCATCCACGCCCGGCACCGCGCCCATGGCACTGGTGTAGTAGCCCTCGCCGCAGCAAATATCGAGCAGCGTCATGGGGCCGTTCGCAGACGCTGCACGCCCAGACACCCGCTCGTGCACCAGCTCAACCATCGCATCGCGCAACGGCGCATAGTAACCACGGTTCAAAAAGTCACGACGACTGCGCGCCTGTGACTTGGGATCGCCCATGGAGTCGCCGCTCTTGGACGAGCGCAGTAGGTACAGATAGCCCTCGCGCGCACGGTCAAACCGGTGTCCGCCCGCGCATGCAGCACCGCGCTCGTTATCCACCAGTGGCTCATGGCAAACGGGACACAACAACATGGCAACTCCTTAGCGCGAACAACACAACGCCCACCATTGTCGCACGCCTTCCCCGCCTAGTCATTGGGGACGTTCTTGAATGACTAGTCGTTTAAGAACGCCCCCAACGACTAGTCGATTAGGAGTATCATCGTCTGCGCAAATAAGCACGATATAGCACGTTAGAGATTGAGAGCGTATGGCTGATACCGTATCTAAGCATATTGACATGACCACCGGATCGCTGTGGCGCAATATTCCCCTGTTCGCCTTCCCCGTGGCCGCCACGAGCATCTTGGAGCAGCTGTCGAACCTCATCGCCACGGTCATTATCGGTAACTTCTCGGGCGACCAGGGAACCCTCGCCATGGCGGCAGTCGGCTCCAATGTTCCGCTTACCAGTCTTATGCTCAACCTGTTTATCGGCATGTCGCTTGGCTCCAACGTGGTCATCGCCAATGCTATCGGCCGCAACGATCAGAACATGGTCAAACGCGCCGTCCATACCTCGATTCTTATGGCACTTGTGGGCTTTGTCGTCATCGCTCTGGGCGAGATCTTTGCCGAGCCCATGCTCGCCGCGCTCAACGTTCCCGCCGAGACTATGCCCCTCGCCTCGCTCTACCTGCGCGTCTTTTTGCTCAGCATGCCCTCGATCTTGCTCTACAACTTTGAGGCCGCGATCTTCCGCTCCGTCGGCATCACCCGCATGCCGCTGCAGGCGCTTGCCGTATCCACCGTCCTCAACATTGGTCTGGACCTCATCTTTGTCCCCGTACTCCACTGGGGCGTCGCGGGTGTCGCCATCGCCACCGCCATCGCCTACACCGTCAGTGCCGCTACGCTCTTTATCCGCCTGCTCAAGACCGACTCCGTCGTCCGCGTCACCCTACGCGACCTGGCTATCGACCCCGTCGCCCTCAAGCGCATCGTCAAGATCGGCCTGCCCGCCGGCATCCAAAGCGCCGTGTTTGCCGTCGCCAACATCATCATCCAGTCCGCCATCAACAGCTTGGGCACCGAGGTCATGGCGGCATCGAGCGCCGCCATGAGCCTGGAGTACGTGTGCTACAACCTGCTCAACAGCTTTAGCCAGGCTTGCACTACCTTTGTGGGACAAAACCACGGTGCCCGCCAGATCGGCCGCTGCACTAAAACGCTCAAGGTCTGCCTGGTCGAAGGCGGTATCGTTGCACTCACCACGATTATCGTTATTGTCGGCCTGGGGCGCGAGATCTTGTCGCTCTTTAACAGCGATCCCAACATCGTCTCGATCGGCTATATCCGCGTGTGTTCGATCTTCCCGGCGTATGCCTTTAGCATGTTCTACGAAAACATGTCAGGCTACCTGCGCGGCTTTGGTATCTCGCTCACGCCCGCCCTCATCACCATGATCTGCGTCTGCGGCATCCGCTTCTATTGGGTATTCTGCGTGTTCCCGCACTTCCGCACCTTTGCGAACATTATGATGGTCTACCCCATCAGCCTGGGCACCACGGCGTTCTTTATGGTCGTGGCGGTACTACTTTGCCACCCGGCACGCGCCTATCGCGCCACCCAAGCCAAAGCGACAGCCCGCTAAACACCGCACTCAACACCACGCCAGTCATTAATTGACAATATGCGAGCTCATATAGTCGATAAAACGCCTCGTGGCGATAGGCATGGTATCCCAGCTACGCCAAGCTGCCACCACGTCGCGCGAGGGAGCATGCACGATGGGACGTACGCGAATATCGGCACGCATGCCCTCCACAGTACGACGGTAGAGCATACTCACGCCTAGGCCCTCCTCCACCATCGCCATGATGGTGTAGTCGTCGGTCACCTCGCTCGTCACGTGCGGCGACAGTCCATGCGTCGCAAATGCATCGAGCACCAGGCTCTGTTCGCCCTCATCCAGCAGTACAAACGGCTCGGACGCCAGGTCGGCGAGTGTCACCTTTTCCTTTGCCGTCAGCGGATGCGCGGCCGGCAACAATGCCACCAACTCGTCGTGATAGACCACGCGCTTCTCGAGCCCAGCGGTAAATCCGCGTGCCGTAAAGCAAAAATCGACCACGCCATCGTGCACCCACTGGGCGTTGCGCGTGTAATCGCCCTGCTTGAGGGTAAAGCGTACGCCCGGGTGCAGGGCTCCAAAATCGCGGATCACGCGCGGCAATACGGTTCGACTCACGTTGGTAAACGTCGCGATGCGAATATCAGTCGACGAAAGTCCCAGCAGCTCCTGGCGCTTGCCCTCGAGCTCGGCCTCGGCGGTCACAATCTGGCGCAGGTACGGCAGATATTGTTTACCGTCGCGCGTAAGCGAAACGCCCTGCTTACCGCGCTCGATAAGCGTGGTACCTAGCTCGCGCTCGAGCGCCTTGACGGCCTGGCTCACCGCACTTTGCGTATAGCCCAGCTCGTCCGCCGCGCCCTTAAGACTGCCGCGATCAACCACCATACAAACGATCTGATACCGCGATGCCATCGTGCCTCCATATCGATGCAGCCGTAAAACGTTTTGCCAGGGCTTTTTCTGCTAGCATTAGCATTTCTTAATCATACTAAAGATACATTCGCTTTACTACATCCACATCTGGGAGCAGAATCCTTTTTGCGAAACCGTTCTGTAACAAAAGGAGTCCCATGGATCGCAAAAAGGCAATCGCGCTCTCATTTTCCGTTCCCGTCGCATGGGGCTTTTCGTACCCCCTTATGAAGATCGGCATGGACAGCATGAACGCCACGAGCATCGTCGCGCTGCGCTGCATCATCGCCTTTGCGGCCTGCCTGCTGCTCTTCCACAAGCACGCGTTGCGCATCAACCGCGACCTTATGGTCCGTGCCGCCATCATCGGCGCCATTATGGCAACCGAGCTCACCTGCATGTGCCTGGGCTCCAGCCTCACCTCCGCCTCCACCGCCGGCTTTTTGCAGAGCCTGACGGTCGTGATCGTGCCGTTTGCCAACGCCGCTCTGCTGCGCCGCGCCCCCGAGCGCAAAGTGCTCGTCGGTACCGCCATCGTCACCTGCGGTATGTTGCTGCTCTCGGGTGCCGACTTTACCAGCCTGAACCCGGGCGCGCTCATCATGCTGCTCTCGGCCTTTATCTATGCCAGCCACATTATCGTGGCCAAGCGCTTTGTCGAAGAAGTCGATCCGCTTGCTCTGGGCGTTTGGCAGCTGGGCTTTGGCGGCCTGTTCTCGGGCATCGCCGCATGCGTCTTTGGCGGTTTCACACTTCCCAGTACGCCCAGCGAGATCGTGGTCGTCGTCGCGCTCGCGCTCATCTGCTCTGCCTACGGCTTTATCACCCAGACACTCGTGCAGCCCCACGTGCCTGCCGAGACCACCGGCTTCGCCTTCTCGCTCGAGCCGGTCTGCTCCGCCGTCTTTTCGTTCTTCCTGGTCGGCGAGGTCCTGAGCCCCATCGCCTTCTTTGGCGCCGCCCTCATCCTCACCGGCGTCATGGTGGCAACCGTCGAGCTTCCGCGCCTTCGCGCACATGGGCACGCTCGCATGGCAGGAGCGCCCGAGCACGTCTCGTAGACCCCACTCTTCATACAGCCGTGGCATAAAGGCAACCGGTGCGCCTTTACAATAGATACCGACAGAGCATCTGACGTAAAGGAGCCCCATGGACGCCGCGACCCGCGACCACAACATAGCAACTTGGTTGGGCGATGCGCCGCAGCCGGTACGTGACACTACGAACCAGCTGCTCGAGCGCATCGCCCTTTTGCGTGCCGAGCAGACTATCTACCCGGCACAAGATGACATCCTCAATGCCCTCGCCTACACGCCGGCCGACCAGGTCAAAGTTGTCATCTTGGGTCAAGACCCCTATCACGGACCCAACCAGGCCATGGGGCTGTCGTTCTCGGTCCCCGCGACGCAAACCAAGTTGCCGCCGAGCCTGCGTAACATTTACAAGGAACTCAACGCCGATCTGGGTTGCCCCATTCCCGCCACGGGAGACCTAACACAATGGGCACAACAGGGCGTCCTGCTCCTCAACACCACGCTCACCGTGCGCGAGCATGCCGCGAACTCGCACGCCAAACTGGGCTGGAGCACGCTCACCGACTACGTTATCGAACGCTGCTGCCAGCTGCCCCAACCGGTAGTCTTTTTGGCATGGGGCCGCTTTGCCCAGCAGATGGTCGAGGGCAAGCTCGCCGCAACCGGCGCGGGCGAGACGACCGGCAAGTTCTACCTGGCATCCACACATCCCTCGCCGCTTTCGGCTAATCGAGCCACGGCAGAACTCCCCGCTTTTATGGGGTCGCGTCCCTTCTCGGCAGCCAATCAGCTACTCGAACAGCACGGCTCGACCCCCGTCAACTGGACTTGCCTCGGCTAAAAATCGATACATCAAAAACGCGCCCGACGGCTTTCCGTCGGGCGCGTTTCCTATTCGGGCCAAATAAATTGTGTGCGGCCGGCCTCGCCACCGTCAATGAGCAGACTCTGTCCGGTCATAAACCGGTTGGTCACGCCCACAAAGTAGATCCACTCGGCGATCTCTTGGGCGGTGGCCCAGCGCTTAAGCGGCGTGAGCTCCATAATCTGGTTCCACAGATGCTCGCCTTCCATCACACAACGGTTAAGCGGCGTGATAACGCCACCCGGGTCCACACTGTTGGCGATGGCCTGCGGCGCCAGACGGTTTGCAAGGTTCTTGGTGTAGGCGATAACGCCGCCCTTGCTGGCGGCATAGGCGGGAAACTCCGATCCCGTATGTCCGCTCGCCGACCCCACGTTGACCACGGATTTGATAGCCGGCGCCGGCTTGGCGGCAAGCCCCTCCCCCGCAAAGGCGTAGCGCTCGGTCACGTTGATGGTGCCACACAGGTTGGCGGCGATGTCGTCAGCCGAATCCTGTGTACCGGCAACGTTCACGATTACCTGGGGTTCAAGATCGTCTGGAAACGAGCCCGGCTCGCGTACATCAACGACCAGATGGCGGTAGTGCTCGTGTTCGATCGTCGCCGGCAGCAGATCAAAGCCCACGACCTCGTGGCCCTCGTCCAAAAAGCGCCGCACGCACGCAGCTCCGATACCGCCCGAAGCACCCGTGATCAAAACCCGCATACTTGCTCCTTAGGCGGTAGCGTGGCGCTCGAGGTACTCGGAGCCCACGTTCTCACGCTCCCAGCCGCGCACGACCTTATAGCCCACGGGGCTCAGGAAGACCTCACACAGCAGCTCGGCAACGGCACCCGTCAGCGAGCACATAAGGACCTGCACCCAGGTCCAACCAAAGAACGTGTGGCTCACCACAATGGCAAAGACCAGGTTGTCGA
The DNA here is from genome assembly GCA_048485235.1 of Collinsella sp. Taxonomy (GTDB): domain Bacteria; phylum Actinomycetota; class Coriobacteriia; order Coriobacteriales; family Coriobacteriaceae; genus Collinsella. Next base: position 49,051 of record DBFWCI010000036.1, read on the forward strand.
CAAACTGGCCAACACCCGTGGACACATAGGAGCGGAAGGCGAAGCTCGCAAAGTTATTCTTTTTGAGCATGCGGCCGAGCGACTGGTTGAGCGTGGAGTTAACCACGGCAGAAACGAGCATTGCCAGCGAAGAGCCCAGCACCACGTACCAGGTGCCGCCGATGGTGGTGTTAAGGGCAGTGTTGACCTCGATCATGCCCGTGTCGTAGTAGGCGCCCCACATGCCGGGCGTGAGCGAGCATGCCCAAAAGCACAGGCTCACGGCCAGGTTGACCAGCAGCGCGAGGATAGAGATTTTGATGGATGCCTTGGCGCCAAAGCGCTTGCAGATCATGTCCTGGCACAAAAACGAAACCCAACTCACCACAAAGCCGCAGTCGAGTGCCAGATACGGCAAGCTGATGAGCTCTTTGTTGGCCAGCAGGTTCATCATGATGACGCTCACGAAAAACAGCGAAACCGTTGCCGCGGGAATGCTCCGCAACAGGACCTTGTAGTCCTCCATGACCTTCTTGATCATTATGTACTCCTTTGGTTTTAGGTTTAACGAGCAGGATATCGGACCCGAACTGCTCGAACGTCTCGGTCTTGAGACGACGGTGGGTATGATAGCCGCTCACACGGCATCAGGCAAGCAAACGGCGCGGAAGCCCCGCAGGACCACCGCGCCGATGCGTTAAAAGGCTACGTTGCCAAACTCCGACAGGATAAGGTCGGGGTTATGGTCGGTTGCCCAATCCACGTTCCACGGGCTCGTGAACAGCAGCAGCTTACCGCCGCGCATGTCCTCGACGCGCAGCGTGTCGCGCGTGAGCGAAAGGCCCGGGATATCGATGGTGTCGGGGTCGTTCTGGATCCAGCGGATGTCCGTATAGGGCAGCGGCTGGCGGCGAACCTCGACACGGTACTCGGCCTTGAGACGGCGCTCGAGTACCTCAAACTGCAGCACGCCGACCACGCCCACGATGACGCTCTCCATGCCAGCGCCCAGCTCGCGGAAGATCTGGATGGCACCCTCCTGGGCAAGCTCCTCCATGCCCTTGACGAACTGCTTTCGCTTGAGCGTGTCGACCTGCGTAATGCGAGCGAACATCTCGGGGGCAAACGTCGGGATCTGCGGATACTGCACGTGGCGCTTGCCGGAACACACGGTGTCGCCGATGCTAAAGATACCCGGATCGAATAGGCCCACGATATCGCCCGCGTACGCCTCGTCCACGATGGCACGGTCATCGGCCATCATCGACGTACCCGTGGCAAGCTTGAGCTTGCGGTTGCCCTGCACGTGGAAGGCGTCCATGCCGCGCTCGAACTTGCCTGAGCAAATGCGCACAAAGGCGATGCGGTCGCGGTGGTTCTTGTCCATGTTGGCCTGGATCTTAAACACAAAGCCGCTAAAGTCGTCGCGGCAGGGATCGACTGGTTCGCTGGTGAGCGTATCGGTATAGGCGCGCGGCGTCGGGGCCAGACGCAGGAACTCCTTGAGGAAGGGCTCCACGCCAAAGTTGGTGAGCGCCGAGCCAAAGAACGCCGGGCTCAGCTTGCCGCAGGCCACGGCATCCAAGTCGAGCTCGTCGCCGGCACCATCGAGCAGCTCGATGTCGTCCATCAGGTTCTTATGGTTCTCCTCGCCGATGAGCTCGTCCATGGAAGGATCGCCCAGCTCGGCCTCGACCTCGGCGACCTTCTTGGTGGCGTTGGCGTGGCCGTCGCCCTCAAAGGCAATGACGTGACGAGTCTGGCGATCGAACACACCGCGGAAGTTGCGGCCGCTGCCGATCGGCCAGTTCATGGGATACGTATTGATACCCAGGACGTTCTCGATCTCTTCCATGAGCTCAAACGGATCGCGAGCCTCGTGGTCGAGCTTGTTCACAAAGGTGAAGATGGGAATGTGGCGCAGCGTGCAGACCTTAAAGAGCTTTTTGGTCTGGGCCTCGACGCCCTTGGCGCCGTCGATGACCATGACCGCAGCGTCGGCGGCCATAAGAGTACGGTAGGTATCCTCCGAGAAGTCCTGGTGGCCGGGGGTATCGAGGATATTGACGCAGGCGCCGTTGTAGGTGAACTGCAGGACCGAGGAGGTAACGGAAATACCGCGCTCCTTCTCGATGTCCATCCAGTCCGAGACGGCATGCTTGGCCGAGCTCTTGCCCTTGACCGAACCGGCGGTCTGAATGCTGCCGGTATAGAGCAGCAGCTTCTCGGTAAGCGTGGTCTTACCGGCGTCCGGGTGGCTGATGATCGCGAATGTGCGGCGCGACGAGATTTCATCCGACAGGCTTGCCATGCGGATCCTTTCTTGCATTGAGTGCATTACGTCGTTGTAACCGCATTATTGTAGCCGCGAAACCTCGCTCTAGAGCGCCTATCAGGACAAATTCATCAGTTGGGGCCTGGGTAGCCGGCCCAATCAGCATTTGCCTCTTGCATAACTGTGCATAGTGTATATATACTGTGCTTACCGGTTATATACACGTGTAGCCCATCAGCTAAGAAGCCGCTGTGGACATCATCCTATCCAATTCGAGCGATAAGCCCATCTACGAGCAGATAACCTCGCAGGTCAAAGCTCAGATTTTATCGGGCACGCTCGCTGCGGGCGCCAAACTCCCCAGCATCCGTGCACTCGCGAGCGATCTTGGCGTGAGCGTCATCACCACCAAGCGCGCCTACGCCGACCTGGAGCAGCTCGGGTTTATCTGCACCGTGCAGGGCAAGGGCTGTTTTGTCGCCGAGGGCAACCAGGAGCTTTTGCGCGAAAACCAGCTCTGCCATATCGAAGAGCTACTTGCGAAAGCGGCGAGCCAAGCCGAAACCCTGGGCGTCACGCGCGACAAACTGCACGAGATGCTCGACCTGGTGGCCCCCGAAACCATGCAGTAGCCATCTGCAAGAAAGGCTATACCATGCAAAACTTGCTAGAACTCAAAGGCATCTCACGCACTGTAAGCGACCGCTTTTCGCTGCGCGACGTCACGCTTGCCGTGGAGCCCGGCCAGATCGTCGGCTTTGTTGGTGCCAATGGTGCCGGCAAAACAACGACGATTCGCGCCGCGCTCGGGCTTATCAAGCTCGATGCCGGCGAGGTGCACCTGTTTGGGCAGCGCTGTGGCGCCGACGCGCCCGATGAGACACAGCGCTGCCTGCGCTCCCGCGTCGGTCTCGTCCTGGACACATGCCCCTTCCCTTCAACGCTCAAGGCGGGCCAGATCGAGGCACTCGTAGGCCCGGCGTACCCCACCTGGAGCCACGACACCTTCGCCAGCCTCATCGACCGATTTGGCTTGGATCCCAAGGCAAAGGTCAAGGACCTCTCCCGCGGCATGGGCATGAAGCTGCAGCTTGCCTGCGCGCTCAGCCACCAGGCCAAGCTGCTCGTTTTGGACGAAGCCACCGCGGGCCTCGATCCCATGGCACGCGAGGAGCTGCTCGATGAGCTGCTCGCCTTTGTTTCCGACGGCCTGCACAGCGTGCTGCTCTCGAGCCATATTACGTCCGACCTCGATCGCGCCGCCAACCGCGTCATCTGCATCGATAACGGCTCGATTATTTTTGACCTGCCGCGCGAGGACATTACTGACCGCGCCGGCATCGCCCACTGTACCCAAGCACAGGCCGCCGAGCTTATGGCTTGCGTCGAAGGCGCCCGTGCCGTCCACCACGCCTATAGCGTGGACGTGCTCGTGCCCAACCGTCGCGAAACGCTCGAAGCCTTTCCCGAGATTCCCTGCGATCGGGCAACCATTGATGACTATCTGCGCCTCATGCTGAAAGGGGCTTCGAAATGAAACGCGCCTTTATGTCCGAGCTCGCCATCGTTCGCACGCTCACCCCGAGCATCGCGGGCGTCGGCCTGTTCATCTTCGTCGTGCTAACCCTTGCCAACGCGTCGGATGGCGATTCCGGCATGAGCGCCGGCGCCTGCGCGGTCAGCGCCATGTCGCCCATCATGGTCATGAACTCGCTGGCCGGCTTCGACAATCAAAACGGATGGGAGCGCTATCGGGCAACGCTGCCTCTCACGCGCAAAGACATTATTTGCGCACGCTACCTGTGCATCGTTGTCTTCTCGGCCATCATGGCCTGCGCCGCCGTGCTTTTGAACATCATCGCCCTTCCGTTCTTCAACAGCGCGGGCGTGGCCTCGACAGGACAAACCATCTTTGAGATCGCAATTGCCTCGGCAGCATCGATGCTCATCTCCCTCATGATGGTGTTCTTGGCACAGCCGCTGTTCTTCCGATTTGGACACATGGAGGCACTGCGCCTATCCGTTGGCCTGTTTGCCCTACTCGGATGCCTTACCATGGCAGCGCTGAGCTCCTCCAACCCCATCAGCAACTGGCTTATGTCGATTGCCGGGGCGAATCCCGATCCTGCCGTCCTTGGCTGTCTGTGTGCAGGAATTGCCGTACTGGCGCTCGCACTATGTGTAATCAGCTGCGCTGTCAGCACCAAGGTTTATCGAGCACGCGATCTGTAATCGACGGCTAAAAAAGCTTAGGTGGTACCCCGCTTATTTTTTCAATGTAACGAGGCGGCATAGCGTCACCACCGCCCTTCACAGCAGGCCGTCTAGTTCTTGGCAACCAAAAAGACACCGTCAGCATATCGAAGGTGAATACTTTTCCGAGAAGTGAACGAGTAAAAACAGTGCCCTGTAGCATCGACATTTTTAAGGACTCAATTCCTGCGGTTTTTGTCTAAGAATCCTGCAGTTTTGTTCGTAAAAAGTGTGTATGTTCCAGGGGTCCAGATTTACTCGTTCACTTCGCGGAAAACCATTCACCTTCGATTCGAGCCTTAACCAAATGCCCTCTCGAACTATGGCCCCTGTCTCACCACAGCGATACCAAAGCTTCATGGCGGGGCGGTATCATCGGACGAGCGCCGTAAATCTGGCGCGGTCGTTCTTTGGGGAGGCATTTCACCCATGTCGTGGGTCGCAGCAGCATTTGTGTCGGCTTTCTTTGCCGGCGTCACATCTGTCCTGGCCAAATGCGGCATCAAGCAGACCGACTCCGATGTCGCGACGGCCATTCGCACCTGCGTGGTGCTCGTTTTCGCCTGGGCAATGGCGGGCATTTCTGGATCCATTGGAACCATCGGCAGCATCGAACCCAGATCTTGGCTCTTTCTCGTCCTCTCGGGACTCGCTACCGGCGCTTCGTGGATCTGTTACTTTAAGGCGCTGGGCATCGGAGACGTCAATAAGGTCGTACCGGTCGACAAGATGAGCACCGTACTCGCCGCACTGATCGCCATCGTGCTTTTTGGCGAGACGAGCAACCTTGCGGTTAAGCTCGTGGGAACCGCTGTCATCACCCTCGGCACGTTTTTAATGATCGAGAAGAAGCAGTCTGCCGGACCCGAGCAGCAGCAAGACCGGACCTGGCTCGCTTACGCCCTCGGCGCTGCCGTGTTCGCGGCGCTCACGTCCATCCTTGCCAAGGTTGGCATCGAAGGCGTCGAGTCAAACCTGGCCACGGCAATCCGCACCTGCGTGGTACTGGTTATGGCATGGGCGATCGTGGCAGCCAAGGGAAAACTGGATCAGGTCGCGCACGCTGACCGGCGCGAACTCACATTTCTCGCAACATCGGGCATCGCGACCGGAGCATCGTGGCTGCTCTATTACTACGCCATCGCCACAGGCCAGGTGAGCGTCGTGGTGCAGATCGACAAACTATCGATTGTCGTATCAGTACTATTTGCGCGCCTGACATTCAACGAAAAACTCTCACGACACAGCGTCATCGGTCTCGCCCTCATCGTACTGGGCACCGCCGCGCTCGCAGTTTGGAAGTAGCGCGGCCAGCAGCCGCTACATCCTCACACCTGGCTTGGGATGCCTGTACTGACCGTGGGATGCCGTGCGCTTACCGTGCGAGATGGCAAATTTGGGACAACAATGCAGGCAACGAAGGCAGGCTGCGCACTCCGGCTTTGTCCAGACGGGAAGGCCGTCGCGCATCTCAATCGCCGCCATGGGGCAGCGCTTGGCACACAGGCCGCAGCCGATGCAGCGATCGGCATCGACGGCAAACTTGCTCGTCTGTTGCATGCGCGGCAGCCCAATTGCGTGATACGCGCACGATGCAAACAGAGGCACGCGATGGCGCATCATGTTGCCCGTGCGGCGTGCCCGCACCGCCTCGATCACGGCATCAATCTGCGCCTCGGCAGCTCTATTGATACCCTCAACCTTTTGAGGGTCAGACAGGTCGAAAACAGGCGTCCAGGTATCGGGCATCTTGACGCTCATCGCCGCATCTAACTCGAGCCCACGCTCGTGTAGCAGATCGCGGGCGAACTTGGCCGATTGCCCGGTCGTCGAACCATATGTCGAGACATAGAACGTATAGGGGCGCTCGCCGCCCTTTGTGCCGGCAGCAACCGATAGGTCGACAGTCTTCAAAAACTCGATCATTGGCGTCGGCAAGCCCCAGGCGTATACCGGGGCGACAAACCCCAGCCGACAGGGGCCTTCCATCACAGCAAGGTGAAGGATCTCGGCATCAAAGCGCTCAATCGACATAACTTTGTCGCTTGTCGCCGCTGCAATGCGACGCGCCACATGCTCGCTGTTCCCTGTCGCGCTAAAGTACAGGATCATCTCGTACCCCTGGAATTGACTCGTGAAAAACCGCGCTACTTGCGCAGCGGCTTGGGCAGCGGAATGCCGGCGGCGATAACGGCAGCGATGATCATGCAGACGATACCCTTGAGTGGGAAGCACATGAGCAGCAGGCCCACGACCATGACCGGCTGGCGCATGACCGCACCCATCGTCGATGCCGTGCAGACGGCGACGCAAAAGACCGGATCTGCGCCGGTGAGGATGGCAAGGCCGTAGCCCAGGCTCACACCCGAGAAGATAACCGGGAAGAAGTGGCCGCCACGCCAACCAAGGTTGATGAGGGCGGGCGTCAGCATGGCCTTAACAAGACCGGTCGCGATAAGCACGCCAGCGGGAATGGTCAGGTAGGTTTCCATGAGCACGTCGGCCTGGGTCTCGCCGGCAAACATGGTGTAGGGCAGGACCGTGCCGCAGATGGCGAGCGCCAGACCGGCCAGCATGGCTTTGACGACAGGGCGCGCCCCTATTGCATGGGCAAGCGCTTCGCTCGCATGCTCAGAGACAAAGAACAGCCAACCGCATACGGTGCCGACCAGCGCCAGCGGAATGAGCCAAACAAGTTCCAGGTTGCCTACCTCGGCAGCCTCGAACCTGGGCATGCCCATGCCACCGCCCACAAGCTGGCCAAGCAGCAGGTAGGTGCCCAGACCGCCGGCAATCGCAATGCCGTAGACCACCATCTTTTGCGCCTTGGGCAGCTTGATGGTGATCTCGCCGGACATGGACTCATCGTCGGCGTCTTCGCCCTGGCCGTCGGTGCTACCGGCAAGCGGCGCCACAAAGCCAAAGACGGGCGCGGTAAAGAGCGCCGTCAGGGCAGCCTGGGTGCCCAGCAACGTGAGCTCCCTAAACTCGGCGCCAAAGCGACGCATGCGGTCGCCGACCCAGCTGCACAGACCGGCGATGACGCCGGTCAGGCCGGCCTCCGGTCCAATGCTTCCGCCAAACAGCAGCGGCAGCAATGCCGCGAGCGAAAGCTTGCCCAGGTTGTCGTACGGGTAGCGCCCGTCTTGCTTAACCTTAGCCATCACCTGGTTGAGGTCATCGGTCTTGGTGCCTGTCATCTTTTCGTACAGACCGATTAACAGGCCGCCCAGCAGGCAGACAAAAAACGGGTACGGCAGAAAGCCAAACGGGCCGCTGGCAAGCTCGGGCGAAGCGACGCCCAGCGCGTGCGGAATCTCGGTCCATAGATAGTCGATACCGTGCTCCATCGCAAAAAAGAACAGCCAGACTGCGGCACCCGCGAGTGCACCGGTCACGGCAACGCTGACCAAAAACAGCGCTCGGTTCGTGGGTTTGGCAAGGTTATCCATCGGGTCCTCCCGCGGTCAAAGTCGACATAGATATGTTTTATTGTAGAGCGAGTGTGGCCCAGACAAGCCAACCGTCTGCGCCGCAAACGGCACCATTGGGAGCCATAGTAGGGCAGGCTCAAGGCTTATCCGTTGATAATCGAGGCAATCTCGCGCAAATCGTCGGCAAAGTAGATGCCGTGCTGGCGCTGCAGGCTCGATAAACCCTTATCGATCATGTGCCCGAGCAGCGCCTTGAGGTCGTTGTAGTAACCGTCCAGGTTATACAGGATGCACGGAGCACTCAGGTGCCCCAACGACACCGCGGACATGACCTCGGCAATCTCCTCGAGCGTGCCCGTGCCGCCCGGAAATGCGATGAACGCATCGCCGAGCTCGATCATCTTGGCTTTGCGCTCGGCCATGTCGCTCGTCACGATAAGGTCGTCGATTCCGTCGTGTTGAAACTCTGCCTCGATAAAAAAGCTCGGCTCCACACCCGTCACATGTCCGCCTGCCTCGAGTACGCTATCGGCGAGCGCGCCCATCAGTCCCGATTTGGACCCGCCGTATACGAGCGCGTGTCCGTTGGCGCCAATCCAATTGCCCAGCTCCTGCACTGCGGGCAGAAACGCCGGGTCGTTGCCGACGCTCGCGCCCAGGTAGACGGTGATGTTCATATGCAATCCCCCTCGTCGTGACGCGCGGCACCCGTTCTATCGTTGCCGGCGACGGTATTCGCGCACGCGGCGCGACAAATCGGCGAGCTCATCGCGGTCGAGTTCTTCCAAATGCTCAAGATCGTCCATAAAGCGCGCCATGGTGTCCTTTTGGCGCATCTTGATAAGCGTATTGCAGTAGTTCACCGCCACGCCCGTAAGCATGGCGATATAGAAGATACTGATGACGCTTAGGATAACGGTAATGCCGCGGGCAACCGGCGTTTCAGCGGGGATATCGCCAAAGCCAATCGTCGAGACCGTCTCAAAGCTAAACCAGAGACCATCGCCAAACGTGAGGGTCGTGGGCTCGGACAGCCAGACAGCCGTCGAGCAAAGCAGATAGAAAATAAGAAACAGGCCCGTAATGCGTGCAAAGCCAGCCTGTCGCAGCACATCGGCAAGCGTCCTGAGCTTTTTCATCGCGACCCCTTCCACGGACAACCAATCACGTTCGCTCGGTATTGTCCCACGCCTCCCCAGCAAACGGAACTAGTCATTGGGGACGTTCTTAAATGACCAGTCAAACAAGAACGTCCCCAATGACTAGTCGTTTAAGAACGTCCCCGATGACTGCCGGGCGGGAGCGTTTAGCGGTACAGCTGCCGACTGGGCAGGCTGAGCTGGTATCCTTATGCGGTAATGTCTCGATTCGTTAGGATTGCATGTGAGAGCTTCCGCTGTCCTTCGTTCAGTTATATGTCGCACCCTGGCCGCCGCGCTTACCGCGCTCGCCGTACTGAGCGCCGTCGCGCCCGCCCCTGCCTTTGCCGCCGACTCCGATCAGCAGGTCAAAACGGTCCGCGTCGGCTGGCTCGTCAACAACGAGGGCTTCCAGGACGGCACTCCCGGCGAGCGTCTCTCGGGATGGGGTTACGAGTACCTCCAGACCCTGTCGTACTACACGCCCGGCTGGCGGTACGAATACGTCTCCGGCACCTTCACCGAGCTTATGGACATGCTCGAGGCAGGCGAAATCGACCTTATGCCTAACATCTCCTACTCCGAGGAACGCGCCCAAAAGCTGCTCTTTTCCTCGAACCCCGAGGGCACCGAGCGCTACTACATCTACGCCAAGCCCGATCGCGACGATCTGGCCAAGGGCGACCCCCAAGCGCTCCAAGGCCTTACCATCGGCTACAACCCCGACGTTATGCAAACCTTTGTTGGCCGGCAGTGGCTCGCCAACGAAGGCATTACCTGCACCTATAAAGAAATCGACACTGGCGGCGCCCTCTTTGACGCGCTCGCAAACGACGAAGTCGATGCCGTCATCATGAACGACACCATTTCGTCGCCCGATGCGTCGCCCATGTTCTACGTTGGTTCGAGCGACTACTACTTTGCCGTCCCCAAAAGCCGCCCCGACCTAATGGACGACATCAATGCCGCCATGTCGGCAATCGCCCGCGTCAACCCACGCTATATCGACGAAGTCAAATCTAACTACTCGGTCAAAAACAGCGGTTCATCATCGCTCAACGGCCCCGAACGTTCCTGGCTCAAAGCAAATGACAACACCATCACGCTCGGCTACATTACGGGCAAACTCCCCTACTGCAACGAAGACGAAAACGGTGAAATGGAAGGCTCGCTCGCATCGCTTGCGACGACGTTGCACGATAAATTTGGCATTACGGTCAAAACCGTCGCCTTTGATAGCTACAAGATGATGTCAAAGGCTCTGTCAAAGGGAAGCATAGACGTTGCGCTGCCGGTATACCGAGATTACTGGGTTGCCGAGCAATCAGGCGTTGTGCAGTCGGCATCGTTGGGGACCGTGTCCCTCACCGCCATCCACACCGGCAGCGACCTGAACAAAGACCTTCAGAACATCGCCTGTACCAAATCATCGTTTGTCAACAAAAATGCACTTGAAAGCCTGTTTCCCACAGCGACCGTGACCGAATACCAATCCGACGATGAAGCGTTCGACGCCCTCAGGAAGGGAACGGCGCACTGCATCGTCGCTCCCAGCTCACGCATAAAAACCATCGGCGACCGTTATGATCTCGAAGGTTACGAGACGGCCGAGCTCCCTGACACCTGTGAGCTCTCGTGCTGGATTTCGCGCGGAAAGCCCGAGCTGCTGGGAATCGTCAACAAGGGCATCATCAATGCCGGAGAATCGCTCTCCGCAAGCAATTACTCCTCCACGTCGTACACGGCCCAGGAATCCAACACGCTTCAATTCCTTTATCGCAACCGTGCCGCCGTTGCAGCTGCCCTCATCGGTATGTTGTCGGTCGGTATCGTCCTGCTCATCTGGGCGCTCGTGCGCGCTCGAACCGAGCGCAAAAAAGCCGACGCTGCCAACGCCGCTAAGACGGCATTCCTCACGCGCATGAGCCACGACATCCGAACGCCGCTCAACGGTATCCTGGGCCTTATCGAGATCGAGGAATTGAAGGAAGGCGATATCCAGGTCGCCCGCGAGAGCCGTGCCAAGGCGCGCGTTGCCGCCAATCACCTGCTCTCGCTGATCAACGACATCCTCGAGATGGGCAAAATCGAAGACCGCAAGCTAACACTGGAGCATGCGCCTTTTAACCTCAAAGAGCTCTGTGACGATACACTGGTGCTGTGCAAGCTCCGCGCGTCCAGTAACGCCATCACAATGCAGGACAATAGTCTGCCGTACGCCACGGGGCCATACATGATCGGCAGTCCCACCCATATCCGACAGATCATGATCAACCTGTTAGACAACAGCATTAAGTACAACAAGCACGGCGGCTCCGTCACCTTTAGCTCAAATACCAAGCCACTCGATAACGGGCGCGCGCTCTTTTGCTTTAGCGTTTCGGATACCGGCATTGGTATGACTCCCAAGTTTTTAAAGCATATCTATGAGCCGTTTGCCCAAGAAGGTGACGATGCGCGCAGCAAGTTCCAAGGAACCGGCATGGGCATGCCAATCGTCAAGTCGCTTATTGAACTGATGGGCGGCACCATCGAAGTCACCAGTGAGCTCCATGTGGGCACCTCGTTCTACGTGGAGATTCCGCTCGATATCGACGAGAATCCCCAGGCGCGGGCGAATACGGTTGAGAGTGCGCCCGACTGCTCGCTCGCCGACATGAACGTGCTGCTCGCCGAAGACAACGAATTGAATGCCGAGATTGCCCAGGCGCTGCTAGAATCCGAGGGCATCGTGGTCACCCGCGCCGCCAACGGCAACGAAGTCGTCGATCTGTACCTGTCGCATCCCGCCGGCAGCTTCGATGCCATTTTGATGGACATCATGATGCCGGACATGGACGGCTACGAGGCAACCCGCGTGATTCGTCTGAGCGAGAAGGTCGATGCAGCCGATATCCCCATCATCGCGCTCACCGCCAACGCCTTTGCCGAAGACGCCAAGGCGGCACACGACGCCGGCATGAACGCCCATCTGTCCAAACCGCTCGACTTTAACAAGCTCAAAAACATACTCGCCCGCATCAAGAAAAACGGATCCGTTTCGCTATAGTTTGTGCTCAACCACCACGCACGACCAGAAAGGAAGCCAACGATGTTTAGGCCCTTACGTCGAAAGAAACGCGCCATCACCGACGAGGAAGCGCGCAAACTGCTCGCCACCTGCAAGCGCGGCGTCTTTGCCGTCAACGGCGACGATGGCTACCCGTACGCCATTCCCGTCAACTACTTCTTTGACGCCGAGCACGACAAGATTTATTTCCATGGCGCCAAGGCCGGCCACAAGGTCGACGCACTCAAGCGCGATGACAAGGTCTGCTTTACCGTTTACGGCAACGAGTGGTACCAGGACGGCGACTGGGCTCCCTACGTTATGAGCACCGTGGTCTTTGGCCGCTGTCGCCTGGCGAATGACACCCCCGCGTTTATCGAGGACAAAGTCCGCCAGCTCGCCCTTAAGTACTACCCTTCAGCCGAAGAAGTCGAAGAGGAAATCGCCAAAGACATCAAGGGCGTCCAGCTTTACGAGATTTCGATTGAGCATCTTTGCGGTAAGCAGATTCAAGAAAAGTAAGCCTCAAGAACAGGCGTCACAAATGGCAATATGGCCCGGTTCCAACCCACCTTGGAACCGGGCCATATGCTTATGAAGCGTCGGCGGCTATGTGCGCAAGCGCCTCAACGAGCTCCTGCGAGCTCACGGGTTTACTCAGGTGCGCGTCCATGCCCGCCTCGCGCGAAAGTCTGCGGTCGTCGGCAAAGGCATTGGCACTCACGGCGATAATCGGCGTGGTCGCGGCATCCTCGCGATCGAGCGCTCGAATCTGACGCGTGGCCTCAAGGCCATCGATGCCAGGCATCATGATGTCCATCAACACCACGTCGTACTCGTGCGGTGCGCTCGCGGCAAACGCCTCAACGGCAGACTCGCCATCCTTAGCATGCGTCACGACGACACCGGCACGGCTGAGCGTAAACTGCGCGATCTCGGCATTCAGATCGTTATCCTCTACGAGCAAAACGCGCAAGCCCTGGAGCGCATCGCCATCGCCCGCATCCGCGCGAACTGCCTGAGGAATCTCGGAGCGCTTGCATTTCTCGAACGGCAGGCGGATGGTAAACGTCGTCCCCTGCCCCAAGACGCTCGTAAAGCTCATGGTTCCGTCCATAAGCTCCACCAGCTGTTTTGCGATAGGCGCGCCCAGGCCAGTTCCCGATGAAGCGCCTTCCACTTGCTGCTCCTCGCGGCAAAACGGCTCGTAGAGGTGCTGTTGGAACTCCTCGCTCATGCCAATACCGTTGTCGGCGATCGTGTATTCATAGACGGGGACGCCATCCGCTGGCTCCACCTCGCGGCACACCAGGCGAACATATCCGCCCTGGCGGTTGTACTTGACGGCATTACCGGCAATATTGAGCAACAAGCGCTTGAGGTGCGTCACGCTCACCCGCGCATAGGGATGATTAAGCGTCTGCTGGTCGCAGATAATTGTCACCAGACGCTCCTCGGCCTGGCGCTCCAGAATATCGCGCACTTCACAGTTGAGTGCCACCAAATTTGTGGGTACGAGGTTCAGGTCGACCTGCCCGCTCTCCAGGCGACTCATATCGAGCGCCTCGTTGGCAAGGTCGAGCAGCAGTCCCGATGCCGTCCAATTTTTTGAGCGGCACTCAGTCTGCTTTTGCAGATCGCCCGCATTGGCATCGCCAACCTCGACCATGCCGCGAATGCCGTTGATGGGCGTGCGCAGATCGTGGCTCATGCGACGCAAAAACTCCGTCTTTGCCGAGTTGGCAGACGAGGCCTCACGCGCCGCCTTTGCCAGCTTGTCGCCATAGTCGCGCTCCTGCTGCAGCAAGTCCGTCAAACGTCGACGATCAGCGCGGCGACGCACCGTCACAACAACGGCTATAACACCGCCGTAGAGCACCAGCACGCCGGCGGCAACAGCCGCGGCGACCTCAAAGTAGCGCTGCGCCGAGGCATAGGTGTACACATAGAATTTGTGCGCTTTTCCAAATGTGCCCAAATACCACTCGCCGTCGGCGTTAACCAATCTGACCTTACCAGCCAGGCATCGATCCTTAATACCGTCGACAATGAAGACGTCCGTCGTAGGCAGATCGAATACGCCCAATACGGTGGGTTCAACGGCATTGGTCGCAACGACTTTGCCGTCGCTTTCGATCACGATATTGCCGCTATCGATGGTTTCATAGCCATCAAGCAAGCTCTGCAGTTTGAGCGTATTGCTTGCAACCGCCTTCGCGCTCTGATGCCTTACCGCGATAACGATACCCTCGCCATCCCGCCGGGTCACGCAACCAATGTCTGCAACCGAATCATCCGAAAGCGTAATGCGGGCGGTATAGGACTTAAGCGGATGAGCTGCCACCTCCAGCACGGGCGCTTCCTTGAGATACGTAGCGAGCGACCCGAAGCCCACATCGCCCGTCGAGGACTCGGACACCAAATTGCCCGATGCATCCGTCACAATCAGCGCGCTCACGTTGAACTGATCGGCGTATTGCTCCAGCATGGCGTTATCCACCGAACCGTCGCGCTCCATATCGCGAGCAGCCTCTCCGGCAATCTCCATAACGCGAATCAGGTTTTTGGTCGCATAGGCGCTGTTGAACGCGTCGTAGGAAAGGCTCTGCGTCGCCACGTAATCGACAACGTCGGCAAAGCGCTGCTCGGCTTGGGCCGTCGTGTAACCGTAGCTCATCATGCCGGCAACAACCGAGAGCGCTATCCCCAGCAGAGCGACAAGGAGCCATGCCCCTGTCGAACGATTGTCCCGCTCCTGAGCGGCGTGGTCGGGCGCATCGATCATGACAGGCCCTCCTTATTCAAAAAGGGCGAAGGGTCATCAAAGTACTTTGACACCAGGCGTTTCATGGTGCCGTCGGCTAGCATTTCCTGGTAGGCATGGGTGAGCTTAACGTCGATGCCGCGCGTATCGTTGATATCGAAAGCGGTACCCAAACCAACCTCAAGCAGCGGCTCATCCAAAATTCGATACGTCACACCATAGTCTTTTTCGTAGGTGAGCAGCGAAGACTCATGCGCGGCGATGGCGTCGACCAGACCCTCGACGAGCGCCGGGTTCAGGTATGAGCGGTCCGAAAAGCAGTAGAGCTCTTTGATCTGCGGAACGTTTTCATTTGTACGATTGAGCAAAATGTCCTCGGGCTTGGTGGTGGACTGGACCGCCACGACCTTATCCTCAAGATCGGCAAGCGTGTAGATATCGCTCTGGGAATCGACCGCGACCACCTGGCGGCTCGCGAGGTACGGGCCGGCCCAACGATACTCGTTTTCGCGACCCGTCATGCTAAAGCTACCCATGACGCAATCGAGTTCGCCGCTCGCCAGCAGCTCTTTCTTCTTTTCCCAATCGATCAGCTGGTACTTTGGCTTGTAACCAATGCGGGCCAAAGCCTCGGTCAATATCTCGACATCCAGGCCAACGATATCGCCGTACTCGTCGGTATACACAAACGGCGGATAGAGGTCGCTGCCGACGTTAAGTGTCTTAAGATTGTCGTCCTTGACCTGCGAGGCATCCAGACCTTCTAATGCAGACGTCGAGGCTTCGTCATTACGCCCTGAACAGCCAGCTATCGCTACGACAAAGGCGCTCGCCACTGCAAGCGCGACAAACAACGAAATGGCAACCGAGCGACGGGGTCTTTTCATCGAGCTCCAGACGATCCTGTTTACAGACTGAAATGGTTAAAGATAATAGCAAACAAAACCACACGAGTGCCCAATGGTTACAGACGCTTTACCATGTGGGGCCTTCTAGCCGACTTGGCAGAAGGCCCCACATGCAGCGCACGCTTACCGTGCATTAAAAACGTAGCGGTCCAGGCGGTCGCACGCTTCCCTCACGCGCGAAAGCGGCAGCGCCAGATTCACGCGAATGTGGCAGGGCCCGTGGAACGGACGGCCGTCCTGATACCCCACGCCCACGCGCGCCCCCTCGTCGAGCAGCCACTGAATATCGCGGCCATGCTCGCGGCACCACTCGGTGCAGTCCAGAAACACCATGTACGTGCCCTGCGGACGCGAATAGGACACGCCCTCAAAATGCTCGTCCACGTAATCGCAGAAGTACTCGATATTGCCGGCAAGCACCTGGTTGAGCTCGTCCACCCACTCGTAGCCTTGCGGCTGGTAGGCACCGATAAGCGCATGCATGGAGAGGACATTCATCTCGTTGTAGTGAGTCTTGTTGGACACGGCGCACACACGGTCGCGCAGTGTTTCGTTATAGATGATGTGGTAGCTGCCGACCAGACCCGCCAGGTTAAACGTCTTGCTGGGCGCGTAGAGGGCAACCGTGCGCATGCGAGCATCCTCACTCACCGACTGCGTCGGGATGTGCTTGTGTCCCGGCAGGATGATATCGGACCAAATCTCGTCCGAGATCACCATGCAATCGTGCTGGCGATAAATGTCCATGGCGCGCTCGATCTCGTCGCGCTCCCATACGCGGCCGCAGGGATTGTGCGGCGAGCAGAACACCGCGGCATGAATGTGGTTTTGGGCGAGTTTGCACTCCATGTCCTCAAAGTCCATGCGCCACACGCCTTGGTCGTCGAGTTTAAGCGGGCTGTGGACAATACGATAGCCCGCGGCTTCGATGGACTTGGTAAAGCCGATGTAGGTGGGGCTGTGGACCAGCACCGCATCGCCCGGCTGGACATACGCGCGCAGCGTCGACACGACACCGCCCAGCACGCCGTTTTCGTAACCGATATGTTCAGGGCGCAGGCCCTCGACGCCATTGCGGCGGCTCTGCCATTCGATGATGCGGTCGAAATACTCGGAGCGCGGATTGAAATAGCCAAACATGGGGTGCTGGGCACGCTGAATGATGTGTTCCTGGACCGTGGGCACCGTGGCGAAGTTCATGTCCGCCACCCACATGGGAATGCGATCGAAGCCCTCGTCGGGTGCGTTTGGAGCCATGCCGGGGATCTCACCCCAAGAATCAACGGCGATGGAGTCCATGCCGTGGCGGTCGATAAGCGAGCTAAAGTCGTATTTCATGCTGAGCTCCCGTGCAAAGTAGACTGTTTCGATAGGCGTTATTGTCCACCAGCGTGGGCGGTTTTGGCATGGGGTTTGGCGTTGTTTTTGACGGATACGGACGGATGGTTAGTCTTGGGCGTCGTTGACGGCGACTACGGTTAGCTGGGTTTCGTCGACCGTAAACGATATGTCGAGCCCGGCGTAGGCCAGATGGTAGACGCGGTTTGGTTCGTGCTTGCTGCCCGCGCGGCGCGGATCTTGGCGTAGAACCTCGACCAAGCCGGGAAGCTTTGCGGGCGGGACCATATCCTGCAGTGCTTGCGGAAACTTAACATCGAGCTCTTGCCACGGAGCATCCTCGATCCAGCCGCCGGTCGCATCCGAGTGGCAGTCCGCAAACGGAATGTAGGGCTTAATGTCGTAGATGGGCGTGCCGTCGCGCAGATCTGCTCCCAGCACATGGATGATGGGGCCGTCGTCGGTAAGCTCCACGCGGTCGAGCTTAACGCAGGTGAGACCGATGGGATTAGGGCGAAACGGACTGCGCGTGGCAAGCACGCCCACGCGCTCGGCTCCACCCAGGCGCGGCGGGCGCACGGTTTTCGACCACTTGACGTTGGTGCCGGACCTGTCCTGCGTTTTAGCGTCGACGGCAATATCCTTAGCCGTGCCGCCGGGCGTTCCGTTTTCGAAGCGCCACAGCAGCCACAGGTGAGAGAAGGAGTCCAGACCCTCAACCGCTGCATTGGAGGCAAATTCCGGCTCAAAAACGATGCGTCCCTGCAGATGGGGCGCCAAAAAGCTGTTGCGCGGAATGCCGAACTTCTGCGGCAGGTCGGTATGTATGTGTGCAATAGGTTCCATGCCGGTCATTGTACGGCATGGAGGCGTGGGGCGTTGCGCGCAATTCTTCGCCGCGGACTCCTGTCATGCAACCAACGGTTGCTTGGAAGGGCGCCTGCCGCCGCGTATGCTTAAGCCATCAACCAGCAGAAAGGAGCCGCTATGGCCTTTGCAGAAAAGCTCATTGCCATCCGTCGCGCCCATCACCTTACCCAAGAGCAGCTCGCCGCCAAACTCTTTGTCACGCGCCAAGCCGTCAGCCGTTGGGAGCGCGACGAGGTCACCCCGGGCATCGACATGATGAAGCTCATTGCCGCCGTAACCGGAGAGCCGTTGTCCCACCTGCTCGAAATGCCCGAGCATTATTGCCAGAGCTGCGGCATGATACTCACGTCCGACGACTGCGGCACCGATGCCACGGGTGCCACGACCGACCATTACTGCAAGTGGTGCTACGACCACGGCAAGTACACCTACGACACCACCATGGAGGCGATGATCGAGGATTGCGCCCCGCGGCTGGCGCAAAACACCGGCATGTCGCTCGACGAAGCCGTCTCGCTCATGGGCGCCGTCCTGCCGCAACTGGAGCGCTGGCGCACCGTGCAGGAAAACGAGGAGCGCTACGGCTCCGAAGCGCGGGTGCGCTATGGCGATGAGGCTATCGATGCAGCAAACGAAGCACTGCTGGATATGGACCCCGAGACATGGAACGACATGAAGGAACTTGAACGCGCTATTCTGGGTCAACTCTCGATTGCCATGGGCATTGGCGACCCAGGGAGCAACGAGGCCCACAAACTTGTCGCAATGCACCGTCGATGGATTGCCCTTAACTGGGGACGCGAGCCCCAAGACGAAGCATACCTGGGCCTCGCCCACGGCTATCTTGCCGATCAGCGCTTTGTTGACTACTACGACAAGCCCTGCGGCACCGGAGCCACGGCGTTTCTGATCCAGGCCATCGAGTCGTCGTTGACGCGCGCATAGACCGCGGCTGCTTTGGGTATTTCAATCGAAACCTCAACCGATTGGAGACCCATGGCTACTAATCATGAGCTCACGCTGTACGTTATGACCGGCTGCCCGTATTGCATAAAAGTCAAGCGATTTCTTGCCGATAACGGTGTGACCATCCACGAGCGCAACATCTCAACCGACTCCGATGCCGAACAGACACTCATCGCCGTCGGCGGAAAGCGCCAGGTTCCCTGCCTGTTCATCGACGGCAAGCCACTCTACGAATCGAGCGACATCATCGCGTGGGCGCAAGAGAACCTGCTCTAGTACGCGCATCCCGTCCGTCCAAGGCCCCACCCCATACGGCCTAAACATGTACACCAGCATCCAAAGTCGACATTTTTCGACATCTTTGGATGCTGGTGTACAGCTTTTGGGTAGCCATGGACGCTCTTAGCCGGCTAATTGTTTGAGGCGACCTTTGGATTATGGCTGTTTGACGCCTCTGGAAAGGTTTCCGAGAGGGCTGTGGTCAAAAAAGGGCAAATATGAGTACTGCTACCTGTTTAGTAGCAGCGATTTTGATCACTTCAGGAACTATTCAACGTTCCATACGTCCGCAGACGACGCTATTTCTCCTCATATGTTCAATAAAAGTAGCTCCGAATGGGAACAAATCTCATCAGGAGCTACCATTTATAGCAAAATAAATGCAACTATAATGGCAACAGTACTCATATTTGCCCTTTTTGACCACGACCCTCCAGAATAGCCGCTGAGGACGACACTAAATGACAAAATCCGGCACTTGGACGTTCTTATATGAGTAGCCATTGAAGGACACCTAACGACTACTCCCATTCGCGACACACTGTGTCGCGAATTAAGCTGGTCCCATTATCGAAGACCAGTGAGAGCTCCTGCCCAGAATCTCGATAGCTTAATAAAGCGCTCCCCTCCGGAAGTTCAATGAGCATCCAAATTCCAGGCTGAAAAGCAAAGGAGTATCGAAGCCGTCAATGCTCATTTTCTATCGAACACGCGGGTCAAAACAAGCTAATTAGCCTGATAAACTGTTTGTTTTTTTGTCTACAAGACTGTATACAAAAAGATTATCCGTTGACCTGTGCTCGACATTATGCCGATCGATAGGAGACGCTATGGACGCTAAGCAGCTCGAAAAAATGATGGGGTTTGCCCCCGGAGAGTTGGAGAAAGCCGCAGAGGCATACGAAAAAGATGAATGGCCGAAGGGTCGCACCATCAAGCTGGGAAGGCCGTCGATCTCCGATGAGCCAAGCGTTGTTTTATCGGCACGTGTGGGCGAATCGGTCCTTGAAGCCTTTGACGCAAAAGCAAAGCGCCATGGGCAAACACGCACGGAGCGACTCAGGGAGCTCATCACGCTCGATGCAATGATTGCCTAAACTCAACTCCCCCGCCGACCCAAACATATACGCCAGCATCCAAAGTCGACATCTTTCGACATCTTTGGATGCTGGTGTACAGTTTTTGCGGGTAGTCATCGGGGACGTTCTTAAATGACTAGTCGCTAAAGAACGTCCCCGATGTCTAACTAGCCGCGGAAGCGAGCTATGGGTGCGAGTGGCTGCTCGCGAAAGACCCGCTCGACGGCGGCGCGGTATTCGTCGACCTTTTTGGTCTTACGTACGAGCTTGTGAACGGTAGCGGGGTCGACGAAAGCGCACTTGGCGTAGAACCACCACTCCTTCATACGAAAGACCGCGTTACCGCCAATCTCTTCTGCATAGGCCGCAAACAGCGTGTCGTGGAAACGCTGCAGTTCGGCTGCCGTGGCAGCAGGGCCGCCCTTGACCATGCGAGCGAGAGCGGGATTCGCAAGCAAGCCACGCCCCAGCATCACATGGCGTGTCCCGGGATAGGCCTCCACCAGCGCATCCATATCCTCAAGATCAAAAATATCGCCGTTGTATGCCACCGGAAACGGCGCACGTTCCAGCGTCTCGCCATAGAACTCTTTGCGCGGTGAGCCTGTATAACGGTCCTTCTGTACGCGCGGATGCACGATCAGCTCTGTTAGCGGCATGCGGCAATACAGATCGAGCACGCGCTCATACTCGTCGTCGTCCTCGAGCCCCAGCCTAGTTTTGACCGATACCGGCAACGGCGACCGCTCGCACACATCGCTTAAGAACGCCTCGAGCTCGTCGAGATTGCGCAAGAAACCCGAGCCCTTGCCCTTGGCGACAACCGTTCCCGAAGGGCAACCCAAGTTGAGATTGACCTCGCGGTAGCCCATGTCAGCGAGCACCTGTGCCGCCCACACAAACTCGTCCGCGTTCTTGGACATCAGCTGAGGCACCACGTTGAGCCCCTGGTTATTGGCAGGATCGATCTCCTTAAACGCCTTGCCGCCAAAGCGGTTTCCCACCCGCGGCGGCGGCAAAAATGGCGTGTAATAGCAATCGAGCGCACCGAAGCACTCCGCATGCACGCGACGGAACACATGCCCGGTAATCCCCTCCATGGGGGCCAGCGAAAGGGTCATCTACTCTTCTCTCATATCAACACAACAAAGGGGCCGTCCCTTTGTCACATGCATTATGCCTTGCGCTTCAGGCGATTCACAAGGAAGAGGTAGCTACTGAACGATGACCACCCTCCAGCCGCACCCCATACAACGAGGTCTAATACTTTTCCCGAGAAGTGAACGAGTGAAAACGGGCCCCGAAGCATCTGCACTTTCGAGATGCAATTTCCTGCGGTTTTGCCAGCCAAATCCTGCGGGTTTGACGTCTAAAAATGTCGATGCTTCGGAGGCCCAAATATGGCCGTTCACTTCTCGGAAAAGTATTAGACCTCGATTTACATGCCACTCAATGTGACAAAGTGGCTGCTCCTTTGTCACATTCGATGAAAAAGGGCACCGATGTTAGTCGATGCCCCAAAGCGGCTGCAGGTTAAGCCCTACAGCGTATGTCTAAGACGAATCGAACTATTCGTCCCAGGAGAGGTTCTTACCAGTCTTTTTTGCCAGCAGCAAGAACAGGCCGATAATAACGTTGCATGCGATGCAGAAGATGAAGACGCCCTGGAAGGAGCCGACAAGCTCATAGACCTTCATCATAACGGGCATGCCAAAGGCGCCGACGATATAGCCCACGGAGCAGATCAGCGCGAAGATGCGACCGAAATCGCGGGAGCCAAAGACATCCATAACCAAAACGGTCAGGGCAGTGCCAGCGATGACGTACATTACGTCGTTCACGCCTGCTGCGAGGATGCTGAGCGTCGAGTTGCCGCTGCTCATCATGAGCATGACAAAGGAGAGGATGGAGACAGCGAGCCAGCCCAGAATGGCCTTCGTGCTGCCGAACCTATCGCAAGTGGTGCCGACGATCGGATTGAGGAACAGATCGAAGAGCGATGCAGCGGATACCATGAAGCCGCCCACCATGGGGCTAAAACCAACCTCGGAAGCATACGTCGGGAAGAGCTGGTTCATGCAGCAAGTGAGCTGAACGAGACAGAGGAAGCCGATGCAGAAGAAGAAGGCAGGCGACTTAATGGCGCGCGCATAGCTAACGCCACGCGTGCTATCCTCGGTCGTCTCCTCGGTCTCGGTGACCGTCTCGCCCTCGACGTAGCCATAGGGCAGCATGCCCTTGTCCTGAGGCTTGTAGCGGATGATCAGAATGGAAGCTGGGAGAATGAGCACTGCGGAAACACCGGCGAGCACCAGATAACCAGTTCTCCAGCCAGCGGCCTCGATGACAGAGGTGATGACGGGACTCATGATGAGCATGTAAATCGAGTTCACTGCCCAAGCGAGACCGATTGCCAGGCCACCAGATTTTTTGAACCACTGGTCAATAACGTCGGACATAGCGACGCCGGTGGTGAAGGCGAAGCAAACGCCAATCAGGGCGCCAGCGGCGATGAACATCCAGACTTCGGTGTAGAAGGCCATGCCTGCGCCGGCAGCGAGCAAAATAAGCTCGACAACGGGGAGCCAAACCTTGCCAACGACCTTGGGAATGAGTTTTCCGACAAACGGAAGAGCTGCCGCAAGACCAATGAGCGTTGCGGTGAAGTAATACGAGAAGATGGAATAGTCAAACCCGAACTCCTCGCACACGGGTGCGACGAAGGAGCCCGCGATGACGCTATAGGATCCGGTCGTGCCGGCAGACATAAGGCCGAGCGCGATTACGAGAACCCATGCGTAAACCTTGCTGCTCTTTATCTTTGCATTTTCCATTGACGCAGCTCCTAGAGACCCAGAAGGGCACACATAACGGCCTTGATGGTGTGCTGACGGTTCTCTGCCTCACGGAAGATGACCGAAGCGTTGGCCTCAAAGCACTCGTCGGCAATCTCGAAACCCTCGGTGATGATCTCGCGATGAAGGTCGTTCTTGCACTGGTCGAGGAGCATCTTGCCAACACGGTGATCCGCGTTGTGGACAGAGGGAAGCTCATGCATGCAGAAGATGTCAGGATTGTTGGTGCGCTTGCACAGCTCGCTGGTGACGCGATAGGGGTACAGAGACTCGGCATCGCCCAACCAGGAGTTGTAGTCGTCGGGATCCAGAACCTCTTCTCCGCACTCGGGGTTGATGTAGCGCCACTCCTCGGTAACGATAACGTCAACGCCATCCAGGGCATCGAGGTCAGAGGTGATGGTAAAGGTCCTATTGGGAGCGTACTTGGCGTAGCAGGCCTCCACCTCTTCGATCATTTCCTTGCACATCTGATGACGGAGGTCGTCGGGGCCGATGGCGAGGAAGTCCATGTCGAGCATAGCGCACAGACGGCCATACCACACTGGGGCGCCGGCGCAGTTGCCAACGAAAGCCATCTTCTTGCCGCGGCTCGTACGCAGACCGCCCCATTGCTCTTCCATCGTAAGAGCGTCAGCGAGCATCTGAGTCGGGTGATCGCCGAGAGTAAGGGCATTGATGACCGGGATGTTAACCAGGTCGGCGACGTCATAGAGGAACTGCTCGTCCTTCTGTGCGCGGTAGACGATGAGATCGTACATGCCGTTAAAGACGCGCATGGCATCCTTGACGGTCTCGCAGTCACCCATGTGGGAGTTGGTCAGATAAGTGAAGCCCATGCCCAAATCATTGCAGGAGGTCTCGAATGCGCAACGAGTACGGGTCGAGCCCCACTCAAAGTTGGCGAGGACGTTTTTGCCGGGGAAGTAGCGCTGGTCGACACCAGACTTCTTCTGAGCCTTAAGGTTCCAGGCAAGATCGATGAGATAGCGGAAATCCTCGGAGGAGAGATCATGGATGTTGATGTAGTCGCGACCGCGGAGGCTGTTGTTCATGCCTATTTCCTTTCGAATTATTATCAAAATTATTGTTGAATGTGTCCCCGAGGAAAACACGGATATCCCTCGGGGAGCGGTACATGTGGCGCCTAAGCCAAAGAGCGCAGGCTCTAAGGCTCACTAACGACTGGCCGCCACGTCCTTAGTCCAGCAGTGCACGCCGCCGCCGGACAGGTTAAGCGCGAGGGAATCAATCATGATGACTTTGCGATCGGGGAAGCAGCTCTCAAGAACTGCCTTGGCCTGCTCATCCTTCTCTTTCACGACCTCGCTCATGCCCTCGTGGTAATAACGCTGGCCAAGAACGACGCCGTTGCAAATCAGGAAGTTGCAGTAGCTCGCTGCGGCGTAGAAGTGGACGGGGCCCTCGGGCCAGGGGGTGCCATCCATAAACTTGCCGCCCATTTCGTCGATGAAGCCCTTATAGAGCTCGTAATCTTCATCGCCAGGGGCGATAACGACTTCAATAGGCTCGGCGGTGGGCATACGAACGATCTCGAAGGGCTTGCCCTCCCAGTCCGTTTCGTTGCTCAGGATCTCGTAGGCTGCCTCAATGCGGCGACGAGACTCTGCTCCAGCCTTGCTCGAGGCTGCCTCTTCATCGGACACCTCGGCAAGAAGAATCTTGTTCGGAGTGATAAAGCGACACATCTCATCAATGTGAGCTGCAAAGCTCATGCCAAAGACGGGAGTTCCGTCTTCCTTCTCGTCGAGGATGCCCAGTCGATAGTCGTCGTCCTCGAGCATAGGCTGCGGAAGCCAGATAACCTTGTTGAGGTTGTAGATGCGCTTATACTCGGCCTCTACTTCCTCTTTCGTGAACTCGGGATTACGCTTGCGGCATTCCGTGTCCTCGATGGCGATCAGAGTGCCGTGACCGTCAAACTCGCGGTCACCGCCCTCCGAAACCATTTCGGAATTGACGATATCGAAGCAACCGAGCGCAACCGCCATGTGAACGGCTGCCTTACGTGCGGACTGGCACTCCGGGGAGTTCTTGTCCCACACGCCGTAATAGGTCCAAGCGGGGTTGACCATATAAGAATGGCCCTTGTCGTCGACCATGATGCTGGGACCGTTGTCGCGGACATAGAAGTTGGAGTCTTCGAACTGCGTGATCTCGATGCGATCGAGATCAACCCCCTCCTCCTTCAGGCGCGAGCAAGCCTCCTCATAGGAGCCGGGGGTGCCGCAATTGAGGTTGACCGTAACGTCGCCATACTCGAGCAGAGCCTTGATCACGTCAACGCAGGGCTGGCGGTTATCGTAGCCCTCTGCACGGATGTAATCGGGAAGCCATGTCACATAGACGTTGGAGCGCTTCTCGAACTCGCCCGGCATACGATAGTTCTCGTACATGGTTGGTCCTTCCGTCGGGTTTCCCGCGATGCTGTCCGGCCGCGACAATAGCGGGGTTTCACCTGCTATAGTACTACTATACCTACCGTTCGGTAGATAATTTTGAATAATTGCCGCTCGTCTACTGATACATACCGTTCGCCGTATATAGTGGTCATGTTTGGACACGAATTGATGTTCCGTTGCCATCCTTAATAATGTTGGTAGTGCGGAAGTGATTTGCAATGGAGAAATGCAGCGTGAGCACAAGAAAAAAAATATTGGACGCAATGTACGATCTTGTGGCAGAAGTCGGTTATGACAAAGCGTCTATCGGAAAGATTTGCGACTTTGTCGGTATATCCAAGCCGTCGGTGTACTACTACTTTCCCTCAAAAGAGGAGATTTTCACTACGCTCTTGGACAGCATGTTTCCGACCATTGACTATCAGCGCGACTACTCGCTAATAGTCGATAGGGACGGGTTCAAGGCCGCGCTTATCGAGCTCGGCAATTCAGTTATAGGTGGCTATCGAAGCGATGAAAAGCGCCGGCGCGTGCTGGCCGAGGTTAGCGTTCAAGCAAATCGAATTCCTGCAGTTCAGGAACGTCAAGCGACGGCGACCAAACGAACCATGGATGCGCTTAAAGACATCCTTCTTCATGGTGTAGAGATTGGCGCGTTTTCCGATAGCGCCGACGTAATGCTCTACGTACAAATTCTTTATACCGTTCTGGAGGGAGCAAGCAATACGGTCGCTCAAGGTGAGGATATTGATGAGAAAGCGGTTTGGGCGGGAATAGTCGAGCTTATGTTCAAATAAACCAGCCAAGCTGAAGCGCATGTTGGCACCCATGGTGCCTGCGGGCAACCTTTAAAACGAAAACAGGGGTCGACTCCAGTCTGGCTTGGAGTCGACCCCTGTTGCATGGCAATCTATGCCGATGCAAATCGGCGCTTATTACTTTTCAGCAGCCTTATTGAGAAAGCCGGAAACGATAGCAAACGCAGCAATCATAAGGTTGCAGGCAATGCAGAAGATAAATACTCCCTGGAATGACCCTGCCATGCCGTAAACCTTCATCATGACCGGCATTCCAAAAGCACCGACGACATAGCCCGCTGAGCAAACGATCGAATAGATCCTTCCAAAATCGCGTGATCCAAAGAGCGAGAGGAGAAGCATCGGCATTGCGGTTCCAACGATGGCGAACATGACATCGTTTACACCAGCTGCAATGATGGAAACGGTCTCATTGCTTCCGCCAATGATAAGAAGCAGGAATGAAAGAATGCTGACACCTGTCCATGCGACCGTTGCTTTAATAGCGCCAAGCTTGTCGCATGTTTTGCCCACGAAGGGATTTAGGAAGATATCGGAGAGTGAAGCTGCCGAGACCATTAAGCTTCCTACGATAGGATTGAAACCGACCTCGCTTGCATAGGTTGGAAACAGCTGGTTCATGCAGCAGGTGAGCTGCGCCACGCAAAGCAAGAGGACACAGAGAATAAAAGACGGCGTTTTCGCGGCATCGCGGAGTGCCATGCCCGAAAGGACATCTTCCTGCTCATCGGCGCTGCAGCTCTCATGGGTTTCGGAGGCGGTCTCTCCGTACGGAAGCATATTGCGATCAGAGGGGTTAAGGCGAATGATAAATGCGCTTGCAGGCAAAATCATAGCTGCAGAAACGGCCGCAAGCACGATGTATCCCGTACGCCAGCCTTGCTGCTCGATGACCAGTGTAATGACAGGACTCAATAACAGCGTGCAGAGAGAATTAACGCCCCAAGCGAGGCCGATGGCGAGACCGGACGATTTGCTGAACCATTGGTCAATGACATCGGACATGCAGACGCCCGTTGTAAACGAAAAGCAGATGCCGATCACTGCGGCGGAGACGGTGAACATCCAGACCTCGGTGTAGAACGCCATTGCGGCGCCGGCGGCAATAAGGACGAGTTCAATGCAAATATGCCATGGTTTGCCGATTACTTTTGGAATGAAGCGACTCAAAAGCGGAAGCCCAAGCGCAAGGCCAAGAAGAATCGCGGTGAAATAGAAAGAAAAAGAAGTGTAGTCAAAGCCCAGATCTTCACATACTGGAGCAACGAATGAGCCGGCAATAATGCTATATGTGCCAGTTGTTCCGGCGGACATTAAGCCGAGCGCAATAACGACGACCCAAGCAAATGCGCCGCTTTCACGGAGACAATCTTTTTTGGCTGGTGTGGTGAGAGTCATGGTTGCTCCATTTCTATCGGCAATACATCCTATATGCCTACCGATAGGTATATAAACCAGAGGACTCTTCGTCAAGCATTAAGCGGGGAGGGGGAGTTCTTAACCTGCCGAACGGTAATTAGACCCCGTTTTCGCAAGGGTCTCAATGTGACAAAGGGACTGTCCCTTTGTCACATTATTCGGAGCGCAGGGCTTCGACGGGGTCCTTCTTGGATGCGCTACGGGCCGGCAGCAGGCCGGCAACAACCGTCAGCAGCACCGAAATTGCAATGAGCACCAGCGCATCCTGCACGGGCAGACTCATCAGGTTGGGGACCTGTTTGGCCGCAAGCGCCCAGGCATTGACCGGGAAACTCACGAGCACCACGACGACAATGGCAAAGACGCCGGCGATGAGGCCCTCGATAAAGGTCTCGGCATTGAATACGTTGGCCACGTTGCGCTTCGACGCACCGATTGCGCGTAGGATGCCGATCTCCTTCTTGCGCTCCAATACGCTGATGTAGGTGATGATGCCGATCATGATGGAGCTCACCACCAGGCTGATACTCACGAATGCGATGAGCACCAAGCTGATGGTGTTCACGATGTCGGTCACCGAGCCCATGATGATGCCCATGTAGTCGGTGTACGAAATTGCCCGATCATCGTGGCCAGCGGCTTTGACCTGCTTGTTGTACGCATCGATGTGATCGAGTACGCGCTCCTTGGCCTCAAAGTCGCGCGGGAAAATCTTAACCGAGATGGGGTCTGCCTCATCCGCATAGCCCAACGTGGTCAGATTGTTGTCGTAGGTGAGCTTCGAAGCCTTGGCATAGCTCATCATGAGCGAACTCAGGTCCTCGGCGTCCATGTTGAAATGGATGGCGCGGGCAAAGGCGCTCGCATCCACACGCATAGCGCTCGCTAGGTTGGCAAAACTCGACGACATCTGCGTCGCCATCTGGCCCATGAGCCCTGCTGCGCCTGCCCTGAGCTGAGCTGACACCGTCGCCGCAATCTGATCGCTGATCGACTTCATCACCTGATCCATAGCCTGCTGCAGATACGGAGCCAGCTGCTTTTGCACATAGTCGGTCATCGCCTGCTGCAGGCGCTCGGCCAGGGCATCGCCGCCGAGCGCTTTGAGCTGGGCCAGGATTTGCTGGGCTGCCGTATCACTCTCAAGATACGCCGAGAATGCGGCAGCAAGCTTTGACGCGTCCTTAAGATCATCGGGTGACAGCGCCCTAAACTGATCAGACTGCAAAAAGCTCTCAAACAGCTGGTTGGCTAGCGTTCCCACCTGCTGCATTTGCTCGGGCGTGAGTTCCAGGCCGTCAAAGATGCCCGAGAAATCTGGAGCCGGCGCTTTGGCCATGATGTCACCAAAGTCGATGTCCTTGCCAACGCCCGAAAGATCAATATCCAGGCCCGACAGATCGACGCCCGAAAGATCAATGCCGTCGCCGGCCGCACCCGAGAGCGCAGACGCATCAAATGAAAACGCACTCTTGAGCGCCGCCTCGTCCACACTGAACATGCTGCCCAGATCAACGCCTTGCTTGGCCTCGCCTTGCAGTTCGTCGAAGGTTTTGCCCGTAAAGACATCCGTCTCGGTGTGGGCAAGCTGCTCCTGCACAATCTGCGAATCGGCGGCGCGCTCCATAAGCTGGCGAGTCAGCGCATGCGTGTAGGCAATGCCCGGGGACAACGCGCTCGCGTTGGCGGTCTCGTTGGGTCGCACCACGCCCACAATGTGCACGTCGATACCGTCGGCAACCTTGGCGGCCATAAAGTCGGTGTCGCCAGACATATCGGTCCACATGCCGGTCTCTTCGTTTTTGCGATACGCATCGGCCGGCGACAGCACCTTAAACGTCGTGGACAGTGCATCGTCGTAGGTAAAGTCGGTGCCGGTCTCGGGCGTTTCGACCCCACCGTCAGCCGTCATAGCGCTGTTTACCAGATCGTTGAGCTCATCGATATCCAACGCACCGATGCTATAGAGCGTGTAGTCGCCCACCGTGCCACGGCTCGAAAGCACCATTACGGCTTCGTTAGCAGACGTAGGCCAATGGCCGGCGACGACATCGTACTGGCTGTTGAGCAGGCTCTGGTCTTCAATCATCTCGTTAAAGACCGAGGTTCCCATGGATTCCATGCTCACCGTTGCCGCCGAGCTCGCGCCTCCGCTCATGGCCTCGGTCATGGCGTTGGGCACCAGCCGGACAGGCTTCTCATCGCCCTTGCCGGCACGATAGACAACCGGCGATACACCGTAGCCGTACTGAATGGCGTTGACCTCTTTATCGATTCCGTCGCCACCGGCATCGAGCCATGCCTTAAAACTCGTCATGTCGTTGGACTTAACGCTTGCAAACATGTCCTTTACGGCCGTAACCACGGGGATCTTATCGGTTCCCTTAGCCTTGCCGCCGGCGCTGTCGTCGGACGAATCCATGTTTTCAGACGAGCCATCATCCGTGGCCCCCTGCCTGCCCATCATGGACGACAGGTCGTAATCCTGCTTGGAAATGGTGAGCGGGTAGCTCGAAAGCGTATCCTCCTCGACCTTTTTGATGTAGCCGTTTACTCCGTTGGACAGCGCTAGGATCGCCGCAATGCCGATAATGCCAATCGAACCTGCAAAGGCCGTCATGGCCGTGCGACCCTTCTTGGTCATGAGGTTTCGGGCAGAAAGCCCCAACGCCGTCACAAAGCTCATCGAGGTTTTGCGCGTAGGCTTAGCCTCGCGACGCACGGCCTTTGCTACATCAAAGGGGTCGGAATCGTCGGTGATCTTGCCGTCCGCCAGGTTAACGATGCGCGTGGCGTACTGGTACGCCAGCTCGGGATTGTGCGTGACCATAATAACCAGACGGTCGCGCGCCACGTCCTTGAGCAAGTCCATGACCTGCACGGACGTTGTAGAATCCAAGGCGCCGGTCGGCTCGTCTGCCAGCACGATCTCGGGGTCGTTGATCAGGGCACGGGCAATCGCCACGCGCTGCATCTGTCCACCCGAAAGCTGGCTCGGGCGCTTGTTAACATGCTCGCCCAGGCCGACTTTCTCCAACGCCTCGCGCGCACGCTGGCGGCGTTCGGCATGTCCCACGCCCGTGAGCGTGAGCGCCAGCTCCACGTTTTCCAAAATGGTCTGATGCGGAATGAGGTTATAGCTTTGGAACACAAAGCCGATGCGGTTA
This sequence comes from Collinsella sp., assembly GCA_048485235.1. Taxonomy (GTDB): domain Bacteria; phylum Actinomycetota; class Coriobacteriia; order Coriobacteriales; family Coriobacteriaceae; genus Collinsella. Next base: position 80,066 of record DBFWCI010000036.1, read on the forward strand.
TTGCGGTAGGCGTCCCAATCGCGATCGTGGAAGTCCTTGGTCGATATGCCATCGATGAGCAAGTCGCCAGAATCGAAATGATCGAGCCCACCGATAACGTTGAGCATCGTAGTTTTGCCCGAGCCCGAGGGGCCCAGAATGGCCACGAACTCGTTATCGCGAAAAGCCAGGCTTACGCTGTCGAGCGCCACCTGCGTAAACGACTGAGTGACGTACCTTTTGCAAATTCCTTTGAGCTCCAGCATGGACGGCAACCTCTCCTGCGCAGGCACCCTGCCCGCTCTCCCCCGCCGTTCGTATTCGACGCGTTTGTCCTACTCTATCGCCATTTTTTGCCGGCGCCAGTGAGGAATGTAACGAAGCACGCCAAAAAACGAACGGGACGGCGCCTAAAAGAAGAGGTCCCGAGCGGGACCTCTGTATGGTGGAGATTATCTTGAAAGGGAGCGGGCTACTTCGTACAACGGCGCACGATCCTCGCTGTGCTTTACGCGTTTTCTACTGCTCGCTATTCGCAATCGCCTGGTCGATAAGCTTGTCGAGCGCTGCGCGCTGCTCGGCGGAGCTGATGGCTCCCACGATTGGATCCCCTACGATGTTGCCATTCCGATCGATGACATACGTTGTCGGGAACGAGAACAAATTTGACGTAAACTTACCGGCCTCGCTATCCGACTTGAACCAGATGTTCTTATATGTCACGCCCTTCTTGCTCAGCACGTCCTTGGCATCTGCAATCTCGCCCTTGTTGCCATCGAGCGTAAAGGAATTGACGCCCACGACCTGGCCGCCCTTCTCGGCAAGCTCCTGATTCAGTTTCTCAAGATCGCCCAGCTCGCCCACGCACGGCTTGCACGTGGTGAACCAGAAGTTCATGACGGTGACCTTGTTCTTAGAGAACAGCTCGTCGCTGCTCACGTCGTTGCCATCCAGGTCCTTGCCCGTAAAGCTGGGGAACTTCGTCGTCTCGCTCGAAGCATTGGCACCAGCCGTCATGCCAGCGACCGAAGCGTCGACGCTCTCGCCTGCGCTCGGCGTGCTTCCACAGCCGGGGAACTCCTTCTCCAGGCTCTCGAGCTTGTCCTCGATCTCCTTGATCTGCTGTGCACCGGCCTTGAGCGTCTTAAGCTCATCCGCCGTGAACTCATCCTTGGCGCCGTCGATGGTCTTGAGCAGGAAATCGCCGTAATTGCTGCCGTCCTCAATCATTGCCGAGTCTTTATTTGCCGCATTGAATACCTTTTCCCACAGCGCGTTATCACTCGAAAAGATCTCGTTCTCCTTCTGCATGAGCTTCGCATACAGCTCGGCGGCCTCGTCGGCATTGGCCGGCTTCTGCGCAGTGAGTTCTGCGATCTTAGGATCGGAGCTCGCAGATTCGCTCGCATTGCCACCGGGCGCCGAACATGCCACAAGGCACAAGGCCAATACCGGCACCATAAACAGGGCCGCAATCTTAGAAAGCTTCATGGTCATTCCTCCGTTTTGTCGAAGCTTGTTTACTTTTTATCGGCGGTCAAGGGGAGCTTTTCCGCCGACACATCCAGGCCATAGCGATAGCTGATGGCATCGACAGGACAGGCCCCGATGCACTTTCCGCACCGGATACATTCGGCATGATTGGGCGCGCGGACCACATCAACGTCCATCTGACAAACCTTTGAGCACTTGCCGCACGAGACACATTTGCATGCATCGACCCGGATCCCCAGTAGGGATACCTTATTCATGAGCGCATAGAATGCGCCGAGTGGACAAATCCATTTGCAGAAGGGGCGGTAGAACAAAACGCTCAGCACTACCACGGCAATGAGAACGGCAAGTTTCCAAGTAAAGAGATGTCCCAACGCAGATCGAATGCCGGCATTGGCAATGGCCAGCGGAATGGCGCCCTCGAGCACGCCCTGCGGACAGATGTACTTACAAAAGAACGGGTCGCCCATGCCCACGTCGTTAACCACCAAGACGGGCAGCAGCACCACGGCAAACAGCAGCACGACGTACTTGATGTACGTGAGCGGCTTGAGCTTTTTCGTGGAGAACTTTTTGCCGGGAATCTTATGAAGCAGCTCCTGCAGCCAGCCAAACGGGCACAGAAAGCCGCATACAAAGCGTCCCAGCAGCACGCCGAGCAAAATGAGCGTACCGGTGACGTAGTAAGAAAAGTTGAACTTGGATGAACCTACCACCGACTGGAACGACCCGATGGGGCACGCACCCGATGCCGCGGGGCACGAATAGCAATTAAGTCCAGGTACGCAGACTGTTTTTCCCGCGCCCTGATAGATGCCGCCTTTGGCAAAGTTTGGCAGGTGAATGTTGGTGACCAGCGTCGCCGCCGCCTGAATGAATCCGCGAAATCGGACCAAAACATGCGACGCAGTGTTTTCTCTTTTATCCAATTCCGATACACTCCAAGCACAGCCTAATCGCTTTGGCCAGCACGGCATCCGCCTCGCCACGCATAACACCAAAGCACACCATGGTAATTCCGACGATCAACAAAGCGACCTGTACCACGGGTTTTACCGCTTTGAACAACACAACCACTCCTTTCGTTACGCGACCATTGGACCATATCGACTATAAAATCCGTGTTAAGTGCGATTTGGAATGTGCAAGGAGACTGTTATGCGTATTTTGATCGTCGAGGACGAGCGGGCGCTGTGCGACGCAATCGCGCGCAGCTTGCGGAACTTGGCGTACAGTGTCGACTGCTGTCACGACGGACAGGAGGCGCTCGACCTACTGGACGTTGAGGCCTTCGACCTCGTGGTACTCGACCTCAACCTTCCCCGCATCGACGGCATGACCGTACTCAGGGAACTTAGGAAAACTGACTGCGAGACTAAGGTACTGATTCTGTCCGCACGTGGCGAAGTATCAGATAAAGTCGCCGGACTCGACGCCGGCGCCAACGATTACCTCACCAAGCCGTTTCATCTGGACGAGCTTGCGGCAAGGATCCGCAGCCTCACCCTCAGACGCTTCGCACAAAGCGACATAGTATTAACCTGCGGAAAGCTCAGCTTTGACACCAAGGCGCGCATCGCTTCCGTGGACAGCGAGGCTTTATCTCTTACGCGCAAGGAAACGGGAATCTTGGAATACCTGATGCTTAATCAGGGGCGTCCGGTAAGTCAAGAGGAGCTTATCGAGCACGTTTGGGATAGCAGCGTGAACAGCTTTAGCAACGCAACCCGCGTTCACATCTCGTCACTCCGCAAAAAGCTGCGCAGCGCTTTGGGATACGACCCGATTCGCAATCGGATTGGAGAGGGCTACGTTATGGAGGATGGCGAATGAAAGGGCTTTCGCTGCAATGGCGCATAACGATTATGACGGCACTGCTCACGTGTGCAGCATGCGTGCTGACGAACTGCCTGGTCGGCTATACGGGCATGCGCTACATGGATGCCATCGGCAGTGACATCTCGGCCCTTAACGCGACCGGCGAAGATTCGCCCCAGGCGTTCGACCCAACGAAAGCGACCCCCGATGACAAGGTCACGATCGTCGTAAACGACGCACAGGAGTCTTTTGGCACGACAACCTGGTACATCACGGCTGGAGTCACACTCCTTGGCGGCGCGCTGGCATACTTTGTGAGCGGCCGTGCACTCAAACCGCTACGGGCTTTTGCCGCCCAGGTAGAGCGCGTGCAGCCTGACAACCTAAGCGAAATCAGACTCAGTGAAGATGTGCCCACCGAGCTACAGCGATGCAGCGCCTCTTTCAACGACATGATCGCCCGTCTTGGCGAAGGGTTCTCTGCGCAGCGTCAGTTTACCGGCAACGCCGCACACGAGCTGCGCACCCCGCTCGCCCTTATGCAAGCACAGATTGAACTATTCATCTCTGAGCACTCCGGTTTGCAACCCGAAACAGCCGAGCTGCTCGGCCTGCTACAAGAACAAACCGAGCGCATGTCTCGAATGACCAAGGTATTACTCGAGATGAGTGAGCTCCGCAGCGTTCCTTGCGAGGACGATGTTGAACTCGGTCCCTTGTCCGAAGAGGTCCTCACCGACCTTGCGCCACTTGCCGAAAATAAGGGCATAGCCCTCAATTGTGCTGGAGACGCTTTAGTAATCGGGAACGATGCGCTCCTCTATCGGCTGGTGTTCAACCTGGTCGAAAACGCCATCCGCTATAGCCGCACCGACTCGAGCGTTACCGTCTCCATCTGCGACAACGACAGCCACGTGTTCCTGCGAGTCGAGGACCAGGGCCCGGGAATACCCAAGCAGTACCGTGAGAGCATCTTCCAACCGTTCTTTCGCCTGGATAAATCCCGCAGCAGGGCATACGGCGGCGCAGGACTCGGGCTAGCGCTTGTTTGGGAGATTGCAGTGCTTCACGGTGGCACGGTAGAGGTCGAAGCAAATTCCGAGAACGGAACCGTGATGCTCGTGACCCTCTCAAAGGGGGCCACCACGTGATCCGACTGTCCAGGAGTCCCACTCGACATTGTGAAACGCGTCCCAAAACTTGGACATGAGAAATGGGAGACAGTTCGCATCTATGCCGAGGACGAAGTCCTGGCGGGGATTCAGGATGCGCAGAGGAAGCTTGCGGCAGAAAACCCCGACAGAGTCGTGACCGTCGGCGGCAACTGTATGGTGTCGCCTGCCCTCTTCGATTACCTGCACGGGAAATACGAGAACGTTGGAATCGTCTGGATCTATGCGCATCCGGATGTATCCACGCTGAATGATGGCTACCCCAACGCTCACGCCATGGTACTTGGCAGCCTTTTGGAACAGGGTGCACCGCAACTCGTTTCGCGGATGCGGCATCCGGTGTTTAAGCCGAGCGATGTCCTGCATGTCGGGCTACAGCAGCTCCACGACTATCAGGAAGTTTGCTTAAACAAGCATAGGTGTTGCGGTTTTAGCCGATGTCCTCATGGAGGAAAACGACATGCTGGGTCTGTCTGATTAAAGTCCAACAGTTTCCATGAGGCATCTAGCACGGTAAAAGCTAAAGACCCGGGAGACCCCAAACTGTCAACCATCTTTACGGGTGCAAGGGAAACGGGCAAGACAGCCCCCTCTCGCTCCTATCCGAAACGGCGCTTGAACACGGCTGGATTGCAGCGAATGTCTCCGCCATGCCCGGCATGCTCGAAGATATCATCGAGCACACAAAGGAGGCCGCAGGCCGTTACCTCTCGCAGCCCCATACACGCGTGAGCGGAGTTCAAGTTGGGCAGCGGGGCGGTTTAGCGCGCCAATATAATCAAATCGTGCACTTCCATAGCCTCTCGTCTACGTGGTGTACCGTCGTCTCCCCTTTTATCAGAGTTGGGCGATTTTCAGGCACCCGAGCTGAACTCAAATTGAACTCAACGATGCCTTATCGGTCGAGGGCGTCCTAGCGAGAATATACAGAGGCGCACATTTCGCAGGGAACCTCCCATTCGTTATCATATCGGGATGCTGTCAAGGCAGCGTCAATGCGTTCGACCTACACCTTCTCGCTTTTCGAGGCCTCGTCTGCAGGACCATCGGAATCGATACGGAATCGATCGGCATACCATTCATCCGAAGCAATCACCTTATGGAGCATCTGGAGATGCAGGTCGACATAGTGGCAGAACGCCTTGCCGCATTCCACGAGAGGCGCATTGTTTCTCTCGTTGGGCTCGGCTCCAAAATTAAACTCGACCTCATAGCCCTCCCCAGGCACACCCATGCTCGGCAGAATATCAATGGAGAAGTGGACGAATCCAGACGTCACCTTGTATACATCTTTTACCTTTGGATCGAACTTCTCGAGTAAGTCTTGAAGTCTTCCATCGGACATCTTCTCACCCGAGAAATCTTTCAGCTTGTTCACAGGCACACCTTGAAACACCTGCTTGAGAAAGTCATCCTGGTCTTCGGCGGCGAATAATGCGAATGTCCGCAGGCAGACTCCAACCTGTGCGCGGAGAAGCTGGGCGACGCAAACAAGATTCCTCGACTCGAGCATGGAGATGAATCCGTCTATCAGTCTCATCGCATACTCAGAGGAGGATGCCAGATATAGATCCCATTGGGTAAAGTCGCCGTTCATGAAGGGAATCACTGCATTGCGCTCGGCGACTCTCAAGGCACTCAGGCTTTGTTCTATTTTCTCAGCTTCTTGTTTGAACTGTTCGCTATCCAAAATGCCCCCAAATGCCGGCTTCTCAACAAATCAAAAAAGCAAGAGAGACAGAGATTAGGTTCCTGCTCCACTGAACCCACGCTTCCAGTCGAGACACTCCTCCTCGAAGATCTCCCCAGAGTCCCGCCTCTCGCGCCCCTCACGGAACTGTCCATATCAGTGTAGCCAATCCAAGCACAGCCCCACCGCACGGCCCAGTCGCTTCCGGTCCTGCGTGGCCCCGTGAAGGCGGAAGGGCGTGGTTGTCGTCATCGCGTTCCTTTCTCCTCGTACCTTTTTGGGCATGCGTCACGGGCCCCCGCGCGGCGCTGAGAGCGAATCGGCGCAGGCTTGGGGCCAGTTGCGTAGAGGTTGAGGTTCGGGTTTCGCCGGCTTACGCAGCTTGGCGGGCAGAGCGCCCGGGCTCGCTGCGCCTAGGGCGCGGCGGGATCCGCGACGCCGGAGGTGTCGATCTCGCCCAGATTGGCGAGCTGCTCGATGAGGGGGAGGCCCATCGGGTCGTCCACCTCGACGCCGCCGAGCACGATGGTGCTGTCGCGTGTGTCTATATGGGTTGTGAACACGGCCGGGTCGAAACCCGAAGCGATAAAGCCAATGCCCGCGAGGACAACACCCGCGGCAACGAGCCCGCCCGCCACGGCGAGGTAGATCTTCTTCGCACTGGTCATGGTACTCACTCCTTTCTACGCCGCGAGATGCGCGGCAGCGCCGCCCTTCTCGCCCTTACCCTTCCAGAAGGGCGAGGCGGCCTTCCTCGCCCAGAGCGCCGAGAGGCGCGCAATTTGTTTTGAGGCTGCCCAAGCGCCAGCACCAACGAAGAGCGCCACGCCGACGAGGCCGAGCCCCACGCCCGTCGAGGCGAGGGCGTACGGGAAGTGGCCGATGATGACGCCGCTTACGGCAAGCAGGAGCCCAACTACGCCCACGCCCCCGAGTGCCACCGCGACGATCCACACGCAGAGCGCCAGCACCCAGATGCAGATATAGACCGTGACGGCCACGGCGGCGAAGGCGGCGAGCAGCGGCACCCACACCGGGGAGCCCACGATGGCCAGCACCCACAGCAGCGCGGTGCTGCGCCGGCGCGTCCTCGCGATCGCGCGCGGCACGGCGGGCAGGTCGTCGAGCGTGGCCTCCGCCACCTCGCCGGGCGTGCCCATGGCGGCCACGGCCTCCTCCTCGCTCATACCGTCCTCCATGCGGTCGGCGATGGCCTCCGCATAGAACGCCTTGGTCTCCTCCACCTGCTCGGCCGGCAGGCAGGCGAGCAGCTCGCCCAACCGGCCCAGAAACTCATCGCGCGTCATGGTGCGCCTCCTCAACGTATGCGTAAATCTCCCGTACGGACGGCCACTCGGCCAGGAACTCCTCGATGCGCGCTCGCCCGTCGTCCGTGATGCGGTAGTACCGGCGCAGCCGCCCGTTGTGCTCGGCGGAGCGCGCCGTGATGCACCCGGCCTTCTCCAGGCGCTTGAGCAGCGGGTAGAGCGTCGACTCCGTGAGCCCCATGCTCGCCGGTACGTCCTTCACGATCTGGTAGCCGTAGGACTCCTCGCCGGAGACGGCCGCGAGCACGCAGGCCTCCAGGAAGCCGCGCTTCATCTGTGCCTCCATCCGCACACCTCCTCTCGTCATATACTATGCTATACACACTATACGATGCAAGGTATTAGACGTCAACTCTCATCGCGAAGATTCTCCGGCCCCTGCGCGCTGCGAACGTGATATCGCGGGGCGGTTGGCATTATGCATGAAACGTCAAGTAACGCTCTTTTGATCCACTTCCACTCGGCCCCATATGCCTTGTACAACACCCCCCTTCAACCTTGGGTTCAAGGGAGCCGCTAGGCTGGGCGTGCCGGACGGTAAGGTCCTGGACGCGATGGTGGACTTCTCCGATGCCATAGGGGTCATGGGTCTACGCCGATGGAGGCCCACGCACGCGGCAGGGCTCGCCCGTCACCGCTGGTCGCCGGACGGTCCCCACGCCCCGCTCGCCAACGCGCAGGCGACAGCAGCAGTCCAGCGCTAGCTGGAGACGCCGGAATGCCCAGAAGATGCGTTTCCCATCACTGCGACAGAGCTTTTTGCAGGGGTGGCAATTTTTCCTAATATCGAGGTCAGCTTGGCTTCGGTAGCCACCTTGAGAGCATCGCCAATAGACTCTTCCTTTATGCGTTCGGCATAATCGTAGGCAATACCCAAAAATTCCAGTCCCGAGTAACAGGAGTACAATTGCTGCCAGTGTTGCCAGCTGTTGGGAGATGGAAGATGGACTGCGATGGCTACCCATGCGTTCCCATGCCGTTGATGTGCACCGCCTTTGTGCCGGGGCAGATTGACGCTGCGGTTGCAGGCATTTCCGACCCCAATTCGCGTGCCATTGCCACGGCAGAAGCGCTGTACTTTCGCGGACAGGCCACGCTCGCCGCCGAGGCAGCACGCCCCTATCTTGACGCCACCGACCCCGCACTGCGCTATTCCGCATGCCTTATCTGCGGATATGCCAGTCTGTCGCTCAATCGTATCGCCGATGCCCGCCGTTGCCTTGCGGGCATCCTCGATACGCCAACTGACGAGGAATCGCCCGCCGTCCACGCCACGCATATCCTATTCGCCTCCGCCGCGAGCGTCCTGCTGCACTTGCCTTCCCCGCATTCCGCCGAAGAGTTTTATCCGCTTGCGGCGCATCTGCCCGAAGGCCTGCGCCTGTTCGCCAGCTACGTGATGGCGCATGCCCTGTATCTGCGCGGCGAATACGGCCGCAGCCTGGGCATGGTGGAAAATGCCCTGATCATGAAACAGGGAAGCTATCCCATCTCGGAGCTATTCCTGCACTTGTCGGCTTCTATGGCATGCATGAGCCTCAAGGACATCGACGCCGCAAAATCGCACTTCGGAGCCGCTTGGGACACCGCGCGTCCCGACGGCCTTATCGAGCTCATTGGCGAGCACCACGGCCTTTTGCAGGGGCTCATCGAGGCATGCCTAAAATCGCAATACCCTGACGATTTCGCACGCATCATCGAGATCACGTATCGATTCAGCTACGGTTGGCGGCGCATCCACAACCCCGATTCGGGCGAGGACGTGGCCGACGATCTAACGACCACGGAATTCACCATGGCCATGCTCGCCTGTCGTGGGTGGACCAACGCCGAAATCGCACGCCATATGGGAGTATCGCCGGGCACCGTCAAAAACCGCCTATCAGGAGTGTATGCCAAGCTTGGTATCGGAACTCGCGCCGAGCTGGTCGCGCATATGTTACGTTAGCGACCGGACTACCAAGCGCATCGAACGCGTTCCGGAACCCGGCGCTTCGCTCGATCAATTTGGACATTTTGACCCTTGAATGGCACTACCGCCACGTGGTGCCTTCTCGCAAAATTGGATTATTTCCACCGATACCTGCGGGATGGGAGCCAAAGATGCTTGATCGCCGTTCGTTACTTGTTGCTGGAGCGTCCTCGCTGGCGAGCATTATGTTGCCGCGCGTGCCGGGAAGCGCAAACGCCTTCATACTGCCGTTCGCCCCCACCGAGGCATACGCCGATGAAGATGATCCCTTCAAGGTCTTGGTGCTCTCGCGCACCATGTTTGGTGTGGTCGTAGTCGACGTCGCCAACAAGAATACGCCCATCACGGGTGCCCAAGTCACGCTCACATCGCGCTATGCCGCAGGCAAGCAGCTCACCGCCACGACCGATGACGAAGGCACGGCCATCTTTGAGGTCGCGCCTCTTTCGGAAGGCTACGTGGACGAGGCAACGCTTCTCGACGCGTACGACTTTAACGGCGGCATCTCCATTAGCATGGCGGGCTACCGTGATGTCGAGATTCCCCTTGCGCGTATCCAGGGCGGCACCGCCATAACCGCGCCCACGCGTCCGCTTTCCGACGGCGAGCCGTACTTTCGCCAGCTCACATTCGACGAATGGGACATCCAGTACGCTGAAGCCACGTTCATGACATTGCCGAAGGACGACACGGCAAACGAGCAGCCCGATACGCACGCCTTTACCGTGCAGGCACATCTGCCACAGGGTGGACAGGCAACGCTGCGCATCAACAAAGTGACGCCCGCTGCGGGCAGCTCAACCGAAACCGTCACGCAGATCGGCCAGATCAAGGCCAGCGCATCGGGCGCGGATAATCTGGCAACGTTCACACTCGAAGACAAGTTCCTCGATACGACATCGGGCCTTCTGGAAGAAGGGTGCAAGCTGCGCTTCGTCCTCGACTATCAGGGCAAAACCTATACACTCTCCTCCCCCATGGCCGTTGTCACCGCGCCGGCCGCAAAGGCGGAATCGGGCTCGACCACCATCATTCCCACCACTATGGACCAAGAGATCACTCCGTTTGATTTCCCAGCGGCGTTTCCCGGCATCGGCGGCAACAAGTTCACCTGCTGGATGCCCTCGTTCCCCATTCTGTTCGATTTCTCGTTTGCCGGGTACGTACTGTTTGGCGGAGGATACAAGCCGGTCGGCTACATGAACGATTCGGGTAACCCTGATCCAGAGTACTGGAAGAAGTCGCCGCGCGAGTCGGGCGCCAAGCAGGCAAACCGCTACCTCGACGAAATGGAGGGGAAGTGGAATCAGTACAAGAGTATGAGTGCCGGTTCGGGCACCGATCCAAGGAACACCAAGCTGCTTCGCCACCATTGCACGCTGCTGTTCACGATGGATATCGCCACACAGCTGTATGGCTCGCTCGCCTACGATTGGGTGGGCAAAACCTGGGGCAACAACAACGACCCCGCATACGGCAATATTAAGGCCCTCTTCCAGGTAAGAACCGACCTCAATTGGACCGAGCAGTTCACCTTGGGACCGGTGCCGTTTTTCCTAAACGTCAACCCCTGGGTGCTGGCGAAGCTGGCGCTCGCCGTGGGTGCCCACACGCACGGCAGCGGCGCGGCGTTTTTTAAAAACATTTCGCTCGACTATTCAAACACGTCGGGCTCGTTCACCATCCAGATCGGGCTTGCTGTCACCTTTGGAGCCGGCGTTGCAGGCGTCGCTTCGTCTGCCGTGCGCGGCGCTGCATCCCTCACGCTGTTCATTGGGTACGAGAAGGCGGACGGGCACCAGCTTCCGCGGCTGCGCGTGGGCGCAGACGTCGATGTCGATGTGATACTCCAGTTCGTAATGTTCAAGTGGACCACCAAGGCTTGGTCGGGGTCGTGGCCCACACTCCTCGATTCGTGGAATATGTCGGTGAACAATGGCGACCAGTATGTACTCCAGCGCTCTGAGCTCGCATTGGGTGGAGATATGCCTTACGCGCTGGATGCCCGCTTCGGCACGCCCGGCAACATCGAGGCGGACGGCGTGCCGCAATTTATCGCATCGGCCACCATCGTCACCAACGCCGAGCTACTCGCACGCGCCGAGGTTAAGGCCACCGCCGTAAACGTCGCGCCTGTCGTGCGCGATTGGGATCAAGCGGTCACGCGCATTGAGCTCGAGGCGGATGCAGAAAGCGACGACACGGGGCAGATCGAGCATTTCGTCCATGCACTGATAGAGAGCGACGAAAATGCCGCGCCAATGTATGAGTACACCTATATCGGGCAGGCGACGAACGCCGTTGCGGACCCCAACGCCAATTCTGCTGGTGTATCGGAGGACGAGCGTGGCGGCATAAAACCCTCGAGCGACAACGTGCTGTTTACTGGCGTGCTCAGCGAAGCCCACATGAGGCTAACGATGATTGCCGGCGTGGAGTGCCTATTCCGTATCGCCTCGGTGCGCTACGGCGACAATGGCCGCTCGCGCCTGGTGGTGCATACAAAGACGAACGGCACGTGGTCTGCCCCCACGCCCGTGGACTTTCCCCTTGGGTTTGGCGAGAACGACGTGGAGCGCGACGGCATATACGATTACGACTTCGACGTGGTGGAATATACGGACGGAAGAGGAAACCAGGACGCCTACGTACTGCTGGTCTCGGGCGAGCGCCCCGCCGGTGACAACACTCTTTTCGATACGGCGAGCACATCCGGCATACTGTCCGTTGTGCGCCTGCGCATAAGTAATGACGAGACCCGCGTGGTGTCGCATACGTCATGGCGCAGCATCTCGCGCGGCTGCCTGCAAGAGGATGGCTACCATTGCCTGCAATGCCCGCGTATCACGGTGGGCAAGACGCTGGTCGACGGGCGCCTGTCGGGCGCTTACCTCCACCGCTGCGGAACCACCGCAGAAAAGGCACTCGGCAGCGAGGCTGAGGTTGCACTGGAGTGCTTTACCCTGTGGTCGGACGTTTCGGGCGACAGTCTGACGTTCCGCCAAGTTCTCCGCTTTCCGCAAGCACCGTCGAGTATCGAGCTGGGCGAGCCCGAGAATATCAACGGCAAAATGGTGGTGCCCGTTGCGTACGAGACCGCAGACGGTTGCGGCTGCGCATCGTACGCCGTGATCGGCCAGTCCATTGCGGGCTGGGGCGTTATGTCACCAGACGCCACGGTACCCCGTGCGGTGCCGTGGCCACAACATTCGGGCTTTTTGGCAACCGTCAACGAGCAACTGCAGCATATTACTTGGGCACGAGGCGCATCGGCATTTGCAACGCAGCCCGTGGGTGCCGCAGGCTGTGGCCCGGCATCGTTTAGCGTAAGCGACAACGGCAGGTGTGCGCTCTATGTAGAGAACACCGATGGCAAGGTGGGACAAACCTACGACGAAGAAGGCAACCCGGTGGCAGTGATGGGCAAGCACTTCCGCATCTTCGCCAGCACCTTGGCAGGCGATCTGTTCACGGAGCCGTTCGTGATGTGCGAGCTGGACCATCCCGTCGATCAGATAACGACATTTTTGACGTCGGGGGGCATGCTCTCCGCACTCGCCACGCACATTGTGAGCGCGGAGAAGAGCGAGGCAGAGCTGCACGGCATCGAAGTGCCCTTGGTGGCGTGTGCCACCCCGACGGGCGCGGTCGCTACCTCGGGCGCGGTGGTGCCCGGAGCAGCAGGCGAATCCTTCATGGTCACAGTGCGAAACGACGGCAACACCTTGTTGACCGCCGGAACGATCGATCTGTACCGAGAGGGCTCCAGCCAGCCGTTCTCCAGCGCATCCATCGGATTCGGAGTGAACGCGCGCATGGCTTCGATCTACGATCCAGAGCTTGCCGAGGACGCTTCGGCCAACGATATGGCACACGTGAAGTACGCGCTCGAGACGCTGGGCGCACGTTTTGCAACGCACCCGCTGGTAGCCGACAACGGCAACGCCGTGCTGGCACCGGGTTGCACGGCACAGTTCCGCATGAGCTTCGCCATTCCCGAGAGTTGGAGCGACGAAGTGGGCAAACGCGTAACGCTGTATGCGAAGGCGCGTAATCTGGTGGCGCTCGATCCCGTAACGCTCGAGGAAATTCGACCGGGCGCAAACTCGGCGCTGGGTGCCGTACTGCACGAGCTTCATGTGCCCGACGCAGCATGCGAGCGCTCAGAAGTTCAGGTCGGCGTATGCGGCAGCGCGGATACGACAGGACTTCACGACGCCCCGATGACAGCAGACGGCGATGGCGGCTCGAGTGGCGGCGGTACTGGCGAGAGCGGCGGCTCCGACGGAAGCAGCTCCGGCAGTGGCAAGGACCACGGCAATAACAAGCGCTCCGGAAAAGCGGGCGCGCTTGCGGGCACGGGCGATGTCAGCGCTCCCCTTACGGCAGCCGCTGCAGCACTCGCCGCGGCAGGCGCCGGCCTCGTCGCCTACAGCGCCCGCCGCACGGCGCTCGAAACCGACACCGCCGATGAGGCCAATTCGGATAGGCCTCGCTAGCTCCTAGTTACTTTTGTGAGAGGCGCCGACTCGGCTCATCGAACATCAAATGGGCTGGTTCTGAATACCCAGAGCCAGCCCATTACGCATTAGATGTCGTCAGAGGAGTCGAGTTCTGCCTCGAGCTTGGCACGGCGTCTTTTCGCCAACAATCCGCACGACACGTCTTCGACAACGTATCCAACCGCAAACGCAGCAAGACACATTCGGCCGTCTTCAAACTTACTCGGACAAAACCGACTCGGTTTTGTGCGAGTGAGCTCTTTTCAGCCTAAGCTCGAACGATTGTTCGATGGATTTCGTGTTGGGTGGAATCGTCTGTGGGCTGGGCTATGCTACCTTGACTATCTATATGACTTAAACGCAGCAAAGGAGCACCGAGAGAGCGAGTATGGCAAAAAACACCGCAAACTATGGTAACGACAGTATCCGCCAGCTCAAGGACGAGGAGCGCGTACGCCTGCGCCCCGCCGTCATCTTTGGCTCGGACGGACTCGACGGCTGCGCGCATGCCGCCTTCGAGATCCTGTCCAACGCCGTTGACGAGGCGCGCCAGGGCTACGGCAAGCTCATCACCCTTACCGCCTTTCGCGATGGTTCCATTCAGGTAGAGGACAACGGCCGCGGCTGCCCGCTCGACTGGAACCCCTCCGAGAAGCGCTTTAACTGGGAGCTCGTCTTTTGCGAGCTCTACGCAGGTGGCAAATACAACAACAACCAGGGCGGCGACTACGACTTCTCGCTCGGTACCAACGGCCTGGGCTCGTGCGCGACCCAGTACGCCTCCGAATACATGGACGTCACGGTTTGGCGCGACGGCAACAAGTACTCCCTGCACTTTAAAAAGGGCAAGGTCGTTGGCGCCAAAAAGAAGGCACTCGAGATTGAGCCCAGCGACGAGGACCGTACCGGCACCACCATCAAATGGCGCCCCGATCTTGAGGTCTTTACCTCCATCAGCATCCCCCACGATTGGTATCGCGAGACCATGCGCCGCCAGGCCGTGGTCAACGCCAACGTGACCTTCCGCCTGCGCATTGAGGGCGACGATGGCGAGTTTTCCGAAGAAGACTTTTGCTATCCCAAGGGCATCGAAGACTACGTGCTCGAGAAGGTCGGTACCGACTACCTCACCGAGCCCTTCTTTATCGAGGCCGACCGTCGCGGTCGCGATCGCGAGGACCTGCCCGACTACAATGTAAAGATCACCGCGTGCATGTGCTTCTCGCGCACCTTCATGATGCAGGAGTACTACCACAACTCATCGTGGCTCGAGAATGGCGGCTCGCCCGAGAAGGCCGCCCGCAGCGCTCTGACCAGTGCCATCGATGCTTACATTAAGCAACAGGGCAAGTACAACAAAAACGAGAGCGGCATTAAGTGGCAGGACGTCCAGGACTGTCTGGTGCTGGTGACCAACTGCTTCTCCACCCAGACGTCCTACGAAAACCAGACTAAGAAGGCCATCAACAACCGCTTTATCCAGCAGGCTATGACGGCCTTCTTTAAGGAGCGCCTCTCGACTTACCTGATCGAGAACAAAGACGCCGCCAACAAGATCATGGAGCAGGTGCTCATCAACAAGCGTTCGCGCGAGAACGCCGAGAAAACGCGCCAGAGTATCAAAACCAACCTGCAGCAGAAGACCGACATGGCCAACCGCGTGCAGAAGTTCATCGACTGCCGCTCCAAGGACAAGAGCCGCCGCGAGATCTACATCGTAGAGGGTGACTCGGCAGCAGGTGCCATTCGCACCTCGCGCGATGCCGAGTTCCAGGGCGTTATGCCCGTCCGTGGCAAAATCCTCAACTGCCTAAAGGAGGACTATCCACGCATCTTTAAGTCCGACATCATCATGGACCTCATGCGCGTGCTGGGCTGCGGCGTGGAGATCAAGGACAAGCGCATCAAAAACCTTGGTGCCTTTGACCTGGACAACCTCAACTGGAACAAGGTCATCATCTGTACGGACGCCGACGTCGACGGTTACCACATCCGCACGCTCGTGCTCACCATGCTTTACCGCCTGGTGCCCACACTTATCGACGAGGGTTACGTGTATATCGCCGAGTCGCCGCTCTACGAGATCAACTGCAAAGAGAAGACCTACTTTGCCTACACCGAGCTCGAGAAGAACGGCATCCTCAAGGAGATTGGCGACCAAAAGTGCTCCATCAACCGCTCCAAGGGTCTTGGCGAGAACGACCCGGACATGATGTGGCTCACCACCATGAACCCCGAGACGCGTCGCCTGATCAAGGTGGAGCCCGAGGACGTCACCAAGATGGAGACCATGTTTAACCTGTTGCTGGGTAACGACGAAGCGGGCCGCAAGCGCCATATCTCCGAGCACGGCAAGGAATATCTGGACCAGCTGGACCTGCAATAGCAGCAAATCGATAACGACGGCCCATAAGAAGTTCAAGAGGAAATCGTGGCAAAGAAGAAGACGAAGAACCAGCCAAAGAAAAAGCAGGTCAACGCCGAGAACGTCATCGGCCTGCACTCCGAGGTCACCGACCAGCCGATCACGCAGACGCTCGAGGTCAACTACATGCTCTACGCCATGAGCGTCAACGTCTCGCGTGCGTTCCCCGAGATCGACGGCTTTAAGCCCTCGCACCGCAAGCTGCTCTACACCATGTACAAGATGGGTCTGCTCAAGGGCGAGCGCCAGAAGAGCGCCAACATCGTGGGCCAGACCATGAAGCTCAACCCGCACGGCGATGCCGCGATCTACGAGACGATGGTGCGCCTGGCGACGGGCAACGAAGCGCTGCTTGCGCCCTTCGTGGAGTCGAAGGGCAACTTTGGCAAGTACTATTCGGGCGACCTGAGCTACGCCGCCTCGCGTTACACCGAGGCCAAGCTCTCCCCCATCAGCGCCGAGATCTTCAAGGACATCGACAAGGACCCGGTCGACTTCGTCGACAGCTACGACGGCGCCATGAAGGAGCCACGCCTGCTGCCCACCACGTTCCCCAATATCCTCGTCTCAGCCAACAAGGGCATCGGTGTCGCCATGGCGTCCGACATCTGCGGCTTCAACCTCAACGAGGTCTGCACTGCCACAATGCACTACCTGCAGGACCCCGACTGCGACCTGCTCGAATACATGCCCATGCCCGACTTCTCGACCGGCGGCGAGATCATCTACCGCCGCGAGGAGATGGAAAAGATTATCGAGACCGGCCTTGGCAGCTTCCAGATCCGCTCCCGCTGGCGCTGGATTCCCGAAGAGCGCATCATCGAGGTGTACGAGATTCCCTACACCACCAAGACCGATGTCATCATCGAGCGCATCGTCAAGCTCTCCAAGGAGGGCAAGGTCAAGGAGATCGCCGACATCCGCGATGAGACCGACCTTTCGGGTCTGCGCATCGCCATCGACCTTAAGCGCGGCGTCGACCCCGACAAGCTCATGGCCAAGCTCTATCGCTCGACCACGCTGCAGGATTCGTTCTCGTGCAACTTCAACGTGCTGGTCGATGGTTACCCTCGCGTTATGGGCGTGCGCCAGATTCTGCACGAGTGGGTCAAGTGGCGTATTGAGTCCACGCGTCGCCGCATTAACTTTGACCTGGGCAAAAAATCCGAGCGCCTGCACCTGCTGCACGGCCTCGAGGCGATCTTGCTCGACATCGACAAGGCCATCGCCATCATCCGCGGCACCAAGCTCGAAGCCGAGGTCGTGCCCAACCTTATGAAGGGTTTCGACATCGACGAGACCCAGGCCGAGTTTGTTGCCGAGCTTAAGCTCCGCAACATCAACGAGGAGTACATCCTCAACCGCACCAAGGACATTGCCAAGCTTGAGGGCGAGATTGCCGAGCTTGAGGAGATCCTCTCCAGCGAGGAGAACATCAAGAAGGTCATCAGCGACGAGCTGGCCGCGGTCAACAAGAAGTACGTGATGCCGCGCCGCACGGGCAGGATCGAGCCCCACGAGGTCATCGAGGTAAGCCTGGAGCCCGAGGTCGAGGAGTACCCGGTTACCATCATGCTCTCGCTCGATGGCTATCTTAAGAAGATGACGGACCGCGTGCTCAAGAAGGCGACCACGCTCAAGTACAAGGACGGCGACAAACCCTTTATCGAGTTCCCGTCCTCCAATACGCACGAGCTGCTCGTGTTTACCAACAAGAGCCAGGTGTATAAGTGCAAAGTCGCGGCGTTTGAGGATACCAAGTCGGCACAGCTGGGCTCGTACCTGCCGACCGATCTCGAGATGGAACCCGACGAGAGCGTCATCTGGGTCATCGACCCCGAGGACTACAAGGCCGACGTGCTGTTTGTCTTTGAGAACGGCCGCGTGGTGCGCGTCGCGCTTTCTGGATACGTCACCAAGACCAACCGCAAGCGCCTCAAGAACGCCATTTACGGTGGCAGCAAGCTGCTGTATGCCCAGGTACTCAAGGAAGATCGCGACATCGCGCTGGTCTCGAGCGACTATCGTTTGATGAACTTCAACACGTCGCTGCTCAAGACCAAGACGACCACCAACACGCAGGGCGTCCAGGCCTTTACCGCCAAGAAGGGCCGCTCGGTCACCACCGTCGGCACGACCGAGGAAATCCTTGGCGCCGGCGTCTCGGCCGAGAAGTTCACCGCGCAGAGCCTCCCCTCAGCCGGTGCCCTCATGAAGGAAAACGACATGCCGAGTCTGTTTGACTAAAACAGCGGCAGCCAAACCGTCATGGTTTTACAAAGCAGCGGGGCCCGAAGCGCAGCAACATCGCGCTCCGGGTCCCATGCATTACAGCAGCATCATCCCTATAGACAAAATGCTGCATAAAGTGGAACAGACATAAGCCCATCATTCATTCCAAAGGGCTTAGTCGATAGCCTGATAAGGCGCACGCCTGGATGGGTCTTTTTTAGCGAGGACAGACTTCGAGATCTTGTGTTCTCCCCCGCCTTGACTTCAATCGCAGACAAGCATCCCTGTTTCTCTACTACAAAGTCGATTTCCGCACGATTGTCTCGCGCCCAATAATGCAGCGGATAGCCCATGGCTGAAAGCTGTTGGGCAACGTAGTTTTCGGTAAGTGCGCCCATGAATGTGCCACCGATACCGGCAAGAATATCGGCGCGTTGAGCACCGGCTTTGGAGACGAGCAGCCCTGTATCAGCCTGATAGATTTTAAAAGCAGAAGGGTTAACAAAGGCCTCTAAGGGGCTTTCGATCTGCCCGACTAGGCTGCAGCGCGCCACCGTACCCGACAATACAAGCCAGTCGAGAGCATCTCCAAAGAGAGACGCATTGCCCCCCGCTCGCACTACCTTGTATTGAAATTTACGATTCTCTTTGGCAAGCTGCTGTGGAATGGAGTCGAAGCACGCACGCGTCTTTGCGCTCAAGCGTTCATCAGCATATTTATTGGTGTCGGCGGAATATCCGTCGAGAATAATCCGATGCTTTTCGGCCACATCAATGATTGACTGATCATCGATGTACGTTTGGACCGCCTCGGGCATTCCGCCAACAACAAGATACTGTCGATAGAGCCCAAGCGCCTTTTCATGAAGGCTTGGCGCAAGAGGTCCCATTGACTCGAATGATGAGCGTATCTCGTCGACCAGCTGATCGTGCCCCATCGCCCAGAGAAACTCCTCGAAATCGAGTGGAGTCATCTCAATCAAGTCGGTCTTTCCAACGGGGAACGAATACGACTGATGGTTAATGGCAACCCCAAGAAGCGACCCAGCAGCCGCAACGTAATACTCGGGAGCATCTTCGCAAAAGTATTTAAGGGAAGTGAGCGCTTCCTCGCATGCCTGGATCTCGTCAATGAACAGTAAGGTTTTGCCAGGCACGATACGCTGCCCCGTACGAGCCTCGATCGCGCGTACGATCGAATGAGGGTCAAGACCGCCCGAAAAATCCGCTCGCGCCGACCGGTCATTCTCAAGATTAACGTAGACAACCGATTCGAAAAGATCCTGGGCGTACGTTCTGAGCAGATAGGTCTTGCCACACTGGCGCACGCCTTTGACCAGCAAAGGTTTTCTATCAGCCTTGTCTCGCCATTCCCTAAGGAGCTCGTCTGCCTTGCGACGCATACGCAACCTTCCCTCATGAATTTCTGTTCAACAATATTTTAACGCAGATTAATTTGTTTTCAGTTATTTTTCTGCGTTTAAAAATTGTTCTATACGGTACTTGAGGGAATACACCCCTATTCATATACTCGCGATACAACCGATTGCCATGTGTTCTTCTTGTCCTTAGGCCAGCTTGCGAGCGAGCTCTCGCACCTCTTCCAACTTGGGCGACGATGCCATGCTGTCGCGCTCGGTCATACCGCTAACGGTGACAATGCCCTGGTCCTCCCACTTGCAGTACGCGCAGGTTGACTTGTACATAGCGATCGCCGCATCATAGACGCCCTCGCTGTGGCTATCGAGCAAAAGGGCCGTCTTGGTGAACGGGAAGCCCGTGGCACCGAAGGCGTACAGGCGGTCGATGGCGGCCTTCTCCTGCGCAGTGATATCAAACCAGTAGATAGGCGAAGCGAAGACAACCATATCGGCGCCTTTCAGTGTCTCGACCACACCGGCCATGTCGTCCTTCTGCACGCAGGCCCCCTCATGGGCAAAGCAGTACTGACACCCCAGGCAACCAGCAATCTTCTTGCCGGCAACGCGGATGACCTCGACCGTATGGCCGGCCTCGCGCGCGGTCTCGGCAAACGCCTCGACCATGGTGTCGGTATTAGCGCCCTTGCGCGGGCTACCACTCAATACAACGATATTCATAAGAATCTCCCTTCTTCATGCCGCAGGCGCGCGGCACACATTTCGTTGTAACCAAAACAGATGGAGCTATTCAGTCGTCTGTAGATCGCATCTCTCGTTCGCGCTCTCTAGACACAATCTCATTGCCTGATAACTCCTCGACCGTCTTGATTCTCTCTCCGAGAATTGAACAGCAAATCGTTGCTCACAAAGTATCGACTGTGGGAAAATTAGCTTGAGCTTTCTCCCTGCTCGCGTAAGCGTTCGCGTGAAAGAGCCTAGCCGCATCGGCCAGGCGCAATATAGATCCGCGGAAACCGGCCTACGAACAAGGAGCGCCTTATGTATGGACAGCATGCACTACAAACCCAGAATGATCGAACCAGCTCGTTTATCCGCAGCGTCACGCGTCATGCGGGCGTTAGAGTAGTCGCCTTCGGAGCGATTATTCTTGTGTCAGGGCAACTCTTACTACCCGGTTCGGCACTGGCGACCGAAATGCTCGAAACCGATGTCGCAGCACCCATTACCTGCGACGAAGCCAACGCGGAAGGCAGCCTCACAGCTACCACCGTTGTCGACCATAACTATGACCTGGAGCTCCCTCCTGCCTTCATGTTGGTCCAGAATGAGGCGTTTGTATACGATTTCCCCGACAAACCCGAAGACTTCATCTACGGGCTTAACGACACCGTCCTTCTCTTCAAGATCGACACCGATACCGAAAGCCTTATAAAAACCGAGAACCCCAAAGAGGCCAGCGTCTCTATTGCCCTGACCATGATCGACAATCACGTTAGAGCAACCGCAGTCTTTACAGGCGGCTACGCCGACGACCAAATCCCTTACAGACTGAACCTCACCAGCTCAGCCCGCCTTGGCACACACGTTGACCGCGACTTCGACAGCGGGCAGGGGATTGTGCACGAGACGCGGCACGATTACTACATCCGTTACATCTTCGACAGTGACGTGTACTTGATTGCAACCGATACGAGCGGTTCCAAACCCGATCCAAGTGTTAAACCGAGCCCAGAGGTCAAACCCGAACCGGAAACCAAGCCCGAGCCCACACCGCAGCCCAAGGCAGAAAAGCCCGCGGCAAATCGCGTTTCCGCTAAGGCAGTAGCGGCGGTTAAACCAGCCGGGACCACCCTACCCGCGACGGGCGACAACGGTGCGATGGCTGTCGCCCTGAGTGTTGCCGGTGGCGCAGTTGCAGCAGTTGGTATTTCCGCAACAAGGCGTCGCAACCGCTAGCTAAAACAAATACGCCATTCACACAGGCAAACAACCAAGGTCCAACGAAAACAGTCCAGTCATCCGACTGTGCCGCACTCCAGTAGTTCGCAGAGGATATCAAGGAGGTGGCCCAGGCTTCCCTTATCGCCCTCGAGCTGTGCGACAGGCAGATCAGGTTTGGGAAGTAGAACGGCCCTTGCGCGAGGCGTGAATCGGGCAAGTTTGACTTTTATTCCCAGGGCCAAGCAGGGCCGGAGGTTTTATTGGCGGCTCTTGCGGGCGGCGCGAGTTTTGGCGAGGACGTAGGCATCGGGGTCGTCTTTGAACCAGGGGCAACGGCGCACGCCGGAGACCATATGGCGGTGGGGGCAGCCGCCCATGCACATGGGCAGAATGTGGTGCACAGATGATTGGACATCCGCAGGCTGAGTGAAGCCATAACAGCACTTCGCGCATCGAGCAGTTTGAGCCGGCGTGCGCATGTCGGCGCCATACTGGGAAGGGAGGGCCTTCTTGTGGGGCGAACGACCCCATTGCAGTCTCCTTCCGCTCTATAACTACGGAATCGACGGCAGCCGCAGGAGAATCGCTATCGTACTCGTAGCGGTTCTCCGCCCCCTAAGCAGCGTGTCCGCTACGGAACAATTGTCTTGTAATAAGCGCCGAAGTCTGCGAGCGAGTCCATGATGGGCATCATCTGGCGGCCGAGCTCGGTAAGGCCATACTCAACGCGGGGAGGATTCTCGCCATAGTCATGGCGAAAGACCAGCCCATCATCCTCCATCTGCCGCAGGCTGTCGGTAAGCACCTTCTGAGAGATCCCCTCAAGGTTGCGGCGCAACTCGTTGAAACGCCAAGGGCGTACGCGCAAGTTACGGATAATGAGCAGCTTCCACTTTCCGCCAATGAGCGCTACCGCCGTTGCGACCGGACACTCCGGAAGCTCCTCTTTCGCCATCATGGGAGACCCAACCTCCTTGACCATACCGGTTTCACAAAAAAGTACGCAGTTACAAATATGTGCGTACTCGTATTTGCATGCGCCTTCGCGTTGAATATAACTCGCGCAGGAGATGCCTGCAAGGTAAATCAACCCAAAGAGGGGAACCATTATGGCTAATTATGCAAAGACCCACATCGGAAATGAGAGCCGTGTCGAGCTGCACGAGGTGCTCGGGCTTACCGGGGCAGAGGTGAGTGTCAACAATCTTCCCGCCGGCGCTGGCGTTCCGTTCGTCCATGCACACAAGGAAAACGAGGAGATCTATGGCGTGCTCGAGGGCGCCGGTTCAGTCACGATCGATGGTGAGGATATCGAGCTTGCAGCCGGCGACTGGCTGCGCATTTCCCCCGTCGCACACCGCCAGTTCCGCGCCGCATCCGACTCGGGCATCACGTACGTCTGCATCCAGGTCAAGCAGGGGTCCCTTAATGCCTTCACAGCCGACGACGCTATCATGTACTAATTCGCAATCGGTATGCAAGGGGCCAATGAAACCCCGTCCGTTGGCCCCTTGCACTAATCTGCTGACGCAAAACTACCTCACATCCCGGCCGGCTTCACGCAAAAGAGGCGGAGGCACGCTTTGTCGGTTCCGGGAATAAAAGCCAAGACAGTTACAATATAATCACTTCGAACTCAGGACGTTGAGCTTTCGTTTTGTCCCAAATCCTTGCCAGCTCTGTGGCGGATGCCGAAAGCTGCAGATCGATTATCTGCGGATTGTATTAATCCATGCCTGAATATCTTTCTCAGAAGTACGGAGCATGGATTCATCGAACTGCACATCGAGGCCCGGCTTCACGATTGCGCCCTTGCAGGCTTCCTCAAAGTCCTTCAGCGTGTGTCCCAGCCAGCCGCCATTGGTGGCAAACGGATACACGATCTTCCCGGTCAGGTCAGCCCGCTCCAGGAAGCTACGCATGGCGGGCGCAAAGGTGTACCACCAGACAGGAGAACCCAGGATGATGGTGTCGTAATCTCTCCAGCCAATGTGCAGCGGCTTCAGTTCCGGGCAATAACCCTCGGCAATCTCACGCTGCCCCTGATTGACGACTTCATCATAATCGCCATCGTAGGGAACAACCGTATCCATACGAGCAATATCCCCGCCGATTTCCCTCTGGATCATCTCGGCGATGCGCTTCGTGTTGCCTCCGTAGGAGTAGTACAGAATCAAGGCTTTCATTTCACGCTTTCTCCTCATGCAAGAGGCTTTCCGCTGAACACGGGAAATGCGCTGAATTCACCATAGTTGGCGATGCGCTCCATGTTCTTGAGAGTTTCCATGTCTTCCTCGGAGATCGCGAAATCCACGTCCGCGTTGCTTTCCATGTGGGCGGGATCTGCCGTCTTGGGAAGCGCGACGGCTCCAAGCTGAAGGACATAGCGGATGCAGAGTTGGGCGGCAGATACGCCGTACTTCACTGCCATCTTAACGATCGCCGGATTCTTCAGCGCCTCGCCGTGGGCGATGGGAGAGTATGCCTCCACCTGAATGCCCTGCGCCTTGCAGAAGTCCACCAATGCCGAATCGGTGTTGGTGATGTGCAGGAGGATCTGATTGACCATGGGCATCACGCGGCAAGAGCTCAGGAGGTTCTCAAGGTCATCTTGCAGGAAGTTGGACACGCCGATTACCTTGACCTTGCCCGCCGCCCGCGCACCCTCCAACGCACGCCAGACCTCCTTGTTCTCCTCGAAATAGCGCTTCTCCACACGGAACTCGCTCCACGGCTGGGGAGAGTGGATGATCATCTGGTCGAGGTAGCCGAGCCCCATCCTCTCCAGCGTCTCATCGATGGACTTCGCCGCATCCTCGTAGGTCTTCAGCTCTGCCGCGATCTTGCTGGCGACGAAAAGCTCTTCCCGGCGAACGCCGCAGGTGCGCACGCCCTCGCCGACGCCGCGTTCGTTTCCGTAGGCCTGCGCGGTGTCGATCAGGCGATAGCCCCGCTTTACCGCCTCGCGAACGGCTTCCGCCGCCTCGGCATCGTCGATGAACCAGGTGCCCAGTCCCAGCTTGGGAACCTGGACTCCGCTTGCCAACGGGTAGGTTTCATTCAAGATCATCGTTCTACTCCTCGCCCCAGACATCCTTTGCCATGCGGAAAACCGCCCACGCCTTGGGCCAGCCGCAGTAGAAGGCTGCATGGGTCACGACCTCCGCGATTTCTTCTTTTGTAATACCGTTCTTCTTTGCCTCCGCCAGGTGATAGCGGAAGCTCTCATCGGTAAGTCCCTGAGCCATCAGCGCGACGACGGTCACGAGGGAGCGGTCACGGAGGCTGAGCTGCCCCTCTCGGCTCCAGACCTCTCCGAAGAGCACGTCATCGTTCAGTTCCGCGAATTTCGGGGCGAACTCGCCCAGGGCATCTCTGCCTGCCGTCTGCTTGACTGCCATGTTTCATTCCTCCCTACAGCCTTGCGTACTCTTCATGGGATACCGGCTCGCACCACTCGTTCTCGCAATTCTCGCCGGGAACCTCCACGGCGATATGGCTGAACCAGCTGTCCTTCTTCGCTCCGTGCCAGTGCTTGACGTTGGCGGGGATCATCACGACGGAACCCTCGTGCAGGCTGACGGCGGCCTTGCCTTCCTCCTGGTACCAGCCCTCGCCAGCCGTGCAGAGCAGGAGCTGACCGCCTCCTTTATCCGCGTGGTGGATATGCCAGTTGTTGCGGCATCCCGGCTCGAAGGTCACGTTGGCGACGAACGGGCCGCCTTCCGGATCGGTCAGCGGATTCAGGAACGAATCGCCGGTGAAGTACTGGGCATAGGTGGTGTTCGCCGTTCCCGTGCCGAATGCGTTGACCTTCTCGAACTGTTCTTTTCGTTCATACCTCATAATTGAAACCTCCTGCTTAGGATTATCGATTCACGCCATAGCGCAGCCAAACCGCCCCGCCGTCCATGGCCTTCGCCTCTTTCAGCGTAAAGCCAAGGGCCTTGCTCTCCGAAATGCCTTCTGCGGCTCGGAAAACCGGTGGCGTATCCGGACTCCCGTCTGCCGCCGCCGCCAACACGATGCTGATCTCATCGCACATTCCCGCTTGCAGGAACGACCAGTTCAGCACGCCGCCACCGCCCAGCATCAGGGTCTCGATATTGAATTCTTCTTTCAGCTTGGAAAGGGCCAGGCCGTGATCCAGCTCCGTTTCTCCCGCGATGATGTACGAGATTCCCAGCTTTCTCAAAAATGCCCTGTAGGCGTTGCCGACCTGCTCTGTCAGCACCTCGACGACATGGGCGGTGGTGTCCACATAGCGCAGGGTGCTGCTTTCCCACCCCAGCTTGCCGTGGGGGTCCACGGAGACATAGAACATTCCGAAGTCCGGCTGCGCGATGAAATCACCTGCCGGAACGGTCGCACATCTTCGTCCAGGTCCGGCTTCCTGTAGAAGGTGAAGTTGTCGTCCGTTGTCACCCTGCCGGACAGCCAGCCCTGGTGATGGTAAAAGGGCTCTTTCCCAAAGGCGATGTCGTAGAACGCATCGCCCGCCGCTCTGCCCTGCGGCGTTCCCATGTAACCGCCCATGATCTTTCCGTCCAAAGCGCACATCATGTGGCAGAAAACATACGGCCTGTTCACGTTCGATTCCCCTCCTTATGATTGACAATCATTCCGTTTGGAAGCATGCTTCCTTTGAACTTCATGTGCATCCTAGAACTTGAAGTTAACTTTAAGTCAAGGGGATTCTGGAATAATTCGGAGGGGTTTTCAGATGGTCTATACGGTGGGAGAGATGGCGAAGCTGCTGGGGGTTGCGGCGTCCACCTTGCGCTACTACGACAAGGAGGGGCTGCTGCCCTTCGTGGAGCGCTCCTCCGGCGGCATTCGCATGTTCCGGGAATCGGATATCGAATGGCTGCAGGTGATCGGCTGCATGAAGAAAGCCGGGATGTCCATCAAGGACATCCGACAGTACATCGAGATGGCGCTGCAAGGAGACGACACCATCGATTTGCGCCTTGCCATGTTCCAGCGCCAACAAGAAGTTCTGAAACAGCAGATGGCGGAATTGCGGCACACCATGGAGATGGTGGATTACAAGTGCTGGTATTACGAAACGGCGAAGGAAGCGGGTACAGTCGATGCCCCGCAGAAGATGGAGCTTGCCAAAGTCCCGGAACGCTTTCGGAAGATTCGGCAGGAGCTGCGCACTGCGCCGGGGACTGCGGCAACGATATGACAAGACTGCTTAGGCAACGGCAGCCAAGCGCTTGATTATCACGGTAACTTTATCGTTCAAAAAGTACTACTAACAAACGACCGCCCCGGCTATCCGCTGTTCGCGGAAGAGCAGGAGAGCTCTTGTCGCCGGGATGGAACCTTTTCAACTCGCAGGATAGCAGAATCGCCTCGCAAGCCAGAATCAGCACGGGACGGCAGCGGGCAGAACCGCCACCCCTAGATTACCCTCACGCTGCCACTGGCAACCCTGATTTAGGAGTAAATCTCCCTAAAACAGCAGGTCAGAAGCATAAAAATACCCCCGATTCCAAGTGGAAATCGGGGGTATCTCATCGGGTGGCTTTCAAGCAGTTTGCAGAACTGCAGGTCGCAGACCTTCATTGCTAGTAGGAGAAATGAGTAGTCTCGGGTGGCTTGCCCATGAGTTGACGAATAAGTTGGAACTTCGCCATTGGCTCAATCGCTTCGCGCGCTCGATAAACTTGTTTAGTAAAAGGCGGATCGGTCACCGATGGACGCGCGACGAGAAACACGTACCTCCAGTGGTTCAAGCACGACGCGCGTGAGGGTCTCTGCAAGCAACCACCCGGTGCGCTACTGTTGCCAGCGTGGCTTAGCGGACTGGCGAATCCCGCCCCGTGCGCGTCATCATCCAATCAAATGCCCTGGCAAGCAGCAGCACCGCCAATCACACTGCGTTCTTACGGCGCCCTCTGCGATACAATTAGCGAATTGTGTTTTCACCTCGCAGCTACGGAGACATTAGATGATTACGCTGGACAATCTTCGCCACGCACTTAGGGCTCTGTACTACGAGCCGTCGGGCGACGGCACCGTTTATCAGAAATCCTGGGAAGAGACCAGCGCGCAAATCACGGTCGATTTTTCCAAGAAACGCATCGGCTACCCGAAAGACCTGGGGTTCAAGGTCAACAAAGACACAACTTGTAACTTCTCCGATAACGAGAACTTCGTCGTACTCGCCTGCGTAACCATGCTCCTCGACAAAGGATATCGCCCCGAATCACTCGAGCTGGAGCGCGAATGGGCCCTTGGGCACGAACAAAAGAGCGGCCGCGCTGATATCTGCATTAATGACGAGAGGGGCGACACGCTCGCAATCGTCGAATGCAAGACCCCTGGAACCGAGTTCAAAAAAGAATTCAAGAACATGCAGTCAGACGGAGGGCAACTCCTCTCCTATTGGCAACAAGAGCGCGCGACTCGCTGGTTGGTGCTCTTTGCATGCGATTTCATCAACAACGAAATCGTGCCAGACCAGGTTTCAATTAACTGCAGCGATGACGAGAACTTCATCGCGCTCGCCAAACGCGATGACACCATTGCGCTCTACCGCGACGCCCATACAGTGGAACAGCTCCATCAAGTTTGGACGGAAACGTACAACCAACAAGTCGAGGGAAACATCCTCTTTGGCGATAGGTCAACGGCATACCACCCGATGGTTCCTCCCCTTCTCAAGAAGGACCTTGTCGACTTCAGGGCCGAAGACAGCATCGTCAACCGCTTCGAGGAAATCCTCCGCCACAACAACGTCTCCGATAAAGAGAACGCCTTCAATCGCCTTATCGCGCTCTTTATCGCGAAGCTCCAAGACGAGCTCTCGAAAATGCCAACCCAGGAGATTGAGTTCCAATACCGCCAAGGACGCGACACCTACGAAACGCTCCAGGACAGGCTCCAGAGGCTCCACTCAGACGGCATGAGAAAGCTCATGCGGGAAGAGGTCCTGTACGTTCCCAACGACTACGCCGCAAACCTCATAAGCAACTATACGGGCCAGCACCGCAAGCAGCTCATCGAGGAGCTGAACGGCACGCTGCGCAAGCTCAAGTTCTATACCAACAATGACTTTGCGTTCAAAGACGTCCACAACGAGGAGCTCTTTCTTCAGAACGGCAAGGTGCTCGTAGAGACGGTGCAACTTCTACAGCCGTATCGCATCGTAGGAACTCAAGACATTCAATTCTTGGGCGACCTCTTCGAACAGCTCCTTAATCAGGGCTTTAAGCAAAACGAGGGCCAATTCTTCACACCTGTGCCCATCACCCGTTTTATTTGGAAGTCGCTCCCACTCGACAGCATCGTGCAGGACGAGGCTGGTGCCGTGCACTATCCACGCGTTATCGATTACGCCTGTGGCGCGGGGCACTTTCTCACAGAAGGGTTCGAAGAAATCTCCGACGCCGCATGCCAATATGATCCGACCATAGAGGATGACCTCGGAGACGCCGACTGGGTCAGAGACAATCTCGTCGGCATCGAGAAGGACTATCGACTCGCTCGCGTTTCCAAGGTCTCGTTCTACATGCATGGCGCAGGGCAGGGCAACGTGGTCTTCGGCGACGGACTTGAAAATTATCCCGACAAGGGAATCGACAGCCGGACCGACAGGGGACGCTTCGACATTCTTGTCGCCAATCCCCCGTACTCTGTCGCGGCCTTCAAACCGCATCTCAAGCTTCACAACAACGAACTCAAAGTGCTGGAAACCATCAGCGATAGCGGCTCGGAAATCGAGACCCTCTTTGTCGAGCGTGCGGCACAGCTTGTTCGGCCCGGAGGCTACGCCGCCATCGTCCTCCCCACCTCGATCCTCGACAAGAGCACGAGCTCGAGTTTCGTGGCCGCACGCGATGTGCTTTTGAGCTCCTTCGAGATCGTCTCCATCGCCAGGTTTGGATCAGGCACATTCGCGGCCACAGGAACAAACGTCGCAATTATGTTCCTACGTCGCTTTGACGAGATCCCGCCCCGCAATGCGAACGCACTTGATTTCGTTGACGCTGTTTTTGAGCGCAGGAAGCTCACTGGTTGGAAAGACGAAAGCGCTTTCAACGCTTATCTCGGCACAATTAATGTAGACGGAGATACTTACCGGGCTTTTCTCGCAGGAGAGGCTGCCTGGAACGAATGGGCAAACACTCGCCACTTCAACGTTTATTGCCATCTTTTCGAATCATCGAAGGAGCTCAAGACCCTTCGAAAGAGCAAGACTTGGAAGGCGGCCGACAAGGACTCACAGCTCAAAGCAGAGAACGAGCTGTTCTATCGCTATGCGCACAAGGAAGAGCGCAAACGCCTGCGCGTTTGGGGTCTCGTCTGCGGCGAACAGACGCTCATCATCAACTCACCTAACACGACCAAGGAAATCGCCTCTTTCCTTGGCTACAAATGGAGCAATCGCAAAGGCAACGAGGGGATACAGCCCATCGATGGTGAGGGCGTGCTCTATTCGGACGACGAATCGGACGACACGAACTCGCTAAGCGGCATCATCAGAGCATGGTTCTCCGGCGAGCAGGTTGAGCCCGGCGACCTTGCCCAGTACTACTACTATGCCAAGACCGCCGATTTCATCGACTTTGATGCCGAGAAGTTCGACGAGACTCTTACGATTCCCCGCTCTTTCTACAAGCCCCGCTCGTTCGCCCAGGGCACCGTAGTCAAGACGCTTAGAGACATCACATCCTACGTTACCGACAGCGTGGCCCAGAGTTCCATCACCACCGACACTTACGTAACAACGGAGAACATGGTCAAGGACCGTGGCGGCATAACCGCCTATAGCGGAGAGCTTCCGGCAAGTGCTGGCACCGCATACAAGAAGGGAGACACGCTCGTCTCCAATATTCGCCCCTATCTGCAGAAGATTTGGCTCGCAGACCGCGATGGGACGTGCTCCAAGGACGTTTTGGTATTCCGAAGCATAAATACCGACAGCCTATTGCCCGAGTTCCTCCATCTGCTCCTGTGGCAGAAGGACTTCTTCGACTACGATATGTCCACCTTCACGGGAACCGGCAGGCCTCGCGGAGACAAGGATGAGCTGCTCAAATACCCCATCCCAGTCCCGACGCTCTCCGAGCAGAGAGCCCTCATCGACGGTTTCAATCGCTTAACAGATGAAATCAATAGCAAAAGACAGCAAATCGCCGCTCTCAAGGAGAGCGTCAAATCACGGTTTGTCGAGATGTTTAGAACCAAGGCGCACGCATCATGGCCAATCGAAACAATCGGCAACTACAGCATAGAAATGCACTACGGCACTTCAGCAAAAGCCGGCGCCGACGGCGATTATGTCTACATCCGAATGAACAATATCACCGACGACGGCATCCTTGACCTAACCGATACAAAGCGAATCACCCTAAAGGTCCAAGCTCTCGAAAATGCCACCGTCCGCCATGGCGACATGCTTTTTAATCGAACCAACAGCATTGATAAGGTTGGGAAAACTTGCGTTTTTCATCAGTCAGAGACCATGGTTATTGCTGGTGTTAGCGTCGGATTATTTTAGCCAAATATAGTCGGCCGAGATTGACCAATCCCGGCCGACCCATTTTAGCCAACACGCCCGCATCTATGACTTTCCTATCGCATTCCTACATCCCCTCGGGCTGGATCCCCCTCACCTTCACCGCCTGGGGGACGGCCTCCACCGAGTAGGTGTCAAGCCCCCTGCCGCGGTAGCTCGGGCCCCGCATCACGAACACCGACGCCTTGTCGAACAGCCTGTCGAGGGCGCAGAGGAGCGTGTCGTCGCCCGTGAAGAACTCATCCCACCCGCTCGGGGCGATGTTGCTCGTGAGGACC
>DBFWCI010000037.1:0-3188 GCA_048485235.1 Collinsella sp.
TGAGGGCGGGGGTTAAGTTTGTCGCGAGTTCCGCACGCAAAGGAAAGCACTTAATGTGCTTTCCGTCTTGCGCAGGACTGCCCGAGCAGCGAACTTAACCCCCGCCCTCAGCCCCGGAGACCCTCCCGGATGGCCCTGAAAAATTTTTTCAAAAAAGTTGTTGCGCGGCGGACAGACTTCTGTGTATACTAATCCCCGCAGCGCACGCGAGCGGAAACAAACGCGAACGTCTGCCTGGGGAGTTAGCTCAGTTTGGTTAGAGCGCCGGCCTGTCACGTCGGAGGTCGCGGGTTCGAGCCCCGTACTTCCCGCCAACGCAATTAAAGCCACGTCTTCGGACGTGGTTTTTTGCGTTTGATGCACTTTGTTTCGATAGAACGATCGCCCTGGTGCATCTTCGCCCAGAATCCCCGCGCCTTCGGGAACGCAAGTAAAATCTAATAAGTATATCTGTCTGAACAACAGCTTTGTTGCGCAACACCTGTTCTACGAGACAGGGGGTTAGGTTATACTAAATTGCACTGTGCGCCGCATCTGATGCATTTCGCTCCAAGCGCGGCACTCAGTGGATATCCGATTTACCATTTGGATGTCCTGGCGGTCATTTAGCGTCTCGACACAAGCTCGGCCCCGGAGCTCGTTCGAGCTGTTCGTATTCCTTGAAAGGGGAAAAATGGACATATCGAGGAAGACTGATTACGCCCTTCGCATGCTGGCGATGCTTGCCGAGGATCCGGAGCGTTTGCTTTCTGTTCGCACCGCTGCCGAAGAGGTCAATGTTCCGTATTCGTTTGCCCGCTCGATTCAGCACGGTTTGGTCCAGGCCGGTATTGTGGAGAGCCTGCGTGGCGTCCACGGTGGTATGCGTCTCAAGGTCAGTCCGGACGACGTCACTATCCGCCAGGTCGTCGAGGCCGTTCAGGGTCCTATGGTTATGAACGATTGTACCGCGCCCGATGGTGACTGTGCGCGCATGGGCGCGTGCTGCTATCATCCCCTGTGGGCCGGAGCCCAGGCGTTGATGCGCGACTACCTCGATTCCGTTTCGCTCGGCGACATCGTCGCTCACCGCCAGTTCCCGGCCGTCGATTCCAAGTTCGCCGACCGCGATGCGTTTCCCGAGTACGCCACCTGTGCGTGCGCTTGCCGGGAGGAATAGCGCCGCATAAGGAGCATAGCCATGATTCAGGACCCCTTTCGTTCGATGATTCGTTCGGAAGGGGTCCTGCGTTATCGCGACCTTCCGTGGCGCCGCACGCGCGACCCGTACATTATTTGGCTTTCCGAGGTTATGCTGCAGCAAACGCAGGTGCCGCGCGTGGAGACGCGTATGCCCGCGTGGCTCGACCGCTTTCCAACCGTACATGCGCTCGCTCAGGCCGCTCCTTCCGACGTTTTGGATGCCTGGCAGGGGATGGGCTACAACCGGCGTGCTCTGGCACTCCACAAGGCCGCCCAGCGCGTTGTAGAGGACTGGGGCGGGGAGTTTCCACGTGAGACGCGCGACTTGGTCGCCCTGCCCGGTATTGGTCCGGCGACGGCGCAGGGCATCCGGTCGTTTGCGTTCGATCTACCGGGTGTGTATCTGGAGACCAACGTACGCACGGTCTTTCTGCATCATTTCTTTCCCGATGTGCCGGCCGTTCCCGATCGCGAGCTGGTGCCGCTGATCCAATCCGCCTGTCCGGCGGCCCATGGTGCGGCGGTGGATGAGATTGCGCCCTTTGCCGCGCCTCAAGACGATGCCGACACGCCGCGCGCGTGGTATTACGCGCTGCTGGATTATGGCGCGTATCTTAAGAAGACGCTGCCCAATCCGTCCAGGCGCTCGGCAGGCTATAGCCGTCAGTCCAAGTTTGAGGGCTCGCGCCGTCAAAAACGCGCGCATATCGTGCGCATGTTGCTGGCAGCGCGCGATGGCCAGCCGGCGGGGATTACGCTTGCTGATGCCGTGGTGGGCGTTAACGAAATGGAGACGGCAGCCGGTCGCGGGCCGGTCGAGTGCGAGCTTGTCGCGGGCATTCTAGCCGACCTGGAGCGTGAGGGCTTTTGCCGAGTCGAGGGCGATCGCTGGCTGAGCATCTAGCCTATGCAAATCTGAAGAACGGGATTGTAAGGTTTAGATTTTCGGCATGAGGGCATCCTAAAGACGAGGCCGCTCGAAGCCTACGGGCGGCATGTGTTGAAGGGAAGTACACCTATGGATTTTGAGAACTCTCAGACCAAGAAGAACCTCGAGACCGCTTTTGCCGGTGAGTCCCAGGCGCACACCAAGTATCGCTACTATGCCTCCAAGGCCAAGAAGGATGGCTACGTTCAGATCTCGAATATCTTTGCCGAGACGGCGGGCAACGAGTCCGAGCACGCCAAGCTGTGGTTTAAGTATCTGCACGACGGCGCCGTTCCCGACACTCTGGACAACTTGCGTGATGCCGCTGCGGGCGAGAACTACGAGTGGACCACGATGTACGACGAGTTCGCCAAGACCGCCGAGGAGGAGGGCTTTACCGAGATTGCCGCAAAGTTCCGTGGCGTCGGTGCTGTCGAGAAGGCTCACGAGGAGCGCTACAACAAGCTTGTCGAGCGTATTGAGTCGGGCGAGGTGTTTGAGCGCGAGGGCGTGAAGGTATGGAAGTGCCTGAACTGCGGGCACTTGCATGTTGGTGCCGAGGCGCCCGAGGTGTGCCCGGTTTGTAACCACCCGAAGGCGTACTTTGAGGAGCAGGTGGTGAACTACTAGCGCTTGGCGCTGGCTGCTGCGGAGCGCAGGGCGGGGAAATACCTTTCCCTCTCGCTCACGGCTCCGCAGGGTCGCGCGAGGCAAAGGTATTTCCCCGCCCTGCGCTCCGGCGTTGGGTCGTCGCGTGCTCGTTACTGAAAAGCTGATAAGAAGTTTGTGTGCCGCCCCGATAGGGGCGGCACGTTTTTGTATGGGGGCTGGTTGGGAGGCTTATAGGACAAAATGTGTGTCCATGTTGGGGGCATCGGCGCAGGTCGATGCCCCTTTTTCAGCCGTTTAAATTCCGTGCCCGCTTTTAACCGCTCGGACAGAATGTGTGTCCGGTTGCCTATCGTTCCCGCAGGTAGATAACCTTTTCCGGAACCGTTAAATACCATTTCGGAAGAGGTGCCCATGAAGGCCGTTTATTGCCCCTACTGCGGCGGTCGGACCAAACGCAACGGCAGGA
>DBFWCI010000038.1:0-25931 GCA_048485235.1 Collinsella sp.
GTCGCGCGAGGACGGAGGGCCGGAGTGGGGCGACAGGGCCGTGTGGGAGGACCTCCACCACAGGGACCCGTACCCGTTCTGGCTGGATTAATGGATGGAAACGGATGTTCTATCGGGACACACATTTTGTCCTATAAGCCGCAAGGCGCCTTGGCGCCGCAGCGGCCGCCTGCGCAGCAGGCTGACCCTCTGACGGCCCACCAAAGCATTGTAAAGCGGCTGGCTTCGGCTGGTCGCTTTTTTTGTTGACCTTTCATGGGGTCGAACCCGTCGGGGCGCGAAGTTGGGGAAACTGCACCGTGATTCCCTTAGGGAAACACGGCTAAAGCCCCATAAACGTGCTCTCCTTATGTGAATTATGCTCACGGGGCTCGATGCATGTTGAGAAGTTGTGATCAAACTCAAAGTGAGAATCGATTTAGTCTGCTCGATAGTGCGATCCGAGACTTTCGGTTCGCTTGCGCATGGCTTTGACCATCTCCATCGACAGCTGAATCTGCGACTGTAGGCGGGCGAGGGCTGCGATCTCGCTGTCATCGGTATGCGGCTTGCTCAGCGCCATGGCCTTGTCTTGCAGGCTTTCAAGCTGTTGCAGGGCCTCGGATAGGCCTGTTTCGGTCCTGTTGATCATGCAAAAGGTGCTCATCGTGTGCCTAAGGCTGTGTGTCAGGCGTTCGGCATCTGTTGTGGCAATGCCGTACTGGGGGAGGGTGATATCCGCCTTCAGGGCCGCCTCAGGCTCTTTCTGCGCTGTGAGGGCTGCCGATGCGCCCGCGATACGTCCGAATACGATGCCGTTGGCGCTTGACAAGCCACCAATGCGGTCGGCGCCGTGCATGCCGCCTGTCGCCTCGCCACAGGCGTAGAGGCCCTCAACGCCCGTGTGCGCGGTCTTATCGATCTTGATGCCGCCGTTAGCGGCGTGGGCATACATCGCAACGCGCATCTCGTCAGTCGGGGCGATGCCGTGCTCGTCTTGCAGCCAGGTGGCAAAGGTCTGCACAAACTCTGGGACATCCTCGCGGGGGAAGTCGTAGTGGAGTGCCAGGCCTTCGACACCTGCCTGATCGATGACGAGATCGATAGCGCGGGAGGCCAAGCGTGACGTGAAGGGACCATATCCAGAGCGCTGCTCGAGCAGGTCGTCCAGCTTGTCGTCGGCAATATCTGCCGGCTGGTCTACATGTACGTAGCGCCAGGTCTTCTCGTTAAAGACAAGGTTGCGCTTGGGCTCGATGAAGCCGGGCATCATCTGCATGAACTCTATATTAGTAAGCGATGCGCCGTGCGCCAATGCGATGGCTTGCGAGGAGCTGAGCACATCGGCCGACGTAAGGCTTCGCTCGAACAGGCCACCCGTGCCACCGGCTGCGATGATCGTGGCTTTGGTAGCAAAGGGCACGATTCGATCTTCGGTGAGGTTGTAGAGCGCGGTTCCGGTGATTCTGCCGTTCGTGTCCTCAACAAGGTCGATAAGCTCATGGCGGGGGAGCAGGCGAATGCCGAGCGACTCGATCCGGGCTGTCAGAGCGTCCTCAAGGGGCTTGCGGGTGAGGCCGCGCCACATGCGCGTTTTGTGGTCAAAGCAGGGGATAAACTGCTTTTGCTGAGCGCTCTCAGCGTTTTGCGGACGCTTGAGCTCAACGCCCAGGTCTTGCTCGAGCCATTCAATTGCCTGGGGAATGCCGTGGACAAACGTCTGGACAAGCTCGGGGTCGGCGACACCGCCGCCGACGGTCTGGATGGTGTCGATGAGGTCTTGTTCGTCGTCTTCGTTAACGGGTCCGATAAGCCCTAGGCCCCAGGTTCCAGGGAAGAAGCTCGATCCACTCATGGTCTTGCCGGCGCTTGCCACAGCGACGGTTGCGCCCGTGCGTGCCGCTTCGATGGCGGCACAAAGGCCCGCAATGCCAGATCCAATTACCAGTACATCAGTCGATTCCATCGGATTCCTTTCTCGTCCGGCGCATTGTCGCACGGGTGATCGGCAATGGGGCCGCAAAGACTCGGCAAATCGGTAAAGGGCAAATATGGCAGGTGGGCGTCATGGACGCTCTGACGCTCCATCTCATCACATCTCGTATTTCGCCCCAACTGATATATCGGCATTAGCTACCCTGCGACAGCACAAACAAAAAGAGCCGCTACCTCGAAAGGTAGCGGCTCCAAAGCTCAACTATATGAGCATCGCGCGGGCGCGATTAGGCCTTGAGGGCCTCCTCGACGGCGACAGCGCAGGCGACGGTGGCACCGACCATGGGGTTGTTGCCCATGCCGATGAGACCCATCATGTCGACGTGCGCAGGCACGGAGGAAGAACCAGCGAACTGGGCGTCGGAGTGCATACGGCCCATGGTGTCGGTCATGCCGTAAGAGGCAGGGCCGGCGCCCATGTTGTCCGGGTGCAGGGTACGGCCAGTGCCGCCACCAGAAGCGACGGAGAAGTACTTCTTGCCAGCCTCGAGGCGCTCCTTCTTGTAGGTGCCAGCGACGGGGTGCTGGAAGCGCGTGGGGTTGGTGGAGTTACCGGTGATCGAGATGTCGACGTTCTCGTGCCACATGATGGCAACGCCCTCGCGGACGTCGTCGGCGCCGTAGCAGTTGACGGCGGCGCGGGGACCATCGGAGTATGGGATGGTCTCGACGACCTTGAGCTCGCCCGTGAAGTAGTCGAACTGGGTCTTCACGTAGGTGAAGCCGTTGATGCGGGCGATGATCTGAGCAGCGTCCTTGCCCAGACCGTTGAGGATGACGCGCAGCGGCTTCTTGCGAGCCTTGTTGGCGTTCAGAGCCAGGCCGATAGCACCCTCAGCGGCAGCGAAGGACTCGTGACCTGCCAGGAAGGCGAAGCACTCGGTGTCGTCGGAGAGCAGCATAGCGCCCAGGTTGCCGTGGCCCAGACCGACCTTGCGGTCCTCGGCGACGGAGCCGGGGACGGTGAAGGCCTGGATGCCCTCGCCGATGATGGCGGCAGCCTCAGAAGCGGACTTGGCGCCACGCTTGACAGCGAGAGCGCAACCGAGGGTGTAGGCCCACTCGGCGTTCTGGAAGGCGATGGACTGGGTGTTGTTGACGATCTCACGCGGGTTGAAGCCCTTGTCGGTGCAGATCTGCAGAGCTTCCTCGAGGGAGGCGATGCCGTTGTCGGCGAGGCACTTGTTGATCTTGTCAGCGCGGCGCTCGTAACCTTCGAACGTAACAGTCATAGTTATTTCCCTCCCTTTCTACTCGTGAACCGGGAACACGCTGGCGACGGAGTGAGTCTCCTCGTCGGTGCGCGGGTCGATGTACTTGGCAGCGTTCTCCCACTGACCATAGTGGCCCATAGCGCCAGCGATGGCCTCCTCGGGGGTCTTGCCGGCCTTGACGGCGTCGGTGAACTTGCCGAGGTTCAGGAACTCGAATGCGATGATCTCGTTCTTGTCGTTGAGAGCCATGCGGGTGACGTAGCCCTGAGCGAGCTCGAGGTAACGAGCGCCCTTGGCCTTGGTGCCGAACATGGTGCCGACCTGAGAGCGAAGGCCCTTGCCGAGGTCGTCGAGGGAGGCGCCCACGGGCAGGCCGCCCTCGGAGAACGCGGTCTGGCTGCGGCCGTAAACGATCTGCAGGAAGATCTCGCGCATAGCAACGTTGATGGCGTCGCAGACGAGGTCGGTGTTGAGGGCCTCGAGGATGGTCTTACCGGGAAGGATCTCGGAAGCCATGGCGGCAGAGTGGGTCATGCCCGAGCAGCCGATGGTCTCAACGAGGGCCTCCTCGATGATGCCGTCCTTGACGTTCAGCGTGAGCTTGCAGGCGCCCTGCTGAGGTGCGCACCAACCCACACCGTGCGTAAGACCGGAGATGTCGGAAATCTCCTTAGCCTGGACCCACTTGCCCTCCTCGGGGATGGGTGCGGGGCCGTGGTATGCGCCCTTGGCAACGGGGCACATGTTCTCCACTTCCTGTGAGTACTGCATGCCTCTCCTCTCTATCGTGTTGGCGTCCCGTCTGGGGGCCGTGGCTGGCGATTGCCGGGCGACCCTTCGAAAGGGACATGACATGCAGTTCTTATAATACCGCGAAATGCACGGAATATTCGGCGAACGGCTCAGTTTTCGTAGCGAGAAGCGCGGAACTTTTTATTGAAGCGGTTTAACTTAGTATTTTATGGTCGAGAACTTCCGTTGAGGGGGTCAGTCTTGGGCAAGCTTTTGGTCAGCTATTGGAAACGTTATAACGTTTGACCTGTCACTCTGTTGCCGCTCGCCGCCTGTTTGATGCCTTTGGCCGCGCCGGGGTGTCATTTTGCGTGAATGTTTTGATGGCACGCTTCAATCGTGCTGTATTGGATGGCAAGCAGATTCCGGCGAGGGGAGCGCCATGCAGCGCGTTTGGAGATCGGTTACCGGCTTTTACCACGTCTGTGCCCGCGGTACGGGCAAGCAGCTCATCTTTGAGTGTGATGATGACCGGTGGGAGTTTTTGGAACTGATGCGCGACTGCTGCCGCGAGGCTGGGGTGACGGTCGTGGCGTGG
Organism: Collinsella sp.; assembly: GCA_048485235.1. Classification (GTDB taxonomy): domain Bacteria; phylum Actinomycetota; class Coriobacteriia; order Coriobacteriales; family Coriobacteriaceae; genus Collinsella. The sequence continues at coordinate 4,519 of DBFWCI010000038.1, forward strand.
TGTCTCATGGGCAACCACGTGCATTTGGTGCTCGAGGACTACGAGGACGGGGTGAGCGCGGCGATGCACCGGCTCCTTTTGACCTACGCTCGTCGGTTCAACAAGCGCACCGGGCGCACAGGCCATCTGTTCCAGAACCGCTTTGACCGGCGCTCGCTCGATACCGACTGGCAGGTGATGGAGGCTATTCGTTCCGTACACGCCGATCCGCAGGAGGCGGGCGTTAGCCTAATCGAGCGTTATCCCTGGAGCAGCTTTGCGGAACATCTGCGCGCTTACGACAGTGATGCGGCAGATGCCACGAGGGGATTTTGCGATCCTTCTTGCGTGCTTGAGCTTTTTGGTTCTGCCGAGGCCTTTGCTGCCTATTCGCTTTCGACGCCCGACGGTAGCGAGCCGGCGCTGTGCGATATGAAAGAGACAGAGTGGGAACGCCACGCCTTTGCCGACAAGATGGCGAAGAGCCTCGGGGTTCCGCTCAACGAACTCAAGACCGTTGCGCCCTCGCGGCGAGACAGAATCATTTTCGCTCTGCACGATGGCGGCTACACGGTGCGCGAGGTCGAACGGTATACGGGAATCAGCAAGAGTACCGTATCTCGTATCGTGCGCGCTTATGCGCGGGTGAAGGCACAGGCTGAGCTCTCGGAATAGAAAATGGCCGAACCACTCTTGTCAAGCGATTCGGCCAACAAAAATCTTAAGATTTGGGACAAGTTCTACTGATTATTTTGTCCCGTGAGCATGCCGTCGAGGGTGCGCCAGGCGAGCTCGGCGCATTTGACGCGGGCGGGCATGTGCGAGATGTCCTGGAGCTGGGCGGCTTCGTCCAGGTCTTCCAGGTCCTCCTCGGAGAGCTGCTCGCCGCGGATCATGGCAAGGAAGAGCTCTGCTAGGCGGCGAGCTTCCTCGACGGTCTCGCCGGTGATGAGGTCGGCCATGATGTCGGCGCTGGCCTGACTGATGGCGCAGCCGTGGCCGGTAAAGGAGGCCTCCTCGATCACGCCGTTCTCGACGCGCAGCTGCAAGGTGAGCTCGTCGCCGCAGCTGGGGTTGATGCCGTCGTGCTCGTGCGTGGGAGCATCCATCTCATACTTATAGTCGGGGTGCGAGTTGTGCTCCATAAATGTGGTGGAGGTGTACAGATTACCCATTGAACGTGCTCCAAACGTGATGCAGGCCGGCGATGAACTTGTCGATGTCGGCCTTGTCGTTGTAGAAGGCCACGCTGGCGCGGCAGCAGGCAAGGTTCTCGACGCCCAGCCAGGTGAGCAGCGGCTGCGCGCAGTGGTGGCTGGCGCGTATGCAGACGCCGTCCATGTCCATGATGCTCGCGACGTCGTGCGGGTGAATTCCCTTGACGTTAAAGCTCACAACGCCGTGGTGGTTGTCCCAATAGATGGAGCCGATGATCTGGACAAAGTCGAGCTGCATGAGTTCGCCCATCAGATAGTGGACGAGTGCCCGCTCGCGGGCCTGGATGTTCTCGTAACCCACCGTGTTGACCAGGTAGTCGAGTGCTGCACCCGTGGCGAAGATGCCGGCGGCGTCCTGCGTGCCGGCCTCGAATTTCTCGGGAACGGGCGCCCAGATGGCGTCCTGCTCGGTGACCGAGTCGATCATCTCGCCGCCGGTGAGCATGGGCGGCATGGCGTTGAGCAGGTCCATTTTGCCCCACAGCACGCCGATGCCCATGGGGCCCATGGCCTTGTGCGCGCTAAAGGCAAAGAAGTCGGCGCCCAGGTCGGCCACATCGACCGGCATGTGCGGCAGCGACTGTGCACCGTCGACGACCAGGTAGCCGCCGTACTTGTGCACGAGCTTGCCGAGGTTCTTGACCGGGTTCTCGACGCCCAACACGTTGGAGACCTGACCCACGGCCAGAATCTTGGTCTTGGGACCAACCTTGGCAAGAACTTCCTCGGTGGTGAGCTGGCCGGTCTTGGTGGGGTAGAGGTAGACGAGCTTGGCGCCGGTCTCGCGGCAGACCTGCTGCCACGGAATCAGGTTGGAGTGGTGCTCCATGATGGTGATGACGACCTCGTCGCCCGGCTCGAGGACTGTGGGTGCAAAGCTCTTGGCGACCAGGTTGAGCGACTCGCTCGTGTTGCGGGTGAAGACGACCTCGTTGGCCTGGGCAGCGCCGATGAGGTCGGCGATCTGCTGGCGCACCTTCGCGATAGCCTCAGTGGCCTCGACGGACAGCGAGTACAGGCCGCGCAGAGGGTTGGCGTTCATGCGCTGGTAGAAGTCGCGCTCGGCGTCGAGCACACAGGCAGGACGCTGCGCGGTGGCGGCACTATCGAGGAAGGCGATCTCGGGGTGCTGCTGGAACAGCGGGAACTGGCCCTTGTAGGGGTTAGTCTCGATGTCCACAGTGGGCCAGCCGCGCGAGGCCTCGTCGCTAGCGTCGAGCTCCATAGGCTCCGGTGCGGTACAGGTGTCGCATTTAACGTGCTCGGTGTCGATCATGCGAGCTCCTCTTCAAAGTTGTCGATCAGGTTGTTGCCCAGGCGGACGACGGCGGCGCGGGTGCGCTCGTCGGTGGCGGAAAGTGCGGCGTCCTCCAGCTTGGCGCGGACGAACAGGTCCTCGGCGGCGTTTTGGTCAAGGCCGCGGCAGGCGAGGTAGAACAGTTGCTCGTCGCGGACGTGGCCGATGGTGGCTCCGTGGTTGCCGACGACGTCGTCCTCGTCGCAGAGAATGACGGGAACGGTCTTGTTGTCGACGCCCTTGTTGGCCAAAAGCACCGTCTCGCGCTCGGTGCCGGTTGCACCCTTGCAGCCGTGCACGAGGTCGATGGTGCCGCGGTAGACCTTCTTGGACGTGCCGGTCAGTACGCCGTTGGCGTCGATCTCGCACTCGGTCTTGCGACCGCGGTGGCGCAGCTCGTAGTTAAAGTCGCGCACCTGCTCGCGGGCGCCCAGGTAGTCAGTATCGATGGTGACCTTGGCGGTATCGCCCAGCAGGTCGCCGGCAAGGCCGGTGGCGCTGGCGCCGGCACCCAGGACGGTGTGCTGCACGTTGACGCGCGCGCCCTCGTCCAGGAACAGGCCGGTGTCGTCGAGCGCGATCCAGCTATCGTCGAGCGTCTGCGTGCAGGTCACGTTGACGGTGGCGTACTCGTGGGCGCACACGCGTAGCACGGAGCCCACGACGCCTTGGCCGGCAACGGGGGAGTCCAGGGCTATGCGCAGGTCGAGCGTTGCCTGCGGACGGGCGACGACATCGATGGCGGCGATGGCCGCGGCAGTGTCGACGCCACTCACGCGCACGGTAACCGTGGCGTGCTGGTATGCGGGCACATCGATGACGATGCGCTTGGTGGCGTGGTCGGCCAAGTAGGTGTAGGCAGCCTCGCCCATGCCGGTCTCGAAGGCTTCAGCAGGGGAGAGCTCCTCCTCGAGCTCGATGGCACCGGCCTGGTAGATGGAGGTGGCGGGCACGTCGAGCTCGGTCTCGGGCGTGATGCGGGCGCGGTCGGCGGCATCGCCGGGCGCGGAGGCGCGGCGCTCGGGGAAGCGCTCGGCCATGGCGTCCATGGCGGCGTCGAACGCGTCGGTCGAGCCGGCAAACTGCTCGTCCAGGCCCTCGACCTCAACGGCCTCGGCGGGGGCGGTAGCAAGCTCGTCCGAAAGCTCGAGCTTGGTCTGGTTCATCTTGAGCCAACCCCAAGTGGCAGCCGGCATCGCATTGACCTGCTCAAGGGTGGTAGCAGCGGTGTTCGTGGTCTGTTTCATTATCCGATCGCTCCTTCCATCTCGAGCTTGATCAGGTTGTTCATCTCGACGGCGTACTCCAGCGGCAGCTCCTTGGAGACCGGGTTGGCAAAGCCGTTGACGATCATGGTACGGGCTTCTTCCTCCGAGATACCGCGGCTCATCAGGTAGAACACCTTATCGTCGCCGATGCGGCCGATGGTGGCCTCGTGGCCGATGTCGACGTTCTTGGCGCGGATGTCCATGGCCGGAATAGTGTCGGAGCGGCTTTGGTCGTCGAGCATCAGCGACTGGCAGCTCACGGTTGCCTTGGAGCCCTCGGCCTTGGGTGTCGCCACGATAGAGCTGCGGAACGTCTGGATGCCGCCGCTCTTGGAGATGCCCTTGGTCTCGACAGTTGCCGAGGTCTCGGGCGCGTTGAGCACGACCTTACAGCCGGTGTCGAGGTTCTGCCCGGCGCCGGCAAAGGTGATGCCGGTAAAGCTCGAGCGGGCGTGGCGGCCGTTGAGCACGCTCATGGGGTAGAGGTAGCCCACGTGGCTGCCGAAGGAGCCACTGATCCACTCGATGTCGCCGTCCTCGTCCACGCGCGCACGCTTGGTGTTGAGGTTGTACATGTTCTTGGACCAGTTCTCGATGGTCGAGTAGCGCAGGTGTGCGCGCTTGCCCACAAAGAGCTCGACGGCGCCGGCGTGGAGGTTGGCCACGTTGTACTTGGGCGCGGAGCAACCCTCGATAAAGTGCAGGTCGGCATCGTCCTCGACAATGATGAGCGTGTGCTCAAACTGGCCGGCGCCCTTTGCGTTAAGGCGGAAGTAGCTCTGCAGCGGGAAGTCGAGCTTGGTGCCCTTGGGCACGTAGACAAACGAGCCGCCCGACCACACGGCACCGTGCAGGGCCGCAAACTTGTGGTCGGTGGGCGGGATGAGCGTCATGAACTTCTCGTGGATGAGCGGCTCCCACTGCGGGTCGTGCAGGGCCTCCTCGATGCCGGAATAGACGATGCCCATCTTGGACGCGGTGTCCTGCATGTTATGGTAGACCAGCTCGGAGTCGTACTGCGCGCCGACGCCTGCCAGGTAGCTACGCTCGGCCTCGGGGATGCCCAGGCGCTCAAAGGTATTCTTGATGTCGTCGGGCACCGACTCCCAGTCGTGCTTTTGATCGGTGTTGGGTTTGACGTAGGTGACGATGTTGTCCATGTCCAGGCCCTCGATGGAGGGACCCCACATCGGGTCGGGAAAACGATTAAAAATCTCGAGGGACTTGAGGCGCAGGTCGAGCATCCACTGCGGCTCGTCCTTTTTGGCGCTGATCTCGCGCACGATGTCGGGCGTGATGCCGGCGTCGAGGCGCTCGAATCCCTCCTCGCCATAGGTGAAGTCGTAGAGGCTGCGGTCGATGTCCGCGACCTCGGTGCGGTTCTTGGTCATTGCGTCGCCCCTTTACGCCTGCTGCTCGGCAGCGGCGGCCTCGGCCTGGGCGCGCTGCTCGGCGGCCTCGCGCTCGAAGGTCTCAAAACCGTTCTTGTCGATCCAGGGGATGAGCGAGGCGTCGTCCTCGCGCACGATGTGGCCCTTGACCATAACGTGGACGCGGTCGACATCCAGGTGCTCCAAGATGCGCGTGTTGTGCGTGATGATGAGCATGGAGCCGTCGCAGCTCTTGCGGTAGGCGTCCATGCCGTGGCTGACGGTGGAAAGCGCGTCGACGTCCAAGCCCGAGTCGGTCTCGTCCAGGATGGCGAGCTTGGGCTGCAGCAGCAGAAGCTGGAGCATCTCGACCTTCTTCTTCTCGCCGCCCGAGAAGCCTACGCCCAGCTCGCGGTTGAGGTAGGCGGTGTCCATGTTGAGCTCGGCCGCGAGCTCCTTGACGCGACGGCGGAACTCCTTGCCCTTCATCTCCAGGCCGGGGCGGCCGGCGATGCTGGCGCGCAAAAAGCTCGACAGTGGCACGCCCGGAATCTCGACCGGGGCCTGGAAGCTCAGGAACAGGCCGGCGCGCGAACGCTTGTCGGTGGTGAGCTCGGTGATGTCCTGGCCGTCAAAGACGATGCGGCCGTCGTTGACCGTGTAGACGGGGTCGCCCATGACCAGGTGGCCGAGGGTGGACTTGCCGGCGCCGTTGGGTCCCATCAGCACGTGGGTCTCGCCGGCGGCGACGTTGAGGTTGACGTTGTGGAGGATGGTCTTCTCGTCCACGGAGGCGGTCAGACCTTCGATGGAAAGCAGCGGATTTGCGCTCATGCTGTCCCTCTCTGTATATGGTGTACTCATAGGTGTACTAAACCCTAGGAATCTTCTCGGAATAAAGTTACTATGGGTTCGGCGTTAGTCAAGGGAAAACCCGACTAATCCACTCGACTTTTTAGATGTGGGACATAATAATCAGGTTTGTTTGCCCCGCGTGCATAAGATTTGGGACAAACAAGCCTGGTATTTTGTCCCGGTAACGATGAGAGGGTAGGTATGCTCATTTCTTCCAAGGGCCGCTATGCCCTCCGGCTGATGATCTATATCGCGGCGCTGGGCGACGCCGAGGGCAAGATTGCCCTGCGCGAGGTTGCCGACCGCGAGCATATCTCACAAAAGTATCTGGAACAGCTGGTTCGTCCGCTTATGAAGGCGGGCCTGCTTAAGAGCGTGCGCGGCAAGGGCGGCGGCTACATGATGGCCAAGGATCCAGCCGAGGTGCGCGCCGGCGACATCCTGCGCGCCGTCGAGGGCAGCACGGCTCCAGTGGCGTGCGATGGCATCGACAACAGCTGCACTCGCAGCGATCTTTGCTCGACCGTCAAGTTCTGGCGCGGTTTGGACGACGTGATCGAAAAGTACGTCGACGGCGTGACGTTGGCCGACCTGGCCGCCGTCCCCGAAATCAACTTTGACATTAAGCTGTAGGGGTGCAAATGGCATCTCTCGACAAGGTGTACAAGCAAATCGAAGTTTTTGCTCGGGAATGTGACGCCGAGAAGGTCGTGTTGTTTGGTTCTCGTGCTCGAGGCGACAACTTGCCCAAGAGCGATATTGACATCGCCGTAGCAGGTTGCCGGGATTTCGGCCGTTTCTCATATTTGATCGAGGAACATCTTGATACTCTTTTAGATGTAGATGTCGTCAATCTCGACGAGTCCCTCTCGCAGCAATTGCTCGATGAGATTGCCAGGGATGGTGTGATTCTGTATGAAAAAATATGAGAACTTTGTTAGCGCCTTGGCGAATCTTGAGGATGCGCCCAATCAGGATCTCAACAATGATTTTGTTCAGAGTGGATTGATTAATAAGTTCAATCTTCAATTTGAACTGAGCTGGAAGCTCCTTAAGCGTCTGCTCGAGTATGAGGGCGCCACGCTTGCCGCGTCGGGGTCTCCTCGTGCCATCGTGAAGGAGTCGTACCGATTCTACGACTTTATTGATGAGGCGGCCTGGCTAGACATGCTCAGAGACCGCAATACGAACGTCCATATCTACGACAACAAGCTCGCTCAAGATTTGATTCAGCGCATCTTGAACGTCTATATCCCCGCTTTCTGTCAGTTGAGGGACGGGCTGATGGAGCGATACGGCGAGCTTCTGATGGCGCCCGACGACCAGTTTGTTTAATTCCTTAAGATTTCGCGGAGGGTTGTTGCCGTTTACCGAGGGGTTGTTGTGCAACAACGGGCGAGCTGCAATACTTATTTCTATCTTTGCAAACTGCACTTTAACTATACCAATGCAGGGAGGATCTTATGCAGCCCAAGCATTCCGCGATTGTTGCGGGCCTGACGCTGGCGCTTTCGTTTGGCGCCGTTACCGCACCCGCGCCCGCCGCCGCCGAGGAGCCCACGCCGGGCGTTGCCTCGGATGCCACCGATATCGACAAAGGTCTCTACACCCAGCAGTCCTTCTCGGGCGTGCTGAGGTCGGTCCAGGGCGTTTCGTTTGTTAACGTGACTCCCGAGATGAAGTACTTTACCAAGTACGAGAGCCATGGCAACTACAACCAGGGCTTTTCGTATGGGGACGGCTATAACGCGCTGGGCTATTACCAGTTCGATCGCCGTTGGTCGCTCATCCCGTTTATGAAGCAGGCCTACAACTACAACCCCGAAAAATACAGCATGCTCAAGGACGCGATCGATCGCGGCAGCGAGATTTCTAACGCGAGCAATTCCATGTCCGAGAACGGTCAGCTCACCGAGCTGGGCCGCATCGCGCAGGAGGCTTTCCAGGGCGCCTATAATACCGATCCTGCCGAGTTTTCGGCGCTTCAGGATGCCTATGCGTATAACTCGTACTATGCGGTGACTGAGGCGTGGCTCAAGAGCGGCCTGGGTATTGATATCTCCGGCCGCGCCGACTGCGTCAAGGGCATGGTCTGGAGCATCACCAACATGTGCGGCACCGGTGGCTGCAGGGACTTTTTCCGCTGGGCGAATCTTTCCAACGATATGTCCGACCGCGAGTTTGTGACGGCGCTCTCCGATAGCGTGGTCAATAACGTTGCAACCAAGTTTTCGAGCCAGCCCCAGTATCACGACGGCTGGAAGAATCGTTATAAGAACGAGCTGAAGGACTGCTTGGCTTATATTGCCGAGGATGAGGCCGCCTCGACGCCTTCGACGCCTTCGACGCCTGCGGAGCCCGCGCAGCCCGAGTCCACGCCGACGCCTGCGGAGCCCGAGCCAACGCCGGCGCCTGTGCCGAGCCAGACTCCCGCCACACCTGCTGACCCAACGCCTGGTGCGAGCACCGAGGTGAACGGCGGCGTGAACGATAACGACAAGGTTGATACGCCTTCGACTGGCGCGCCCTCGACCGATGACGGCAAAGATAGCTCTGCCGACGATACGGACGGTTCGACTTCCGGCTCAACTAACACTGGCTCGTCTGATTCTTCCACTGGCTCGAACGATTCCTCTGCCGATAACGGCTCTAGCCCTGATGCCGGATCGAGCTCTGACGTTGCTCCTGGTTCCGATGCCTCCAAGGACGACTCGAATAAGGCACCGGACGCGCCCGTTACTTCGACGGACAAGAAGCCCTCTTTCGCCGGACAGCTTGGTTCCACGCTGGGCTCTTCGCTGATGGCTGGCGTAAGCAGCTCGTCTCCTGATAAGAACAATTCTGTTCAGGTTACTACAGTGCAGACCACGGTCGCGAAGGATGAATCCAAGGAGAAAGATTCCGAGAAGTCCGAAACGGAGAAGGGCGACAAGTCCGATCAGAAGAGGGACGACGGCAAGAAGTCTGAATCTGAGGAGAAGGACAAGAGCGAGGATAAGACTGAGGACGGAAAGAAGCAGGCCGAGACTGGCGAGAAGCAAGGCACCGATACCGGCGACGAGGGCAATTCCGACGACCAGAAAAAGGATCAAAATAAGTCCGAGACGGTGACCACTACAACCACCACGACCAAGTCCTCGGGCGGCAACATGCCCAAGACGGGCGACTTGATCGTGATGGCGAGCCTTGCCAGCGCGAGCTTGGCTACGCTGGGCGCCACGTCTATCGTAAGCGGTAAGCATAAACTCGATCAGCAGAAGAAGGCTTCTGGGGAGGACGGCTCGGAGGAGTAATCTTCCAGATCGTTTTCTATAAGCGTTTGAGACGGGGTCCGGTGCGGCGGCATCGGGCCCCGTTTTTGTTGTGCAACGATTTGTTATGCCCCCTCGGGGGTCTGTTGCTACCGTTGCCCGAAACGTTTGCATGTCGATATTGTTGCGCTCTACCCGCTCGCTACAATGGGCATCGTGCTGCGTTAGAAGGAGAGTTTACGGTGTCTGAACAGGCGAATTATGGTGTTGCTCATGCGTTTGGCGCACGGTTGCTCAGTTATGCGGATAACGCAGCTCTGCCGGTTGATGTACACGACTTTTCCGATGCAATCAATCGGTGTTTACTCGTCGATAAGACTATGTTTATTGCCGATATATTGGACAGCGAAGCGCCTGTTGCGCTTTGTTGTCGGCCCAAGGGTTTTGGCAAGAGCATGAACCTATCGATGCTCAAATGCTATTTGGAACGACCTGATCAACGGCCGGATCGAAGCCCGTTCGTCGGCACCCAGATTTGGCAGGCGGGCGGCGGTCGCTATCGTGATGAGCACGCGTGTTATCCGGTCATCACGCTCGACTTTTCAACTGCCGCTGTGAGGCGCGACGCTGATGCTGCGGCGGCTATTCGCAGCGCTGTTGCGCACGAGTGCGCCCGATTGCTGCCGCTGCTTGCCGCACCTGATCTGTCAAGACGTGAGGTCCGTCTTATCGAGAGGGCGGCGCGTGGGGTGGCCAGCGATAAGGAGATCGATGCGGCGCTTGGCGTGCTTATCAAGCTGCTCCAGGCAGCTTTCGATGAGCAGGTTGTTCTTCTGATAGACGACTACGACGCGGTATGTCCAAAGCGTTTGGACGCTAAGGACGACGGTAGCGTGGATTCCCTAGAGTCGCTCAGCCGAATGTTGTTCGACACCATTGCCGACGCCGGCGACTCGTTGCGATTGACGTGTCTTATGGGCGAGCGCCCCGGTCCTGCCGAGCTTGCGTTGTCCCAGCGTGGGGTTTCCTATCGATCGGCGACGCCACTGTCGAGTTGGTGTGATCGATGGTTCGGTTTTTCGGACGACGAAGTCCGGGTGCTGTTGGATTGCATCGGTCGCAACGGCTGTCTGGATGACGCGCGTGAGTGGCTCGAGGGCTACCTGCTTGGTGGTTTTTATTGCTCGAGCCCGGAGCGCGTGGTGGACTACGCACATCGCGATTGCGTCGCGCCCGTTCGGGCGGATCTGTATTGTTACGCCGACCGTCTGGGCGCATGCGTCGGCGACTGGAATCTCATTCGCCTGTCCACATTGTTCGATTTGGTTGAGCCGCACGGGTTTATTGAGGCGCCAGTGCATATGCATGCCGAGGAGGTCGATGCCGCCAAGCCCGAAGATATCTGGACTGCGCTGTATCTGTCTGGATTCCTTACGACGGATATGACGGGGCATTCGGAGGACGGCGCGTGCCTTCGTTCCCTGCGTCTGCCTAATAACGAAGTGCGTCAGGCGCTCCGTCTTGTAATTCTGGAATGGTTTGAGTGCGCCGTTGAGGACGTTGGAGTTATCGACTCGTTCCATGACGGGCTGTGTCGAGGAGACGAGGACACTGTAAAGCAAGCTTTGAGCTGTGCTATCGGCGATCTGGGCATCGATGTGGGCCAATCAGATATGCCGACAGCCTATCATCTGGCGCTTCAGGGGCTCTGCTTTGGACTGCCCGGCTATTGCAATCCCAGCTCCAAGCGAAGTGGCGTCTCGGATCGCTGGGATATCCAGGTGATTCCCACCGGTCGGGTGTTTGACGTGGCCGATACGATCGGTATGCTCGATGAACGTCCGCTGATAACGATCAACATGATGTATGACCCCGGTGTGGATGCGCTGGGCCTGGAATTGCTGGCCGTGCAGGCGCTGCTCGACATAGAGCGCGACGGCATCGACGAAATCCGTGTGCCGCGACCCGGCGTGGGTCGCATGCGCTGGGGGTTCGGTTTTGATGGGCAGCGTGCGTCCGTGGTGTGCCAACGTCTGTAGCGGCGGGCGAAAGCCCTTTACTGTTCCGCGTCCTTCATGGGCGGCATGGGCTTCCAGTTGGGATCCTTGATGATCTTGCGGGCGTCTTTCATGCCACGGCGCAGCGCCGGAATACCGGTCTTAAAGCACTTATCGACCGCAGCCAGGCGAATGAATTCCTTGCAGAAGGTCGCGGCATTGCCCAGGCGGAACAGCATGGGGTGGTAGTCACCGTAGATCTGCATATAGCGAGCGAGGAAGCCTCGGTTGCGCATGATGTAGTAGCGGTTGGTGTCGCTCGTAGAGTTGAGCTGGCGCTTGCCGGCGATATCCCAGTTAGAGACAGCGCGGGCACGCTTGAGCACCACGTCGGCAACAACGGCGGCGGGGAAGTGCTGGCTGGCCACGTAGCCGTAGCAGGCATCGTCGCCGTAGATGAAGAATCGCGCATCCGGCAGGCCGATCTTGTCGACCACGCGGCGCGAGAACAGGCCGCCTTCAAAGCACAACTGGTTCATGGCGCGGTAGCCCTTGGGGCCCAGGTCCCACTTAGCGATGGGGTTGGGGATACCAAGCGAAAGGATGAGCTGGTACTGCCAAAAGAAGGCGCCGCCGTCAAAGTCCAGGCGCGAACCCTGGATGACATCGTAGCGGTCGGTCCACTTGGCAAGACGCTCGATGCCTTCGGGGATGACGAGCACGTCGTCGTCCATCACCCAGAACCACTGGGCGCCCAGGTCGTAGGCGCATTTGGTGCCGGCGGAGAAGCCTCCTGCACCGCCGCCGTTTTCGAGCTGTGGTGCGTAGATGACGCGGTCGGTGCCGCCCTTCGCGTCGGGCTGTTCGATGTCGGTGCCCCACAGGTTGGCCAGGCGCTCGTTGAATGCGGTGCACATGGCCTCGGTCTCACGCGAATTCTCGTTATCGACGATCACGATGCGCCAGGGCGCTGCCGTAAGCTCGGTCATGGAGTCGAACAAGTTGGCCAGGAGTTCCTGGCGCTTGTACGTAACGACGACAATGGCGAGCTTATCGATGGGAGCGGGAAGGGTTGAAGGCATGGGGCAATATATCCTTTCACGCGCGGCGGGTGAGTGCAGCGCGGAAGCTATCGAATACGTCCTTGGGACTGTCCTATTGTAAAGGCTCGGCGCACCTTGGCGGCAAGCTTTGAATAAAACGCAGGAACCTGCCACGGCTGTAGCGGCTTTAGCGTCTGACGGCAGCGTGTCTATTGCCTCTTGAGCTTGCGTTCAATAAGACTTCTAGTTGCATCGATGATGAGAAGTGCCAGAGCAAAGACGATGCTAATGACGATACCCGTGACGATACATATAGCTGCCGGGCTGTTTTGGCTGATCAGTATGTTTGCGAGCAACGTATTGAAGACGGGACGCCACAGGCTACTGGTGAGCGACTGCATCACATAGAAACCAAGCGTGGCGGTCGATAAGGTGACGATGACACCTGCGGTCCGTGGATTGCCTGAGGCCCTGCGCCGGGTCGCCGCAAAGAGCAGAGAGGCGGCAGCGAGGGCAAACGAGATCAACGAGGTTGATTTGTAGGAGAGGACTGCCATCGCCGTGAGGTTGCCGGTGAAGGAGAGTGCTCCTTCCAGGATGGTGGCGAGCGCCAAAACCGTTACGAGCGAGCGCATGCCCAAGGCGCCCGCCCTGTCCGAATCCATGGCGTCGGTTACGTCGCGGAGCAGTCCGCCGATCAAAAACGCGACTACGTACGTGGTAGCGCTCATGAGCTTTTGGAGCCAAGAAAACTCGCCGGCGCTTGTCGCACTCATGGCGGCCAAATACCCGTTAACAACGAATACGAGGATTCCAACGGCGATGACCGTCGTCGTGTAGGTTTTCTGGGAGAGTCGGCTCTTGGCCAGTCCAAACCATGGCGCCATGAAAACTGTGGCGGCATAGACCCAGATAAACTCAAGCCCAAGCGTGTACCAATAGTGCGTATTGAGGGTAACATCGGGAATGGGTGAGACGACCGTGGACCACGCGAGCGCCACGAGGCAATAAAACGCAGTGGGCATAATGACCTTGCCAAGGCGCTGCGCCGTCCGTTGCATTTGCGACTTCCACGTTGCTCCACCGTCCCAAGCACGCGCGGCCGAAGCGATGAGAAAATAGCCCGAGATCATAAAGAAGACCTCGTTGGCCCAGCAGCCAAGCAAGTTAATAAAACCGAGTACGCCGGAATAGGGGAACATCGCAAGTGGGGCATATTCCACGGCGCCGACGCAGACGGCTTGGAAGGTCCACTGAAAGGTGTGGAACACCGCGATGCCGGCGACCGCGACCAAACGCAGCGCTTCGGTGGGTATGTTGCGTGCGGCTTTGGGCTGCATGACGTCCTTTCTTATTGGTTTGCCTCTGCGGGCTCCATAGATTATATAAACGCCCGCTGGCGCGCTGACCCTTTGATACCATGAAACGACAGGTATTTCCTAAGGAGCACATTTGTCTACTAACGCCTCTGGCAGCCCTGTTCTGTCGCTGCTTATTCCCATTTACAATGTTCAGCGCTACCTGCGCGAGTGCCTCGATTCCGCCCTGGCGCAGACGCTCAAGGATATTGAGATCATCTGCATTAACGACGGGTCGACCGACAACTCGCCGGCGATTATTCGCGAGTATATGGAGCGCGATAGGCGCGTCAAGATGATCGACAAGGCCAACAGCGGTTACGGCGACTCGATGAACCACGGTCTGGAGATGGCGCGTGGCAAGTACGTGGGCATCTTGGAGTCCGATGACTTTATGGCGTCCGACGCACTCGAAAAGCTCGTCTCGGCCGCCGATAGCAATAATGCCGACTTTGCGAAGGCGAACTTTGATTTCTACTGGTCTAAGCCCGAGGAGCGCCGTTCGCTGCACGAGATGTTTAAGGCCAAGGACTGCGGCAAGCCAGTGCACCCGAGCGATACGACGCAGTTCTTTAAGCAAAAGCCGTCGATTTGGTCGGCCGTGTACCGTCGCGATTTTCTTGAGCGCAACGGCATTACGTTCCTGCCGACTCCGGGGGCATCCTTTCAGGACACGTCATTCGCCTTTAAGGTGATCGCGTGCGCCGATAAGGCTGTTTACCTGCACGATGCCGTGTTGTCGTATCGCCAGGACAACGAGAATTCCTCGGTCAATTCTTCGGCTAAGGTCTTTTGCGTCAATACCGAGTATGCCGAGATTGAGCGTTGGATTCGAGAGGATTATGCCCGCGACCACGCAAGTGATGACGTCGCGCGCATGCTCAAGTTCAATCAGCTCATTAAGTACGATTCGTACATGTGGAACTACGTGCGCCTGGCGCCCAAGTTCTATAAGGAGTTCCTGGTTCAGATGGCCAAGGAGTTCCAAGCGGCCTTGGACGCCGGGGACTTTTCGCTTGACGACCTCAAGCCGTGGAAGCGCGCGAATCTCGCTGCCATCCTCAAAGATCCCGAGGGCTGGGTTGACGAGCATCCGAGTTTTGCGACGGATGGTGCCTTGGGGCGTGCTAAGTATTACGCTTCGGTTGGAGGCCCAGGCGTGGTCGCTGCCTTCCTCATCGAATCGCTGAGGGGGTAGGTCGGCATGGGAGAGGCCTCGTGTCCTAAAGCTACCATTGTCGTCCCCGTTTACAACTCTGCGCGTTCCATTCAGCGATGCCTCGATTCGCTGTTGGCCCAGTCCGAGCGCTCGATTCAGGTTGTCTGCGTCAACGACGGTTCGACTGATGATTCGTTGAACGTGTTGCACCAGATCGCGCAGGCCGACGATCGCGTACTGGTGATTGACCAGGAAAATGCGGGTGTCTCGTGTGCTCGAAATGCCGGTATCGATACCGCCGAGGGTGAGACCGTCTTTTTTGTGGACGCCGACGATTATATCGATGTCCGGACGGTCGAGCGCGTGCTGCATGCCATGGAGTCCGCAGATGCCGAGGCCGCCGTTTTTGGCGGCGTTTGTGAACCTGCCGATGCTGCCCCCAAACGCGTCCAGCAACTCATGAGCCCCAAAGCCGGTACCTTCGGCGCCCGTGATCCCCAACTGCTGTTCCATTCGAATGCGCAGCCCTATGCCTGCCGTGCGGCTTTTTCGCGCGAGCTGCTCAATCGCGAAGGCATTCGCTTCGCCCCCGGTTTGGCTTTGGGCGAGGACGTCGTCTTCCAATTTGCGGCTTATGCGCTTGCCCGTAAGACCGTCGTCATGCCGGACAAGTTCTACCACTACGTGATGGAGAGCGAATCGGCGACGCACGAGTTCAACAGTGCCGAGGCTCGCGCCAAAAAGCTCGATGCCCATATGAGGATGCTCGAGGAGGTCTTGGAGGACTGGGCGGTCTACGGTCTTTTGGACCTGTGCCCCGGCGAGCTGATCACTTGGTTTTTAGACCTAATTGTGTTCGACCTGGCGCGCTTGGATGCCGATGACTTCCATCGCGTGGCGGCTCGCGTCAACTTGGACCTCACGACGTTTTTGGGAACGGAGTGGGCGGATATGCCTGCTAAGGGCGCCGTTCGCCGTGTTGCCCACAAGCTCGTTGCGGCGACCTCGAGCGTTTCGATGGCAGACGCCACGCTGTTCTATCTTTCGACTCGCGGTCTCAAAGCCTGTCTGGAGCGCTTTCTCTAATTCCAAGCGCTGCAGCCCGCCGCAACTCGGCTGCTAAAATAACCCTGTTACACGCTATTCAACAGGAGGTTCTCTTGCAGAACTCTGATACCCCTAAAGTTTCGCTGCTTGTCCCCATCTGCAATGTCGAGCGCTACCTGCGCGAGTGCCTCGATTCCGCCGTGGCGCAGACGCTCAAGGACATCGAGATCATCTGTATCAACGACGGCTCCACCGATAGCTCGCCGGATATCATCCGCGAGTACATGGAGCGCGACTCCCGCGTCAAGATGATCGACAAGGCCAACAGCGGCTACGGCGACTCGATGAACCGCGGCCTGGAGATGGCGCGCGGTGAGTACGTGGGTATTCTTGAGTCCGATGACTTTATGTTTGAGGATTCACTTCAAAAGCTGGTCGCCAAGGCCGATACCGAGCATGCCGATGTGGTAAAGGGCGACTTTTACCTGTATTGGTCCACGCCCAGCGAGCGCCGTGAGCTGTTTGGGATCATCGACGAGCATATGACGGGCGCCGCGTATCGCCCCGTCGATCGCCCAGGCATCTTCTACCGCAAACCTTCCATTTGGTCGGCTATCTATCGGCGCGAGTTCCTCAACGACAATCAGATTCGGTTCCTTCCCACGCCGGGTGCCTCGTATCAGGACGCAGGCTTTAACTTTAAGGTTTGGGCTTGCGCCGAGCGTGCCGCGTTTATTGCGGACCCCATTTTGTGCTATCGCCAAGATAACGAGAAGAGCTCCGTTAATTCGCCCAACAAGGTGTTTTGCGTTTGCGACGAATATGCCGAGATGCAGCGTTTTTTGGACGAGCGTCCCGAGCTTAAGGCTCAGCTTCAGGGTATTTTAATGCGCATGAAGGTCGATACGTACCGTTGGAATGATGAGCGTCTGGTCGATGAGCTGCGTGAGCAGTTTTGGGAGAAGGCCTCTCCCGAGCTCAAGGCCGACTGGGATGCCGGTCGCTTTGACCTGTCGCTGTTCGATCCGCGTGGCGAGACCGACTTGCGCCTGATGGTCAAGTCGCCCCGCGCCTATATCGATTCGCGCTTTGGCTTTAAGAAGCCGGGCAAGCTCAATACGTTTAAGCACTACTTTAAGATCGGCGGTCTGCCGCTGGTCTGGCGCGTGCTGACGTATCAGCGCACCTACGGTGATAATCCGCACCCCGATGACGTTCCGGCCGCACAGTAGGAGCGAGTGACTATGGCTACCCCCAAGATTTCCGTTGTCGTTCCCATCTATAAAGTGGAGGAGTGCCTGGCCTGGTGCCTGGACTCCCTGCTTGCGCAGGACATGCCCGATTGGGAAGGCGTGCTGGTCAACGATGGCTCGCCGGATGGTTCGCGCGATATTGCGGCTGCCTATTGCGAAAAGGACGCGCGCTTTACGCTGGTCGATAAGGAGAACGGCGGCCTGTCGAGTGCGCGTAATGCAGGTATCGCTGCGTCCACGGCGCCTATCGTTGCGTTTTTGGATTCCGACGACCGCTTTACGCCCGATGCATGCCGCGTGATCGTCGATGCCTTTGAGCGCCAAGACTGCGACGTTTTGACCTTTGGCGCGAATCCGTATCCGCTGGAGGCGGGGTATCCGTGGCTTAACTATGTGCTGAGCCCGCGCGATGTGTCGTTTGAAGGCTATAGCTCCGACCTACTGTTTAAGGAAGCATCTCGCCCCTTTGCATGGCGCACCGCCTGCAAGCGTGAGTTTTTGCGGGGTAACGGGATCGTGTTTGACGAAACCGTTAAATATGGCGAGGACCAGGTCTTCGATTTTGCCGTGTACGGTCGTTCGCATAAGACCGCGCTTATCTCGAACAAGCTGTATGACTACCGCGTGGCGCGCAAGGGTTCGCTCATGGACACCATGCGCTACGATGACGAGACACGTCTGCTGGAGCACGTGAAGATTTACTCTGCGGTGCTGGCTGACTGGCAGCGCGATGGTCTCGATGCCCAGCATGCCGATGACCTGGCGTACTTCCTATGCGATCTGGTGCTGTACGATGCACTCAGGTTGCTGGGTTCGGACTGCGGCAAGGTGTTTGCTGCCGTTGCCACGGCGCTTGCCGGTTCTGCCGTGGGCAGCGATGCTGCGCCCGCACAATGCGCTCCTTCTGTTGCCGCTATGGTGCGCGCGGCGCTTGCCAGCAAGGCCCCCAATGCCCGTGTATGCAAAAAGCTCATGTTCGATTACGACATCTTGAGGTTTGGGCGCCTGGGTGCCTGCAAACGCATGGCAGCGAACGCCCTGGGAAAGCGAGAAGTGTAGATGAGTATCAAGCGTTTGGCACTTTGCCGCAGTCAGGGCCGTCTGTTTGTGCTGCTTCGTTTTGCCGGTCAGGATGTCGCCGCGCTTATTGAGCGGGAGGGTTCTCAAGCGTTTACCCATGCGACGACGAGCGGTTCTTGTGTGCCGTCGCTGGTGCTCCCGGTCGATCATGGCCGTGTGTTGGCGCTTTGCCCTTCCGTTTCCGATTACGAGCGCGAGCTCGCCGTCTTGGTGCTTCCCTTTTTGGACGGCTCTACGATTGACGTCACATTTGCATCCGGTGGCCAAAGGCTGGGCTCCATTCGCCTCGATAGCCGCGTGGCCAAGCTGGAATCCAAGATTAACTATAAAGCAAAGCCTGCACTGTGCGCGCTTATCCGTGATGCACAGCGTGGCGAATGCAGCGGTCGCTACGAGATCGATGCCATTCGCTATTTGCCGGCAGACGCCGGCGCGGTGTGGCGCTATGAGGTTGCCTGGGCGGGAGACCTCCAGTGCGCACCTGAGCTCCAGACCTTCGATACGCATATGAATGCCATCGATGTTACCGTGCATGTGTTCGAATCGCAGGTCGATGTGCCGCAGCGCAACGGTTGCCGCGTCAATAAAACGTATCTGAGCGTTGAGATGCCGCAGGATATACGGGATTTTGTCGCGATTGTGAGCGATCCCACAGAGCAGATCCAGAGCGGGTTTTGCGCCATGGATGGTCGCCTGTACAACGGCATGGTCGACGACAGTTGGAACCGCATGAAGGACGCGCGTGCAGACGACGCAGCTTATCGACGTTGGTTTGAGCAGCATCGCGCAAAGCCGGGTGATTTGGCGTGCCAGCGTGTCGCTTCGGCGGCATTTGCCTATAGGCCGCTCGTGAGTATTGTGGTGCCGTGCTACAAGACTGACCGGGTCTTCCTGCGCGAGCTGCTGGATTCGGTGCTAGCCCAGAGCTATGACAACTGGGAATTGCTGCTTATGGACGCCTCGTCCGAATGGGATGCGGTGGCCAATCTTGCGGCGGATTCCAATGACGAGCGCATCCGTCGCATCGAGCTTCCCGGCAACGGCGGCATTGTGGTCAACACCAACGCTGGTATTGAGCAAGCGACGGGCGACTACATCGCGTTCTTGGACCACGATGACATCCTGGAACCGGACGCATTATTCCACTATGTTGCCGCGTTGAACAAGGCTGCCGAGGGCGAGCGTCCTCAGGTCCTGTTCTGCGACGAGGACATGTTCCAGAAAACGGGGGAGTGGGGCCAGCCGGTCTTTAAGACTAAGCTCAACGTCGACCTGCTCTATAGCCATAACTGCGTGACGCATTTCCTGATGGTGGGGAAGGCGCTCATCGATCACATTGGTACGTCTCCAGAAGACGTTGCGGGTGCCCAGGATTACGACCTGACGCTTCGCTGCCTTGCAGCGGGTGCGCGGTTTGAGCATGTCGCGCACGTGCTGTATCACTGGCGCGTTCATCCTGGATCGACCGCCGATGGCTCTGCCGATAGCAAGCCGTATGCTATTGAAGCCGGGCGCCTTGCGCTTCAGCGTCACTTTAACGCGCTGGGCATTTGCGGAACGGTCGAGGAGACCGATACGCCGTTTGTCTACCGCATGCGCTATGCGCTGCCGGAGCCTGCGCCGCTGGTGAGCATTGTGATTCCCACCAAGGATCACGTTGAGACGCTCGATGCCTGCGTGATGTCGATCGCCCAGAAGTCAACGTATGCCAATTACGAGATCGTCTTGGTGGAGAACAACAGCGAAGCCCCGGAGACGTTTGCGTATTACGAAACCCTGCCAGAGCGCGTGGCTTCAGCATCCGAAGGCAAGGGCATCGCGCGCGTTGTGTACTGGCCGGGCGAGTTCAATTACTCTCAGATCATCAATTTTGGCGTGGAGCACGCCAAGGGCGACTGCCTGCTGCTGCTCAACAACGATACCGAGGTCATAAGCCCCGATTTTATCGAAGAGATGATGGGGTATCTGCAGCGTCCCGGTGCGGGCGTGGTGGGCGCCAAACTCTACTTTGCCGATCATCTGGTGCAGCATGCCGGCATTTTGGTTGGCGTGCGCGGCGCACTTGCCCATGCCAACCAGGACTTCTCGGCAAAGCGCGAGGGCTATCTTGCCCGTGCCGTGCGCCCTGGCAACTTTAGCGCCGTGACGGGTGCCTGCCAGATGGTGCGACGCGACGTATTTGAGCGCGTCGGCGGCTACAACGAGGAATTCGCCGTTGGCTTTAACGACGCAGACTTTTGCCTGCGCGTATGGGAGGCGGGCTACCGCACCATCTATACGCCCTATGCCGAGCTGTATCACTACGAGTTCACCTCACGTGGCAGGGAAGAGGCCAACGAGGAAAAGCTGCGCCGCTGGAAGCGCGAGCAAGCCCTGTTCATGCAACGCTGGCCGGAGTTCTTCCTCAACGGTGATCCATGGCTCGGACCAAACCTATCCTTCGAGAGCGAGTTTGGCGCCTTGTAGGTTTTCCAAACGATGCGTTGAATCGTTTGGTGCATCATGGATTGGCTCCTGCCCCCCCAATCTAGTAGACTCTAAACCGTTGCTAGATTAGGGGGATTTTCCATGAAACGCTCCATGAAACGAGTTTCCGGGGCCGCCGCTGTCCTCGCGGTCGCGGCCGCCCTGGCCCTGTGCGGGCCCGCGGCCTACGCCGCCCCCGCCGCGGCGGGGGACGCACAGGCCACGGCCGGCGAGGCCCAGCCCGCGCAGCCCGATTCCGCCCAGCCCGCGCAGGCCGACGCCTCCCAGCCCGAGGCCACGCAGGCCGGCGGGGGGCAGGCGGAGCCCGCCCAGGCCGAGGGGGCCACTGCCGTCTCGCTGTCTTATTCCGCCCACGTCTCCAATATCGGCTGGATGGGCGCCGTCGCCGGCGGCGAGGTCGCCGGCACGACCGGCAGGGGGCTCCCCCTCGAGGCGCTGCGCCTCGTCCTGTCCGACGCCTCGACCGGCGAGCCCCTCGGTGCCGACGCCCTGTCCGTCGAGGCCCACGTCTCGGGCGTCGGCTGGCAGGCCGCCGTCGGCAACGGCGGCACCGCCGGCACCACCGGCCAGGCCCGCGCCGTCGAGGCCCTGAGGGTCAGGCTGTCCGACGGCCTGTCGGCCCGCTACACCGTCTGGTACCGCGTCCACTCCGCCGAGTTCGGGTGGCTCGGCTGGGCGTGCGACGGCGCCGACGCCGGCTCGGCGGGCTACGGCCGCGCCGTCCAGGCCGTCCAGGTCGCGGTCCTGCCCAA
>DBFWCI010000039.1:0-41516 GCA_048485235.1 Collinsella sp.
GGTCCTCACGAGCAACATCGCCCCGAGCGGGTGGGATGAGTTCTTCACGGGCGACGACACGCTCCTCTGCGCCCTCGACAGGCTGTTCGACAAGGCGTCGGTGTTCGTGATGCGGGGCCCGAGCTACCGCGGCAGGGGGCTCGACACCTACTCGGTGGAGGCCGTCCCCCAGGCGGTGAAGGTGAGGGGGATCCAGCCCGAGGGGATGTAGGAATGCGATAGGAGTCATAGATGCGGGCGTGTTGGCTAAAATGGGTCGGCCGGGATTGGTCAATCTCGGCCGACTATATTTGGCTAAATTATTCCGACGCTAACATCGGCTTGGCCCTTTCCCACATTGCCCCCTTTTTGAACGGTAAATTAATTGACTTCCCGCACGTGGACCTCGTGGACAGGCCCCCTTGTGTAGCTGCACCCGAGGCGCCTCCCCGTCGCCCTCCAGCGCCGGGGTTCCCCTCCATCACGAAGAGGTAATCCCCGTCCGGCCTCGCCGTCTCTGCAACGCCGAGCCTCCCGAGCGACTCGAGGAGGGCGGGCTCGTCCCAGGAGATTTGACAATACTATAGAGACACGTCCCAAATTAGCTACTCAGTAGTTACTGCTGCTGGGCGCGGCGGGCGGCTCGGCGGGCCCTTGCTTCCTGGATCTCATCGAGGTGAGCGATGATCTCGGAGGCACTCTCCTCGATCGCCTTGCCGTCGGTGCGCACCACAAAGCAACCCAGATGTTTCATGAGGGCACGAGCCTCCTCGAGCTCGCCGCGCACGCTCTCGGGCTCGGCATAAGAGCCGGCGACGGCGCGGGCATAGTCGTCGCCCAGGCGGCTATCGCGAATCTCAGAAATAACGTCGACGGTCGAAATCAGGCCAAACAACCGCATCGGGTCTACCTCGTAAATCGACTTGGGCGGCTCCATACCGTGCGCCAACGGAACGTTGGCGACCTTGTAGCCCTGATAGGCCAAATACATCGACAGCGGCGTCTTGGATGTGCGCGACACGCCCAGCAGCACGATATCGGCACCCGACAGATCGTCGCAACCACGTCCGTCATCGTGCTCAACAAAGTACTCCATGGCCTCGATGCGGTGGAAATACCGGTCATCGGTCTTATGGATCACACCCGCAACGCCCTTGGGAGGCACACCGATGAGCGACGACAGCACGGCAAGCGTCGGGCCGATCAGGTCGACCGAGCGAATGTGCAGCATGCCCAAGTAGTCGAGCACGCGAGCACGAAGCGCCGGATCGACAATTGTGTGGAACACGGCGATATCGCGATGGTCGGCATCGACGCGCGGACCCACAAACGACTTGACCTGCTCCACTGAGTTCACCTTGGGCAGGCGCAAGAGACGAAAAGCCCCTTCATCAAATTGCCCGGACGCCGCAAGCACCACCTCACAAGCGGTATCACCGAGCGAGTCGGAGATAACAATAACGGTGGGACGAGCGGTGACCGGGCAATTCATGCGGGGCTCCTTTTGCGCTTATGCGCAGGCTAGCTTACTTTTTGCGGGCAAGCTCACCGATGTTGGCGATGCCGGAGAACACGGCCTCGAAGCGGTTGAGCAGCTTAAGGCGATTATCGCGAAGCTGCTCGTCCTTGTCCATGACCATAACCTCGTCGAAGAAACGATCGATGGGCGCGCGCAGGGCGGCCAGAGCGGCAAACGCGGCCGGATAATCCTCGGCGGCGAGAGCGGCATCGACGGCGGTCTGAGCGGCCTCAGAGGCGTCGGCAAGCGCAAGCTCGACCTCGCCCATCAGGCTGCGGTCGTACTCCGCACCCAGCTCGGGCTTGGAGATATGCGCGGCGCGGGCATAGGCGGTGGCCAGGTTGTCGAAGGTCTCGGCATCGTTCTTGCGGGCCTCGTCGAGGGCGGCACAGCGGGCGAAGAAGACCGACGGGGCAATGATGTGCACCGCGGAAACGGCGGCAACGGTGTCGGCCGGAATCTTCTCATCGCGGGCCATGCTCACCAAACGGCCGTGGAAGAAGTCGCGAACCTGCTGGGCGACCTCGGCGGCGTCGAACACAATACCCTGCTCGCTATAGAGCTCGAGCGCAAAGTCGATGAGCGACGTGGGGTCGATCGGCAGACGGTCGCGCAGGATGTTGATGATGCCGATGGCGGCACGACGCAGCGCGTACGGGTCGGAAGAGCCGGTCGGGGGCTCGCCGATGGCAAAGATACCGGCAATGGTATCGAGCTTGTCGGCGCAGGCCACGATGCAGCCAGCGGTGCCCTCGGGCAGCTCGTCGCCAGCAAAGCGGGGACGATAGTGATCGCGAATGGCGTGGGCGACCTCGTCGTTCTCCCCCATCGCGGTGGCGTAGTAACCACCCATCACGCCCTGCTGGCTCGTGAACTCGACGACGGCGTTGGAGACCAGGTCGGCCTTGCACAGGTGCGCGGCGCGGCCGGCGTCGGCGGCCAGGTGGGCACCCAGGTGAGCCTCGCGGGCAATAGCGAGCGCGAGCTGCTCAATACGCTCGGACTTGGCGAGCACGCTGCCGAGCTTCTCCTGGAAGGCGACCTTGGCCAGGCGCTCGCGGAACTCGTCGAGAGAGATCTTCAGATCCTCCTCGTAGAAGAACTTAGCGTCGTCCAGGCGGGCGCGCACGACACGCTCGTTGCCGTCGATCACGCGCTCGGCATTCTCGGGCTTGCTGTTGGAAACGACCACGAACTCACGCGTCAGCTTGCCCTCGCCGTCATAGATCGGGAAGTAGCGCTGGTTGGTGAGCATAGACTCGCAGATGATCTCATGCGGGACCTTGAGGAACTCCTCATCGAAGGTACCGACGAGCACCGTCGGCCACTCGCAGAGGTTGATGACTTCCTCGAAGACCTTCTTGGGCGTATCGACGTGGCAGCCGGGGCGCGCAGCCTCGACCTCGGCGATACCGGCAAGGATAGCCTCGCGACGACGCTCGGCAGAGAGCACGCCGGCGTCCTCTAGCACCTGCTCGTAGACGGCGGGGCTGGCGACCGTATGGTCACCGGGGCCCAGAACGCGATGTCCGCGCGTGGTGTTGCCACTCGTCACGTCGGCAAACGACACGGGCACGACGTCCTCGCCCAGAAGGCAGCAGATCCAACGGACCGGACGCACGAACGTGGCGTGCTCGTGGCCCCAGCGCTGAGAGCGGTAGTTGGGCCACTGCAGGCCGGCGATGGTCTTCTCGCACAGGGCCGTCAGAATCGGGGTGGCCGGGGCGGAAGGGATGTTCTTCTCGGCAAAGACGTACTCACGGCCGTCGGCGTCCTCGCGACGGACCAGATCCTCGGCAGCCACACCGCACTTGCGGGCGAAGCCCTGGGCGGCCTTGGTGGCGTTACCGTCGGCATCGAAGGCGATGTTGGCCGCGGGGCCGCGCTTGACCTCGTGAACCTCATCGGTCGCGGTGGCGACGTCGGCAACAAGCGTAGCCAGGCGACGCGGGCTCGAGATCACACGGACCTCGCCGTGGGCCAGACCGGCCTCGTCAAGACCCTTGGCGATCATGGTGCCAAGCTGCTTGACGGCATTGTTCAGCGGTGCAGAGGGCATTTCCTCCGTACCGATCTCAAACAGGAAATCCTTAGCGTCTGCCATGGCTTACGCCACCTCGCCTTCCTGGTCGGCATTCTCGTTGACTCCGGCGACCTCGGCCATATAGGCCTCGCAGCACGCCTTGGCGACGGCACGGACGCGCAGGATGTAGTTGGCACGCTCGACCGCGGACAGCGCACCGCGGGCATCGAGCAGGTTGAACGCATGGCTGCACTTCATGACGCAGTCATATGCCGGCAGCGGCAGCTTACACTCCAGGCAGGAGTGGCACTCGGCCTCGTAGTCGTCAAACTTCTGACGCATCATCTCGACGTTGGCGACCTCAAAGTTGTAAGCGCTAAACTCGCGCTCGTTCTCCAGGAACACGTCGCCGTAGGTCATGGGCGTGCCGTCGGGCAGGTAGCTCCACACCAAGTCGTAGACCGAGTTGACGCCCTGGGCGTACATGGCGATACGCTCCAGACCATAGGTGATCTCGACGGGCACGGGGTCGACCTCGATGCCGCCCACCTGCTGGAAGTACGTAAACTGCGTGACCTCCATGCCATTGAGCCAGACCTCCCAGCCAAGGCCCCAGGCGCCGAGCGTCGGGCTCTCCCAGTCGTCCTCGACAAAGCGGACGTCATGGTCGTTGGGGTCCAGGCCAATGGCGGCCAGCGAACCCAGGTAGAGCTCCTGGGCGTTGACCGGCGAGGGCTTAATGAGCACCTGGAACTGATAGTAGTGCTGCATGCGGTTGGGGTTCTCGCCGTAGCGGCCGTCGGCGGGACGGCGGCAGGGCTGTGCATAGCAGGTGCGCCACTCGGCGGGACCGAGCGAGCGCAGCGTGGTCGCGGTATGGAAGGTACCGGCACCGACCTCGGAGTCATAGGGCTGCATAATGACGCAGCCCTGCTCGCCCCAGTACTGCTGGAGGCGCAGAATGATGTCTTGGAAGGAAAGCGATGAAGCGTTCATGCCTCTAATATCCCCTCGTCGAAACGATTACACGGTTAGGTACTGTACTATAGCGGTTTTTAGTCGATAGCGCCCAGACGGTTGAGCGGCCAGTAGCGCACAAGCGCCACGGCGATCAAGTCGGAGCGGTCGACCGGGCCAAAGTAGCGGGAGTCAGCAGAGTTCTCGCGGTTGTCGCCC
The DNA here is from genome assembly GCA_048485235.1 of Collinsella sp. Lineage (GTDB taxonomy): Bacteria > Actinomycetota > Coriobacteriia > Coriobacteriales > Coriobacteriaceae > Collinsella. Next base: position 4,698 of record DBFWCI010000039.1, read on the forward strand.
ATCACCCACACGCAGTCGTCAGGGACGGTGTAGGGATAGCCCACCTGGGCAGCAGGCGCCTGAACGGAAAGCGGCCAGCTCATGCCGGTCGTATAGTCCTCATCGAGCGCCTGGCCGTCGACGACGACCTTGCCGTCCTGCAGGTCGACCGTCTGGCCGGCCGTGGCGATGACGCGCTTGACAAGAACATCGTGCTCAGAGGTGCCGTCGGGGTTGTGAAACACCACGATATCGCCCTGTTTGACGGGCTGTCCGAGTTCGAGCGTCACCTTCTGCGCCAGAATCTGGTCGCCGATCTCGATCGTGGACTCCATGGAACCGGTGGGTACCACAAAGGGTTCGACCACAAACGAGCGAATCAAGAAGGTGGCGACCAGCGCGATCGCGACAACCACGACCCACTCAAACGCACCCTTTAGCACGGAATGCTGCGATGGGACCATTCTCACTCCTCGCTCTGCGAATACGATGCGTCCAGAATCTCTTGCGCGTACGCGCGCTCCTCGGGCGTAAGGTGAGCCGTCTCAATAAGATCGGGACGCCAACGACAGGTACGCTCGATGGCGTTCTTACGACGCCAGGCATCGACCTTGGCGTGGTCGCCGCTTACGAGTACTGGAGGTACGCCCTCACCATTGAACTCGGCGGGACGGGTGTACTGCGCGTACTCAAGCAGGCCACCGTCCTCGGCGGTCGAGAAGGACTCGTCCACGTTGCTCATCTCGTCGCCCAAGGCTCCGGGAATGAGCCGTACGACGGCATCGGCTACGACCATAGCGGGCAGCTCGCCGCCCGTGAGCACGTAGTCGCCGATCGATAGACGCTCATCGGCATACGCATAGGCGCGCTCGTCGACGCCCTCGTAACGGCTGCACACAAACAGCAGGCGCTCGCTTTTGAGCAGGCGCTCGGCCACATGCTGCGTAAAGGGCTCGCCGCAGGGGGTGAAGAACACCACGGTGGGCTTGGGACCCTCAGAGCTAATGTCCTCGATTGCCTCGGCAATGGGCTCGACCTTCATGAGCATGCCCTGCCCGCCGCCATACGGCTCGTCATCGACGGTACGATGACGATCGTGCGTCCAGTCGCGCAGGTTATACGCCTTAAAATCAAAAAGGGCGGCCTTGCGGGCGCGGCCCAAAATCGACGTGGACATGACGGGCTCAAACATCTCGGGAAAGACCGAAAGGGTCTCAATCAGCATGCTGTCCTCCCTACTTGTCCATATCGATCAAGCCGTCCATAACGTGGACGGAAATTGTTCCTGTGTCGGGAAGATCGAGCACAACCTGCTCGACCACGGGAATCAGCACCTCGCCGTACCGATCGCCCTCGACAACCCAAACATCGTTGGCGGGCGTCGACATGATCTCGACAATCGTGCCGAGCGAGCCAAAGCGCTCGTCGACCACCTCGCGACCCATGAGGTCGGTATAGGCGGCGTCGAGCGAATCGAGCTCGAAGTCGTCACGATTGGCCAGCACATAGCATCCGGTGATGCCCTCGGCGGCAGTCAAGTCGTCTATGCCCTCAAATGAGACCAGATCGCCATCGCCCGTATCGGTGACGGACACGACCGTGCAAAAACGGTCGCGCTTGAGCGCCGGCGGCGTCAAGGCGACACGCATACCCGGCTCCAATACAGAAGGAAGCCCCCGCAGCGGCTGCGCGAGGACCTCCCCCTTCCTTCCGTGCGGCTTGACCACACGGGCGATGTTTTTGTACTGGGACCTCAAGGTCCTAGCCCAGAACCTCTACCTCGACAGCAGTGTCGAGGCGAGCGGCCAGTGCACGGGCGAGCGTGCGAATGGCCTTAATGGTACGGCCACGACGGCCGATGACCTTAGCGACGTCATCCTCGGCAACCGAAACCTCAATCGTGGAGGCGTCGTCGCCATCGATGACCTCGAGGCTCACGGAATCCGGGTCGTCGACGATCTGAACAACGAGATATTCGACGAGATCGGCGATGCGATCTGAGAGCATTGCCTCACCCTCGAGCTGTGCAGCGTCAACCTCAGGCACGATTTACTCCTCGGCGCCCTCAGCGGCCTCAGCGGCAGCCTTAGCGGCCTCGGCCTCTTTGGCGAGCTGCTTCTTGGACTTCTTGACGACGGTCTCGGTCTTCTCGCCCTCGTTGGCGGCCTTGACCAGAGCGGCGACGGCGTCGGTGAGCTGAGCGCCCTTGGACTGCCAGTCAGCGATCTTCTCGAGGTCGAGGTTGATGGCCTTGGGGGCGGTCATCGGGTTGTAGCGGCCAACCTCCTCGATGATACGACCGTCACGCGGGGCGCGGGAATCGGCGACGACGACACGGTAGTACGGACGCTTCTTAGCGCCGTGACGAGCAAGGCGAATCTTGACTGCCAAAGGAAACTCCTCCAACCAAGCAGCTTTAGGCTGCAACTACAAACAAACAGTTGAACATAATACGCCATCGACGCGGGCAGGTGAAGTCCGTGAGACCAACTTCTTCGGTGTAGTCGAGGGCAAATCCATATCTTAGACAAGAATTCGGGATTTGCAAGCACATACACGCACCCCACATGAGCTGCGCGGTATACTCATGACATGGAAAGACGCGAACATACATACGGTTATGAGGATGCCATGGGCGTCACGCCGCCTCCCTGGACGGGTCCAGCGGTGGGCCTGATGGACCTCGATGCGTTTTTTGCGAGCGTGGAGATGCTCGACCATCCCGAATGGCGCGGAAAACCGCTCATCGTGGGCGGAGACGCCGATTCGCGTGGCGTCGTGTCCACGTGTTCATATGAGGCACGTCGCTTTGGCGTGCACTCTGCCATGGCCTCGGCCGAGGCACGGCGTCTGTGTCCTCAGGCCATTTGGACACACGGGCACTTCGACCGCTACCGCGAGGTGAGCGCGCAGGTCATGGCGATTCTCGCCGACGAGACCCCGCGCGTGGAGCGCGTATCCATCGACGAAGCCTTTATCGATATCACACCGGGTCGCTTTGCGCCCGAAGACCCGCTGCTGGTTGCGCGACGTATAAGCGACCGCGTGGCAGGACTGGGAGTGACCTGTTCCATTGGCGTGGGCTGCAACAAGACGGTCGCAAAGATCGCAAGCGAGCGTGACAAGCCGTTTGGATTGACGATTGTGCGCCCCGGAACCGAGCAGCGCTTTTTGGCCGCGCTGCCGGTATCTGCCATGAGCGGCATCGGACGCTCGGCCGAGGAGCGACTGCGCCGCATGCGCATCTACACCCTCGGCGAGCTTTCGCGCGCGCCTGAGTCCACACTGGCCTCTATTTTTGGCGTCAACGGCGAACGCATGCGCCAGCGTGCGCTGGGACTCGAAATCTCCGAAGTCACGAGTCTCGATGAAGAGCGCGAGGTCAAGTCGGTCAGCAATGAACGCACCTTTGCTAAAGATTTAACTGAGCGTGGGGATATTGAGGCGGCGATTGCGCTGTTGGGAGAGTCAGTGGGACGCCGCCTGCGCCGTCAGGGGCTGACGGGTGCCACGGTAACGCTCAAGCTTAAGTATTCGTATGGCAGCGGGCGTACGGCACAGCGCCGGCTGCCTCATCCGACCGACGACGAGAACATCTTCGTGGCGGTTGCACTCGAACTGCTCGACAACATCTGGCAGGAAGGAATGCACGTTCGCTTAGCAGGCATCGGCATGAGCGACTTTGACCATCAGGGCGGCATCCAGACTGACCTGTTCTGCGAAGTCGACGACCGCGGGGCCCAATCGAGCGACCGTCGCGACCTCTCAGTCGCTATCGACGCCGTCCGAGACAAGTTCGGCGACACCGCCCTATCCTTCGGCCGCCAATCCCGCTTCAATAACTAGTCTTTTTTGGACGGGGGGGTTGCTGCCTTCCGTCCGACACGGCATTGGCAGTCAATTTGGGACGGGGCTATTTTAGCTACCCCTATATATCGGTTGAGATTCATTCGGCCTAATTCATTCACCGTCAGCCAAAGGGTAGCTAAAATAGCCCCGTCCCAAATTGACTACCCCGGATGTCCGGTTTGCCCGCCGCAACAAAACTCTGTCCCAAATAGCTACTGATCGAGCTTGACCTTCTGAATCGTGCAGTGACCGATGCCCGTGAGGCGCACGATCTGCTTTATCGAAAAGCCCTCGTTTTTGAGCGTACGGATGTAGTTGTCGCGCACGGCTTTAGGCAAAGCTTTAAGGTGGTGAGGCTCATACGGTTTAAGGAGAGCCTGTGCAAACTCCAGTGCATCTATGTCGCTCACATGAGCGCCGTCACGGAAGCAATATCGATTCGGTTCTCCCGAGGTACTGAAAGCAAAAAATCTCTGAGAATCTCCGAGCAAACCTAGCACACATTCAGTCATACAAATACCCGGGTATCCCATATATTCGCTAAAACTGCTCCAACGATATAGCGAAGCAGTCCCAATCCTGGCTTTCGCAGGATTATCGTGAATATATCTCACACAGTTGAGCAGCTGATCATCGTTAAGAATCGGCACGCTCTTAAATCGATCCTGAAAAACTGGTCCCTTCCGTCCGGTTTTCGCGTTGAAATACATCGCATATGCAGTCGTAACAGAGTGCATGCAATCGCTCAGGTGAACATGTTCATCATCTAGCAACAAGTGAATATGGTTGTCCATAAGGCACCAAGCAATGATATTGACGTCGTATTTTCGGCATTTCGAGGCAAGCAACCGAATCAAATATATCCGATCATCGGCATCCTCAAATATCAGCTGACCACCACAGCCCTTTTGGACGACATGGTAATAGCCGTAAACAGAGATTTCCCGCGCGGTCCGAGTCATACGCATCTCCTCCTCTACAGATAACAAATACGTTACCCGAGTCGGAAAGCTAAATATCACGCAATGAACCGCAACTCGCTTCTATCGGCGAACGGTAGGTAGTAGCAAAAAAAGCCCCGTCCCAAATTAGCTACTTTGGGCAAAAAGAAAGGCGGGCAGCTGCGGAAAACCGCAACTGCCCGGCGATATGCGTGAGGGTAGCTAAACCCCGTCCCAAATGAGCTACTAGAGGAGGTTGAGGGGGAGCTGGGGAGCGTCACCCCAGAGCTTTTCGAGACGGTAGAAGTCGCGCGCCTCGGGAGTGAAGACGTGGACGACAACCGAACCATAGTCCATGAGCATCCAGGTCTTCTGCTCGCGACCCTCGATGGAGAACGGGTGCTCGCCGCAAGCCTCGGCGACCTTCTCCTCGATCTCATCGACGATAGAATCGACCTGGCGGTTGTTGGTACCGGTGGCAAGCACAAAGTAGTCGCATACGTCGGAAAGCTCGGTCAGGTCGAGCGCCTGAACGTCCTCGCCCTTCTTGTCGTAGGCGGCCTGCGCGGCGGCGCGGGCGACATCCTCGGCGGCGACACCGCTCGCGGACAGCGAGGCGGCAGTGCGGTCGGACGTGGCGACGAAGCTCTTGTGCTCCACACCTTCAAGAATCTGCTCGTCGGTCATGGTCTCGTCGGCCATGGAATACCTCTTTCTAGACAGCCCGAGCTAGCGCAGCTGGGCGTAATGGTTGTAAATCGTAATAGCTGTGGGATAAAGATAGCGCCCGGACTGGATCACATAGACCAAACCCTGCGCAAAACAGGAGAAGAACAACTCATCGAGCGTCGACTCCCCCACCATCTTGCGCAGCGCATGCGCATAGTCGCCGTGGCGGTTGGGCTCGATGGCATCGGCCACAAAGACCACCATATCGAGCGGCGTCATGTCGCAGGCACCCACGGTGTGACGGTCGACAGCCTGAAAGACCGCCGACGACAGCTCGGGAAAGAGCTGCGGAAGCTCATAGGCGGCAACCGGGCCATGCAAAAGCGGCGTCGCGGCAGACGGAGAGCCGGCAATCTTAATACCGTAATGCAGAGCGCGCGTGACCAGCTCGTCGTCGGAGAGCACCTTGTCCCAGTCATGGATCAGGCCGGCGGCAGCGGCATCAAAGCGGTCAACGCCGTAGACCTCGGCCAGATGAAGTGCGGTCTCGGCAACACCCAGCGAATGCACATAGCGCTTGCGCTTATCCTTCATGCGAACATCGAGCAGCTCTTGAATGCGCTTGAGCAGCGCGCGCTCATCGCCCTCAAACTGATCCTCTACCGACAACGTAGACCCCCATCACTCAAAATCTTCTTGGCCCAAATCGGCATATAGCCTGCGTTTGCGAATGTAGCCGAGCACGGACTCGCTCGTAAGATAGCGCACGCTCATGCCGCGGGCAACTCGCTTACGAATGTTCGTCGAGCTGATCGCCAGCGCCGGAATCTGAATATAGCGCACGTCGAACGGCAGTCCCGACTCTTTGATTCGGGCACGCGCCGTATCGATATCAAAGCCCGGTCGCGTCGCAGCAATAAAGGTGGCAAGCTCAGCGATTCGTTCGGCATCATGCCAGGTCACAATATCGATAATCGCGTCGGCGCCCGTAATAAAGTAGAGCTTTACCTGCGGCGGGTAAAAGTCGCGAAGGGCATGAAGCGTATCGGCCGTATAGGTTACGCCCGGACGGTCGATCTCGAACCGGCTCGCCAAAAAGGCCGGGTTCGCGGCGGTGGCGAGGACCGTCATGGCATAACGGTCCTCGGCAGGCGTCACCGGCTTGTCAAGCTTAAAGGCCGGCGTGCCCGCCGGCATAAAGAGCACGGCATCCAAGTCGAGGGACTCGCGCGCCTGCTCGGCGGTCACCAGGTGCCCGTAATGGATGGGATCAAAGGTGCCACCCATAATGCCAAGCCTAAACTCCCGCCCGTCCTCTAGAGGAAGCTCGGGCAGACCGATTCCACCGCGCAGCGACATGGCTTACTCGCCCTCCGAGGTCTCGGCATCGTCCTCGGCATCCACCGCATCGACAACCTCGACGCCCTCATCCGCAGCATCGGCCACGTCAATGGCCTCAACGGCGATGTCCTCGCCAACATCCTCGAGCTCCTCGTACTCCGAGAAGTCCTCGGCACCCTCAAAGTCAAAGGCGCGCTGGCAGATGCGGACCTCGTCGCCCGCACGGCAACCGGCCTTCTCGAGCGCGTCGTCAACACCCATACGCGCAAACTTATGCTGCAGGTAAATGACGGCTTCCTCGTTTTCCCAGTCGGTCTGGATGACCATGCGCTCGATGGCACGACCGACCACGCGGAAGGCACCGGGCTCTTCCTGGACAATGCGGAAACGCTTCTCACGCTGCAGGCGGCGGCGCTCCCACTCATCGTCGCGCAGAACGACCGGCTCATCCGAGACAGCCAACTCGGCGCGCAGCTTAGCCACCTGCTCACCCACGGCAAGCATCAGCGTGATGAGGCCGGCGCCCGTCACAGCAGACACGGCAAAGAACATATGTCCATCGTCGAGCGCTGCGCGCTTAAGGTCGGCAATCTTATCGGCCGTGCCCGGCGCGTCGCACTTGTTGGCAACGACGATCTGCGGACGCTCCGAAAGCTCGGCGCCATACTGCTCGAGCTCGCGGTTGATGATGCGATAGTCCTCAACCGGATCGCGATCCTCAAAACCGCCCGTCATGTCGACGACATGCATGATCAGGGCCGTACGCTCAATGTGGCGCAGGAACTGGTGACCCAGGCCCTTGCCCTCGCTCGCGCCCTCGATGAGACCGGGGACGTCGGCAACGACGTAAGAATATTCGCCGGCACGCACCATGCCGAGGTTCGGCACGAGCGTAGTAAACGGGTAGTCGGCAATCTTGGGACGGGCGGCACTCATGCGCGCAATGAGCGATGACTTACCCACCGAGGGAAAGCCCACGAGCGCGGCATCGGCCATGAGTTTCATCTCGAGCTCAATCCAGTGCTCCTCGGCCGGCTCGCCCAGCTGAGCGAACGCGGGCGCGCGGCGCACCGACGTCACAAAGTGGGTATTGCCCAGACCGCCGGCGCCACCGGGCGCCACGACAACGCGCTCGCCGTCGTGCACCAGGTCGGCAATCTCGAACATCGGGGTCTGCGTCTCGGGATCGAGCTCGCGGACTACGGTACCCATGGGGACTTTCAAAATCAGGTCCTCACCGCTTTTGCCGTTGCGGCGGGCACCCTGGCCATGCGTTCCGCGCTCGGCACGGAAGTGATGCTTAAATCGGTAATCGATCAGCGAGGAAAGCTGAGCGTCGGCCTGGATGACGACATTGCCGCCACGACCGCCGTCGCCGCCATCGGGGCCGCCCTTGGGAACAAATGCCTCGCGCCTAAACGACATGCATCCGGCTCCGCCGTCGCCGCCGCAAACGTTAATGCGGCTGATATCGGTGAACTGTGACAACAGAATCGCCTCCTACAAAAAAGAGGGAGACCCTTGAATCCTAAAACTCAAGTGCCTCCCACATATGTGCTCTATGAAGGGTGAATTACGCGTTCGCGAGCGGGCGTACGCTGACCCTGTGCTTGATACCCTTGTGGAACTCAACGGTACCGTCGACCAGCGCGAACAGCGTGTCGTCCTTGCCACGGCCAACGTTCTCACCCGGGTGGATGTGCGTGCCGTGCTGACGGACGAGAATCGTGCCCGTGGTTACCGTCTGGCCGGCATAGCGCTTCGTGCCAAGGCGCTGACCGCGGGAGTCACGGCCATTACGGGAGGAACCGAGTCCTTTTTTGTGTGCCATTGTGTATACCTACTCTTTCGTTACGAGTGTAATCTACTCGGCGACGGGAGCCTCGGCAACAGCCTCAGCCTCTGCCTTGACAGCCTTCTTGGCGCGGGAGGTAGCCTGAACCTTCACGATCTTCAGCTTGGTCAGCTGCTGACGGTGACCCTTCAGACGACGATAGCGCTTGCGCTTGTGGAACTTGAAGACCAGCTGCTTCTCGCCCTTGAACTGCTCAACGATCTGAGCGGTAACCTTGGCCTTGGCCAGCTTGTCGGGATCGGTGACGATCTTCTTACCATCGTTGAGGAAGATAACCGGCAGGGTGACCTTGTCGCCCTCATTGCCCTCGATCTTCTCGACGGTGATGACATCGTCGGTGGCGACCTTGTACTGCTTGCCGCCCGTGTTAACGATTGCGTACATGTTTACTTGCCCTTCATGCATCAGTTAGTGCAACAGCCGAATATAGTAGCAGGCGAAAATACCCCCGTCAACGAGTATGTGGAGCAAATCCACAAGTTCGCACAGGTATGGGGCTGACGAGTCGGCCCTCGTCGTCCTCGCATGCTTGATTCTGTCGCTCGACATCGTAGGAGCAGATGGTCACGAGGTCTTGCATACCGGTGGAAACAATAGGTGCATCCACGCCCGGGGTCAAGCCCTGCAACAAAACATCAGCAGCGGAAAGCAAAATTTCCGGACGCATGGAGCCCTCGTTGTCAGCATGGGTGTCGAGCATGAGTACCAAATGATCCGGGCGCTCCCCCGCCGTGAGCTCATAGCCCACGAGCGTGTGATCCAAATCCAAGCGCTTGCTCTTTTTTCCGCGCGCGTAGTCGATGCCATGGCCCGCGCGCAGCGTGTCGATCGCACGACGCACCTCGTCGGCGCTTACGGGCGCCTCGGGATCCAAGTGCAGGTCGATGCGATACGACAGGCGCGTGAGCTGCGCCGTCAACGCCGGCGTGCGCACGTCGATGTACGCCGCCTCGATGGGCGCCAGATCGGCCGGAGACGCCGCAGCCAGGCGCCCAAACGCCTCGTCGAGCGCCACGAACTCGGTCATAAACAGGTCATACCACTCGCAGGTCGACGACGTACCCACCGGCAGCGCCGAAGAGAAGCCCACGCGCATGTGCGGAGAGAAGCCCTGCGTGACGGCATAGGGAAGTCCCGCACGGCGCACGATGCGCTCAATGGTATGGATTACTTCGAGATGGCCCAGGTACTTAAGGCGATCGCGCTTGCCATAGCGAACACGAAGCCTAAAGAGCGAGGGGTTGTCGGTCAGGCGCTCACTCATGCGCGATCACCCATCAATACATTCTTGGCGTGGAGCGTGGGGCAGATCCCGCAGCCGGTGCACGACGTGCGGGTACAGTCGGGAGTCGTGACGCCCTCGAGCGAGCGACGGTACTCGCGCTCGAGGAAGCCGCGCGTGCAGCCGGGGCTCACGTGCTCCCACGGCAGGCGCCAGTCCAACTCGTAGGGCAGATGCACGAGCTCATTGAGGTCGATGCCGTTTTTGGCAGCAGCTTCCTTCCAGTTATCGAGCGAGAAATGCTCTACCCAGGCGTCAAAGCGAGAGCCCGAGCGCCAAGCATCGATGATGACGGGCGTCATGTCACGACCGGCGCGGGAAAGCGCGGCCTCGATGAGCGAGGTCTCGGCATCGTGGTAATGCACGCGGACGGCACGGTTGCGAACGCTCGTGATAAGCAACTTCTGGCGACGCTTGACGTCGTCGTAGTCGAGCTGCGGGCACCACTGGAACGGCGTGGCAGCCTTGGGGATAAAGACCGAAACCGAGATGGACACCGAGATCGAGCCGCGACGAGCCTTGGGCACCACGGAACGACCGAGCTCCAGCACGTGATCGGCCAGATTGGCGATGGCCACGATGTCCTCGTCGCGCTCGCCGGGAAGGCCCATCATAAAGTAGAGCTTCATGCGGTTCCAGCCGGCCTCGAAGGCCGCCTTGGCCGCACGGTCCAGGTCCTCCTCGGTCACGTTCTTGTTAATGATGTCGCGCATGCGCTGGCTGCCGGCCTCGGGCGCGAACGTCAGGCCGCCCTTCTTTTCGCCGGCGACCGACTCGGCCATATCCACGCCAAACGAATCCAGGCGCTGCGACGGAATAGACACGCGTATACCCGTATCCTCCAGGCGACGGTTGAGCCTGCCGAGCACGTCGCGAATGCAGGAGTGGTCGGTCGTGGAAAGCGAGGTCAGCGACACCTCGTCATAGCCGGTCTTTTCCAGACCCTGAATCACCGACGAGACGATCTGGTCGGCCGAGCGCTCGCGCACCGGGCGATACGTCATGCCGGCCTGGCAAAAACGACAGCCGCGGGCGCAGCCGCGCAGGATCTCGATAGACAGGCGGTCGTGAACCAGCTGTGCATAGGGCACGCACGACTGCGACAGCGGATTCGTGGCGCCGAAATCCTCGACGACGCGCTTGTAGACCACGGTCGGCGCATCCTTGCCCTCACGCGGCACGGTGTAGCCATGCGGCGAGCAGGGCTCGTCGTGACGAACCTCATAGAGCGACGGCACGTAGTTGCCGGCAATGGATGCAAGCTGCTCGACAATCTGCGCGCGCGGGACCCCTTCGTCACGCAGGCGGCGATGCAGCTGGCAGGTCTCGAGCAGCGATTCCTCGCCCTCGCCGATGAGGATGGCATCAAAGAAGGCCGCGTACGGCTCGGGGTTGTACACCGAGGGGCCGCCGGCGATGATAATGGGGTCGTCCTCGGTGCGGTCGGCCGCCAACAGTGGAATGCCAGCGAGGTCGAGTGCCTCGAGGAAGTTCGTCACCGCCATCTCGTGCGGCACATGCAGACCGACGATATCAAACGAAGCGACCGGCGCTGCACCCTCGAGCGAGAGCAGCGGAATGCCCGCCTCGCGCATGGCGTCACCCATATCTGGCCACGGCACATAGCCGCGCTCGCAGGAGATGCCCTCGGCCTGGTTAAGGATGTTGTAGAGTATGGCGATACCCTGGTTGGGCAGACCGACCTCGTACACATCCGGATAGATCAGGCAGCAACGGTAGTCGGCATCGGCCTTGGAAAGCGTACCCCACTCGTGATCGATATAGCGACTCGGCTTCTCGACCTTGGCGAGCAACGGCTCAATTAAATGAAAACAATCTTGGTATGCAACGCGCAACGGAAAACCCCTAAGCAGCGAGATCTGATGCGTCCTGATAGGACGCCATGGGACGGGTAGCGCCCGCGACCGTGGTCACCAGATCGCGAACGCGGGAGAACGTGGCAGTGACCACCTCGTTGGCACGGCTGTAGTCGACATCGCGCTCGTAAAGCGAAACGAGCGCACGGCCCATGCCATAGGTGCCCGCGGCAGCAGTGAGCGCCTTGACGGCAAACCCAATATGCGGCGTCTGCTTGACGAGCGCGCGGGTGACCGCGCGGATCACAAGACCGCCGGCAAGCACGCCAGCGACCTCGTAGCCGCGCTCAGGCTTAATGCCGCGTCCAAAGACGGCAGCGAGCTCAAAGAGCATGCCCACCTGCGCCAGCGCCATAACGGGATAATCGGCGCCCGGCAAAAACACCAGTGCACCGGTCGCCATATTGGTAAGCGCGCACGAGGTGATGATACGATTGGCCGCCGCGATGCGCATGAAGGCAAAGTTCGCCGCAAAAGCCGTTTCCTTGTCGGTGCGATCGAGAATCCAGCGGGCAAGCGTCTCGAGCAGATACGTCTTATCGGTTGCCGCTACCGCGCCGAGCATGGGCGTGGACTCCTCGATAAACGGCACCTCCACAGCAGACTCGGCAAGCACGCACACGGGCGCGCCGGCGATCACGAGCTCCTGCACGGCACTCTCCAAGCGGTCGGAACCACACGAGAGCACCAGCACCACATCGGTATCGGTCTTTGGAGCAATTCGCTCCTCCCCCAGACGCTCGACGCGCACAATACCCGAGGTCGTCTGCGGCACAAAGGCGTCACGCACCGTCTCGGCAAGAAAGCGCGAGGCGGACGAATCCAGATAGACCGAGACGCGCACCGGCGTATCGGAATCCTTCTTAACGGACGCGCCCATCTTAAAAGCGCGGGTCAGCTTATCTACGGGAATTTTCATAGCAAACCCCTCCAGCGGTTACGCGGCGCCCGAACGATGCCGCCATATGGATTGTACGATACCCACCGTCAGCAGCTGAATCATCATCGAAGACGAACCGAAGCTAATAAACGGTAGCGGAATACCGGTAATCGGCATCATGCCGATGCACATGCCGATGTTTTCGAAAGTCTGAAACGCCCACATGCCAACGATGCCCACACACGAAAGACGCAAAAACAGCGACTCGCACTTAAAGGCGACGCGAATCGTCGAAAAGATCAGCAGCACGTAGAGGCACAGGAGCAAAAAGGAACCGCAAAAGCCAAAGGTCTCGGACAGGAAGGCGAAGACGAAGTCGGTGTGGAACTCAGGCAGAAAGCCGCCGGCCGACTGCGTCGCATGCCCCAGGCCCTTACCAAAGAAACCGCCCGAGCCGACCGCGATCAACGACTGCTGCAGATTGTACGCATCGTCCGAATCGGCATTATCGGGGTCGATAAAGACCGTCAGACGGTTCATCTGATACTGCTTGATGAGCACATCGTGGCCGAGCAACGAATCAAGGACCGAATCGAGCGCCAGAACAAGGGCCACCAGGCCCACGAGCAGGGCCAGGGTCGACAGCACCCATTCGCGGCGTGCACCGCTCATACAAATGACGATGGCGCCCGAAACCAGCACGACCAGGCCCGAGCCCAGGTCGCCCATGGCAACGACGGCCAAAAACGGAATGGACAGCATGCCGCAGAGCTTGACGTAGTCGCGAACGGTATCGATGCGACCGTTATACTGCGAGCCAAGCGTAGCAATAAAGAAGATGGTGATGAGCTTGGCAAGCTCAACCGGCTGGAATGTCAAGCCGATACCGGGAATCTTGATCCAGCCCGTCATGCCCAGACCGCCCGTATAGGACAGACCCGGAATCTTGGGCGAGAAAATCACGATCAGGTCGATGACGAGCAACGCCGTCGAGAAATTGGAAATACCGCGCAGGTCGGAGCGCCAGACCAGCACCGCCAGCACCGTGCCGATGCCAATTCCCAGTAGATGGCGTGAGAACGAAGCATCGGCCTTAAACTGCGAAGCCGACCAGATAATGATGGCACCGTAGGCGACGAGCGCCACAGTAGCCACGAGCACACCGATATGCACCTTTTGGCGAAACGTGCCGCGCGAGGCCGAAAGTTGCTTGTTGACGCGGTCCAGGCTGCTGCGAGAGCCGGTCTTGGTTGAACGGAACAGATCCGCCGGAGAAAAATCCATCGCAACCTCCTATCGAACCGAAGAATCGCCCGAGGCCGAAGAGGTATCGGGCTCGTCATAAATCACGCCGAGCACGTCGCGCACGACATGCATCGCGGTATCTGAGCCACCGCCGCCCTGCTCCAGGACGGTAGCGATGACATACTTGGGATCATCGGCCGGTGCATAGGCGCAGAACCACGCGTATTCGTCCTCGCCACTTTTCTCGCCCGTGCCCGACTTGCCGTATACCTGCGGCGTCAGGGTGCCAAAGTGCGCCGCCAGGGACGTCGATGCCGTGTAAATCACGTCGTGCATGCCGTTGCGAACTAGAGCCAAATCCGAATCACTGTTGATCTTGGCCTCCAGGCGCTTCTTCTTGCCCTTGCCGTTGTACTTATAGGCATCGCCGTCGCCATCGCGCGACACGGCAGATAAAAACACGTGAGGCACGTACTGTTTGCCGCCGTTGGCAAGACCCATATAGGCGCACGCCATCTGCAGGGGCGTCACCAGGATGTCGCCCTGGCCGATGGCAATGTTGGTCATATCGCCGGCATTCCACTTGCGGTCCTCGGCAGAGGCGTCGGTGAAGTACGACTCTTTCCACTCGGCGTCGGGAATACGGCCCGCGCCCTCACTCGGCAGATCGATACCGCAGGTCTTGCCTAGACCCCAGCGACGAAAGACCTCCTGCAGGCCCTCGGGATGTTGCTCGTCATAAAAGAACGCCTTGCCCATGTCGTAGAAGACGGGGTCGCATGAGTTGGCGATACCCGACTGCAGCGTCATGGTGCCGTGGCCGGAATGCAGCCAACAGTACTTGCCCCACGACTTGCCCAGGCCCGTCCAATAGCCCGTGCAGTTAGTTGTCTGCGTTGAAGTGTAGGTTCCAAACTCAAGACCGGCCAGTGCCGAGAGCGGTTTGATGGTCGAGGCCGACATGTACTGTCCGCTAATGGCGCGGTTGAGCAGCGGGTGCGAACCCTTGTCATCATTGAGCTCGGTCCACACGTCATTTGATACGCCGCCGATAAAGACGGACGGATCGAACTTGGGCTCGCTCGCCATGCCCAGGATCTCGCCATTGTTGGGATCGAGACACACCACAGCGCCGTTGCCGGCATTGCTGTAGCCAGTGGTCTTGGCAAGCTCGATAGCGCTCGCCAGTGCCGTCTCACAGGCCTGTTGGATCTTAAGGTCGAGCGTGAGCTTAATGTCAGAGCCGGCCTTCGCGGGCACGGCGCCGGCCTGACCGGTCACATTGCCCGAGGCATCGACCTTGACGGTCTGCTCGCCACGAATACCCTGCAGCAGGTTTTCGTAGTAGCTCTCAACGCCCGCCTGGCCCACGATATCGCCCGACTGGTACGTAATCTTGCCAGCAGAAGCATCATCATCGCCAGAGGTTTTCTTATTCTGGGCCTCGAGCTGCTCGGAGGTAATGGTGCCGGTATAGCCCAAGATATGGCATGCCGTCTCGCCATATGGATACTGGCGCTCGGTACGCTCGGCAATCTTGACGCCCGGGAACTCGCCGGCGTGCTCCTGAATATAGGCAACCGTGGAGCGACGGACGTCCGTCGCGATGGTATGCAGGCTCTGGGCGCCCTCTGTATTGTCCTGAATATTGCGAAGGACCGCCACGTAAGGCATTCCAAGCACGTTGGCAAGATGGCGAACCAGAACCTCATCCTCGGCAAGGTCGCGGTAGGCCACGACAGCAAGTGAGGGACGGTTCTGGACAAGCGCCACGCCATTGCGGTCGAGAATGCGACCGCGCACAGCGGGTGTGGTAACGGTGCGAGTCTGATTACTATTAGCCTGCTTCTCGTAATAGTCCGACGAGACCATCTGCATGCCCCACAGCTTGACGGCAAGTGCCGCAAACATCGCGCCCACACCCGTGGTGAGGATGGAAAAGCGGCCCTTAAAGGCGGTCGCCGCGGTATTGCCCTCGCCCTCGGTGGCGCGCGGGGCCGTTCCATGCTGTGTATCGTAGGTAAAACGGGAATCGCCACGACGCATGATGACCAGCGCGACCACGATGGCCACAACCAGCACGATACCGGCGATAATAACCGTCATCTGGGAAGACATCTACGGGCCTCCCCTATTTGAGCTTGCGGGTCTTGGGCTTAAAGCGCATACCCGTCTGGCGTCCGCCACGTGCGGAGAATCCATAGCCGGACTGCGGCACGACGCCGGACATCAAAAACGGAATGGCAACCAGACCCGTCAGGATCGAGGACGGCAGCGCATGGCCGAAGATCGCCACGACAAAGCTCGTCTCCAAACCCATAAACAGCAAGATGATGCTGTAGATCACATTAATGACGAGCGCAAAGGCGCCCACAGTGACGCCGCGCGCACTCGGGGTACCGCCCGTCTGACCGACGGCGCTGTGCACCAGGGCAAAAGAACCCACGGTCAGCAGGAGCGACATAACGCCCACCGGCACGGCAGCGGACAGGTCATAGAACAAGCCGCTGCAAAAACCGCACACGACGGCACGGGTCGGGTCGCCCGAGAACACGCTTAGGCACACCAGGATAATCATGAAGTTGACGCGACCGCCCGCAATGGAGATCTGCGGTGCCAGGCCTGCCTGCAGCAGCACGCACACGATGGCGGCGATTACAAACGTGCGGGAGCTCATCCCCTGCTCGTGTAGATCCATGGACATGCCCCCTATTCGCTCGAGCCGGAATCGGTCGTCTCGGACGTGTCGGAACTGTCATCCGAGCTCTCGTCCTTCATCTTGGTTGCAGCATCGCGCGACGTTCCCTGCGGCGTGCTGTTGGCCGTGCTCACGTCCTCATCCGAGGCCGACTGTTCGTCGGTCAGCGAGGTGATGACCAGCACTTCCTCGTTGTTCTCGGCCGTGGTCTGAGCGCGCACCACAATGGTGTAGTACACGTCGTTTGCCGATTTCTCAACCGACGAGACGGTGCCAAGCGGAAGGCCCTTGGGGAACACGCCACCGATGCCAGAGGTCACGATGATATCGCCAACCTTAACATCGGAGTCGACGCTCACGTACTCAAGACGCAGCGTGCCGTCAGCCTGACCCTGCAGCATACCCTGGGCGCGCGTGTCCTGCACCATGGCGGACACGCCCGAGTTCTCGTCGCCAATCAGGCGCACGGTAGAGGTCTTGGCCGATACCTCGATAATCTGGCCGATAACACCGGCAGAACTCGTCACGGGCATGTTGATGGTAAGGCCGTCGGCAGAGCCCTTGTCGATGGTAACGGTCGAGGTCCAGGCATCGCCGGAGGCACCAACGATACGAGCTGCGGTCGATTTGAGGTTGTAGGTCGATTGCAGCCCGACCAGGCCCTCCAGGCGCTCGGCAGTCTTTTGAGCCTCAGAAAGCTCGGCGACCTTAGAGGTCAGCTCCTCATTTTGCTTCTTGAGCTCGTCGAGCGTGTCCTGCGACGCCGTTAGGTTAGAGAACACGTTGCCAATCGCATTGAAGGGAGCCGCCACAGCCGAGCCCACAAAGCGCACCGGAGAGGTAATCGTCGTTACGCCCGAACGCACGGCATGAATCGGCCCTGCCTCGCCCTCGCGGATGTAAAACGTGAGCAGCAACACCGAAATCAGGCTGAAAACAATCAACGGGCGCATACCCGTTGATTGTCGCTTGGTATTCAGATTTGTGGAGAAACCCGAAGATCGTGCCAAATGGAATCCACCTTTTGGAAATTAAGCATTGGTCTGGACGAAGCCGCCATCAAACGCATTGGCCTCGAGCACGCGGGCACAGCCGTTAACGACGTTATCGAGCGCCGTGGGGCTGACGTTGACCGAAACGCCGGTCTCATCGCGCAGACGCACGTCGAGTCCGCGTAGCAGAGCGCCACCACCGGTCAGCAAAATGCCGTAGTACATAAGGTCAGAGGCAAGATCGGGCGGCGTGGCATCGAGGGCGTCCTTGACGGCCTTGGCCATCTCGTCGAGCGGTTTGTTGAGCGCGCGACGAATCTCCTCGCTCTCGATGCGCACGGTCTTGGGCAGACCGGTGATCACGTCGCGACCGTTGACCTCGACGTCGAGCTCGTCCTTGAGCGGCACAGCGGAGCCGACCTTGATCTTGATGTCCTCTGCCGTACGCTCGCCGATGGCAAGGTTGTAGGCATCACGAACGTGCGTGAGGATGGCCTGATCGAACTCGTCGCCTGCAATACGGATGGACTGCGAGACGACGATGCCGCCCATAGCGATAACGGCAACCTCGGTGGTACCGCCACCGATGTCGATGACCATGGAGCCGGTGGGCTCCTCGACGGGCAGGTCGGCGCCGATAGCGGCAGCCATGGGCTCCTCGATCAGATAGGCCTGGCGAGCGCCAGCCTGGATCGTGGCCTCAAAGACAGCGCGCTTCTCGACCGACGTGACGCCGGAGGGAACGCAGACGACAACGCGCGGACGCGGGGTCCACGGATAGCGCTTCTCGGACGCCTTATCGATAAAGTAGCGAAGCATGGCCTCGGTAACATCGAAGTCGGCGATGACGCCGTCCTTCAGGGGACGAACGGCCACGATGTTGCCGGGCGTACGGCCGAGCATGCGCTTTGCCTCGATACCGACCGCCAGGATGCGCTCGTCGTTCTTGTCGATGGCGACAACAGAGGGCTCGCGAATGACGATGCCCTTGCCGCGCACGGAGACAAGCGTATTTGCGGTGCCGAGGTCGATGGCAAGATCGCCCGCATAGCTACCGAAGAACATATCCATCAAAGAAAACAACGCAACTCCTGATGTGTTGGATGATTGCTGGAAAACTACTAGCTCATCATACTAGCGCAAGCCCGGCACCTCACTTGCGGTGAAGCGCCGGGCAAAGCTAAATCCCATAAGGTCACTACTGGTTGTCAGCAGCCGAGAAATCCATATCGAGCGAGGAAACGGCCCAGCCGATATGGTTGTCGGAGCGCACGAATTTGACGGTGTACTCCTGCTCGCCGCCCTTGGACAGCGATGCCTTCACCTTGGCGGTCGTCTCGGTCATGGACTGATCCATGCCCTCGACGGACACGGTGGCACCCTGCGGAATCGAGGAGATGATCATCGACTTAGCGTCCTCGGACAGGCTCGAGGCCAGGCAAGACTCGGCCTTTGCCGTATCACCGTCGCCGGCAGCCTGGAACAGATCGGTAACGACAGACTCCTGAGACGGGAAGCCAAAGCCGCGCGTGTAGGCAAAGCCCAGACCGCCCGCGGCGATCAAAATGAGCAGAAGCAGCACGATGAAGACTTTGAGACCCGTGTGGCGATGGCGACGACGGACCTTGGCCTGTTTGCGATCCTGACGGTCCTGCTGGACCATCTCGGACTCGGACAGCGTAAAGAAGCCGGTGTCCGAGGGATCGGGCATAAACTGACCGGTCGCGCCCGTAGGATCGAGCGGATCGACGGCAGGAGCGTCCATCGCGGGCGCCGGAGCCGTGGCCATAGCCGTCTGGGCGGACAGCGCGGCAAGCGAATCGTGCACGCGGGCAAGCTCATCGGCCTGCTCGGAGGTGAGCTGGTAGATGCCATCGGCAGTAGCGGCGTTAAAGGCGTCGAGTGCGTCGGAGGGACGGCCGGCGGCAGAAAGCGCCTGACCCATGCCGGCGTTGAGCGCACGCGTGTCGTCGCGGGGGCCGGCAAAGTCGATAGCCGTGCGGTAGGTCTCCACGGCATCCGTCGGACGGCCGAGCTTAATAAAGCAACGACCGAGCTCGCCGAGCGCGGCGGCAGGAGCCGGATTGGCGCCGTCGATGGCAGCCTGACGGAAGGCAGTACCCGCGTTGGCATAGTCGCCCGACTGGAACAGCGCGTTACCCAGACCCAGATAGGCCTTGAACGGCGTGGCATAGGAAGCATCCTGCGTAGCAGCAGAGAATGCCTGAGCGGCCGTCGTGTAGTCGCCCACGGCGGCGAGCGCCTTGCCGCGGTTGGTGAGCAGCGCGCCGCGCTTGCCGTAGGTGCCGTCGTTGAGGGCGGCGGCATAAGCCTCGGCGGCCTCGGCATACATGCCCAGGTGCATCAAGGCGTTGCCACGAAGGTGGTCGGCCTCGCCCATAATCTCATCGGGAGTCTTTGCCGCCCCAAGCATCTGGGCTGCAGCGGAAAAATCACCCGCGCGGTAAGCGGCGCGGCCCTGTTGGATCAGCTGGCTATTCAAGGAAGTCCCCTTTACTCGTGAACGATCTCGACATGGACGATCTCGTCGCCGGCACGCAGCTGCGAAATCACATCGAGACCCTCGACCGTGGTACCAAAGACGGTATAACCGGAATCAAGGTTATGCTGGGCACCCAGGCAGAAGTAGAACTGCGAACCCGCGGAATCGGGGTCCATGGAGCGTGCCATGGCAAGGGCGCCATCGACATGGCTGTTGCGCGGATTGGTGGCAAACTCGCCCTTGATGCAGTAGCCGGGGCCACCGGTACCGGGCATGCCGTCGGGGCCCTCAAGGCCGGCAGCGACATCGGCGCCGGACATATCACGGGTATTGGGGTCGCCGCCCTGGATGACAAAACCGGGCACATAGCGATGGAACTTAAGGCCATCATAGAAACCCATCGTGGAAAGCTCGCAGAAGTTCGCGACATGAATGGGAGCGCCCTCGCCGTCAAACTTGACCTTGATGGTACCCTTCGACGTCTCGATTACGGCGCACTCGTCGCCGGCAAGCTGATACTCGGGCGTGTAGAGCTCTTTCTTAAAACCAAACATGTGGTTCCTTCCTCGTGCGTTTAAAGCATATTTGTACGAATTGTAGCAATAAGCACAGGCTTACATCAATTGCGCACGTAGGTTATGCCGACTATGGCGAACTAATTTTAGGAACGCTGCTGCGGCTTCCAGGAACCCACATTGGCGTCGTACTGGTTCAGCGCGCTGTTGCCGCCCTGCGCGATGGGAGCCAGGATCTCGCTTTGGTGGGAACTCATCGACTCGCCATCGGGAATGGCCAGCGAGATGTCCCAACTCTGGCAGATCACGTCGACGCGCTCGTACATCCACTCGGCAAGCTGCTTTAAGTGGGCGATGTCGTCCGTATAGACCGTATCGTCCTGGTACTTAAGGTTGTTGAGCTCATCTTGCGTCTTTTTTATCTGGTCACGCAGGGCGTAGGCACTCTGCGACAGCTCCTGACGGGTGGACAGTGGCGTTCGAAGATAGCCGTTGTTAAAAGAATCGATGACCTCGCCGATCTGGTCCTCGTCACCGTAGGACACGATGGTCTGATACAGACCGTCGAGCCTGGTATAGAGCTGATCATCGGTCAGCACGGTTTCTTCCTGGACCACCTCGGCAGAATCGTCCTGCTTGGTATCGTCCTCAATCGCCTCGCCCTTTTGGCGCGTGGGGAAGGTGGTTTGTGCAGCTTGACCAAACTGGTCGTAGAAACCAGGCATGACGCCCATGGGATCGGTCGTCACGAACCAATAGGCACCGCCGCACACAAAGGCAAGGACCGCGATGATAATGAGCGGCTTGGGGATATGACGCTTGTGCCTGTGATAGGCGTCCTCGTCGGGATGCACCTTGCGCTTGGGTTTTTGGGCTTCGTCATGCAGGGAAACGGGCGTGGGAATATCGACCTTGGGGATACCGAAATCCTTATCGAAAGCCGGCAGCACGCAGGTCTCGTTAGGATCGGCGGCGTCCGAAAGAACCGCGGCAGCCGAGGCGGGCGCATGAGGCACCTCGGTATCGATCTGCTCTTGCGTTAGGCGCGGAAAGCCCGCCGTGCGGCCCGCTGCCAGGTCGGATGCGGCCGCGTCCTCGGAGAGGATACCCGGAGCAGGGCGTCCGCATTTTGGGCACGTGCGATCATGCGGAGAAAGACGGGCACCGCAGCCCTCACAGAACACGAACTCGGTGTGCTCGGGACCATCGCCCGGACCCACATAGGCGTTGCAGTAGGGGCAGAACGAGGCGCCGTCCTCGATAGTCTTAAGGCAATGCGGGCAGATCACGGCATCCTCTTTTCGAAGCAATTCAAACAATCGAGGTTAGAGCATAACATCGCCACGGCCCCACAGGAACAAGGCACCAATTCAACATCGCCAGGGCGCGTAGCTACTTCTTCTTTTTGCTTGGCATCGAGACTTTGATGCCTTGGGCGGACTTGGTCACACGAGAGCGCTTAGCTCCGGTACTCTTCTTTTTCTTGGGCTGGGCCTGGGCCACGCCCTCGAGTGCGCGGGCCTCGGCCTCGCGAGCGGTGCGATCTTCGCGGCGCTGCGCCATGTCGGCGGCGACGCGCTTGGCAAAACGTTCGGCCGTCGAGCCCGTCGAGCTCACCTTGCCGCCACCGCGACCCAGGCGGACGCGCACACCGCGGCCAAAACCAGTTGCGGCATGACGACGACGCGGCTTGAGCGAATCCATCATCGTGGCGAGCTTAAAGAACACCGAGCAGGTAAAGACCACGATAACAGCCAAGATAACCATCTGGCCCATCGACAGGTTGGCAATAGACAGCAGCTCCGGGAATCCGATAACGCCCACCAGGATGCCGGCGACTACAAACACAAAGAGCACCACACGTAAGGGCGTGAGAGGCTGCGAGATGCGCCAGATTAGGCTGACGCTCGCCGCGCACGACGTAAGCAGGCACATCGTAGACAGCGTGAGCTGGCTAAAGCCAAACACGCGCGCCACAAAGATGTCGAGCGCCGCAGCCAAAATGACCGCAATCGACGCCGGCAGTGCACGCTTGAGTACGTTGCTCAAAAACGCACCCTTCACACGAGCATTGTTGGGCTCCAGGCCCAACACAAAGCCCGGCGCGCCGATGCAGAAGAAGTTAATGAGCGTCATCTGGATGGGCTCGAAGGGGTACGGCGGCAGCGCGATACACAGCGCCGCCAGGCTCATCGAGAACAGCGTCTTGGTCAGGAACAGTGAGGCCGAACGCTGCAGGTTGTTGATGGAGCGACGGCCCTCGGCCACCACGGCGGGCATCGAGGCAAAGTCGTTGTCGACGAGTACGATCTCGGCCACGTTACGCGCGGCATCGGAGCCGGCCGCCATGGCCACGGAGCAGTCGGCCTCCTTGAGCGCCAGCACGTCGTTGACGCCGTCGCCCGTCATGGCCACGGTGTGCTCGCGGCGCTTGAGCGCCTGCACGAGCTCGCGCTTCTGCTGCGGGGTCACACGACCAAAGACATGGTAGCGGTCCACTGCGGCATCAAGCTTGGCCGGTGTATCGAGCGTCGTGGCGTCCACATAAGCGTCCGCCCCCGGCACGCCCACCACGCGCGCGATCGACGACACCGTACGCGGGTCGTCGCCACTGATCACGTTGAGGGTCACGCCCTGCTCGTTAAAGTAGCCGATGGTCTCGGCCGCCGAGGTACGAATCTCGTCGCGGATGGTCACAAAGCCCACGGGCTCGGCCTCGCCCACCATATCCCCATCGGGCGTAAAGCCGTCCACGCGCGCCACCACGAGCACGCGGCAGGTATCGGCAAGCTCGGCGACACGGTTCTCGACCTGCGAAAACACACGATCAGAGAGCACAAACTGCGCGGCACCCATCACATAGGAGCCCTGCGCAAAAGAAGCGCCACTCCATTTTTTAGACGACGAGAACGGAATGACCGACAGCGGCTCAGACACCTCGACCGGGCGATCGGCGTAATAGTTGAGCAGCGCCTGGCAGGTCTCGTTGGCATCGGCCGAAGTCGCACGCGCGACGTTAGCCAGCGCAAAATCGAGCACTGTGGTATCGACGGGAACAGCCGCCTCCTCCGAGTCCACGCCAAAGCCAACACCCTCAACAGGCAGCGGGTAGGTGCCCTCGACCTCCATACGACCCGACGTGATGGTGCCCGTCTTGTCCAGGCACAGCACGTCGACGCGCGCGAGCGTCTCGATGCAGTAGAGCTGCTGCGCCAGCACCTTGCGGCGGGCCAGGCGCACCGTGGCGATGGCGAGCACCGACGAGGTCAGCAGCACCAGGCCTTGCGGGATCATGCCCAGCAGGGCGCCCACCGTGGACAGCAGCGCCGACGAAGGCACATGACCAGCCAACAGCTCGGAGAAGCACCACGAAAGCGCGCTATCGCCCGGGGTTCCCGCGGCATCCCACAGCCCACTTACACTCGAGGCGAACAGAGCCAGGCCAAGCGGAATCATGATGATGCTCGCAAAGCGCACGATGGCGTTAAGCGCGTTCATGATCTCGGAATTGACCTTTTTGGCGTACTTGGCCTCGTTATTAATTTTGGCCACGTAGTTGTCGGCGCCGACATGGATCACGCGGGCGCGCAGCAGGCCCGAGTCGATAAAGCTGCCGCTCATGAGCTCGGAACCGGGCTGTTTCTTAATAAGGTCGCTCTCGCCCGTCAGCAGGCTCTCGTTCACGAGCGCCTCGCCCGAAACCACCACGGCGTCAGCGGGAATCTGGTCGCCGCGCCCCAGGCGGATGATGTCGTCGAGCACGATCTGGTCCAAGTCGAGCTCCACCTCGGCACCGTCGCGCACCGCGATGGCCTTCTTAGAGGTCAGCAGCGTGAGCTTATCGACCATCTTCTTGGACCGCATGGATTGAATGACGCCAATAGCGGTATTGAGGAACACCACAAACAGGAACGTCAGGTTCTTAAACGAACCGGTCAAAATGACCAGGAACGCCAAGATCACGTTGATCAAATTGAACAGCGTGCAGAGGTTCTCGATGATGAGCTCTTTGACCGACTTGGTCTTGCGTTCCATGTTGCGGTTGATTTTACCGGCGGCGATACGCTCCTCGACCTCGGCGGTTGAGAGTCCGCGCTCGATATCCGTTGCTGCCATACCACGTCCCATCACGTCGCGTCGGTATAAGAAAACCGCCCGGACCATGCGAGGTTCGGACGGTCTTACGTTCGATGGTGCCCCATGTTGGATTCGAACCAACGGCCTTCTGCTCCGGAGGCAGACGCTCTAATCCCCTGAGCTAATAGGGCCAACGGTTGGCATTATACCCAAGTGCACCACGGGCTATCAAAATAAAAGAAAAAGCTTTGCAATTCCGAGGAAGACGAGCCGCAACGGCCCACTTTAGAAGGCAAAAGCGAGTCAGATAGTATAAACTCTCATGCACCATATATACACGGCTCGCGATGCGGGCCGTTTTTGCAAAAGTTATCCATCGAGGTGAGAGGCACACCATGATTGCAATTTTAAAGCAGAGCGCCAGCGACGAGGCCGTAAGCCATATCGTCAGCTGGATTGAGAAAAAGGGTCTGAAGACCGATGTCTCGCGCGGCGAGAACGAGACGATCATCGGCCTGGTGGGCGATACGACCAAGATCGACCCGTTCCTGCTCGAGTCCATGGATGTCGTCGAGCGCGTGCAGCGCGTCTCCGAGCCTTTTAAGCGCGCCAACCGCAAGTTCCACCCCGAGGACTCCGTCATCGACTGCGGCCACGGCGTCAAGATCGGCGGCGACCAGTTCCAGGTCATCGCCGGTCCCTGCTCCGTCGAGGGCGAGAACCTCATCCGCATCGCACGCCGCGTGAAGGCCGCCGGTGCCACGATGCTGCGCGGTGGCGCCTACAAGCCCCGCACCTCCCCCTACGCCTACCAGGGCATGGGCCCTGCCGGCCTCGACCTGCTGTGCGAGGCGTCTGCCGAGCTCGACATGCCGATCGTCACCGAGATCATGGACCCGCGCGACGTGCAGGTCTTCCTTGACAAGAAGATTGACGTCATGCAGATCGGCGCCCGTAACGCCCAGAACTTCCCCCTGCTCAAGGAGGTCGGCAAGACCAAGACTCCGATCTTGCTTAAGCGCGGCATGTCCGGCACGATCGACGAACTGCTCATGGCAGCCGAGTACATCATGAGCGAGGGCAACGACAACGTCATCCTGTGCGAGCGCGGCATCCGCACCTTCGAGACCCGCACCCGCAACACCTTCGACCTCAACGCCGTGCCGGTGCTGCACCACTTGTCGCACCTGCCTGTCGTTGCCGACCCCAGCCACGCCACCGGCTACACCCGCTACGTAGAACCCATGGCACTCGCCGCGACCGCCTGCGGTGCCAACGGCCTGGAGATCGAGGTCCACGACGAGCCGAGCCGTGCCTGGTCCGACGGCGCCCAGGCCCTCACCCCCGATCAGTTCGACGACACCATGCGCCGCATCCGAGCCATCCGCGAGGTTGTCTGCCAAGAGACCATGGAGTAGCCCATGGGTACGGTGAGAAACGCGCGCGTTAAC
Organism: Collinsella sp.; assembly: GCA_048485235.1. Taxonomy (GTDB): domain Bacteria; phylum Actinomycetota; class Coriobacteriia; order Coriobacteriales; family Coriobacteriaceae; genus Collinsella. The sequence goes on from DBFWCI010000039.1 coordinate 30,852, forward strand.
CAGGGCGGCCCCAAGTGCGCCGGTATCGTCGGCCTTGGCCTCATCGGCGGTAGCTTTGCCCGCGGCTATGCGCAGGCGGGCGTCCGCGTGCTGGCCTGGGACCCCGATGACGATGTCATGACGGCCGCCAGCATGGGCACTGTCGCCGGAGAGCTCAACGACAAGACACTCGGCGAATGCGACATCATCGTCCTGGCTTGCTACCCCGAGGCCTGCATCGAGTGGCTCGAGGCGCATGCCCAGGCCCTCGCCGACGCCACCGACACCGAGGCCATCATGGGTCCCGTGGTGATCGACACCGTGGGCGTCAAGGGCATCGTGTGCGAACGTGCCTTTGAGCTTGCCCGTGAGCACGGCTTTTACTTTGTGGGCGCACACCCCATGGCGGGCACGCAGTACTCGGGCTACGCACACTCCCGCGCCGACCTGTTCCAGGGCGCGCCACTTGTGCTCGTGCCGCCCGCGGTGGACGATGCGCTCAAACTGGAGCTTTTGGGCCAGGTGCGCGAGATGGTGCGCCCCTTGGGCTTTGGCAAGTTCAGCGTGACCAGCGCCGCCGAGCACGACCGCGTCATCGCCTTCACGAGCCAGCTTGCGCACGTGGTGTCCAACGCCTACGTCAAAAGCCCCACCGCCCAGGTCCACCACGGCTTTTCGGCCGGTAGCTACCGCGATCTCACCCGCGTGGCGCACCTCAACCCGCAAATGTGGTCCGAGCTCATGATCGACGACGCCGACGCGCTCGCCTACGAGATCGACCATCTGATCGAATCGCTCGGCGCCTACAGCCGTGCGCTCAAGGACCGCGACCAGCGCTATCTGGAGAATCTCCTTGCCGAGGGCGACCGCATTAAGCGCGCGCTCGACGACGAGACCTCCCACTAGACCACCTATCACGCCAGGTCGAAAGGACCATAGCTTATGGCGATTACCATCGATATCGACACCACACGCCCCTACCAGGTGCATGTTGGCACGTTTTTGCTGGAGCAGGCGGGACCGCTCGTGCGCGCCACTGCCGGCGGCACCAAGGCCGTCATCGTGACGGACACCAACGTGGGCCCGCTCTACCAGATGCCCGCTAAGCAGAGCCTGGAGGCGTCAGGCTACGAAGTGAGCATCTGCACCTTCGAGGCCGGCGAGGCCCATAAGCGCGCCGAAACCTATGTTGCCATTTTGGAGTTTGTGGCCGAGCACGAGCTTTCGCGCTCCGACGTGATCGTGGCACTCGGCGGCGGCGTCGTGGGCGACGTGGCGGGCTTTGTGGCCGCCACCTACATGCGCGGTTGCAAGTTTGTGCAGATCCCGACGAGCCTGCTCGCCATGGTGGATTCGTCGGTGGGCGGCAAGACCGCCATCGACCTGGCCGCCGGCAAGAACTTGGCCGGCGCCTTTTGGCAGCCGAGCGTGGTTATCGCCGACGTAGGGTGCCTGGCCACCCTCACGCCCGAGCAGTTCGCCGACGGCTGCGGCGAGGTCGTCAAGCACGCCGTGATCGCCGACCCGGAGCTCTTCGCCGAGCTGGAGAAGACCCCGCTCACGCTGGAGCTCCTCAACCAGGACGTGGCCCGTGTGGCGCTCATCATCGCCCGCAACATCGACATTAAGCGCGCCGTGGTCGTTGCCGACGAACGCGAGACCAACCAGCGCAAGCTCCTCAACTTTGGGCACAGCGCCGGACATGCCGTCGAGGCCTGCGAGCACTTTGAGCTGGGACACGGCAACTGCGTGTCGATCGGCATGGGTATCATCACGCGCGCTGCGGCCCTGCACGGCATTTGCGATGCCGAGCTGCCCGGCCGCATCGAGAAGCTCTGCGCCCGTCATGGCCTTAAGACTCGCTGTGAGCTTTCGGCCGACGCCATCTTTGCCGAGGCGCTGCACGACAAAAAACGCACCGGTGACAGCATCGACTTGGTGATTCCGCACGGTATTGGCCGCTGCAGCATCGACCGCACGTCGCTTTCCACCTTCCATGATTTAATTGCCGAGGGCCTCGGCCAGAAGGGAGACGCATCAGCATGCTAGCCCGCATCACCCCCTCCCCGCTCAAGGGCACCGTCCCCGCCATCGCATCCAAGTCGATGGCGCACCGCCTGATCATCTGCGCCGCCCTTGCCAACGGAGAGACGCATGTGACCTGCAATACCACCTGCGCCGATATTGAGGCCACGGTGCGATGTCTCACGGCGCTGGGCGCCCGCATCGAGACCGTCGAGGACGGCTTCCAGGTCCACCCCACCATGAAGAGTGTTGAATTTGGCCTGCTCAAGGCACTTGCCGGCGGCACGCTCGACTGTGGCGAGAGCGGCTCCACGCTCCGCTTTATGTTGCCCGTCGCCTGCGCGCTGGGCGCAGAAGCATCTTTTGTGGGTCAGGGACGCTTGGGCGCCCGCCCGCTGTCCCCGCTCTCGGACGAGATCATCGCCGCCGGCTGCGACCTACAGGGTCTGGGCGGTTTTCCGCTCAAGACGAGCGGACGCATGCGCCCGGGCACCTTTGTGCTGCCGGGCAACGTGAGCTCGCAGTACATCTCGGGCCTGCTGCTGGCAGCCCCGTTGCTCGCCCAGCCCTCCTGCGTGCAGGTGACCGGCCTCATTGAGAGCCGCCCCTACATCAACCTGACCATCCAGGCCATGAAGGCCTTTGGCGTCGAGGTCAACGTCGAGCGTATTCCCGCCCGGGACGGCCAGCCCGAGATCACGAACTTCCGCGTGAACAGCGGCTCGTACCGCACGCCCGGCAACGTGGCCGTCGAGGGCGACTGGTCCAACGCTGCCTTTTGGCTGTGTGCCGGCGCCATCGGCACCGACCCCATCACCGTCGAGGGCGTGTCGCTGAGCTCCGCACAGGGCGACCGCAACGTGCTTGCCGCGCTTTCGCGCTTTGGCGCCCGCATCGTGCGCTCCACCAACGCCGCCACCGTGCAGTCCGACAAGCTCGCCGGCTTTGAGATGAGCGCCCACGACATTCCCGACCTGGTGCCCGTTATCTCGGCCGTGGCCTCGCTGGCACAGGGCCGCACCTTTATCCGCGATTGCGCCCGCCTGCGCATCAAGGAATCCGATCGCCTGGTCACCACCACCCGCGAGCTCACCGCGCTGGGCGCGCAGGTGCGCATTGCCGGCGATGACCTCATCATCAAGGGTGTCGATGCCCTTACCGGCGGCGAGGTCGATTCGCACAACGACCACCGCATCGCCATGATGGCAGCCATCGCCGCAAGTCGCGCCACCGGCGAGGTCGTGATCCACGGCGCCGAGGCCGTCAACAAGTCCTATCCCGATTTCTTCGACCACTACCGCCTGTTGGGCGGCAAGGTCACGCTCGAGGAGGAATAGCATGTCCTCGACCTTTGGCAACGTATTGCATCTGAGCATCTTCGGCCAGTCGCACTCCCCCGCTATCGGCTGCTCGCTCGATGGCATCCCGGCGGGCATCGCCGTGGACCAGGAGAAGCTGCAGGCCTTCCTTGACCGTCGCGCCCCCGGCCGCGACGAGACCGCGACCAAGCGCCGCGAGGCCGACGCCGCGCATATCATTGCCGGTGTGGTCGATGGACACACCACCGGCGCACCCATAGCCGCAATTATCGAAAACACTAACACGCGCTCCAAGGACTATTCCGAGCTGCGCCGCAAACCACGCCCCGGGCACGCAGACTTTCCCGCGCGCGTGAAGTATCGCAACATGCACGATGTCGCTGGTGGCGGTCATTTTTCCGGTCGCCTAACGGCACCCTTATGCATCGCCGGCGGCATTGCGCTGCAGGCACTCGAGGCCCGCGGTATTCAGGTCATGGCGCACGTCGCGCAGATCGGCGGCATCTCCGACCTGCCGATGGACGATATGGTCTATCGCGAGGCCGACCGCAAGGCGATCCTTACGAACGATCTGCCGTGCATTGACGCCGCCGCAGCCGGCCGTATGCGCGAGGAAATCCTAGCCGCGCGCGACGAACTCGACAGTATCGGCGGCATCGTGGAGTGCGGCATTTACGGGCTTCCCGCAGGCATCGGCGACCCCATGTTCGACGGCATCGAGAACCGCATCGCGCAAATCGCGTTTGGCATTCCCGCCGTAAAGGGCGTGGAGTTTGGCATGGGCTTTGCCGTCGCCGCCATGCGCGGCAGCGAGAACAATGACCCGTATCGCATCGACGCCGAGACCGGCGAGATCGAGGTCGAGTCCAATAACGCCGGCGGCATCCTGGGCGGCATTTCGACCGGCGCGCCCGTCATGTGGCGCATGGCCGTAAAGCCGACGCCCTCTATTGGCCGCGAGCAGCAGACCGTAGACATGGACGCCATGGAAAATGCCGAACTCTCGGTCCGCGGCCGCCACGATCCCTGCATCGTCCCGCGCGCCGTCCCCGTAGCCGAAGCAGCGGCCGCCCTCGCCATCTGGGACGCCCTCCTCGAGGACGCAGACCAGCTCTAAAAATCTCTGGGGGCCAACTCCGGCCCCCACGCCCACCCAGTGATTTTTCTGGGACGGGGATTAAAAAATCATTGTGTACCCGGTGATTTTTTAATCCCCGTCCCAGAAAAATCACCGACACGTGAAAGGGGTCCCTATGGACCTTGCTGACATCCGCCAGGCCATCGATGGCATCGACACCACCCTGCTCAACAGTTTTGTCGAGCGCATGGATATTGCCACCGAGGTCGCCAAGTCAAAAATCGAGATGGGCAAGGCCGTCTTCGACCCCGCCCGCGAGCGCTCCAAACTCAACGACCTCGCCAGCCGCGCGCCCGAGCGCTACGAGGCGCAGACCATCACTCTGTTCCGCCTCCTCATGAGCATGAGCAAGGCCGAGCAGCAGCGCTACATCAACGAGCTCAAGGGCATCACGGTGTCGCAAAAGGCCCATGCCACGGCCGCAGCCTTTGACACACCCTTCCCCCAGACGGCCACCGTCGCCTGCCAGGGCGTCGAAGGCGCCTACAGCCAGATCGCCGCATGCAAGCTCTTCGACGTGCCGGATATCGCCTTCTTTGAGACCTTTGAGGGCGTCATGCGCGCCGTACGCGACGGCTTCTGCGAGTTTGGCGTGCTGCCCATCGAAAACTCAACCGCCGGCTCGGTCAACGCCGTCTACGACCTGCTCGCCCAGTTCGACTTCCATATCGTGCGCTCGCTGCGCCTCAAGATCGACCACAACTTGCTCGTCAAGCCCGGCACCAAGCTCGCGGACATACGCGAGGTCTACAGCCACGGTCAGGCCATCGCGCAGTGCGCTAGCTTTATCGAGGCGCACGGCCTGCACGCTACCAAGTACCCCAACACGGCCATGTCGGCCGAGATGGTCGCCAGCTCCGAGCGCACCGATGTTGCCGCCATCGCATCGCGCAGCTGCGCGGCACTCTATGGCCTGGAGGTGCTGGAGCCCAACATCCAGGACTCGGACAACAACTACACGCGCTTTGTCGTCATCAGCCGTGAGCCGCGCGTCTATCCCGGTGCCAACCGTACCTCGCTCATGATCACCACGGCCAATGAGCCGGGCGCCCTCTACCGCGTGCTCGAGCGCTTCTACGCGCTCAACATCAACCTCATCAAGCTCGAGAGCCGTCCCATCCCCGGGCGCGATTTTGAGTTTATGTTCTACTTTGATCTGGACTGCCCCTTTGGCAGCAAGGCCCTCGACGACCTGCTCGATTCCATCGACGACGTATGTGAGAGCTTCACCTACTTTGGCAGCTACACGGAGGTGCTCTAGATGACCGATACCGCCGCAACCCGCCCCTACGGCGTGCTGGGCCGCGTGCTGGACCACAGCTACACCCCAACCATCTACAAGGAGCTGGCGGGGCTTGAGTACGTGCGTTTTGAGCGCGAGCCCGAGGACCTCGCGGCCTTTATGACGGGCGACGAGTGGGAGGGCACCAACGTGACTATCCCTTACAAGCGCGCCGTCATGGAGTACCTGGACGAGCTGAGTCCACTCGCCAAGCGCATGGGAAACGTCAACACCATCACACGCCTACCTGACGGTCGCCTGCGCGGCGACAACACCGACTACTTTGGTTTTCGGTGCCTGGTCGTGGAGCTGGGTGTAGAGGTTGCCGGCAAGAAGGTCCTCGTACTTGGCGCCACCGGCGGCGCCGGCACCACGGCAAGTATGGTGCTGGGAGACCTGGGCGCCATCGTTGTGCCCGTGGGTCGCACGAGCGAGGTCAACTACGGCAACATCGCGCAGCAGTCCGACGCCGCCTTACTCGTCAACTGCACGCCTGCCGGTATGTTCCCCCACTGTCCCGACGCGCCTTGCACGCTCGAAGGGCTCGATGCACTCGAAGGCGTCATCGACATTGTCTACAACCCCGCTCGCACGGGACTCATGCTCGAGGCCGAGCGCCGCGGGATCCCCTGCATCGGTGGCCTGCTTATGCTTGTGGCACAGGCGGCACAGGCTGTTGAGCGCTACACCGGCCAAGACACCCCGCGCGAGCGCATCCTGGATGTGACGGAGCGTCTGTCCCGCCGCGAGCAAAACATCGCCCTGATTGGCATGCCGGGCTCGGGCAAAACCCGAGTGGGCGAGCAGATCGCCCAGCTCACGGGACGCGAGCACATCGATCTCGATCGCGCCCTCGAGGAGCGCCTGGGCATGCCCTGTGCCGACTATATCGTCGAGCGCGGCGAGGCGGCCTTCCGCGAGCAGGAGACGGCGGCGCTGGCCGACATCTCCAAGCGCAGCGGCCTGGTGCTTTCCACGGGTGGCGGCGTGGTCACGCGCGACGAGAACTACCCGCTGCTACACCAGAACAGCCAGATCGTGATGCTCAACCGTAAGCTCGACGAGCTCGCCCACAAGGGACGCCCCATCACCGCCCGCGACGGCATCGACAAGCTGGCCGAGCAGCGTATGCCGCGCTACCGCGCGTGGGCCGACTACATCATCGACTCACGCGACTGCGCCGCCAACACCGCCCATGCCCTCCTCGACACCCTCCCACCCGCTCTCTAACCAAAACCACCACAAAGGGGACAGGCACCTTTGTGGTGGTTTTTCAACCGCAAAGGAAGCAACCATGAAAGCACTCGTCATTAACGGCCCCAACCTCAACATGCTCGGCATTCGCGAGCCAGGCATCTACGGCAGCGACAACTACGACCGCCTGGTCCAGATCTGCCAGGAGGCAGGTGCCGCGCAGGGCTTCGACGAGGTCGAGGTCTTCCAGTCCAACCACGAGGGCAGCATCGTCGACAAGATCCAGGAGGCCTACGGCAAGGTCGACGGCATCGTCATCAATCCGGCGGCCTACACGCACACCAGCGTGGCGATCCTGGACGCCCTCAAGGCCGTCGCCATCCCCGCCGTCGAGGTCCACATCAGCGCCGTCGAGACCCGCGAGGACTTCCGCCAGGTGAGCTACGCCCGTCTGGCCTGCTTCGCCACCATCACCGGAGAGGGCCTGAAGGGCTACGCCCACGCGTTGGAGCTGCTGAAAGAGCATCTCGAAAAGTAAAATGCCAACCCCAACAAACAGCAGCGGCTTGCTCGCGCTCGGCTCCAGCAACACACAAGATGAAAAAAGCCCAGACCACCAAGCGGTCCGGGCTTAATAAACGATGGTGCTCCATGGCGGATTCGAACCGTCGACCTTGGGATTAGAAGTCCCCTGCTCTATCCAACTGAGCTAATGGAGCAAATAACCGCACGCCAAAGCAAGCGCAAGCCTGTCAGGCGCAAATAATTATAACCTAGTTGAACTGCTCGCGGTACGCCTTGCAGACCTCATCGACCGGGCCGTCCATGCGAAGGTCACCCTTCTCAATCCAAACGGCGCGCTGGCAGATGCGCTCAACCTGCTCCATGGAGTGCGAAACGAACAGAACCGTCACGTCACCGCTCTGGATAAAGTGCTGGATGCGGTCCTCGCACTTCTGCTGGAAAAACACGTCACCGACGGACAGCGTCTCGTCAACGATCAGAATATCGGGCTCGGTAATCGTCGCGATTGCAAAGGCGATACGCGCCACCATGCCCGAGGAGAAGTTCTTAAGCGGCATATCGACAAAATTCTGCAGCTCAGCGAACTCAATAATGCCGTCAAAATTGGCGTCGATGAACTCCTTGGTATAGCCGAGCAGCGCGCCGTTCAAATAAATGTTCTCGCGGGCGGTCAGCTCGGGGTCAAAACCGGCGCCAAGCTCAATCAGAGGCGCGATGTTGCCGTGCACCTTAACGCTGCCCTCGCTGGGCTCGAGCACACCGGCGATAATCTTGAGCATCGTGGATTTGCCAGAGCCGTTGGTACCGACCAGGCCCACGACCTCGCCGCGATGAATATCGAACGAGATGTGCTTAAGTGCCCTAAACTCCTCAAAGAACAGCTCGTGCTTGGCAAGCTTGATGAAGTACTCCTTGAGGTTGGTCAGCGACTCGGACGCCATGTTAAAGATCATGGTGACGTCGTCGACCTCGACAGCCAGAGGTTGCTCGCTGTAATCAACAACAGATTCAGTCATCACAGCACTCCTTAGATGTAGAGGATAAATTTGCGCTCGGACTTATGGAACACGGTGTAGCCAATAACAAGCGCAAGGACCGCCCAAGCGACACACATACCAAACGTCATAAGCGAGGGCGTAGTCTGGAACAGGAAGATATCGCGCATAAACTGCAGGTAGTTGTACATAGGGTTCGCATACATCAAGATACGCACGAGATGCGGCATTTGCGCAATATAGTCAGTCGTCCAGAAGATGGGCGTAATGTAAGTCCACGCCGTAATGATGACGCTCCACAGATGCATAACGTCGCGGAAAAAGACCGTAAGGGCAGAGAGCATCATGCCCAGGCCCATGCAGAAGCACATAAGCAGCAGCAGGCAAACCGGCAGCAGAATCAGGTGCCAAGAAGGCATAACGCGGAACCACAGCATAACGATGGCGACGGCAACCAGCGAGAAGGCAAAGTTGACTAGCGAGAAGAGCACCTTCTGCACCGGGAAGACCCAGCGGTGCACCTTAACTTTCTTGAGCAAAGGGGCAGCACCCACGATCGACGTCAGGGCCTGGTTCGTAGACTCGGACATGACGGCAAAGGTAATGTTACCCACGATCAAGTACAGCGGGTACATCTCGGGTGTCATTGAGCCATTGCGGCCCTGGCCAAAAATCGTCGAGAACACGATGGCCATGACGATCATCATCAGCAGCGGATTGAGCACCGACCATGCGACGCCCAGAACACTGCGGCGATACTTGATTTTAAAATCCTTGGTAACCAGCTGGCGAAGGATAAACGCATCCTTCTCAAATTCATTCTTAGCAAACGTCGCAGGCAGACTGCGAGTTTCTTGTTGCTTTGTCTGATCCGACACGGATGCAACTCCCTTACACGTAATCGTTGACAAACGTACAGTATAGACCCGACAGCAAAGTAAATGATTCGCGCAGCAAAACTGGAGAACTATCCCACATCTTAGGATGTCAGGCGCAAACGGCTATACTTTCAAGGATTGAATGTATAAGGAGCATTGAATGAATTCTGAATCCATCGCCGTCATCATCCCCTGCTACAACGAAGCGCTCACGATTGGTAAGGTCATCGACGACTTTCACCGCGAGCTTCCGCAGGCGACGGTCTATGTCTATGACAATAACTCGTCGGACGATACCTCACGCATCGCCACCGAGCACGGCGCCACGGTGCGTTTTGAGCCGCGTCAGGGAAAGGGCAACGTGTGCCGTCAGATGTTTCGCGACATCGATGCCGATTGTTACCTGATGGTCGACGGCGATGACACCTACCCCGCCGAGGCGGCCAAAGCCCTCTGCGAGCCTATCCTCAACGGCACGGCCGACATGACCGTGGGCGACCGTCTTTCCAACGGCACCTATGCCGAGGAGAACAAACGTGCCTTCCACGGCTTTGGCAACAACCTGGTACGTGCCATGATCAAGTGGATCTATGGCTACAGCTTCGATGACGTCATGACCGGCTACCGCGCCATGAGTCGCCCGTTCGTTAAAACCTTCCCTGTGCTTTCCGAGGGCTTTCAGATCGAAACCGAGCTCTCGATTCACGCTGTCGACCACCGCTGGCGCATCAAAGATGTGCCCATCGAGTACCGCGACCGTCCGGAAGGCTCCGAGTCCAAGCTCAATACCGTGAGCGACGGCATTAAAGTCGTCGCGATGATCGGCACGCTGTTCAAGGACTACCGCCCGCTGAAGTTCTTCAGCCTGGTTGCGCTTCTGTTTGCGGTGATCGGCCTCGCCCTGGGCACGCCCATCGTTGTCGAGTATTTCCAGACCGGCCTCGTTCCGCGCTTCCCCACCGCCATGCTCGCCGCGTCGTTTATGTTCCTGTGCGGCCTGAGCCTTGCGACCGGCTTCATCCTAGATTCTGTAGCAAAGGTCGAAAAAAAGCAGTGGGAGGTCAACGTGTACAGCAAATACGCCTACGACGACCAGCCCGGCCACCCTACTTCCATGCCAAGCGAGAGGTAGATCTTCCGCAAAATACTATTGGCACCACTGCGCAGATAGCCACCAACAAGAAAAGCCAGATCGCGTGCCGAATGTTGGTGTAAGGGGCCGCTTCCCTGGCCGTAGAAAGCAGGAAGCGGTTATCGCCTAGAATCTTAATTGCTGAAGTTAGGATTCGTGGAAAGGCAATAACCGCATATGGATAAGATACACGAGATT
>DBFWCI010000040.1:0-91941 GCA_048485235.1 Collinsella sp.
TACATTTAAAAATTACACGTATAAGCGTATAAACGTATCTTCCACACTTTTCAGAAACCTGTAACCCCTTGATTTTCCTGAAGATATACGCATATACGCTTCTTTGGAAAATTCTTTTTTATCGGTTTTTCATCCGTATCAACGGTAACTGTCTATGCGTATCTGCGTATGGATTCCCTGAAATCCTCTGGCATTTTTCCCATTGTCTGAGGGAATATTGGTAGAATAATGAATGTGATACTTCTTTTCATTTTCTTTTAAGTACCCCGAAAAACTTTTTGCACTCATAGGTTTTTCCGTATTGTCTTCACACCAGCGGCCGTATGCCTGATATAAATTTTTAGAAGTTGCCGTTGTATTTTCTTCCAAACGGATATACCCAGATGACTGCATAAAAGCGATAATATTATTTCCAGATTCCATAGCTTCGTGCAGATTTTTCTTTGCACGTTCACTGATGGTAAATCGGTATTTATTTTTCAGTAATCGTTTCAATCCCTCCAGACACCAGAGAAAAATATCGTCTGCTTCTCTTTGCAATTTCTCGATCAGATAGGGATCATCTACTCTGTCCGGTGGCACATCTTTGACCGTAAGGATAATCTGTCTGCGGTAAAATCCATAGGAACGATCATGCAAAGCACTCAGACTCCCGTTTCCAAAGCAGAGAAATCTGACATATAAATTCCCCTGTACGCTCTGCTTTGACTTCCTTTCCAAATCCATCTTATCCTCCAGCGTGACTATGGTTTTAATGTAGTTGGTGTCTTTCAATGCTTCCAGTTTCATATCATCATCCACCATCAAAAGTCGGTATTCCAAATCCGCCCTTGCGAAACGATTATGTTCTACTTTCTGAATATTACTTACATTCATATTCGTTCCGAGAATTTTTCTCATAACCAAACCTATACGGGATTTCCCCTCCCCTCCTTTTCCTAAGATAATCAATAACTTCTGTGCCTTGTTGGATGGAATTAAACAATATCCCATATATTCCTGCAAGGTAGGAATATCATCTTCCTCCAACAGTTCTGAAAGAAATTGTAACCACCGTTCCGGCTTTGCTTCTTTCATTTCATAATTTACAGGCAAGCGGTTCAGACAGAACTCCTTCTTTTCTGTAAAATCTCCATTTAGAAAATAAGTTCCGTTATTCACATGGATACGATCCATTTGCACCGGAAGTTCCTCTGAATAGGCTTCCAGTTTCAGAACCTCCAAAAGCTGTTTTACTTTCTTGGAAATTCCTTTCGTAAGAACTGGTTTTACCATTCTGTAAATTTCTTTTTCTACCTCGCTGTCCGGCAGCATTCCGTCATAGCTGAAAAAGATACCGTTGATACATTTCAATGGCATTCTTTGCAGGAAATTTTCACAAAATGCCACCTCATCAATCTGCCCATCCTCAAACCATTCCTGAGAGTACCCTTTAAAGTTCATTTCTCTCTGATCCAATGCTTCTTCCAGTCTATTCCTTGTTGTTTCGTCTATATTCTTCCATTCGTTTCTCAATTCTTTTCACATCCTTCCCACTATCCAGTAAAAATTCAATTCTGTCCTGTAACTCTCCAAACACCAGTAAATCCAGATAGTAATTTATCTTTTCTGTCTGCTGGCAGGCTTCTATAAATTCTGCTTTCCATTCTTCCTCTGGTGTTTTTGGTGCATATCTTATTTTCCATTCTTCCAGCAAATGAAGATAATCCGATAAAATGCGGATACTTTCCCGTTCCCATTCTTCAAATTTCTTTTCCGTCTGGTAGAATGTTCTTTTCGGTTTTTCTTTTTTCTTACTGGCATTCCTTTTTCTTGCGTTATCTGTAAAAACAGGTATCTGAAAATCTTCTGCCAGTTTCTTTGCTGCTTCCAATGGTGCTAGATGAAAGAAATCTGCCACAAATGTGATCACATCCCCTTTCGCACCACAAGCAAAACAGCAAAAACCTCTATCCACTTTCATACTGGGATGCCTGTCATCATGAAAGGGGCAACAGACCATCCCGTTTTTATTGACTTTCAACCCGTACTGTTCGGCTGCCTGCCTTGCAGTTACGTTTTCTTTTACTGTCTGAAAGATATTCATTCCATTTTCATCTCACAGCCATAATATTTTTTCTGGAAATACCTGACCGGAACTTTCCCCTTGATGATGTTATATCCGGCATTTTCCAGTTCTTCATTCATTACCCGCACAATTTCATAGGCTTTGCTTCTCCCAACCCCGAGAATCTCCATAATGTCATTTGCGGTAATATAAGATACATTAATCTGCATACAATCTCCTCCTTTTCTTTTTTCTATTTATCGAAAGTGCTATTGCAATACGCCTCTATTTCATATTTATTATTCAATACGTTTTTTATATGCACTTTTAATTCGTATTTACATCATACGTTTATTCTTCACATTTGTCAATATATATTTTTAATATTACGCACTTGCAATTCGTTTTATTTCATGTTATATTATCCATGAGGTGAATAAAAAATGAACAAAATGGAAGTTTCAACAATAGGAGAACGGATTAAAACACTCCGAAAAAAAAGAGGATATAACCAGAAAGATTTAGCAAACCTTCTTGGAAAATCTCTCCGTACCATCCAGAAATATGAAAGCGGGGAAATTGAAGTATCAATCGCAATGGTCAATGAATTGGCTAAAGTGCTTGATACGACTTCTACCTATCTTCTCGGACATCAGACAGGGGATTTCAAATTTGACTGTCTCTCTGATGTTATGGAATGTTTGTTTCAACTGGAAAAAATCAGTGGACTGCACTTTTCCATAGAAACAAAAAGACCGCCACATCATGACGGCTGGCAATGTTCCATTACTTTTGATGGGAAAGACAAATCCGCTGATCAGAATGCAGATATGTGCCTGTTCCTTGAGGAATGGGAAAACAACAGGGAATCTTTTCAGCAGTATTGCATGGCTAAAGATGCCTATGAAGAGTGGAAAGATAAAACTCTTGCCTACTACGCTTCACAGGGTGTAGAGATGGAAGAACCGGAAAATCTCGATACTGAGGAACGGTTAAAAAGAAAGAATGCTCTTTTTTCTGGCAAGTAGACCTACATAAGACGAGTTGAAAACTCTTATGAAAGGAATGATGTAATTGTCAGTAACAAAAGATACAACAGGAAAATGGATGTCACAGGTGCGTGTCAAAGACTACACAGGAAAGACTATCCACAAGAAAAAACGTGGTTTTACCACAAAAAAAGAAGCTCTGGAATGGGAAAGGGACTTTCTCAATAAAGCCAATGCAGATATGGGTATGCTGTTTCGGGATTTTGTAGATTTGTATTTTGAGGATATGGGACACCGTCTGAAAGAATCCACCATCATCAGCAAGCGTTATATGGTAGATAAAAAAATCCTTCCGGTGTTTGGGAAAATCCCGATCAATGAGATTACACCAAAGGATATCCGTAAATGGCAGAACGGATTGACTGCATATCGTGATAAGAACGGAAAGCCTTATGCTCAGACCTACCTTAGAGCAATCAATAATCAGATTACCGCTATGTTCAATTATGCAGTGAAATATTATGATTTGCGGGAAAATCCATGCACAAAGGCTGGGAGCATGGGAAAAAGCAATGCAGAAGAAATGCAGTTCTGGACAAAAACGGAATTTGAACAGTTTATTACAGCCGTACAGGATAAGCCAGCTTCTTATACAGCCTTCATGACCATGTACTATACTGGAATGCGTGTAGGCGAACTGTGTGCTTTAACGCCGGAAGATGTGAACTTAGAAAATAATACCATCACCATCAACAAAACCTTCCAAAGAATCAATGGCAGGGATGTTGTCTGGCCTCCTAAAACGCCAAAAAGTAACCGGGTTATCACGATACCTCAGACACTTGCTGATTGTTTAAAAACCTATATGGATAAGTGTTATGAGATTCAGCCTAACGACAGACTTTTCCCTTACACCAAACATTTCCTGAACCATGAAATGCTCAGAGGATGTAAAAAATCCGGTGTAAAGAAGATTCGTGTGCATGATCTCCGTCACTCCCACGCCAGCCTTTTGATTGAGATGGGATGCCAGCCACTTCTGATTGCTGACCGTTTAGGGCATGAAAAAATACAGACAACCTTAAATACTTACAGTCATCTGTATCCAAACAAACAAGCCGAAGTCGCACAACAGCTTGAAAACCTTATCAACGGAACAGCAGTCCCAGATAGTAGCCAAATGGCAGATGTAGCCAATTTGTAGCCAACAAAAAGAAAAATCTCTGGAAATCCTTATAATTCAAGGCTTTCCAGAGATGTAGCAACTATTCAAACTCGATGGTCGCGGGCGGCTTGGACGTAATGTCGTAGCACACGCGGTTGGCACCGGGGACCTCGGCAACGATGCGGCCGGAGATCCTCGCCAGCACGTCGTAGGGCAGCTTGGCCCAGTCGGCGGTCATGGCATCGCTGGACTCGACGGCACGCAGGATGATCGGGCGCTGATAGGTGCGCTCGTCGCCCATAACGCCAACGGACTTGATGTCAGGCAGGACCGCGAAATACTGCCAGCAGCTGTGCTCGGAGTTGCGCTCGCCGGTCTGCTCAAACAGGCGCTGGTTGTAGGCGTCGAGTTCCTCGCGCACGATAGCGTCGGCGTTCTTGAGGATCTCGAGCTTCTCCTTGTCGACCGCACCGATGATGCGAATAGCCAGACCCGGGCCCGGGAAAGGCTGACGGAACACGATGTGACCCGGCAGGCCAAGCGCCAGACCAAGCGCGCGGACTTCGTCCTTAAAGAAGTGGTCGAGCGGCTCGATGAGGTCGAAGTGCACGCCCTCGGGGAACGGGATCAGGTTGTGGTGGCTCTTGATGGTGGCCGTCTTGCCGCCCGTTTTGCGAGCGCCGGACTCGATGATGTCGGGGTAGATGGTGCCCTGAGCCAGGTACTTGACCGGCTTGCCATCGGACTCGAGCTGCTGCGCCACGGCGAAGAACTCTTTCCAGAACTGCGTACCGATGATGCGGCGCTTCTCCTCGGGCTCGGTCACGCCGGCCAGAAGCTCGGCATAACGGTCCTCGGCGTGAACGTGGATAAAGTCGACGTCAAACTGCTTGGTGAAGACCTCCTCCACCTGCTCGGGCTCGCCCTTGCGCAGCAGACCGTGGTTGATGAACACGCAGGTCATCTGCTTGCCCACGGCGCGAGCGCCCAGCGCAGCCACGACGGAGGAGTCGACGCCACCGGACAGGGCCAGAATCACGCGGTCGTCGCCGACCTTCTCGCGGAACTCGGCCGTCATGGTCTCGACCAGGTTGTCCATACTCCAGTTGGGCTCCAGGCCGCAGATCTCAAACAGGAAGTTGCTCAGCAGCTGCTGACCGTACTCGGAGTGCTTGACCTCGGGGTGGAACTGCGTGGTGAAGATCTTGCGCTCGGGACACTCCATGGCAGCAACCGGGCACACGTCGGTGCTGGCGGTAACGGTAAAGCCCTCGGGCACCTCGGAAACGGCGTCGCGGTGGCTCATCCACACGGTCTGCTCCATGGGCGTGGAGTTAAAGAGCTTGGCGCCGGCCGTGCGCGTGATGGTGGCGCGGCCGTACTCGCCCACCTCGGAGTGGCCGACCTTGCCGCCGAGCGTCACGGCCGTGATCTGATGGCCGTAGCAGAAGCCCAGGACGGGAAGGCCCAGGTCAAAGATGGCAGGATCGATGGACGGAGCGTCCTCGGCGTACACGGAGGCCGGGCCGCCAGAAAGGATGAGCGCGGAGGCGTTCATATCGCGAATCTCGTCGGCCGAGATGTCGCAGGGGACAATCTCGGAATACACGTTGAGGTCGCGGACGCGACGGGCAATGAGCTGACCGTACTGCGCACCAAAGTCGAGTACGAGGACCTTTGCGGAAGCCTTTTGATCCATGGTTTCCCCCTCTTGTTGGCGGGGAGCCGGTGCCCACCCGCGTGAATGAACGAAAATAACCTCCATAGTGTACACGTTATATGGGGTTTCTCGTCCCTCGCAGCCATCAGCGCACGGCAAACGCACGACCTGGGCCCCTATTTGACGGCAATTGAAGTGTTACCAAACGTTACAGATGATGTAATACGTTTGAACATTGGACGCCCTGTGCCACAATACTGCCGAACGACTCCGCCTCTGCGGCGGCAAATACGATAGGAATATCAGCATGAAGCGCATCCTTCTCATCGCCACGGGCGGCACCATCGCATCGACCGAGGACGGCAACGGCCTCTCCCCCGCCCTGACCGGTGAGGAGCTCGCCCAGAGCGTCCCCGAGATCTCGGGCCTCTGCGAGCTCGACGTCGTGCAGCCCATGAACATCGACAGCACCAATATGCGCCCGAGCGACTGGATGCGCATCCGCGATGTCATCGTCGAGGGTTATGCCGACCACGACGGCTTCGTGATTCTGCACGGCACCGACACCATGAGCTACACCGCAGCAGCGCTTTCCTACCTGATTCAGGACAGCCCCAAGCCCATCGTGCTCACCGGCTCGCAAAAGCCCATGGGCAACCCCTTTACCGACGCCAAGCTCAACCTGTACCAGAGCCTGCTCTATGCGCTCGACGAGCACTCGCACGACGTCTCGATCGTGTTTGGCGGCGTCGCCATTGCCGGCACGCGCGCCCGCAAGCAGCGCACCATGAGCTTTAACGCGTTCATTAGCGTCAACTATCCGCCCATTGCCTACATCCGCAATGACCGCATCGTGCGCAACGGGCTTCACGGCACGCATCAGGGCGAAAACCCGGTGCGTTTCTACGACAGCATCGACCCGCGCGTATTTGTACTCAAGCTTACGCCCGGCGTAAACCCGGGCATCCTCGACGCCCTTGCCGATAGCTACGATGCTGTAATCCTTGAGACCTTTGGCATTGGCGGTATTCCCGAGTTTGGCGAGTCCGGCGATTCGTTCCAAGAGGCAATTTTCCGCTGGGTCGATTCGGGTCGCACCGTCGTTATGACCACGCAGGTCCCCGAAGAGGGCCTCGATCTGGGCGTTTATGAGGTCGGCCGCGCTTACGCCGATCATCCGGGCATTCTGCGCGGCGATGATATGACCACCGAGACGCTCGTGGCCAAAACCATGTGGGCACTCGGCCAGTCACGTGATGCGGCCGAGATTCAGCGCCTGTTCTACAGCCAAGTCAACCACGACCGCATCCCGATGGCGTAATTCAGTTGTCGACGGGTATCCCCTATTCGATACCCTCGAGAAGCTCTGACACCGTCATGCCGAGTGCGGGCGCGATCTTAAATAGAACCTTGAGCGTGAAGTTTGCCGTCCCATCTTCGATTCGGTCGAGGTAGGGTCGGCTGATTCCTGTCGCCACACAAAAATCAACCTTGGAGATACCAAGGTCTCTGCGTGTCTCTTCGACCCGCCTGCCAAGAATCTGTTTCGCACGTTCGTCCATGCAGCCGAGTTTGAAATGGAGCCGAACATAAACGTAAACTATAGTTTACGTTTTGCCGAATACACAGGAGTTTTCTATGTCGGGTTCTTCGGTCCGCACGTACCGAGCCACGCTTCGTACAAACAGCGCACCGCCCAAGCTCGTCGTCGTTGAAGCAGAATGTCTTTCGCCCGATGAGCGCACAGCATTTGCATTGCTATCAAGTCGCGTCGCCGCCGTTCTGGTCCCTTGCCCGGCGCAAGGTGAACTTGCCATCCAATGCCAAGCGCACAGCTGCTCGCTCAATCAGGCTGCCGTAATCGTAACCAGCCAACGCGGCCTGTCGCTCCTTTTGGAAGCCGGCGTCGCGCTCTGCCTTCGCGGTGCCGGATACGAAAACGAGGCCGCCGCCGATGTAGTCTTTCAACCACGATCGAGCGGCGGCCTCGCAGCAGCCATCGAATATGCTTGCAGGCTCGTTGCCTAAAGGCGCAAGCTAAAAGCCCAGGCCAAAGCCCATACCGGTAATCGCCGAATACATAAAGTAGACGTTGATCACGTTGAGGAACACACCCGTGATGCAACCGTTACGCAGGTAGCGCTCGCACACGATGCGCGCCATGGCGGCGGAGTCATCATTGTTCTTTGCCTGGCGTCCCGCCGTAAAGTACGTCGCCACGCTCAGCAGTAGATTGAGCACCGGCAATGCCAGCAGCTCGTAGCTCTTGCCCCAGCGCGTCGCCTCGCCGGCGGCATTAAACTTCGTTGCCACCTCGGGACCAATGTTGGGGATAACACACGCTGCGACCACCAGCGGAATCACCGCAAGTACGAGCAGCGTAATACCCATGTAGCCAGCTTTTTTGCCATATTTAAACATATGCGTCGTCCTTACACGTTAAAGCGGAAGTGCACGACGTCGCCATCGGCCATGACATAGTCCTTGCCCTCAATACGCAGCTTGCCGGCGGCCTTGGCGCCCTGCTCGCCGCCGAGCTCGATGTAGTCGTCGTAGCCAATGACCTCGGCCTTAATAAAGCCGCGCTCAAAGTCGGTATGGATGACGCCGGCGGCCTGCGGGGCGGTCGCGCCCTGACGAACCGTCCAGGCCTTGACCTCCATCTCGCCGGCCGTAAAGAACGACTGCAGGCCGAGCAGCTTATAGGCCGCCTGCGCGAGCACGTCCAGACCGGGCTGCTCCAGGCCCAAGCTCTCCAGGTAGTCGGCGGCGTCCTCGGGATCGAGCTCGGAAAGCTCGGCCTCAATCTTGGCGCAGATGGGCAACGGCTTGACGCCATCGATGGGCGCCAGGTCCTCGTTGAGCATATCCTCGTCCACGTTGGCCACGTACAGAATGGGCTTCATAGTGAGCAGGAACAGGCCCTTGGCGGCAGCACGCTCCTCGTCGGTCATCTCCATGGATGCGGCGCGCTTGCCCTCGTTGAGCCAGGCAAGCAGGCGCTTGGCGACCTCGAACTTGGGCATGAGCTCCTTGTCGCGCTTGGCCTCCTTCTCGAGCTTGGGCAGCTGTTTTTCGAGCGTGCCCATGTCGGCCAGGATGAGCTCGGTCATGATGGTATCGGCGTCACCGGCGGGGTCGACGAACTCGCCCGTGCGGCCCACCTCACGCATGACGTTGGGATCCTTAAAGTAGCGCACGACCTCGCAGATGGCGTCGGTCTCGCGGATGTTTGCCAAGAACTGGTTGCCCAGGCCCTCGCCCTCGTTGGCACCCTTCACCAGGCCAGCGATGTCGACAAACTCGACCGTAGCCGGCACAATGCGGCCGGGGTTAACGATGTCGGCGAGCTTTTGCAGGCGGCTATCGGGCACATCGACGATGCCCACGTTAGGGTCGATCGTGGCAAACGGGTAGTTGGCGGCAAGGCCGGTCTTTTTGGTAAGCGCGGTGAACAACGTCGACTTGCCCACGTTGGGCAGGCCCACGATACCGATGGAAAGGGACACGACAGCTCCTTTTGGTACAGGTACTTCAAACTTCATAAGTATAGCGCCGCCGCAGCATCCGGGCGAATCCGGACACCACGGCGGCACGAATGAAGCAGAGATAGAGGTCGCTGACTAGTCCGCGAGCTTTTCCACCTGGTCGAGCATCTTGTCAAGCTTGGCCTTTGCCTCGGCCTTGACCTTCTGGGCTTCTTCGTGGGCCTTAGCCTTCTGGGCGGCCTTTTCCTCGGCTTCGGGATCGACGACGACCAGATTGGACGCGTCGTGCTCAACTAACTTGAGCGCATGCTCGGGGCACACCTTGACGCAGGCACCGCAGCCCAAACAATACGTGGACTCCAACGCAAAGCGGCCGCTTCCCACCAAATCGCAGGCGAACGTGGGACATACATTGACGCACTCGCCGCACGACGTGCACTTGTCAAAATCGCACTCCGGCGTGCTCACCTGCATGTTCTGGGCAAGCTCGGGATGGTTCTGCAGTGTTGAGAGCACCAGCTGGCGACCGTGCGTGAGCGTACGGCGACGCTTGGTCGTCGTGGTGCCGCACATGGTGTTGAGCGTACGCTCGAGCTGGGTAATCTGGTGGCGGTGGGCTTTGAGCTTCTGCGTCACCGAGGCCAGCGCCGCCGTTGCCGGGTTGAGCTTGGTCACGGTCAGACCCGTGGTGCGGGCGATCTTTTCCATGTACTCCTTGCGCTCGTACTCGCGGCGCTTATGGCACTTGAGGCTCTTGGGATCGACCTCCAGACCCATGCCTGTGCCCGCCCACTCCTCGGCGGTGGCAATGGCCTCGCCCAGGATGTCCTCGCCACCGGTGTTACGGCACTTATCGCACACGCCCAGCGGCAGGTACACGCTCACGTTGGGATAATCGGCCAGCACCGAGAACCAGGTCTCGGCCGTAATATCGCCCACACAGGCGACAACAACCTCGTTCTCGCGCGGCATGCGCTTAAGGGCGCGCGTGCAGGTGACGTAGGCGGCCTCGTGGCTCGTAGCCGCCGAGACAATGTCGTCATACAGGTTTTTAGGCGCCAGGCGCGGCGAGATGATCGCCTCGGTCGGACAGGCAGCGGCGCACAGGCCACACTTGCGACAGGAGTCGAGGATCTCGATGGCGTCTTCCTCGACCTCGATAGCGTTGACCGGGCACACGTCCATGCACGCGGTGCAGCCGCTCTTTTCGTTTTTGCAGGCCAGGCACGGAATGGTGTTGCCGCGCGGACGCTCCTTGTAGTCGGCAGGATTCCACTGCGGTGCCGACGGATCGAGTGCATCGGTCACACCGCCAAGCGGGTTTTTAAGAAAGTCGAAACCCTTGCTGATCTCGATAATGTCATCAAACAGATCGTGTTCCTGCGCCATGCGCGGCCCCTCCCTGAGCAGTGCAAACAAGCAAGAGATAATGATACGCCATTAGCTTATGCCTCGGGCAATTTACACGCGGCGCATCTTTGCGGCAAATAGCCTATGCCTATCGCCGCCTCGATTGCACAAGGTCAATCAAGCGCCAAGCTATGCCTCGCACATGAGCTGCACGAGCTTCTGTTTGGTCACCTTGGTCTGCTCGTTGGCCATGTTGCGCTCGTTTCTAAAGACCGCATTTGCAACACCCTGCAGATCGGCATCGGAAATCTCGCCAAGGCCCAGCTCCTCGAGCGTGGTCGGCAGACCGACACGCTGGCAAAACTCGAGCACCTGATCAAGCTCGGGCGCACGCTCCAGGCGCAGCTGCACCACCAGGCCAAATGCCACGGCCTCGCCATGCATGGCCCTGCACTCGGGCAGAATCGTCAACCCGTTGGCGATGGCATGCGCCAACGCCAAGCCACCGCTCTCAAAGCCGATGCCCGAGAGCAGAATATTGCACTCGATCAGGCGCTCAACTGCCGGCGATGTACGGCCCTTTTTGAGATCGCGCTTGGCAGCGACACCGCACTCCATGAGCGTGTCGTAGCAGGCGCGAGCCGCGACCAGAGCCAAGTGCCCCGGCGCACCACCGTGTTCGTTGGTGCCGTGCGCCGCGGCGCACGAACGCGCCTCGAAGTACGTTGCCAGTGCGTCGCCCATGCCAGCGACCGTCATACGCAGCGGGGCCGCCGCGACCACGTTGGTATCGACCACGACCAGATCTGGATTCTTCTCGAGCATCAGGTAGTGGTCGAATGACCCATCCTCGTGATACAGCACCGAAATCGCGCTGCACGGACCGTCCATCGAAGCCGCCGTGGGGCATACGCACAACGGCAACTCGGCATAAAACGCAACGGCCTTGGCGATATCGAGCATCTTGCCGCCGCCAATACCCACCACCATGTCGCAATACTCGGCCTGGGTTTCCTTAGCCATTTCGACAACGGCGTCTTCCGTACACGGACCTTCATAAATCTTAAAGAACGGCTCACTTAGGTCTTCGTCCAGAAATCCATCGACGATCTGCTTGCACAGCCGATCCTCGGTGCCCTGGTCAAACAAGACATAGGCAGCGCAGCCCAACCATGACAAATACCTGCCCTGACGCGAGAGCTCACCTGGCCCCTGAACATATCGTCCGGGACCGCCATAAACCATGGGAAGCGCCATATGAGAATCCGCCCTTCATCAAACAACGATTGGTGCAAACTAACCTGACCCCTTTGCACCATAGCAAAAAGGGGCAAAGCCATCTGCTGGCTTTGCCCCCTCCTTAGCTTGATTTACTCATCCATGAGATAGTAGTGACCCAGTGCGTCGGCACCCAGGATGGCGTTGGCGACCATCTCAGGCGTCACCTCAAACGGCATGTTGCACATGGTGTCATCGGGCGCGCACGCGGCCTCGGCAACAATCATGGCCTGCTCGCGCGTAAGCTCAGCAACGCCAAGTTCCTTCATCGTGACCGGCAGGCCCAGCTCAATGCAGAAGCCCAAGACTTCCTCGAGCTTCTCAGTCGGGGCATCCTCGAGTACCAGCTGGACGATGGTGCCAAAGGCGACCTTCTCGCCGTGATACATGCCGTGGCACTCGGGCAGCATCGTCAGGCCATTGTGGATGGCATGAGCAGCAGCAAGGCCCGAGCTCTCAAAGCCAATGCCCGAAAGCAGCGTATTGGCCTCGATGATATGCTCGACAGCAGGCGTCAGCGCACCCTTCTCCAGTGCGACCTTGGCCTTGACGCCATCGGCCATAAGCGTCTCGTAGCAGAGCTTGGCGAGCGCCAGGCCGGCCATTCCGCCCTTGCCGCCGGCGCAAGTGCCACCGTCGGCATCATGCGTCGCCTGGGCCTCAAAGTAGGTTGCGAGCGCATCGCCCATACCGGAAACCGTCAGGCGCACTGGGCTCGCCGCGATAACCGTCGTATCCATCAGGACAATGTTGGGGTTTGCCTTAAGGAAGAGATATTTATCGAACTGGCCGTCGTCGGTGTAGAGCACCGAAAGTGCCGAGCACGGTGCATCGGTCGAGGCAATGGTGGGGCAAATGATAACCGGGGACTCCAGGTAATAGGCGACGGCCTTCGCGGTGTCGAGGATCTTGCCGCCACCGACGCCGACGATGATGTCGCAACCGTTGTCGCGAGCGAGCGCAACCAGGCGATCGACCTCGCCCTTGGAGCACTCGCCGTTAAAGTCCTCAAACAGCAGCTCGGCCTTAGCCTCGACAAAGCCGCCCTCGATCTTGGCACCGACGCGCTTCTTGCCCGAAGGCGTCACGATGACGAGGGCCTTAGCGCCGAGCGGCTCGACATAGGAGCCGAGCTTGGCGAGCTCGTCCGGACCCTGGATGTACTTGCTGGGGCTATTGAAAATTGCAGCCATAACTATCCCATTCTCTAAAAGAAAAAAGAAAGGGGCTCCGTACGGATACGTGCGGAGCCCCTCGTTACGATAACAAGAGTCGATTAGAAATCGATGTCGGTGTCGTAGTAGCAGGCCTTGAGAATCTTCTCGAAGTCGGCAGCCTTGGTCTCACGCGGGTTCTCGGGCGTGCAGGCGTCGGTCTCGGCGTTCGCGGCAATCTCGGGCAGCTTGGCGAGGAACTCCTCCTCGGAAACCATCTGCGGGTTCTCGGCGTCGACCTTCACGCCACCATTCGCGTAATCCTTGATGGACTGCGGAATGTTGAGCTGGTCGTTGAGGTCGCGAATCTTCTGGACGAGCGCAGCGATGAGCTCCTCGTTGGTCTCGCCGGGAAGGTGCAGGATCTCCTTGGCCACGTAAGCGTAACGCTCGGCAGCACGCGGGTCCTTGGAGTTCCACTGGATGACCTTGCCCAGGTACATGGCGTTAGCAGCACCGTGGATGATGTGGCCGTTCTCGAAGGCAGCACCGGTCTTGTGAGCCATGGAGTGAACGATGCCGAGCAGGCCCGAGGAGAAGGCGATACCGGCGATGCACTGAGCCTCGTGCATATGCTGACGGGCCTCATGGTCGCCAGCATAGGACTTGGGCAGCCACTCGACGATCTCGCGAATGCCGTGCAGAGCGTTGGCGTCGGTGAACATAGAGGCGCAGGTGGAAACGTAGGCCTCCATGCAGTGGGTCAGAGCGTCCATGCCGGTATGAGCGCACAGCTTGGCGGGCATGGTGTAGGTGAGCTCCGGGTCGACGATGGCGACATCAGGGGTGATGTTGAAGTCGGCCAGCGGGTACTTGATGCCCTTGGCGTAGTCGGTAATGACGGAGAACGCGGTGACCTCGGTAGCGGTGCCGGAGGTAGAGGAGATGGCGCAGAAATGAGCCTTCTGACGCAGCTCGGGGAAGCTGAACGGCTGGATGATGTTATCGAAGGACTCCTCGGGATACTCGTAGAAGACCCACATGGCCTTAGCGGCATCGATGGGCGAGCCGCCGCCGATGGCGATAATCCAGTCGGGCTCGAACTCGCGCATGGCCTCGGCGCCCTTCATGACCGTCTCGATGGACGGGTCGGACTCGACGCCCTCGAACAGCTTGACCTCGAAACCGCCCTCTTTGAGGTCGGCCTCAACGTCCTGCAGGAACCCGCCGCGGCGCATAGAGCTGCCGCCAGAAACGATGATGGCCTTCTTGCCCTTGAGGTTCTTCACCTCGTGGCGAGCGCCCTCACCAAAGTACAGATCGCGAGGATTGGTAAAACGTCCCATACTGTGCCTCCTAAACAAGCCCCTCTTAGACTTGCGTATATAACGGAGCACCCAATTGGCTCCGTTAGGACCGTTTTGCGCGTTGCCGGCGATGACAATGCGCGATGTCTGAACGTCTCGACGCTCAGACAAACACTATTTTACCGTTCTGGTTGGTCAGTTATTCACCTAAAGCCAATAATGATGAAACGTTTTTTCTATCCCTGAAGACCCTTGTGGGGCACTCATACTCCCAAGCTGGGCAAACGTTTTATCAGGGTTGACCACATATCCCGGGCAGGACGGTACCCCTCCAAAATGTGCCCCGTTCGCCGCCAAAAATCGACCGTTTACGGCACCGTGATACCACTCGGTCGTCCAAGGTGCCGACATTTGTGCGACATCCATCTTCGTGGTGCAAAGGTGCAAGTCCAAGTGCGGCACCCCCGGTGTGCCACATGCGGGTAAACTAGAACTTTATATAGAGACATTTGAACCCTAACCGCAGCAAAGGAGGCCCCATGGCATTCGATCCCATTCAAGAGGATTGCCATCGCCTCGTTCTTGAGGCCTTGCGCCGCGACAATATCCCGCTCACCGACGGCCCCGCCGTAGAGCGTCTGATGGAACAATTCACCCGTAACCCCGCGCCGCTCATCGTGCACGACCGCGACCGAGCTGGGCATCTGATCGCCAAGGTCGTCGAGGCTGTCGACTACCGCATCCCCTTTATCCCCGACGACGCCCAGGCAGAGCAAGAAGAAGCCGCAGCCGAGAACATGCTCCGCGAGGCAGCCGCGCTCGATCCGGCCAATTGGGATGCCCAGCGCATGCTGACGGCGCTCACTGCCGAATCCAACGAGGAATACGTGCAGTATCTGGTGTCCAAGTGCGACGAGGTGGAGCACGACCTGGCGCTCAAGATTGCCTCGGCACAGGACCCCTACGAGCGTGAGGCCGCAGACGACCTGACCCGCCGTCCCTACCTGCGCTGGCTTGCCGCCTTGGCATCGCGCGCGCTCATTAGCGGCCGCTACCGCATGTCGCTGGATGCCGCGAATCGCAGCCTGGACTTTGCGCCCAACGACCCCGCCGGCGTCCGCCATACCGCGATGCTTGCCATGGCAAAGCTCGAATACCCTGCCGAGGAGCTCAAGCGTTTTCGCTCCGCCCACTCCGTGCCCTATCTTGCCAACACGCCGCTGCGCCGCCGTCCCAAGGACGCAGAGCGCGACTTGGACCCGTGGACGCTCATCGCATTGATGAGCGCAGCCTGGCGCGAGCTGGACTACGAAGGCGCCGAGCACTACTTGCGCATCCTCGCACGCTCGTGCCCGCACGCAGCCGAGGCGCTCTACTTCCAAACCGAGTTTCCCGATGGCGTCTATGCCCGCGTCAACGTAGGTGCGGGCTCCACCGATGAGCTTGTCCTTGCCCTGTCCGAGGCGACGCCGGTGCTGCAGGAGGGCTTGGGCGCCCCCGACAACGCCAGCTTTGCCGCCTGGGTCGCCACCAACGACATCGTGCGCTCCCAAATCGACGAGCGCATCCTGCGCGCGGCCGAGCAGGGGCTTCCATTTAAGGGAGGAGACCTCTAATGGATCCGAGCGTCTACATCCCCGCCTATCTGGAGCGCGCTTACGTTGCGTCGCACCCCGAACTCACCGATGCAGCACGCGAGCTTGTCCATAACGACATCAGCGCAAACCCTCAAAAGTATGCGCAGACCGAGCATGCCCAAGCGCTGCTGTCCTATGCCGGCGTTCATCGTCATTTGCTTGACGAGCTTCGCCGCATCGAGGACATGGGCAGCGACGAGGAGTTTGAGCAGACGCGCAACCGCTTGTTCGACGACATGCGCGATGAGCTGCTCAAGATTGTTCGCGTCGATGCACTGGCCGTCGACGCGCAGCTGCTCGCCATCATCCTGGCCGACACGCCCGTTGACGCCTGCCTAGGCGACCTGATGAAGCTCGAGGCGACCACGGCCGATTACCTCCAACAAAGCGTGCCCGGGTTCGATATGGAGGCCCCACACTACTGGGCCAACAAGGTTTTGACGGACGGCGTGACGGCGGCAGATCTCACCGTGAGCGAGCCGGCACTTATCGGGTGGCTCCACACGCTCGAGGCCATCTCGCAGCTGTGCATGGCGAGCGCCCGCTACCGCGCTGCTGCCAACTACGCCCGCCGCGTCCTTAAGGCAGAAGGCTATCCCACCCGAGCTGCCGGCACCGTGTTGCTCGCCCTCGCACGCCTGGAAGACCAGGACGGCTTTTTTGCCCTGGCTCACCAGCTCGAGGAACAGGTGGGGGCCGATGCACTCGAGAACTCCCCCTGGTACCTGCTCGCCCGCACAATCCTCTTGTTCAAAACGAACAAGATGCGTCCAGCGGCGCGTGCGCTGCGTGAGTTCGCTAACCGCTGCGAGGGCGGCGCATTCTTCTTGCTGAATCCCATGTACCAGACACCGTACCTTCCCTGCCGACCCGAGCCGCGCGACCCCTGGGACCTCTCGCACCAGGCGGTTTGGGAAGCCGACGGCATTATCTCGGACACCCCCGACTTTGCCCCCTGGGCCAACGCCTGCGAAGATGTATCGCAGCTTGCCCAGGAATTTGCGCGCCACTACGGATTTTAGTGACGCACTCGACCCGACCATGTCGTTTACGTTAGGAACGGTTTCATGAATCTCCGCTCATCTCTTGCCTGCACCTCGAGCGATATCGCTCGCTGGGGACTGCGCTCTGTCCTCAAACGCCAGGGCGGCGTACTCCCCGGCCGCATCGCCATGAAGATCGACCCCGAGTTGCTGAGCGACCTCGCTGGCCTTGTCGACCGCAGCGTGGTGATTACGGGTACTAATGGCAAGACCACCACCTCCAACCTCATCGCCGATGCCGTTGCTGCCAGCGGTGCTACCGTGGTGTGCAACCGTGCCGGCAACAATATGGAACCTGGTGTGGTGGGTGCTCTGCTCGAGGCCCGCGGCGGCCTTAGGCACACCAGCAGCGGCAAGCGCGTGGGCGTTTTTGAGTGTGACGAGCTCTACACCGTACGCGTTCTGCCCAAGCTCAAGCCGACGTACTTTGTGCTGCTCAACCTGTTCCGCGACCAGCTAGACCGCTACGGCGAGATCGACCATACCCAAGACGTCATCGCCCATGCGCTGGAGCTCTCTCCGACGACAACGCTCATCTACAACGCCGACGACCCGTTGTGCGCCTCGATTGCCGCGCGCGTTCCCAACGCGAGCATTGCCTTTGGCATCGACGGCGCCACCAACACCGAGTCCGACCGTATTAGCGACTCACGTTTTTGCTCACAGTGCAACGCGCCGCTGGAGTATGACTACGTGCAATACGGCCAGCTCGGCGCCTACCATTGCCCATCGTGCGGCTGGGCCCGCCCTGCGCTTGTCCGTCGCGTGACGGGCGTGGAGCTCGGCTGCGACGGCTATGGTTTTGACCTTGTGTTTGGGTCTGATTCCAGCGCGCCAGCCGCGCACATCGCCACGCGCTACAACGGCTTATATATGGTCTACAACGTTGCCGCTGCATTCTTTGCCGCACATGAGTTAGGCGTGAATACGGCGCACCTGCAGCCCACGCTCGATGTCTACGTGCCCGCCGGTGGTCGTATGGGGCGCTGGGATATCGCCGGCCGCACCGTCGAGGCCAACCTGGCCAAGAATCCCGTAGGCTTCGATCGACAAATCCAGTCCATCAAGACGGCAGACGGCAGACTCTGCGCTTTCTTCCTCAACGACAACGATGCCGACGGCCACGATGTATCGTGGATCTACGACGTCGACTTTGAGCGCATCGCCGACACGCCGGGTCTTGTCGCCTTTGCCGGCGGCACGCGCGCACACGACATGCAGGTGCGCCTCAAGTATGCCGGCATCGATGCCGCGATTATCTCGGACGTCGCGCAGGCAATTGGCGCCGTGGCAGACGAGGCCGCCGATGACACCTTCTACGCCGTCGCCAACTACACGGCCTTCCCGCCGCTGGTCAAGGAGCTCGACGGACTGAAAGGCGCCACCGCCGACGCTGTTGCTGGGCGCGCCGTAGCCCGTGCCGACGGCAGCGCTCTTCCTGTCGGTATCGCGCCAGTCGAGCTTTCGCGCCCGCTGCGCATCGTCTACCTGTATCCCGATGCCCTCAACCTCTACGGCGACGGCGGCAACGTTATCGCTCTCGAGCGCCGCTGCGCCTGGCGCGGCATCCCCGTTCGCGTGGACGAGGTCCGCATGGGCGAGTCGCTCGATCTCACCGATGCCGATATCGTCATGATGGGTGGCGGCTCCGACCGCGACCAGCTAGCCGTGGCACACGAGCTGCTCGCCCAAAAAGACAAGGTCGCGGCCTATGTTGAGGACGGCGGCACACTGCTTGCCATCTGTGGCAGCTATCAGCTGCTCGGCCGTTCGTACTACATGGGCGACGATCGCATTGAGGGCCTGGGCGTCATTGCCGCCGAAACCGTACGCGGCTCCGACCGCCTGATCGGCAACGTAGCCGTCAAAACCGATCTGGCACCTGAGCCCTTTGTGGGATTCGAGAACCACGGTGGCCGCACGCTTTTGGACGCCGAGGCCACGCCGCTCGGAACGTCCGTCGTCACGGGCACCGGCAACAACGGCGACGATGGCTTTGAGGGCCTGATCTACAAGGGCGTCATCGGCACGTACCTGCATGGCCCGGCGCTGCCCAAGAACCCCGAGCTCGCCGACTGGCTGATCGCCCATGCCCTCGAGCACCGTGGCGATGCACAGGCCGCCGCCCTGCTGCCGCTCAAGCCCCTCGACGACACCTACGAGCACGCCGCCCACGACGCCGCCATGAAGCTCCTCCCCTAACGCCCCAACCACCACAAAGGGGACAGGCACCTTTGTGGTGGTTTTGACCCGTCCCAGCGGTTTGTCTCAATCTGTAACATCTAGACCGTTAAAAGTCGTCTTACTGTTACAGAATGAGATGTTCGTCCCGACGCCTGCCTTTTGTCTCGATCTGTAACACATAGAGCCGATTTATCAGCCCAGATGTTACAGGTTGAGATGTTTGATGATCGGGATAGAGAGCCGGCTCCTATGTGGTGGTTTTTCAGTTTGCCAACGATATGTGAACGGCTAAAAAAGTCTGCTATACTCTTTCCCGCTGTCCCCATCGTCTAGCGGCCAAGGACGCCACCCTTTCAAGGTGGATATCGCGGGTTCGAATCCCGCTGGGGGCACCATTTGCATTTTGTACGAACCCGCTGGATGTCAAGTCTGGCGGGTTCGTTGTTTTCCACGTCGTAGTTCAGCGTCACTATGCACTCTTCGTCGCTCACGCTCGCCTGGTATACGAACGCCTTCAATAGAGTCGCGTCGTCCAGGGCGGAGCCGCATTGCAGGAAGTCGGCCAGCCGCTCGGGGTCTATCTGATCGTCCCTGATCGCCTCAAGGTCGAGCTTGGCGCGGTCGCGCTGATGCTCAAGCTCCGCTATGCGCTCCTTCGCGCCCGGGGCGATTATGCCCTGTTCGATGGCGTTCAGGATGTTCTTCAGGCCGCGCTCGGCGGCCGAGAGCGATTGGGCGGCCTGCTTGCGCCTCGCCGCCACCTCTGCCCCGTCCGAGCTTTCCGCCACCATGCGGGCTATCTTCAAGGCCTCCTCGCGGTCTTGCAGAAGAGCCCGCAGCGCCTTGACGATCTCGCCCTCAAGCTCCTCGCGCCTGACGGGCTTAACGCATCCGTCGTGGCAGCGGTAGTACTCGTACTTGCGGTTGCCGCGCCCGCGCCCGCTCACGCCTTGCAGGTTGCGCCCGCAGCCCGCGCAGATCGCCTTGCCAGAAAGGGCGAAGTCGCCCCAGCTCTCCGCGCTGCGCTCCTTGGCCGCGCGTATGCCCTGTGCCTCCATGAACGTCACCTCGTCGATGATCGCGGGCATGCCGCCCTCTTTGACAACGCCGCCCCACTCGTAGCGCCCCGTGTACTTCCGGTTCTTCACCATCCGCTCGACCATCGAGTAGCCGCACGGGTTTCCCTGCGAGGTCTTGACCCCGCGTGCCGCGAAGTCGCGAGCTATCGAGTTGGTGGTCTCCTTTGCTATGCGCCGCTTGAACGCCTCGCGCACGAAAGCGGCCTCGTCCTCGTCGATCACGTACTCGTCGGCCTCGTTGCTGGCGTAGCCGAACACGCGCACGCCGTTGGTCTTGCACTTGAGCGCGTTGCCCTCCATGCCGCGCCTCGTGCGGATCGCGGTCTTCTTCGACTCGCACGCCGCAAGGCCCTCAAGCAGCTTCTCGTAAATGATGCCCTCGGGCGAATCTGGTATCTGTTCAAGCGCCGAGACGAGCTTCACGCCGTGCTGGGCAAGCTCGCGCTTATATATGGGCGCGTCGTACTCCCCACGGCTGAAGCGATCCATCATGTACACAAGCACTATGTCGCTCTCGCCGGCGTTGGCTACCATGCGCTGGAACTCGGGGCGGTCATCGGTACGACCGCTTATGGCATAGTCGCAGTATTCCGCCACGATGGCGTACCTCTCGCGCTGGCACCACTGGCGGCAGATGCGCAGCTGATCATCTATTGAGGCCTCGCGCTGCTTGTTGCATGAAAAGCGGGCGTATATCACCGCAGTTTTTGGCATAATTGGAAACGGCCTCCTTTCAGAGGTTCTTTAGGAAAGCCCCGCGGGCAGCGTTGCAGCGCTATGACCCCGTGGGGCTTCTTCTTTTCTATGCGTTGATGCGGCGCACGTTCTCGTATGCGAGCTCCGAGAGCAGCGAGTAGAGACCCTGGACGTCGAAGCCCTTCGGGAACTCAAGCGTCTTGGTCTCCGTCTGCACGCCTTGGACCTTGTAGTACGGGCTTGTGATGTACGCGAACGACAGCTCGGCGTGGTCGAAGCCCATACCGGCCGTCTCAAGGCGCACCCCGACGATGCTTTGGAGGTCGATGGACACGACCGCCGCCTTGGCGCCAGTCATGCCCTGGTGGTCGATGAAGACGATTCTGCGGTCCGTGAACAGCATCTTGTCACGCACGAGCGCAAAGCAGCGCGTGAACGACTCTCCACGCATGAGATACATGCCATATTGCTGCTGAGCGGATTCGGCCGAAAGTTCAGAGTAGTGCCCCATCACACCCTGCACAACGCCACTAGTGCCTTGACCATTTATGGTTTGCTGGTCACGGTCGATTGCATCTTGTACAGCGCTCTGCGCCTGCGACACAGCTGCATTTGCCATGTCCTTCATCATATCTTTCAATGCCACGGCTACTCCTTCCTTGTCGCCGGGAAAGCCTCGGCGATTCCGTTTGCTGCCGCAAGTAATGCCTTGCGGCCCTCTTTATTCATGGCGTTAAAGAGCGTTAGTAATTCGCGCTCGGCGCTTCCCATCTGTTCGCCATCGCCCTCTTCGAGATCGAACAGTTCACCAATTGTGCATTTGAAATACCGGGCGAACTCTGCCGCAGTATCCATATCAGGACTTGTATTTCCAAGCTCGTAGTTTTGGTACGTGCGGTATTTAAGGCCGAACACGCTAGCAGCTTCTTTCTGGGTCAGCCCTGAACGCTGCCGTAGGTCTTTAAGGCTCATATCTCACCCCTAACTTAGGATAGTTGAAGCATACAAGAAACTTGTACGAATAGCAAACTTTTAGGGTTTACAGATACATGAATCTTGTATATAGTGCCATTCAGGCACAAGAAACTAGTGCAAAGGAGGAAACAATGCTCAACAATCTTGTGTCCGAGCGTAAGCGGGCAGGCCTGACCAGAGAAGAAGTCGGTGAAAAGATCCACCGCTCCGAATACGTTATCGGCAAGTGGGAGCGTGGCGAGAGTTCACCGCTACTGGTTCCAGACGCAATCAACTTGGCAAAGCTCTACGGATGCTCTGTTGACTACCTCGCCGGGTTAGTCGAGGAGCGCACATCAAAAGGCGTTGCGGTCTAAATGTCAGCCGAAGAGGCCAAACAGAAGGAAGAGAAGCCCAAGACCGCCCGCGAAGTTGCCTTTGACGGCATGTGCTCGACAATCCGTCAGGCATACCGCGAGTGGGAACGCCAGCAGAAGGGAGAAGCGAAGGCATGAAGCAGTGGTCTACACGTGAACTCAGATACCTCGAAGAGCACGCCGGAGACGGCGCCAAGCAGGTAGCCAAAGACCTCGGGCGCTCCATCGACTCAGTGAAGCATATGGCGCGGAAGTGCGGACTCTCACTCCGCAAGCGCAGGCAGTGCCCTCGCTGCGGCCAATGGACGTTCCGACCGCTCAACAGGGTCAACGGCTGGTGCATCGAGTGCACGAAGGAGCTTCACATGGCAGACCTCGCCGAACAGGCCAACGCGATGCGGGAGGAGGCGATCAGGGAGAAGAGGAACGACCGCGAGAGACAGCGCCACTACAGCGCGAAGAGCAGGGCTAAAAAGTCGATGAAAAAGATGCCCTAAAAAGCGCCCTAGCCCTGACCTGCGAAAACACCGAAAGGAGAACGGAAATGCAGACAAAAAAGAAAGCGAGCGCCCCCCGCTACCACACTTCGGGCACCCGCTACGTAGCCGCCCCGAAAGAGGCTGCGTCCATCATACCATTCGAGGGCAAGCGCCCGACGGCGCAGGAGCAGCTTGAGCGCTCGCAATTCAAGGCGGGCGTCATGGTCGGCTTCCTCGCGGCCCTCATGATCTTCCTCGCCGTGCTCTGGCTCTGGGTCATCCCCACGATGGACCAGGCCGTTGCCGACGCCCAGCGAGCCGTGGGCAGCATGGCGGTGCTCAATGCGTAACGACGAGATATACCGCCCCAAACCCCAGAGCAACCAGCTTGAGATCTTCGGCCTGGGCATGGCTGGCGAGCAGGACGTTGCCGAGGCCAAGAAGTGG
Organism: Collinsella sp.; assembly: GCA_048485235.1. GTDB lineage: Bacteria > Actinomycetota > Coriobacteriia > Coriobacteriales > Coriobacteriaceae > Collinsella. The sequence continues at coordinate 23,335 of DBFWCI010000040.1, forward strand.
ATCGAGGCCAACCCCGAGGCGTGGCGGTTCATGCTCTCCAACGCCCGCCGCCTCAAGGAGAAGGGCTACGTGTCGATCAACTATCTGGTGAACATGGTGCGCAACGAGCTGCACGTTGGCTGCAAGAACGGCATAGCCCCAGCCCTTGCCCGAATCATGGAGGCGCGATACCCGGAGCTGCGCGGAGCCTTCAACAAGCACCGCAGCCAGAGCGATGGGTTCAGCGAATGAGCTGGCAGCGCACCCTTGCGGCCACGGCACACATCACCATGCACCCAGCAGAGCTTGTTGGAAAGCAGCGCCCTATGACCGACTACCGCAACCACCGCACCTACACCCCCACCAAGACCCTGAAGGCCGAGAAGGAGGTGCGCGACGCGTGGCGGGCCGAATACGGCGAGACCTTCGCCGGGCACGACGGCCCCGTGAGGATGCGCATATCCACCTACCGACCGCTCGCTAAGAGCAACCCCAAGTATTGGGAAGGGCGCTCCGACATGGGAAAGCCCGACTGGGACAACGTGGGCAAGCTCGTCTGCGACTCGCTCAACGGCCTTGCCTTCAAGGACGACCAGCAGGTGATCACCTGCACCGTGGACAAGCGCCCGAGGCCCTGCCACGGGACGCAACCGTTTATCAGCATCTACATCGAGTACTTCGTCGAGGAGTACGTGAAGGAGAAGAAATGAAGCACTTCGAGAACAACGTGAACGACGGCATGAGCCGCACCGACAGCATCGAGACGCTTATCGACCTCACCAGCTGCATCGCCGTGAACGCCCTCATTGTGGCGGGCGGCGAGGCCGAGGCTGACGAGAAGGACGCGAGCGCTTGGTGGGCCATGATCGCCCTGGCCGAGGCCGCGCTTGAAAGCTACCCCGAGGACGTGCGCGCCAAGGGCTACCAGGTCGTCAACGAGAACACCAGCCGGGAGCTTGTGGAGCAGGCGCGCCGCAAAGAGGCCGAGCAGGCCGCCAAGCACGTCATGAGCATCATCTTCGGCGTGAAGAAGGAGGACTAGCCGTGGCACTGATCTCGACGCAACCGGTAAGCGCACGCGCCCTGTTCAAGCAATCGACCATCAAGGGCGACGAGGCGGTCTTGCAGTTCACCGTCCGAATGGACAGCGAGAACGCCTTTCCCCTGATGAAGAAGACGGGCGGCTACGTGATCCTGACCGTGGAGAGCGAGCAGAAGACCATCAAGTTCGACGACGAGACCGGGGAGGTCTGGGATGAGTAACGAAGCCGAGAACGTTGTGGCCGAGGTCATCGAGGAGCAGGACGCATCGAGCCTGACCGTGGCCTACAAGCCGTCCGTCATCGAGGCGAACTTCGACGCGCTCGAAGCCCACGTGCGCAAGACCGTCGAGGCCTACGATGGCGCGACCTACGACCTCACCAAGAAGGAGAACATCGCGGAGGCCAAGCACGACCGCAGCTACCTCAACGGCCTCAAGAAGGAGATCGACGAGCGCCGCAAGGCCGTGAAGCGCGAGTACAGCAAGCCGCTCGACGCATTCGAGAGGCGCTGCAAGCAGATCACGGCCATCATCGACGAGTCAACCGACGCCATCAAGGCGCAGCTCGACGAGGCCGAGCAGACGCGCAAGGACGCGCTCTACTCGCGCCTACAGCAGCACTACGAGGAGTTCGCGGGACTGCTCGCGCCGGTCGTCCCCTACGAGCGCCTGCATGAGCCGCAGTGGCTCAACAAGACCTTCGGCGAGATCAAGGCGCAGCAGGCGCTTGAGGCAAAGGTGTCCGACGTGGCCCGAGACTGGGAAACGCTCAAGGCCCAGCAGGAGGCGATGCCGCACTACGCCGACGCGGAGCGCGAATTCTTCCGCACGCTCGACCTCGGAGCCGCCTTGAACGCGGCGCGTTTGGCCGACGAGGAAGACCAGCGCATCGCCGAGTTGAAGGCGGCCATGGCGCCAGAACCCGAACCGGAACCGATGCCGGAACCAGAGCCTGAGCCGGTCGAGACTCCCGAGCCTGAGCCGATGCCCGCGCCAGCGCCAATGCCCGCCCCCATGCCGGCGCCCATGCCGGCACCGGTCGCGGAGCCTTTGGAGGCGTGGACGGTCGAGGTGCCGAGCGCCACGCGATCGCAGATGCAGGCGCTCGCATCCGTGCTCAAGGCGCAGGGAATCACCGGAAGCATCCGCCGGGGCACGCCAGCCCAGGTGGCAGCGAGGATGGAGTAGACGATGGCAGAAGACAAGCACATGACGCTGGCCGAGGCCGTGGCCCAGGTGCAGCGATCCGTGGTGGTGCCCAAGGCACGCTACAACGCCCACGGCAACTTCTACTACCGATCGATGGAGGACATCGTGGCGGCGCTCAAGGAGCCGTGCAAGGAGGCGGGCATAGCCTTCACGCTCAACGACAGCATCGTGCAGATCGGCGAGCGCTACTACGTCGAGGCCACGTGCCGCCTGTTCTTCGAGGACGGCCACGGCGATCCCCTGGACGTTACGGCCTACGCCCGCGAGCCTTTGAGCCAGAAGGGAATGAACGAGGCGCAGGTCACGGGCAGCGCATCCAGCTACGCCAGAAAGTACGCGCTCTGCGGCGCGTTCGACATCGACGGCACCTCAGACCCCGACACGCTCATGGGAACCGAGAAGTCCGCCGAGAAGGAGCCGCCAGAGTTCGGCCAGTTCATCGCCAAGTGCAAGAGCTGCGGCACCTCCTACGTCTTCGAGAGCCGCCAGCAGTACGAGCAGTTCAAGGCCAACCCAGGGTGCTGCCCGTCCCCCGCATGGCAGGTCGTGTAGGCCATGCAAGACCTCTACGCCGAGCGCATGCAGCTCTTCGACAGGCTCATGGACGAGCTTCAGGCGCTGCGCAACAGCGGAAGCCAGTACGCCGAGAACGAGGCCGAGTACCGCAAGGCGCTGCGCATCGCGATCCTTGAGGAGAGATCCAAGGGAACGCCCGTGACGGTGATAAGCGACCTCTGCCGAGGCCGGGATGACATAGCCGAGCTGAAGCAGCGCAGGGACTGCTCCGAAGCGCTCTACAAGGCGAGCCAAGAGGCGATAAACGTGTACAAGCTCAAGATCCGAACCGTCGACGAGGACATAAAGCGCACCTGGTCGAACGGGACGGGCGAAGGGAGTTACTAAATGTCGATCAACCGAGTGAACATCAGCGGGAACCTCACGCGCGACCCCGAGCTGCGGGCTACCCAGGGCGGAATGCAGGTTCTCGGTTTCGGCGTGGCGGTGAACGACCGCCGCAAGAACCAGCAGACGGGCCAGTGGGAGGACTACCCGAACTTCGTGGACTGCACGATGTTCGGCAACCGCGCCGAGGCCCTGAGCCGCATCCTGCGCAAGGGCATGAAGGTGGCCATCGAGGGCAAGCTGCGCTACAGCTCGTGGGAGGACAAGAACGGCGGCGGCAGGCGCTCGAAGCTCGAAGTCATCCCCGATGAGGTGGAGCTGCTGAGCCAGAACGCCAACACCCAGCAGCCGCAGCAGTACGCGCCGCAGGGCTACCAGCCGCAGGCCTATTCGCCCCAGCAGGCCTACCAGCCGCAGCCCGCCCCGCAGCAAGTGCCCCAGCAGTGGAACGCCCAGCAGGCGTACCAGAACCCGCCCGCAGCCCCGCAGCCGCGCCAGCAGGCACCAGCGCCCGCGCCGCAGGCCTACGCGCCCCAGCAGGCGCCGCAGACCCTGCAGCAAGCGCCCCAGCAGCCCGTGCAGCAGTCGATGGACGTGTGCGACGAGGACATCCCCTTTTAGGGGTGACGGCGGCGTGCAAGTCCTGGACTCACTCATAGACGGGCCGCTGAGGCTTCGCAACCGCAGGGAGGGCGACGAGCTTATCGGCATGATTGTCCGCTACCTGCGCACGGGCAAGGAGCCAGAGCCGCGCACGGACACCCAGGAAGCCGTGCTGACGGCGATACGGCCCGTCATGGAAACCTCCCGCTCGCGCATCGTGGCGGGAGGCAACGGCGGCAAATCATCAAGCAGCGATGCAGGCAAGGCCGAAAGCAAACGGCCAAGCAAAACGGGAAGCAAACCCGTAAGCAAAACGCCAAGCAAATCATCAAGCAGCGATGCAAGCAAGGCCGAAAGCAAACGGCCAAGCGAAGAGGAAGAGGAAGTAGGAAGAGGAATTAAGGAAGAGGGAAAAGCGGGTGCGGCGCGTTTCCGCGCCCCCTCTCCCGAGGAAGTGGCCGAATACGCCAGCGCCTACGCGGCGTCGAAGGGCATCGACCTCGCCTCGACCGACTTCGACCCCGAGCGGTTCGTCGACTTCTACGCCCAAAAGGGCTGGATGGTCGGCAAATCGCGGATGAAGGACTGGAAGGCATCCGTGCGCAACTGGGTGCGCACCTCGAAGCCGAAACACGAAACGAGATTGGAGGTGACCGGCGGTGACGACTTTTCCCAGTACGACTGAGTGCCCGCATTGCGGGGCCGTGCTCAACGCACGGTACGCCCAGCTGGGCCTCAAGCGCCTGTTCTGCGGCTACGAGTCGTGCAGCTGCGAAGGGGCCGTTGCCGAGCGCGCTGCCATAGCAGCGCAGGAGCAGGCCGAGGCCGAGAAGGCCGTCGCCGAGAAGCGCAGGCGCTCGCTTGTGCGCTGCGGCGTGCCCGAGCGCTACCTGGGGCTTGACCACCCCATAGCCGACGAGCTTGCGCTTGCCATGGAGGGCGGCCAGTGGCTCTACCTGTGGGGCGACGTGGGAACGCGCAAGACCACCTGCGCAGCAGCCGTGGCGAAGCGCCTGGCCGGCGGCAAGCGGTCGGTGCTCATGGCACCGATGTACCGCATCCTCGACGAGATCCAGCGCGGCTTCCACGACGGCGGCGACCCGCTCAAGCGCTACGCCGAGGTGCGCTACCTGATCGTGGACGACCTGGGCAAGCGCAGGCCGACCGGCTTCGTGCTCGACAGCCTGTTCAGCCTGATCGACCAGCGCTACTCGGCGATGCTGCCCACGCTGGTGACAACGCAGTACAAGCCGAGCGACCTCGTGCGCAGGCTTGCCGAGCAGGGAGACCCCGACACCGCGAAGGCAATAGTGTCGCGGCTGAGGGGCGGCGCTAGGGTCGAGCACTTCGATGGCCCGGACGGGAGGCTGCAATGATCCTCGATGCGGGGGTGCTTCGCGGCTACCCCAAGGAGCGAGCCGAGCTTTACGGCAAGCCTCACCTGGGGGCGCACTACACCCACGGAAAGGCCTACGAGGCGCTTTCGCCCCGGTGCTGCGTCTGCGGCAGACGCGCCGGAAGCGTGCACCACGTGGCGCACCGGTCTTGGGGCGAGACGTTCCGCCTGGTCACGCCGTGCGGCGCCTGGGACTTGCGAAGCCCGCTGTTCTGCCTCTGCGGCAGCGGGACGACCGGGTGCCACGACAAGTTCCACGGCGGGGCGCGGCTCAAGGCCGAGTGGCGCTGGCGGCATCCGGTCTACGAGGAGGCCTGGTGGACGGGCCAGCTGTTGCAGGTCTACGAGCCGCACGACCCCGGCCTCTACGAATACGGATATTGGCTGATCACAGACCGTGACGGCAACGAGATGATACGAGAAGGGATATGACCCATGGAGATCAAGACATGCGAGCAGTACGTGCTCGATCAGCTGGAGCAGGCGCGGGAGGAGCGCGATTGGCTGCGCGGCAAGCTTGAGCAGGCGCAGGACGAGGCAGAGGAGCTGCGCGGCAAGCTCATGGAGCGCGGCGAGCGCGACGCCTCGAAGGTCGAGCAGGCCATTCGCAAGGAGGGCCGCGCCAAGCTCTACCGCGACGGCACCAGCTACCGAACCAGCGTGGACGACGGCGGCAAGCTCATGCCGTTCGAGGATTGGTGCATCGAACACGTAGGGTACTCAAGCCAACGCTGCGGAATGACCAAGAACGAGTTCATCGCCTACTTCGAGCCAGAGTTCCGCACCGAGTACGAAGAACTGGCCGAAGAGTGGAAGGCTGAGCAGGAATGATCAGGATCTACGAGCGCTCGCTCTGCCAGAGCTACGCAAGCGCATACCGCCAGGGCATCCTGATCGCCAAGGCCGACGACGAGGCGGAGGCGCTTTCGATCGTCGAGTCGCTTACCGACGACAGCTACCAGTGCTTCGCGCTGCTGGAAGATGGGACAGTGCTCGACCTGCGTGGCCGGTTCCCCGGCTGCCTTGCGGGGGTGATGGCATGAGCTGCGAGTACTGCGAGGAAGGGCGAACCCTGTTCGCCAGTGCAGAGGGCCGCGCCTGCGACATCGACGACATATCGGTAGAGCGCCTGTGCATGCTCGGCAAGGAAGGCCCCGCGAAGGAGCCGTACGTGATCGGCATCAGCCTCTACAACGGCGACTACTGCTACACGAAGGACATCAGCTACTGCCCGATGTGCGGCGCGAAGCTCGGAGGCGATGGCGCATGAGCAAGGTCAAGTGCATGCGCTGCGACAAATGCGGCGAGTTGATTATCGGCGACGACCCCCACGGCACGTTCCGTGGGGCGCTTTGGCCCAGCGAAATCGAGAGCTTCGACCTGTGCCGCGATTGCAGCGTTGAGGTGCAGCGGTTCATTCACGGGAGAAACGAGGTGAAGGCTCATGAAGATCAAGAACACGATCAGGGAGATTAGGAAGTACAGAACGCCGTCATGCATCAAGTGCATGCATTCGAGCTTCAAGCCTTTCAACGGCACGACGATCTATTGCGCATGCCCGGCGTTCCGCGACTACACGGAGCGAATGAAAGGCGAGACCTACGCCATCGCGGAATCTCGCCTCGTGCGCGGAACCAGGTGGTGTCGATTCGAGCAGAAACCGCCAAAGGCCGAGGACGGTGACGAGTCATGAAAACCGTCGAGGCGCCGAAAACTATCGAGCCGTGGCGCATCATCTGCGCGGCCCAAAGCGAGCCCGATTACAGCGAAGAGCGCTACATGCTGATCTACGCCGGCGATAGAAGCGACGACTATTACGACAAAGACTACATCTTGCTTGAGGGCTGGCACTGCTCCTGCTACGACTGGCCCGAGGTCGATTGGGACGCCACCCATTACGAGGAAGACGAGCTGCTGAAGATCGCCGACATGCGCAAGCGCAACCCGTCGGACAGCGCCGAGCGCCGCTTCTTCATGCTCGTCGAGCAAGCATTGGGGGCGCACCAATGAAGTACGTCTCGCTTTTCAGCGGTATAGAGGCCGCAACCGTGGCGTGGGAGCCGCTTGGCTGGGAGCCTGCGTGCTTCGCCGAGTTCGACGAGTTCCCCAGCGCCGTGTTGGCCGAGCGGTACCCAGAGGTTCCGAATATCGGCGACGTTACCAAGATGAACTGGAAGAAGTACCGCAACAAGGTGGATCTGGTGGTGGGCGGAAGCCCGTGCCAGTCCTTCTCGATCGCGGGCAAACGGGAGGGGTTGCAAGGTGAGTCAGGACTCATGTTCGAGTACATTCGGGCGGTACGTGAGATACGTCCTCGATGGTTTCTTTGGGAAAACGTCCCGGGAGCGCTCTCAAGCGAGAATGGGGAGGCTTTCCGACAGCTCCTGTCCGAAATGGACAAGCTCGGGTACGGCCTGGCGTGGCGGGTACTTGATGCGCAGTTCTTCGGAGTGGCCCAAAGACGGCGCCGTCTCTTTCTTATCGGACGCCTTGGAGCCTGCCCCCCCATCGGCGTACTTGTTGAGCCGGAAAGCCTGCGCGGGCGTTCTTCGACGGGCGCGGAAGAGAGGGCGCGGCTTGCCGCCGAGGCTAGAAGCGGCACTCCAAGCGCAGGCTTCAAGTACCACCAGGGAAGCGGGGCCGGCGGAATAGGCTACGAGGAAGAGGTATCGCCGACCTGCACCGCCGACTGGCATAACCCGGCCGTTCTAACCGAGCCGATAGCGATGGCCGACCTCAACGCCAACACGGCCATCGACGAGAACATGGTTGGAACCCTCAAAGTCGGGGGCGATGTGCCCACGGTGTGCGTATGAGCGCCAGCACCCTCGTAGTCCGCTGCGGCTGCGCAGGTGGGGGCAAAGGAGCGCTGGTGAGCGACGAAGTGTCGCTCATCCTCTCCATCACCAACACGCAAACGCTTTTCGCCGACGAGGGAGGAACCATGATCGTCAGAAGACTTACGCCTTTGGAGTGCGAACGGCTCCAAGGCTTCCCAGACAACCACACGCGGATACCGTACAAGGGCAAACCCGCTGATGAGTGCCCCGACGGCCCGCGATACAAGGCCATAGGCAACTCGATGGCCGTTCCGGTCATGCGCTGGATCGGCGAGAGGATCGCCATGGCGGACAAGGAAGAACCGAAATGACCGACCAATACGTATTCAATCCCGACATACACGAGGAGTGGAAGCCGCCTGCGCACCGATGCGGCAACTGTGCCCACCACGAGCACGACGTTGTGCCCATTGTCCGTTTCGACGTGGATGGCAATGAGGCGGGCAGCACTACCGGCACGCGCTGCTACTGCAATCACGGCAGCAAGCACTTCGTGACGGGCGACAACAACCACTGCGACTACTGGGAGGAGGCGCGATGAGCTACGACATACGCCTGTGCGACCCCGTGACGCACGAGGCGCTGCAAACCGACGTGCCTCACGACATGCGTGGCGGCACCTACGCCATGGGCGGCACTACTGGCCTCTGGCTGAACGTCACCTACAACTACGGCAAGCACTACTACCGCGTGCTCGGCGACAAGGGCATCCGCACCATCTACGGCATGACGGGCGCGGAGTCCATCCCCGTGCTCGAAGCGGCAGCGGCCAAGCTGTCCGACGAGGTTTCGGACGACTACTGGGAGGCCACCGAGGGCAACGCCAAGCGCCCGCTGTTGCAGCTGGCGGCGATGGCCCGCATGCGCCCAGACGGCGTTTGGAATGGTGACTGACGATGCTGGTGATAGAGAGGAATAACGTTCCAGAAAACTGCTCGACGTGCCTTTACGGAAGGTTCTACGGCTGCGCCCATGCTGACCGCCAGAAGGATTGGACGTACTACCGCTTTTTGCAAGGCCTGAAGCACTGCCCGAGCTGGTGGCTCGACCAGAGCCGGTTCGAGAGGGTGTGGTGATATGGTTGGCTACGAGCCGCCTAGTGGCTGGAACCTCCCGCCGGGGTGCTTCGAGGGAGACCCGAACGCGCCGTGGAACCGTGAGGAGCCGAAAACCTGCGGGGACTGCTCGCATCTGCTGGAAGGCTGCTGCGACTACGGCATCTGCGAGTTCGAGTTCGAGGAGGCGTTCGACGAAGAGGCGGGCAAGCGCCCGCTTCCGGCATGGGAGGCCGCCTGCTGGGCGCGTGACTGGATCGTCGAGCATTACAAGGACATGCAGGAGGACACGTGCGAACGATGCGATGGCTAGCCGCCTCCGGTGTGGCGCTGCTGCTCGGAATCCTGGCGCTTGAGGCCTGGGTTGTTCGGATGCTCGCGGCAGGTCTGATTCTGCTTGCCCTGCTCGCTTGCGGTTAGGGGAAACGCTTGAGAAACGTGAACTGGGGCTGCCTGGCGTTCCTCGCCGTGGCCCTGATTATTGATGCTTTTGCCGTGTGGGCGGCTTCATCGCTCGCGCGCTGGATGTTTGGAGTTTGATATGCAAGATTGTGTGATTATGGGAAGCGTCGCCACGTTCGACGACGTAAAGCTCGACAAGGCCCATGCCTTGAAGGTGCTTGAGGAGGCTTCCGAGGTGTACAACGCCTGGCAGGTGTTGGACGAGTGCCGCGACGCCGAGGCCAAGGTCGAATGCCGCCAGTCCCTCATGGAGGAGTGCGCTGACGTCGTGCAGGCGACTGCCAACCTCGTGAAGGCCTGCGGCTACGACGACATGCGCCTGCACCTCATGGACTGCGAGGACAGAAACCGTAAGCGCGGGCGCATAACCGGCTCGAAGCCATATCCCGATGCCTGTGGGCGCGAGGGCTGCAAGCGCTTCGTGTTCGTGCCGCTCCCTCGCCCCTATGGGGTTCTGGACAAGCTCAAGGCCAAGATTGGGGGCCTGAAGTGAACCGCGCGCAGAAGGTCATAGCAGCCGTGGTGTATGCCGGTAGCCTCGTGGCTGTGTCGCTCGCAATGATTGGCATTTGCTCCCTGCTCGCTCGCTGGGTTGCCGGTATATGGGGGCTTGTGTAGCCCCCGAGGGCATGATAAAGCCCCCTAGAATCGATTCTAGGGGGCTTTATGCTGCCTGCTGTTATCTGTGCTGCCCTGTGGCCTTCTCGGCTGCTATGACCTTCTCTAGATCTCGTTTGGCCTCGCTGATGATCTGCAAAAGCTCGTGCCACTGCTTCGGCTCTCGGTCTTTCATGACTAGTCCTCGCTCTCAAGCCTCACGCTCCCCGGCACGACCTCGCACCAGCCTGCATTGCCGTGCAGCCTGCGCCATGTCGTGCGGGCGTCTTCCTCGTTGGCCTCGCTGCCTGCCCTGTGGGTCGATTGGTAGCTGTGCTCCCTTTCGTAGGTGCCGCCGTAGCCCCCGCCGAAACCGCCGCCGTGCCGTATGACGCATGTATAGTTTCGTCGCATGGTTTCCCCCTAGTTGTAGGTGTCGCAGATGCTCGGGGTGCCGTCCCATAGGGTGAGCCGGTACCCGCATAATTCGAGTTCGGGGCTGTTCTTCGCCCTGCTGTAGTCCCTGACTTTGAGGCGCTTCCCGTTGTCGCTCGCCTCGCGGCCCATGATCGGGTCGTAGGTGAAGCAGTTCGGCGAGGGCATGTACTTGCGCTCCCACCCGTAGGCATCGGCCAGCCCCTCGAAGGTGCTTTCTATGGGTCTGATCGTGGCTGTTTTCGCTGTGGCCTTGATGGCCTGGTAGAAACTGCCCTCGCATTCGAAAATGTCGCCTGCCTTTACCTGCATGGTTAGCCCCTTTCTAAAGATCGGGGCAAGGCCTGAAGCCCTGCCCCTGTGTCGTTCCTGCTATGCCGGGAGGAGGTTGCCCCTCGGGGCCTCCACGCGCCGGCTGCGCACCGCGTCGCGCCCCTGCTGCATGCCTCGGCTTATGCTGTCGTTGTTGGTGGTCCGGGGGCCTCTGCTCTTCGAGGTCTTGAGGTTCAAGCCCTCCATGTAGTCGTCAACCTCTTTCGGGCAAACGATCATCAATTCGAAGCTCTGCTTCTCAAGCTCCGACTTGACGCCGAGCACGAAGCCCATGGTGAAGTTCGTGTAGGCGTTCGAGTCCGTGTAGGCGAAGTCCTCGTATTCGCAGCCCAGGCGGTCGCCGGTCTTGAGAAGGTGCTCGAACACCAGGGCCGCAGCCTCCGAGTCGGCCTTGTAGCCAACGAACACTGGCCTCCATGACCTGCTGCGCATGGTCGCCTTCTGCATGTAGGCCCTGCACCTGAAGTTCTCGGCCACCACCGCGAGGAGGCTCTGCGCCCACGGTCGCGATGCCTTGCAGCCCTCGGTTTCGGTGACGCGCTTCACCTCGTCGGCAAGCTCCCACTCCTCAACGTCGTTGTCCGCGATGAGCTTCTGGGCCTTGAGCGCGAACTGGATGGCCTCGGCCTCGTTGCAACCGTTCTCCACGCTGTGCTCGCGAAGCTTCTTGATCTTCTCTATGATCTTCTCTCGCTCCATAGTGAAAACCTCCTTTGTGGGAGGGGCTAGGCCCCCCCTGTAGTGATCTGTTGCTTTCCCCAGAGGTAGCCGAATGCCTCGGCTATCCTGGGAACCTCGGTTACCTTCTTGGGTGTGAAGTGCGTCTCGCGCTCGAAGTAGTTCAGGCCGCATTTGCGGTTGATCTCCTCAAGCTCTGCCAGGTTGAAGTAGCCCATCTCGGGGACGGCCCCGAAGACGAACCCGAACATGTCGCCGGTCTCCTCGTCGTACTCGGTGGCGTAGAAGTCCCAGCCGTTGAAGCAGCTGAACCAGTGGCCGTAAACGATCGTCTCGGCCTTCTTGCCATCCTGCGAGTAGAGGGGCGGGAGCTTCTTCTGAAGCTCTTTCGTCATGAGCTTTTGCATGGTATGATCTCCTGTGTGTTGTTGTGGGAGGCCCCTTCTCGGGGCCTCCTGCTTGCTTTAGGCTGCTTGCTCTGCTGGTCTGATGGGGTTCGTTTCGCCGATGTTCCAATCAATGGCCTTGGCGTTCTGCCACTTGCCCTGATCGTCCATGTAGTAGAAGCCATGCTTGCCGAAGTACTTTCGAACCTTCAAGGCCCCGGACTCGATGCCATCGGCTATGACCTGCTTTCGAAGGTCTTTCACCATGTAAATAATGGCTTCTTCGTCGCTGTTGGCCTTGAATGCCTCGGTTACCTGTGCAAGGTAGTTATCGCAAGCCCTCATGATCTCCACTTGCTCGTAATCGGCTCGGGGGATCTCGTTAATTGGCCTGTGCTTCGTGGCCTCTACTGTGTACCTGCCAAGCTCTGGAAAAGCCATGTACTCGTTTACAAGCTTCAAGGCTGTTGCAAGCTCTAGGCCATCCTTTCGGCCCTGGGGGCCTTTCCTGAAGTAGCCTCGTGCTCGCATACCCTCAACTATGGCTAGGATCGTGTGGTTGCTCACCAGCTGACCACTTACCACCAGATCTAAACTCTGCTGCTCTGCCATCTCTGTAGCCTCCTTATTCGGTTCTAAAGCTGCTTGCTAGCTCTGTGGGCTTTGTGGCCCTCATTGCTGACAACTGAATTATTGCACAATAATTAGTGTGCTATAGGCACAATGCACAATAGATATTGTTCTACACAATACCTGCACAATTGCTATTGTTGTATCCCTATTGCTATTGCTGTATCATCAGGGGATCAGATCAAGGCATGAAGGGAGGTTGCATGACACCGACTGAGGCGCTTAAAGAAATGCTCGACCGTTCCGGCATGAGCATGTACGCGCTTTCAAAGGCCATGGGCAAGAGCAGGAACTACGTTCAGAATACGATCAAACAAGGTTCCGACCTAGGCGCGGGAAACCTCGCGCTCATGGCTTCTCACATGGGCTTTAAGCTGACGTTGAACGGAATGGGCGAACCCATCGAGATAACGGAGAGGAGCGAAGATGCCGACGATAATCAAGGGCCAGCCGACTAGCGCCGAGATTCGCAAGCGGCTCAAGGCGGAAGGACGCCCCGTGGTGCTTTCCTGCTCGCTGGGCAAGGACTCGCTGGCCGCCTGGGTGGCGCTTGAGGACGAGGGTATAGAGGTCGTGCCGATCTACTACTGGTCTATCCCGGGCCTTCCGATGGTCGAGCAGAACGTGCGAACCATCGAGAAGGTGTTCGGCGTGAAGATACACCAGTACCCGCACCCCAGATGGTCGAGGACGCTCAACAACTGCGTTTTCCAAAGCCCGGCGCACTGCGACGTGATCGAGGCCGCGAACATGCCGGTCTACAGCTACGACGACATGCGCCCCTACATCCTCGAAGACCTCGGCCTGCCCGATGACACGTGGTTCTGCGACGGCGTGCGCGCCTGCGACAACCCGTACCGTCGAGCCAGCCTCACCAAGCACGGCCTCATGAAGCAGACCACGCACAAGGCCTCGGTGGTTGCGGACTGGACGAAGGCAGAGGTCATGGATGCGATCGCCCGCAGGGGCATCGGCCTGCCTCCGGACTACGAGCTGTTCGGGCGCAGCTTCGACGGCCTGGACATGCGCTTCATGAAGCCCCTGCGCGAGAAGCGCCCCGACGATTTCGCCGTGGTCAAGAAGTGGTACCCGTTCATCGAGGCAGACGAGAAGAGGTGGGAGCACTATGGGCTTTAAGTTTGAGAAGCCGCAGAAGGCGCGTAAAGAGGCTAAGGCGGCCGAGGAAGCGCAGCTGACCGACCACCAGAAAAGCTACCGAGACCGCGAGAAGCGCGAGGAGAAGCGCTTTCAGATGGCCGTCGATTCCGGCTTCTGGATCTGCTTCTGCTTCCATGACGCCGAGGAGCGCGGGCGCTTCGCCGATCTGGTCAAGGCCGATGCCGAGGGCTGGACGTTCGGCGACGTAATCCGCCCCGTGTTCGAGGAGCGCATAGGCCTTCAGAACAAGCGGCAGTTCAAGCCGAAGGAGCAGAAGGGCACGCCGATGCCGAACCCGCTCGATTCGGTCGAGACCACCGACAGCCTCGAAGGCGACAGCTTCGCCGAGGCCGATGCCATACTCAAGGCGTTCGAGTCGCTTGAGGTTAAGCCCTACTACGACAACGTTTGGAGCAGCGCCTACTACGTCGTGTGCGTGTTCCGTGACTCCGACGACCTCGAAAGCTTCATCAGGGAGTATGCCCTGGCGAAGTACGGCGACCTGTACATGGACGGGTCGAAGATCCTTGAGGCCCTTGAGGCCTAAGGCCAATCTCACGCGCATAGGAAAATCAAGGCGTCCTTCGGGACGCCTTTTTTGTTCCCGAAAACGAGAGGAGGCAGGCATGTTCGGTCGTATTCGCCGCGCAGCGGGAAACATCGCCAACCGAGTGCGCTCCGCGTTCAATCGCGGTCGCGGCAGCTCTTCCGGCCGCTCCTCCTACTAAGGGGGAACCCAGGGCCAGCGCGATCATAAGGCGCTGGCCCTTTCCATCGTCAAAGCAAAACAGAGAGGAGTGAACGCATGGCAGCCAAGCGAGAGAAGCCCACACTTCCCACCGACACAGACTGGCCCGCCGAGACCGTCACATGGTTCAACGCGTGGCGCGACGACCGTTGCAGCGACCGCTGGGACGAGCGCCAGTGGCAGTACGTCATGGACACCGCCATCGTCCACGCCCTCGTGTACGGCTCCAACGACTTCGGCGCGCTCGCCGAGCTTGACAAGCGCCTGCGCTTCATGGGCCTCACGTTCGAGGACTAGCCATGAACGACCAGAACCTCATCAAGCCGAAGCGCGACCAGACGCCCGAGCAGCGCCGGGCCGCTGCCTCGAAGGCTGGCAAGGCCGCCGCCAAGAAGCGCCGCGAGAAGAAGCAGCTGCAGGAGATCGCCAAGACCGTGCTGCACATGCCGTTCGAGGGCACCGACGCCGAGCTGGACGAGCTGGAGGGGATGTCCTTCGAGGACTACCCCGACCGCAAGCTCACGGTCTCCGAGATAAGCGTGCTCAAGGTGGCGAAGAAGGCCATGAAGGGCGACATAGCCGCGCTTCAGTTCCTTCGCGACACCGCAGGCGAGAAGCCCGTCGAGAAGGTCGAGGTGGCAGCGGACGTGTCGCACGCGGCCGAGGAGATCGGCAAGCTGATAGAGGCGAAGCGCCATGCCGACAAGGGCTGACCTTATCGACCTGGTGTACGACTGCCCCGCCGACATAGCCGTGAAGCTGGGATACGACAAGCTCACCGACCTGCACAACAAGTGGATCAAGGACATGGTGTTCGGCACCGAGGACGAGACGATCCAGGCGCACCGAGGCTCCTTCAAGACTACGTGCCTGCACATCTCGTTCGCTTTCATCCTCGTGCTGTTCCCCGGCGAGCGCGTCATATTCCTGCGCAAGACCGACGACGACGTGGCGGAGGTCATGACGGCCACGGCCAACGTTCTTCAATCGGAGTGGTTCCAGGCTCTCGGGCGCATGCTCTACGGCACCGACCTCGTGATAACCAAGGCCACGCAGTCCTCGGTGTCGACGAACCTCAAGCAGGGCGTGTCGGGCGCTCCCCAGTTGCTGGGGCTTGGCTGCGGCGGCTCTCTCACGGGCAAGCACGCCGACAAGGTGTTCACCGACGACATCGTGAACGTGAAGGACAGGGTGTCCGCAGCCGAGCGCGAGCGCATCAAGCTGCTGTACATGGAGCTTCAGAACATCCGCAACCGAGGCGGGCGCATCTTCAACACGGGCACGCCGTGGCACAAGGACGACGCATTCCAGCTGATGCCGAACATCCGCCGGTGGAGCTGCTTCGAGACGGGCCTCATGAGTCGCGAGGACATAGAGCGCGTGAGGGCCAGCATGTCGCCGTCCCTGTTCGCGGCGAACTACGAGCTGAAGCACATCGCCGACGAGGACGCCATGTTCACCAACGCGCAGTTCTTCAAGGAGCCGCAGCTGTTGGCCGACGGCATAGGCCACATAGACGCGAGCTACGGCGGAGCGGACTACACGGCCTTCACCTGCGTCAGGGAGAAGGGCGGCACCTGGTACGCGCACATCCGCATGTGGCACAGGCACGTGGACGACTGCCTCGACGAGATACTGAAGGAGTGCAAGGCCCTGCGCATAGGCACGGTCTTCTGCGAGTCGAACGCCGACAAGGGATACCTGCGCAAGTCCATCATCCGCAGGGGGCACCCGTGCTGCTCCTATCAGGAGGCGGAGAACAAGTACATCAAGATAAGCACGCACCTGCGCAGCCAGTGGGCCAACGTGAGGTTCCTCGACTGCGACCAGTACCCGCTCGACGCGGACGCATTGAACCAGGTGCTCGACTACAGCGAGAACGCAGCGCACGACGACATGCCCGATTCGCTCGCGAGCGCGATAAGGCAGTGGCAGAGCAAGCCCGGCGTGAAGTTCTTCAAGGGAGGCATATAAGTGGCGCACGAGTTCCATTCCTTCTACTACGACCAGATGCAGCGCGAGCCGGAGACGGAAGACTTCCGCGTGCCCGCGGGCACCGTGATGACGCCCGAGCTGCTGCAGCGGCTAATCGACGAGTTCGAGCAGTCCCACAAGCCGCGCTACGAGTACCTGGACGCGGCCTACAGGGGCCATTACGCCATCTTCGACCGCGCCTGGCGCAGGAAGCCCGACTACAAGCCCGACAACCGCATGGCGGCGGACTTCGCCTACACCATCACGCAGACCTTCGAGGGCTATTTCATCGGCGTGCCCATGACGCTTTCAGTGCGAAACGCCGACGGGATGCCAGATTCGCGGAAAAGCTCCGTGGAGGCGTTCATCGCCGAGTTCACGGCGAGAAACCTTCAGGAGGACGTGGACGCTGAGCTTTCGAAGATGGCCTCGAAGTTCGGCCATGCCTACGAGATGCTTTACCAAGACGAGGACGGCATGCCGCGCTCAATCGCGGTAGCGCCGCTGACCGCCTTCATGGTGTACGACGACTCCGTGCTGAAGCGCCCCCTGTTCTTCGTGCGCTGGTTCTACGGCGATGACGGGGCCATCAAGGGCAGCTGGTCTGACGCCGCGCAGGTTGTCGATTTCGCCCGCACGAATGAGGGCTTCGCATTCGGCGAGCCTAGCGCCCATGCGTTCGGGAGCGTGCCCGCGGTCGATTTCCGCCAGAACACCGAGGGGCGCGGCCTCTACGAGGGCGTGCTGTCGCTCATCGAGCAGTACAACGCCGTGCTGTCCGAGAAGGCCAACGACGTCGAGTACTTCAGCGACTGCTACATGGTGGTCAAGGGCAAGGAGCTTGACGAGTCCGAGATAGAGAACATCCGCGAGAACAAGATCATCAACCTGTTCGGCGAATCGACCGAGGGCCTCGACGTGATGTTCCTCGTGAAGCCGAACGCTGACGGCGTGCAGGAAAACCTCATCAACCGCCTGGAAACGCTCATCTACAAGACCGCCATGGTGCCCGACATCACCGACGACAACTTCGCCACGGCCTCCGGCATAGCGCTCAAGATGCGCATGATGCCCATGAGCAACCTGGCGCGAAACAAGGAGCTGAAGTTCAGGCGCGGCGTGCAGGAGCGCATGCGCCTTCTGGCCGCCTACCCCAACGCCGATTTCGCGGGCGATGACTGGCAGGCCGTGGAAGTGACCATGCACCGCAACATGCCCGACGACCTGCAATCCGAGGCAAGCGTGGCCGGGCAGCTCTCTGGCATCGTGTCCGAGGAGACCCAGCTTTCCGTGCTCTCGTGCGTGAGCGACCCGAAGGCAGAGATGCAGCGCAAGCGCGACGAGCAGGAAGAGAAGGCCGACGCCATAAGCGGCGGCATGCCCACCAATAGGACGGCTCAGGCCGATGACACCGAAGAGGAAGGAACCAACGATGAAGGTAGCGATCTATAGCCGAGGCAAGCGCCTTGCCATCCGCGAGCAGCCGAGCGCAGAGGCGCCAATTATCGGAACGATGGACAGCGGTTGCGCCGCGCACGTCGAGGATGCCGCACCCGGCTGGCTTGAGCTGACCATGGGCGGCTACATCCGCGAAGACCTCGTGACGGTCGGCTCCCTGGTGGATACGACAACGTACGCAATCAAGGAGCAGCCGAGCGGTGCACCGCAGCCCGAGGCGGAACAGCAGCAGGAAGCGCCTGCGCAAGAGGCCGAACCCGAGCCTGCCGAAGAGCAGCCCGAGGCGGACGACAACGCCGGCCTGATGGCCATGAAGATCAACGAGCTGCGCGAGCTTGCCAAGGGAAGCGGCGTGGCCCTTCCGAAGAACGCCACCAAGGCGCAGATCATCGAGCTTCTTATGGGCAGCGATGAGTAAGCCTAGCGACGAGTACTGGCGCGAGCGCCGAGACGAGTTCCTTGCGCAGCTTGAGAAGGACGAGGCCGCCTTGCGCAAGCGCCTTGAGAAGGTGTACGCCAGCGAGGCGGCCAAGCTCGACCGCCTCATAGCCGCCTACTACGTCCAGTACGGAGAGGACAAGGTGATCGAGTACCGCCGCCTGCTGCAATCCATCAGCGCGGAAGACCGCACCCTGCTCATGGAGCGCATGGACGACTTTGCCAAGAAGTACCCGCAGTACGCCGACCTCATGCCCGTCCGAGAGTCCATCTACCGACTGAACGAGCTTGAGGCCATCCAGCTTCAGATACGCATCCAGCAGTACGAGATAGGGGCCATCGAGCAGGCAGAGCTTCAGCGCCACTTCTCCGAGCAGGCGCGCCGCGCGGCCAACATGGCCGCCGAGGAGCTGGGCTTCGGCAAGGACTTCTACCGCTACGACTCCGAGGTGGTCAAGGCCACCGTGGGGGCGGCATGGGCCGCCGGTGAAGACTTCTCGGCGCGCATCTGGGCAAACCGCGAGAAGCTGGCGAGCTACCTCAACGACGACTTCTCGAAGCTCATAGCGCGCGGCGTCTCCTATGACGAGATCTCGCGCGAGCTTCGGGCGAGGCTGAACCACAGCGGCACCCGAACGGCTATGCGTCTCGTGTACACCGAGGGCACGTACCTCTTCAACGAGGCGCAGGCCCGCGTTCACGAGTCCGAGTTCGAAAGCTACGCCATAAGCTGCATACACGACGGCAAGGCCTGCGAGGTGTGCCGCGAGCTTGAGGCCTACCAGAAGCAGCACCCCGCCAAGTTGTCCGAGCGCATGCCAGGTACGAACTTCCCGCCCATGCACCCGTGGTGCCGCTGCTCATACACCCTTGAGGTGGCCGATTGGGATAAGTGGATAGATGAGTATGTGCAGAAGCGCGGAGGCGATTCGGGCACCCAAGCCACGCGCTTGCGCTCCGACGCCATGGTGCGAGAGCCTGGAACCACGTCGTTCCTGCAATCGCTTCAGCGCGTAGGCTCGACGCTCGCGGGGCTTGATTTCAGGCTCAAGGGCCAGCAGTCGCTCGCGCGCAAGATTCGCACCGACTCGCACGACAAGACCATGAGCGAGCAGGAAGCGGCCGACTCCATCCACGACGTGCTGCGGTACACCTACCAGCTTCAAACGGCCAGCTTCGCCGACGAGTTCGCCCGCATCCGCGCCGAGCTTGAGAAGGCTGGCTATACTCTGGTCAAGGTCAAGAACACGCTGCAGAGCACGGGCGTGACCTATCGTGGCGTCAACTGCCAGTTCGAGACGCCCGACGGCTTCAAGTTCGAGCTTCAGTTCCACACGCCCGAGTCGCTTGCCCTGAAGGAGAACGAACTTCACAAGCTCTACGAGAAGCAGCGGCTTCCCGAGACCGACCCGAAACGGCGCGCCGAGCTTGTGCGCCGCATGATAGAGCTGTCCGACGGGCTTTCAACCCCGCCCAACATCGAGGAGGTGCGCAAATGATTTACTACACCGACGATTCCGTGAAGCGCGTATCTCGCATCGACCTTGAGGCAGGAACCGCAAAGACCTACAACTTCACGCTCGGGAGATGGCGCGACGACAACGACCTGTGGGCCGTGCTGGTAGGCGAGCTTTGGCTTGACGAGATAAGCCAAGAGCAGGCCGAGGCTATCATCCGCAAGCGCAACAAGGAACTCCACCGCTAAAACCGAACACCCTTCTCACCTCCACGGTAGAACGAAGCCCCCGGACATGGGGGCTTTTCTTTTGCCGATTGGAGGAGACGTGATCAGGGCCGAGTACATCACACGCCGGGGCTGCCCCGCGTGCGAAGCCTACAGGAAGGCGGTCATAGAGCCGCTTGCAGCCGAATACCCAGACCAGGTGCGCGAGCACTGGGCATGGGACGGCCTCATGGAGCGGCTGAACAACTCCGAGCGCATAACGCGCATCCCCATGGTGGTGATAACCGACGAAGGCGCGGAGGTCATGCGCCTTGCCGATCTGCCGACGCTAGAACGCCTTGAAGACATCCTAGACCCCTCGTAGCGGGCGAATCTCACGCACGCGGGACACTGGCTTGGTCAAAGACCGACCGAGCGTTGAAGTCGTTAAAAGCCACGGCATCGGGCAGGCGTGGAACCCGCTAAAAGCTACGGCGAAACGTGCAGGCATGAGCCACGAGAAACCTTATGGAGGGTGCGAAACATGGCGAAAGACGGAAACCGACAGAAGTTCGCTGGCGTAGCGGGCGGAGACCTCACGCCGCCGCAGGGCGGCAGCGCCGACCCCGCAGGCGGTGGCGCAGAAGGTGTCGATGACAACGGCCCAGACCCCGAGCCTAACGGTGAAGGCGGCGGAGGCAACGACCCCAAGCCCTCGGGCAAGACCTACACCGACGACGAGGTGAACGCCATCGTGCAGCAGAAGCTCGCACGCGAGGGCAAGAAGCTTGAGAAGCGCATCCGCGA
Organism: Collinsella sp.; assembly: GCA_048485235.1. Lineage (GTDB taxonomy): Bacteria > Actinomycetota > Coriobacteriia > Coriobacteriales > Coriobacteriaceae > Collinsella. The sequence continues at coordinate 44,129 of DBFWCI010000040.1, forward strand.
GGAGCTTGCGCAGCAGGCCGACGACAAGCGCAGCGAGGCCGAGAAGCTTGCGGGCATGAACGACCTTCAGCGCGCCCAGTACGAGCTGAAGAAGGCCCAGGGCGAGAAGGCCGAGCTTGAGCGCCGCATCAACCTGTCCGAGCAGATGGGCGTCGCGCGCTCCGAGCTGAAGGCCGCAGGCATCGACCTCGGCGACGAGCTGCTGTCCATGTTCGTCACGGAGAAGGCCGACGACACCAACGCCGCCATCTCCAAGATCAAGGAGCTGTTCCCCAAGGCGGTCAACGCCGCCGTGCAGGAAGCGCTGAAGCGCCAGCCCCCGAAGGACGGCGCGGGCACCAAGCCCAGCCAGTCGTTCGCATCGAAGTTCGCATCCGATTACAGCAACCGAATGAACGGAGGAAAGAAAGATGGCGCTCAATAAGGCGTTCACCTACGGCGAGTCCCAGAGCATCCTCGATTCCGAGGTGGGCATCGTCGCGAAGACCCGCACCGCCACGCAGGCCATGGCCGAGGAGGTCGATGGCCGCAAGCTCATCAAGGCGGGCGCGCTCTTCACGGGCACGTCCGAGTTCGGCGTGTTCCTTGAGGACTACGACATGACCGACACCGACAAGTGCCCGGCTGCGGTCATCTTCCAGGGCCGACTCAAGGCCGACAAGGTATCCACCGAGGCCAAGGCGAAGAAGGCAGACCTCGCCGCCGCAGGCCTCTACCTGGTTTAACGAAAGGAGCAGCGCAACATGCGTCTCATCTCTAAACTCATCACCGAGCGCGACATGCTCGACTTCTCGCAGGGCTTCAACGTCCAGCGCAGCTACACAGGCTCCCGCCTGTTCCCCGACCGCAAGACGCAGTACATCGAGGCCGAGTACACGCGCCTGGCCGAGAACGGCAACCTGCCCACCGTTGCCATGATCCACGGCTTCGACACCGAGGCACACATCGGTTCCCGCGTGCCGTTCGAGCGCGTCACCACCGAGTCCCTGCTCATCAAGGAGAAGATCAACCTCTCCGAGCGCCTGCGCCGCATCACTCGCGGCCTTGACATGCAGATGGACTCCGTGCGTCGCTACGTCTTCGACGACGTCGCCCGCACCGCCGAGTCCGTCGTCACCCGCGCCGAGAAGGCCAAGATCGAGGCGCTTACCACGGGCAAGATGGTCATCGCCGAGAACAACGTCTCTATGGAAATCGACTTCGGCGTGCCCGAGGACCAGAAGGTCACGGCCAAGTGGGCGGTTGCCGACGCCGACATCCTGGGCGACATCGACGGCTGGGTGACCATCGCGCAGGGCAAGGGCCAGACCCCGACCGTGGCCGTCACCTCCAAGAAGGTGTTCTCCCTTATCCAGCGCAACGCCGCCGTGCAGAAGGCCATCTTCGGCGTCAACGGCGCGGGCATCCTGCCCAGCCTGGCGCAGGTGAACAACCTGCTCGCGCAGCAGTTCAACGGCCTCACGCTGACCGTTGACGAGGAGCGCTACGGCATCATCGGGGCCGAGGGCGGCAGCGTGTCCCAGGGCCGCTTCTTCCCCGAGGACAAGTTCATCATGTGCTCCGTGGGCTACGACGGCTCCGTGGGCACGGGCCTTTGGGGCGTCACCCCCGAGGAGCTTGAGCAGGGCGGCGCTTTCGACGAGAAGCGCCAGATGCAGTTCGTCACCTGCACCCGCTGGGACACCCCCGACCCCGTGGCCACGTGGACGAAGGCCTCCGGCGTGTTCATCCCCGTGCTGCCCAATGTCTACGGCCACATCATCGCGACCATCGACACGACATCCACGCAGGCCCTTGAGGCCTCCGACCACGTGGAGGGCTAGCCCATGGCCGCGCTCGTAGACCGCGTTAAGGCGCGATACCTCCCAGACGAGGCCATGCCCGACGACCCCGCCATCGAGGAGATGATCCAGACGGTCACCGACCGTTTGCTCATCCGCCTCAAGGTCGAGCAGCTTCCGCGCCTGGCCGAGTCAATCGCCGTCGATGCGGCGGTGAAGGCCCTGCGTCTGCGCGGCTACGAGGGCAGCACCTCCGAGTCGGCGTCCGACGGCGGCAGCATGTCGAACTCGTTCATCGACGACGTGCTGTCCGCCTACTCGAGCGACATCGAGGCCTTGCGCGACGCGTGCCGCCCAAAGGGCATCAAGTTCATGGGGGCGCGCCGATGAAGTGGTACAGGGCCAGGGCGTTCAGGCGCGAACAGACGGGCACCGACGAGCTGTACAACCCCGTCTGCTCGACCGTCGAGGCGTTCGACTTCTTCGTGCGCTTCGGCCCGAGCCACAAGGCTCGCAGCGCCGAGACGGGAAACGCCTTCGACAGCGTTTCGCGCTCTTTGCTCACCAAGCGCCCGGCAACCGACTTCGCCGACGTCTGCGGCGTCGAGGTCAAAGGGGCTTCTTACGAGGTCGAGAACGTCATGGCCGACGGCGACGCAACCGTCGTGAGCGTCAAGAGGTGCAAGCCATGGGCCTCGTGATACGCGACGTGAACGGTCTTGCCGGAAAGCTCAACCGCCTTTCGCACGTAAGGTTCGAGGCCGTGATCATGAAGAACATGGCCCAAATCTACAACCGTGGCAAAGCGGACGGCGGAACGCCCGTATCTACCGAGAAGACCAGGCCTGGTGGGCCACACGGCGAGCTGCGCATGTCGTTGGGGCAGTCCGGCGACACCGTCGGATACGCGAAGGACTACGCGCCTCACGTCGAGTACGGCCACCGCACGGTGAACGGCGGATACGTGGAGGGGCAGCGATTCCTGCAGCGCAACGTCAAGGCGCAAAAGCCGATATTCAGACAAGACCTAATCGACCAACTACGGAAGCTCTAGGGAGGGCGCGATGATCCAACGATTAAGCCTCGCGGTGTTCCTCGGGTGCCTCATCGAGGCCATCGAGGCGGGCACCGGCACCGCGTGCTACGACAGCCCCGAGAACCGCAAGTCGCCGCTTTATAGCGTAGAGCTGCAACCTACGCAGCCCGAGAACACCAAGACCATGTACATCGACGCCATCACCGTGTGGGTGCACTGCATCAGCGAGCCCGTGCGCCCATACAGCAACGCGAAGGTGCTCGGCATGGTTCAGCGGCTTGAGCAGGCGCTTATGGAGGGCTTCGAGCTTCCCGCACCGTTCAGCCTCTACCGCACGACCTGCAACGGCGTGCAGACCGTCAAGAAAGACGAGACCGACGAGGGCCACGCCATCGCGGAGTTCACGTTCCGCGTCTGCTACGGCCTCCGCGTCAAGAACTAGAAAGGAACCGAGATGTCTACTGCTCAGCAGGACACCAACCTCATCGGCTGCGACTTCGACGCAGCAACCGCCAAGGCCCTCAGCGGCAACGACATCGTTGCCCTCGTTACCGACAAGACCGGCACCGAGCTGCTCGCCGTGAGCGGCCAGCAGGGACTCAAATTCAACATGAGCCAGGACAACACGGAGGCCGCGACCAAGGACGACGCCATCGGCGGCTGGACGCTCAAGTTCGCCAGCTCCAAGAGCTGGGACGCATCCATCGACGGCCTGTACTCGCCCGACGACTCCGCCACGAAGACCGTCGCCAAGGCGCTTGCCGAGGGCGAGTACCTGTGCCTGAAGGTCTGCAAGCGCATCCGCACGAGCGCGAACACCAAGTACGTTCCGCTGCGCATGGGCCTCGCGCTCGTGTCCTCCGACAGCTTCGAGGCGCCGAACGACGACAACGCCACCTACTCCATGGAGTTCCAGGGCACGGGCAAGCCGTGGCTCTACGAGACCGCATCCGAGGAGCAGATCACCGCAGCCACCATCACCGTTTCCAACAGCTAAGGAGCCTGACCAATGGCAGAAGACACCGAACTCGACGCATTCCTTGAGGATTCCGTCGCAGATGCCGCAGAAACCGAAGACATCGTGAACGAGCTTGAACAAGACCCCGAGAGCATGGAGCCGCAGACCTTCACCGTGCGCGGCCACGTCTGCGAGATCCGATTCTCGCGCAAGCGCATCGACCTCTACGAGGAGCGCCACACGCCCATCATCGCCTCGTTCTACAAGAACGACGGCATGTTCACCTTCAAGGAGCTTGCGGCCATCGCAGGCTACGGCCTGAAGGTGCAGGGCGGCGGCTACTTCCTGCCGCAGAAGGCCGAGGAGATCGTGAACAAGCTCATCGACGCGAACGGCTACCCCGTCGTGTTCCAGGCCGTAATGATGGCGCTTCAGCGCGACTGCGCTTTTTTATTCAAGGGCGCAGGGAACTAGCCCTAACGCGCCTCACCGGCTTCGACTACTTCACCGCCAAGCCGAAAAGCGGCGAAGCCGCGCAAGACGTCGCCCTGTTCCGCAGGGAGGCCGACTTCGCGTTCTTCGCCGCCAGGCTCGGTTGGGATTACGAGCAGTACGCGCAGCACACGCCCGTGCAGCTCGCGTTCGTGCGCAAAGAGCTTGAGACCGTGACCGTCGACCAATCGAACCTCTTCAAGGACGCCGTGCAAGTGGCGGTTGCCAACTGCCTGTCCAAGAAGCGCCACAAGCTCTGGAAGAAGCGTAACGGCTCCTTCCGCGAGGACTCCTTCACCTACGAGGAGATCGACGCGCTGAAGGAGCAGCACCGAAAGAACCCGCCATGGACGCCTTGGGGAGGAGGCAAGCTGAATGGCTGATTACGTTCTCTCCGCCAAGGGAACCTACGACGGCTCGAACTTCGACTCGGGCGTCGATGGCTCCGCATCGAAGCTCAAGGGCCTCACCGAGACGGCCAAGGGCGTCGGCTCGCAGGTGGCGGGATACTTCGCGAACAGCTTCGGCAGCGTTGCGAAGTCAATTGGCAACGCCATCGGAACGGTTACCGCAGGCGTTACCACGCTCGCCGCCACCGGCGGCATGAGCCGCGCCTTGAACATCGAGAAGGCCCAGACGATGTTCAAGGGCATGAAGCTCGAATGGAGCGACTTCTGCAGCACAATCCAGCAATCAGTTGACGGAACGGCGTTCGGCTTCGACACCGCCGCGCAGGCGTGCGCCCAGCTCGCCGCATCTGGCGTCGCCGCTGGCAACGACATGGAAAAGGCTCTGAACGGCTGCGTGGGCACAGCCGCCACGTTCGGCCAGGACTTGGGCGACCTCTCCTCGATTTGGGCCAAGGTGGCCGCAAACGGCAAGCTCTCAGGCGAGCAGGTCGCGCAGTTCACCGACCGAGGTATCAACGCAATATCAACGCTGTCGACCTACTTGGGCAAGTCCTCCGACGAGGTTTCCAAGATGGTCACGGATGGCAAGATCGACTTCCAAACCTTCTCCGACGCCATGTATTCCGCGTTCGGCGATTCGGCAAAGGCGGCGAACGAGACCTTCACCGGCTCCATGGCGAACATGAAGGCCGCGCTCTCGAAAATCGGTCAGGATTGGATGACTCCGCTCAAGGACTCCGCCATCCCCGTGTTCAACTCCATACGAGGCGTACTGAACTCGTGCCGTGCGGCGCTGAAGCCGCTCACCGTGGCCTTCGGCGAGTTCCTGGGCGTCACATACGACGCGCAGGGCAACTTGATGCGCACAGGCGGCGCGGTCGAGAAGGTGTGCGGGTTCCTCGACAGCCTGGCCGAGAAGATCCAGGGAGTAGACCTCTCGCAGCTCGGAACGGGCGGCAAGGTGGCCGCCGCCGCTTTGGCCGGCCTAGCCGCCGTGTCGCTTGGCGGCCTCATCGGGCAGATTCCCGTGCTCGGCGCGCTTGCCAACTCGCTTACGGGCGGCATCGTTCCGGCTCTGAAGGGCGTTGCCACTAGATTCCTGGAGCTTCCCGCGCCTGCTGCGGTCGCTGTCGCGGCAATCACCGCCTTCGCGGCGATCTTCGCCTACAGCATGGCAACCAACGAGGCGTTCCGCAACTCCATGGTCGGCATCGCTTCGAGCATCGCGTCATCGCTCACCCCGGCGTTCCAGAGCCTCACGGCTTTGGCCGAACCCCTTCAGGGGCTTTTCGCCGCCGCCGTAATCGTCGTGAACAGCTTCTCGCTCGCCATCGGCGGGCTGGTTGCGGCAATCGCGCCGGTCATCGCCTCGATCGTATCGGGCCTCGTTCCCGTAATCGGAACGATCATCGACGCGGTAGGCCAGGTGGCGCTAGCCATCACGACGACGGTTTGCCCAATCATCCAGCAGGTGACCGACCTCATAACGGCCAACATGCCGCTGATCCAGCAGGTCATATCTGACGCATGCACGCTTATCCAGACGGTCGTCTCCACGGTGCTTCCCGTTTTGGTCGAGATAATCACATCGACGATGACCGCTATTCAGGGCGTTATCGACGCCGTTTGGCCGTACATCTCGGTCATCGTGACGTCCGCCATGCAGGCGATCCAGGACATCATCACGATTGTCTTGGGCGTCATCAACGGCGACTGGGGTTCCGTTTGGAGCGCCATCCAATCGCTGGCAGCGAACGTGTGGAGCATCATCCAGAACGTCATCAGCGGCGGCGTTGCGCTCATCCAGGCGGTCATACAGAACGGCCTCGCGCTCATCCAGAGCGTGTGGGACTCGATTTGGGGCGCTATCGGCAACTGGGTGACCAGCACGTGGAACAGCATCAAGACTGCCGTGCAAGGTGGCATCAACAACGTGAAGTCGTTCATATCGGGCGGCCTGTCCACGGTGCAATCCATCTGGTCGTCAGCATGGAACGCGGTCGGCAACATCCTGAACAACGCGTGGAGCAACATCCGCAACGGCGTGTCGAACGGCATCAACTCCGTGGTGAGCTTCGTGTCGTCGATTCCCGGGCGAATCGTGAGCGCGCTGGGGAACCTCGGCTCCCTGCTCTACAGCGCCGGCAGCTCCATCGTCAGCGGCCTGCTCAACGGCATCAAGTCGAGCATCGGCGGCGTGTACGACTTCGTTTCCGGCATCGCGGGCAAGATCGCCAGCCTCAAAGGCCCGAAGCGCAAGGACTTGCGCCTGCTCATCCCGAACGGCGGATGGATCATGCAATCCCTCGAAACGGGCCTGAAGAAGCGCTTCGAGGGCGTGAAGGCCACCGTATCGGGCTTCGCCGACGACCTGAGCATGTCGTTCGGCGGAAACAGCGTCACCTACGAGACCGGGGCGGCGGCAGCCGTCGGCTCGGTTTCCGGTGGCGACACCTATTACCTGTCAATCGACGGAGCTACGGCGAACGCAGACGTGGCGGTGGCCGACGCCATCGACACCTTGGTTGCCGCAGCCCGCCGCTCATCCACAGCGAGGAGGTAGCCCGTGGGAGAGCACACAAGGGAGATTCAGATCGCGGGCCGCAACCGCTGGTATCGCGGCTACATCTCCGTTGACAGCCAGTGGAACGTCAACGACACCACGACTCGCCTGCGAGTCACCGCAGCGATCGACGACAAGTACGCCGCCGAGTACGGAACGCACTACGACGTCGTGGTGAACGGCTCGGTGCGCAGCTCGCGCGACGTCGTGCTGAACAACTACGGCAACTGGGCGACGCGCGACGCGGTGACATTTGACGTGGACGTGCCGCGCGGCGCGAGCGGCTGGAACTGCCCGGTGCAGGTGCATGTCTACGGCAAGACGTACAACAACTACTACGGCTCTGCCGGCGGCGACGCGTGGGCGACCGTGTACGCATGGGTGCCGCAGCGCGGCTACTCGCAGCCGCATCCGCCCAAGAACTGCAAGCTGCAGCGCGTGTCCGACACGTCGCAGAAGATAACCTGGGACGTCGATTACACGGGAATGGACGGTGCCTACCCGTGGGCGGGAGTCTACGTTGACCGCCGCACCGACGATGGCTCATGGGTGAACATCGCCGACGTTTCGTGGGACGTCCAGAACTACACGGACAACTCGACCAAGGCCGGGCACAAGTACGAGTACCGCCTGTGCGCGCACGGCCCCGGCGGCAACTCCGTTCACGCGTCGGTTGGCACGACCTACACCACGCCCAACGCGCCGTCGCGCGTTGAGGCCGTGAAGGCCGGCGCTACCGAGGTGACCCTGCGCGTGTACGGCGCTGCGGCGTACGCAAACGCGTGGGGCGTCCAGCGATCTGTCGACGGCGGCTCGACGTGGGCGGACATAACGACGACCACCGAGGGCGAAGACCCCGCATGGCTCGACCTGCACGACAAGGCCGCGCCAGCCGGAACGGTTGTCTACCGCGTTCAGGCGAAGCGCGGTTCGCTCGCCTCGGCGTGGGTGAAGTCGAACTCGGTAACCACCATCACGCCGCCGCTCGCCCCGAAGGTCACCGCGCCGACCGTGGTGGCCACCGGAAGCCAGGCGGCGGTGTCGTGGGTTCCGAACCATCCGGACGGCTCGCAGCAGACCGCCGCGCAGGTCGAGTTCAGCGGCCCGAGCGCGATCACCGAAAGCGTCACCACGGCGAAGAGCATTAAGAAGTCGCTCGCCAAGGGCAGCTGGAGGGCGCGCGTTCGCACCAAGGGCCTGCACGCCGATTGGGGCGCGTGGTCTGACTACGTGCCGTTCGTGGTCGCCGATTACCCGTCGTGCTGGGTTGCCTCGCCTGCGACCGACGGCGTGCTCATCGACTCCGTGCCGATGACCGTTCAGGTATCGGCCTCCGACGAGACAGGGATAGCCGATGCCACGCTGACGCTTTCCGAGGTCGGCGGAGCGACGATAGCCACGGCCGACGTGACGAGCATGAAGCCCGTTGAGCTTGGCAGCTACACGACCATCAAGAACGGAATCGCCTACCTGCTCACCTTGACGGTGACGGGCGGCTCGGGCCTGTCGAAAACGGCCACGCGCCGGTTCAAGACGCACTGGGCGGAGCCGGCAACCCCCGTAATCACCGTGACGTACGGCGATGACCTCACGTGCCACGTGAAGGTGGAGAACGGCGTTTCCGCCTACAACGTCGAGGAGACGACGATCATAGGCCCGATGGCCTACGACGAGGACACGGGCGAGATACCCATGCTCGGTACGATCACGTGCGACGGCGACGAACTGGTGCTTGGCGACGCGTCGAAATGCGTCGGCTTCGTGGTCGAGCGCGTGCTGGACGAGGGCGACCACATTCTCACGTCGAGCCTGCTCGATGCCCAGGAAACCATCGACCACGTGCCGCCGCTCAACGCCGACTTCAAGTACCGCGCAACTGGCACTGCGGAGAACGGAACGTCTTCCTACGCCGAGGCCAAGGCGAACCTGCACGCCGAGTGCATGGCGCTCAACTTCGGCCAGGATGCCTCGACGCTGCTCAAGATGGAGCTTGACGCCAAATACTCGACATCTGCGGCGCGAAGCTTCAACAGCTTCCATTTCGCCGACGGCGGGGAAAACGGTGGGCTTCCGCAGTCGTATGCGCTCGATGAGGCAGACCTTGCGACATCGGCCTCTTGCCTGCTTGAGCGAGACGGGCACGACCTGTTCCGCAAGATCATGCGCACACAGTGGCAGGGCTGGTGGCGCGGCCTCGCCGGTGAGCGTGCGTTCGGCGCGATGACGTTCAGCGAGTCGCTTAAATCTGCGGGGCTTTGGTCGGCATCGGCGAAGGTCGAGCACGATGTGTTCGAGGAGCCGAGCAATGCCTGATTGGAAAAAGCGATTCGCGGCCTCGTACCGCTTTATGCGCGTTGACCGAAAGACCGGCCTCGATGTCGAGCGACTGCGCAACATCCGAAACGGCGGGAGCATCGAGCGAAACCAGGACACCAGCTACGAGACGGGCAAGATCGACTACCTCGGAACGCTCGACCTCGGTAGTGACCTCCTGCGCATCTACCTCGATGCCACGTTCCCGGACGACACAACGGTGTCGGAGCCGCTTGGTACGTTCGTCGTATCGACGCCAAAGCGTTCAACTGGCTACAACTCGTCTGAAGCAGACCTATCAGGCCGCTTGTCCGAGGTTGCGGAAGACGAGTTCGACGCCCCGCGCTCGCTTGCGGCTGGCAGCAACGCCGTCGGCGAGGCGGCGAAGCTCCTGCGCGAGGTCGGCCTTGAGGTTATCGCCGACCCGTCCGACTTCACGCTAACGACCACTTGGGTTATCGGGGCAATCGGCAACGGGGAGAGCAACTACGCCACCCGCCTGAAGGCCGTAAACGCCCTTCTCGATGCGGCGGGCTTCAGCTCGGCGTCGTGCGACCCGATGGGGCGCGTGCTGCTGCGCCGCTACGTCGAGCCTGACAAGCGCGCGCCAGCGATGGTCATGGAAGAGGGCAAGTGGGCGCGTTTCGAGGACGGCGGCACCGAGGAGCTGGACAAATCGGGCGTGGCGAACGTCGTGCACGTCGATTACTCGACATCCGACGAAAGCATAAGGGGCACGGCAATCGACTCCGACCCCAACAGCCAGTACTCGACCGTCACGCGCGGTTGGCGCAAGTCGGCCAAGTACACGAAGAGCGAGCTTCCGGCAGGCTCCACGGCGGCTGAGCGGCAGTCCAACGCCAACGCCGAGGCGGCGACCCTCCTGCGCACCCAGCAATCCGCGATCCACCGCCTGAAGGTGACGCACGTCTACGCGCCCGTGGGCGTTTCCGACGCCATCGAGGTTCGCTGGCCGAGCGCCGGCATCTTCGGGAACTTCGCGATACGTAAGCAGACTCTCACCCTCGTGGGAGGATGCCCGATGGAATTGGAGATGAGGCGATTTGAACGCTAGCACCATAGCCGACGCGGGCGAACAGCTCGCCGCCCTGTTCTCGCCGCAAGGCGGCTCGGGGTACTCCGTGGGCTTCGGCACCGTGAAGTCCGTCTCGGGCGCGACGCTCGCGGTCGCCATATCCGGCACGACGCTCTCGGGGCTTCCGATGACCACGGCATGCTCGGCGGCCAAGGCGGGCGACCGTTGCATCGTCGAGACCATCGGCCCGCAGGCTATCGTCACGGGCCTAATAGCCAAGTAAGGGAGGTATTGATGGCAGAAACGACCCAATACGCCGCCCTAATGCTCGACGCCAACGGGAACGTCGATAGGGTGCGCACGATCGACGGCAAGATCTACTACATTGCATCGACCATCGCCATGGATTCGGCGGAAGCGGCGCAAGAGGCCGCAGCGAACTGCAAGACGGCCATGGACAACGCCAACGCCGCCGAGGAAAAGCGGGTTTCGGCCGAGAAAACAAGGGCTTCGAACGAGACCCCGCGCCTCAACGCAGAGGTGAACCGCGCCAACAACGAAGTGGCCCGCGTCAACAGCGAGAACGCCCGCAAAACGGCCGAGTCCTCGCGAGCAAGCGCCGAGAGCGCCCGCAAGTCTGCCGAATCGACGCGCGAAAGCAACGAGGCCGCCAGAAAGACGGCCGAGTTGAAACGCCATGACGAGCACATCGCAGACCAACAGGCCTCGTCGAACGCCGCAGCTGCCGCCAGTGGCGCGGCCTCGCGCGCCGACGCGGCGGCAAACCAGGCCCTACAGATCGCCAACTCGATCGCCCATGGCAGCGTCGGCGATTCCGACATCGCAGACCTGCGCAGCCAGAACGAGAAGCTGGCCTCGATGCTCGCGAACGCCACGGGCAAGTTCTTCTTCATGGGCGGCACCGTCTACGCCCCGTCGGCGAAGGCGTCAATAAGCAACGGAACCGTCACGCTCGGCTCCACCTGCTCGGTATCAGGCACGACCATCGTGCTCGCATAGAAAGGAAACTCAAATGGCAACAGTGAACGCAGAGCGCTTCGGCATTGACGGGCAAACCTACACGCTCATCGACGGCACGGCCCGAGAGAACGCCCAGCTGGCGCTCAACAACGCGGAGTACAACCGCCAGAGCCTCATCGGCAAGTACGGCGGGCAGAGCATCGCCACCATCCTTGCCGGGGAGATCGGCAGCGGTACGGTGTACGACGCCCTGCACAAGCGCATCGCCGCCGGCAACTTCGCTGGGCTGCGCGTCGGCGACTACATCGACGTGCCGCTCGTGAGCGCGTCAAACGTGGCGGCCCAGCAGTCCGTGCGCTTCCTGCTTGCGCACTTCGACCCGTACTACCAGTGCGGCAACAGCGCCAAGGGCCACCACATCGCGTTCATCGCGTCCGCGCCCGTCGCCGTGGCCAAGACCGTCACCGGCGTGGCCAACGACAGCTACCTGATGTGGAACACTGCGAACACCAACCAGGGCACCGCAGACGTGAAGAACCCGTACCTGAACAGCAACCTCAAGGCGTGGGAGAAGCTGTTCGAGGCGTGCCTGCCCGAGGGGCTGACCAAGTACCTGCTCACCCAGCGCGTGCTGCTTGAGGAGCGTTACAGCGCGAGCGGCGCGCTCAGCGACTCCAACAGCTGGAGCTGGCAGGACATCGGCAAGGTGTGGTCGCCCTCCGAGATGGAGGTGTACGGCTGCCCAGTGTGGGGCACCAAGGGCTACAGCGTGGGCTTCGACTGCCAGTTCGACCTGTTCCGCGATACCGCGCACCGCTTGAACGGAACTCGGTGCATTTGGTGGCTGCGTTCCGTCATGGGTGGCTCCTCGTCCGACGTGTGCTGCGTCGACAACGGCGGCAATGCCAACTACCATTCGGCGACGACCACCTGGGTTCGCCCCCGCCCCGGCTTCCTCGTCGGCTAGCCAGCCGAGTGCTCTATACTTCTCTTTCGATGCGACCGCGCAAGGCGGTCGCATCCCTGCCCGCGCAGCGGGCCGTTTTTTTCGCCACTATTTCCGGGAGGTGCCATGAGCGGCGTCTACCAGCGAAACCGCGAGGTGTCCGAGTACAAGTTCTTCACGCAGGCCATCGCCATCCGCGTGGAGGTCAACAAGCTCATGGCCTCCTCGTCGGTCGTGCCGAAAGCCTACAGGCTGCTGAACGCAGTCCCCACGGTGGAGACCGCGCGCAGCATCGTATACAACGTCAACCGCGCCGACTGCTTCTACCCCAACAGTTCGTTCAACGCACTTGAGCGCAAGCGTTACCTGACGCTGGCGATAGCCGACTGCGAGCAGCTGATGCTCGACATGCAGTGCCTCATGGACATCGGCCTGCCCGTGAACGCCAACCGCTTCGAGGCGCTGGCGGGCATGGTCGAGGAGGAGATCAAACTGCTCAAGGGCGCGCGCAAGAACGTACGCGTCACCGGCAAGAAGACGACCGACGAGCGCATAGCCGAGGCCGAGGCCGAGCTAGAGCGCCTGCGTTCGTTATAATGGGCGGCGGTCCCGCCTTGTATATCGGTACAATTGGTGGCTGCGTTCCGTCATGGGTGGCTCCTCGTCCAACGTGTGCTACGTCAACAACAACGGCAATGCCAACTACAATTCGGCGACGAACACCTGGGTTCGCCCCCGCCCCGGATTCCCTTACTGCCAGACCGAGTAGGCCAGCGGGCCGAAAGCAGAGCGCGGAGAGGAAGGAGGGCGCGACCATCGGGCGCGAGCCCGTAAATACGCACCCCGCGAGGGTGGCCGGACGCTGCTTGCATGGCGCGGCGCTCCGTGGCTTCGCCGCGTTTCATGGCCATACCTCAAGCGGCTGTCAGAGCCACATTGCAAGCCGTGCGGGGTGCCTTCTATGAACTCGGAGCAAAGGCGGGCCGCACGCCGGAAGCGTCGCGAGGAGAAGCGCGCCAGGGCCAAGGCCGAGCGCGTCAAGGCGTGCACCCTTGAGACGGTGGCCGACCTCAACAGCCTGTGCAAGGCTTCCAAGCAGGCCGCGCGTGGCGTCATGTGGAAGGCCTCGACGCAGCGGTACATGAAGGACTACCTGCGAAACGCCGTGAAATCGCGCCAAGACCTTTTGGAGGGCCGCGACATATGCCGGGGTTTCATCCGCTTCGACCTGTGGGAGCGCGGCAAGCTGCGCCACATCAGTGCAGTGCACTTCCCCGAGCGCGTGGTGCAGAAGTCGCTGTCCCAGAACGCCCTCGTGCCCGCGATAGTCCCCACGCTCGTATCCGCGAACTCCGCCAACATCAAGGGGCGCGGCACCGACTACGCCCTTAAGCTGCTCAAGCGCCACCTGGCCGACCACTGGCGGCGGCATGGGCGCGAGGGCTACATACTGCTGGGCGACTTCTCCGACTACTTCGCGCGCATTGCCCACGAGCCGGTCAAGCGGCAGGTGGCCGACGCGCTGCTCGACCCGCGCGTGGTCGCCCTTGAGCACCGCCTGATAGACGCGCAGGGCGAGGTCGGCCTGGGCCTGGGCAGCGAGCCAAACCAGATATGCGCGGTGGCGCACCCCAACCGCATCGACCACTACGTGGCCGAGATGCTGCGCCCCGAGGCCTACGGGCGCTACATGGACGACTTCTACCTGATCCACGAGTCCAAGGAGTACCTGCAAGTGTGCCTTCTGCTGATAGAGCACGAGTGCGCGAAGCTCGGCATCGCGCTGAACCCGCGCAAGACCCGCGTGGTGAAGCTGACGCGCGGCTTCACGTGGCTGAAGAAGCGCATCTTCTACACCGAAACGGGCCGCATCGTCATGAAGCCGTGCCGCGACTCCATCACGCGCGAGCGACGCAAGCTGAAGAAGATGGCGCGCATGGTGGCCGAGGGGGTCATGACGCCCGAGCAGGTGCAGCAGAGCTACCAGAGCTGGCGCGGCGGCATGGCTCACTTGGACGCGCACCGCAGCGTGCTGGCCATGGACGCGCTGTACCGCATCCTGTTCGAAAATCTCGCGGGGGGGGGTTGCTCAATGCAATCAAGCCCGAGAGACGATTCGGGCGGAACGCCCTCGCCATAGCGGAAGGGCGGCAACTCAAAACGGCGGCCTAGACGGGTCGAAAACGAAATAACCAAGACAGCGAAGGCGTGCTGCGGCGCGCCTTCTTTCTTCGCGCCCGCCCAAACGGCCAGGCAATCTCACGGCGCTAATACGATGGCGGCACATTCCCCGATAAGGAAGGAGTCCGCATGGACACTGAGGAAGACATGCCGCGCCCCGACGAGCTTCGAGACGGCACCCTGGCCGAGGTCAACGCCCTGCGCGACTTGCTGTCGCAGATCGGCGACCCCGACGCGGCGCACGACGCGGGCGTTATCGACGATGACGAGTACGTGGAGCGGAAGGCGCGAAAGCTCGCCTACACCTCCGCGCTCGCCGCCTACGCCAACGGCGAGGTGCCCGACCTCCCGGCGCTGCTCGAACAGATGCGCGAGCAGGCGTCCCAGCCGACGCAGACCGAGACCAACACGGCGAACATCGACTACCTGCTCATGACCGTGGGAGGTGACCAGTAATGGCTACGAAGAAAACCGTTGAGCATTCCAAGCACTTCGCGAAGGTCAAGAAGTACTACGACAAAGACCTTTGGAGCAAGGCGCGCGTCTACAAGGCTGTCGAGTGCAAATGGATCACCGCCGACGAGTACAAGGAAATCACCGGCGAGGAGTACACGGCCGAATAGGCGGAAGGAGGGCGCCCAGGATGGAAGTGCTCAAGCTTTTTGCGCCTTACGGACCGGCTTGGCTTGGCGGCGTGCTCCTGACGCTCGTTGCGTTCTACTTCGGGAGACAATTTCTTGAGGAGTACAAACGCCAAAACCAGCGGAAGGGCGAGCTCGACCTGAAGCGCGAGGAGCGCAAGCAGGCCGAAGTCGACGAGAGGGCGCAGCGCGACCGCGAGCGGTCCCAAATGGAGGGGCGCATCGCCGCCCAGATGGAGCGCAGCAACACCCTGATTGAAGGAATGAAAACGCTCATGGAGTCGGTTGTCGCGTCAAATGACGTCCTCCACGCGGACTTGGTCCACAGCCAGGCGCGTAGCCAGGGCATGGCCGAGAAGGTCGACCATATCTACGACCGAGTCGACCTCATGTACAACAAGGAGACAGGGAGATAGAGATGACTGATATACAGGCAGGACTCACGGTGCTGACCGTCCTCGTGGTGCCCTATATCGTGCAGGCTATCAAGACGAAGGCGATGACCAGCAATGTCGCCCGCTGGACGGCCATCGCAGTATCGGCGCTGTGCGGCGCATTGACGGCCATGGCCGGTGGTATGCCGACTGACCCCACGGCGTGGGTTACGTCCATCTTCGCCGCGGTAGGCGGCGTGCAGGTGGCATATGCAGCCTTCAAGGCGGTCGGCGTGACAGACAAGTGGCTCGACGCGCTGCTTGCCATGGGCACTCCGAAGAAGGACGACTAGGAATGGGCGGCAAGCGCCTCGTGCGCATCGCCGCCGCCATCTCGCTGCTTGCTTTGCTCGCCGCCTTCGCCGACGTGGCGCTTATAGCCTCTAACGTGCCGAAGGTGCCGAAGGAAGAGCCTTCGCCCGTCATCTACGACAAGCCGCTCGACAAGCCCGCCGAGGTGCCCGTCTACCTCCAAGCAGACGAGCGCTGGGGCGGGCTTTCGTATGCGGGCGAAGACCTGGCTGCTGCCGGCTGCGGCCTCACCTGCGCGGCCATGGCGTGGGAATGGCTCTACGGACAGGCATGCACGCCGGCGCAGATGCTGGGCTTCGTTGGCGAATCGTGCCTCACGGACGGCATGAACGACATGGAGAAGTTCTGCCGTTGGATGAACGCGAACGACCAGGCTTTGGGCTACACGCCTATCCACGACAACGCCGATGACGCCTTGGACGAGGCGGCTGGCGGCTGGATGGTGTTTTGCAGCCTAACTGGCCAGCTCCGCGAAGGCGGCAAGAGCTACGGCGGGCACATCGTCCTGCTTTGCGGGTGGGACGGCGAGGCGGCGACCTTCCACGACCCCTACGAGGGCGTGGTGCGGCTGAGCCGCGAGCAGTACGAACAAGTTGATTGGGCTTATTTCATAGCGATAGGGAGCGCTGAATAGAATGAACGGAATCGACATCAGCAATTGGCAGAACGGCATCAACCTCGCGGCTGTCCCGTTCGACTTCGTTATCTGCAAGGCTACCGAGGGCACGCGCTACGTGTCGCCCGACTGCGACCGCCAGATTCAGCAGGCGATCGGTCTTGGCAAGCTCGTCGGCGTGTACCACTACGTCAACGGAGGTGATGCCGAGGCGGAGGCCGAGTACTTCTATGAGCGCTGCAAGGGCTACGTCGGCAAGGCCGCGTTCTTCATCGACTGGGAAGAGCGGGGCAACAAGGCATGGGGCGACACGTCCTACCTCAAGGCCATGGCCGAGCGCCTGGCCGAGCTTCTTGGCGTGAGCGTGGATCGCATCGGTATCTACGCATCCAAGAGCGTGTTCCCGTGGGGCCTCACCGATGCTAAGACGTGGGTGGCGCAGTACGCCGACATGAACGCCACGGGCTACCAGGACGCACCTTGGAACGAGGGCGCATACGACTGCGCCATCCGCCAGTACTCCTCATGCGGGCGCTTGGACGGCTGGGCGGGCAACCTCGACATCAACAAGTGCTATATCTCCCGCGCGGAGTGGGAGGCCATGGTGGGCGGCTCCAACGGCGATCCCGACTCGCTTATCCACGGCATCGACGAGACGCCTGCAGCAGACCTCGCGGCGAAGGTGCTCGCTGGCGAGCTCGGAGACGGCGACGACCGCAAGTACGCGCTGGGCGACCGCTACCAGGAGGTGCAGTCGCTCGTGAACCACATTCTCACGGCATCCGCCGAGGATCTGGCCGCTGAGACCTGGGCGGGCGATTACGGCAACGGCAGCCGCCGCAAGGCTGTTTTGGGGCCGCGCTACGACGAGGTTATGGCGGTCATCAACGGGCAGGCCGAAACCGAGCAGGTGTACGTGGTGCAGAGCGGTGACACGCTTTCAGCTATCGCCGCCAAGTACGGCACGACCTATCAGGATCTCGCCGCCAAGAACGGCATCTCAAACCCGAACCTGATCTATCCCGGCATGCGCCTGGTTGTTTCCTAGGCCGCTCGTGGTATCCTAACGAAGATAATCGTGCCGATTGCGCACACCTCGGTTCGAGGAGATGCGCAAACGGTGCACCATTTGAAATGTGAAGCCCGTTACCAATTCGGTAGCGGGCTTTTTGCTACCGATATGCCGGGATTCGGACCCGGCAGGGTGCGGATCCCGGCATCTTCCGATGGACCATGGGCAAAAAATGGCAAATATGAGTACTGTTACCGATTTAGTAACAGCGATTTCATGCCTTCAGAAATCGATTTAGACGTCAGGTGTCCTACGGCGGAAGAATTGCAGACGTTTATCGGCTAAGTACTTGGACATATGTTGCGTAACACTGCATATTTTGCAAATAAATAATGCTACAGGACTTGTGACAGTACTCATATTTGACGTTTTTTGCCCACAACCCTTTATACCTAGGCGAATCGGCGGCAAAACGGGCTTCAAAGCGTCCTTCGCAAACAAAAACCGGGGCCCGCATGATGCGGACCCCGGCTCAATACCGTGACGATATGTCAGTTACGCTCTACACGTAGAACAGGATGTCGTCGTAGGTCGGGACCGGCCAGTAGTCGGCGGCCACGATCTCCTCCATGGCATCCACGGCAGCACGCAGCGCATCCATAGCGGGAACGACCTCGTGCGCGTAGACGTTGGCCTGCTCCCGACCATCGAGGCCCTCGGCCTTCTGATGCACGGCGTCGAGCGCCTTGATGGAGTCGTTGATGGTGGTGATGCCGTTGCAAAGCTTGTTGAGCGTATTCTGCTCACACTGCATGGCGGCCTCGGCGCCGGCGGCGCGGATAGTCTCAAGGCCCTTAGCGACCTTGGTGGCATAGGCGGTAATGACCGGGCGATAGGTACGACGCGCCTCGCGAACCATCGTGGTAGCCTCGATGTTCATGAGCTTGTTGTACTTCTCGAGCTTGCAGTCGTAGCGGCACTGAGCCTCGGCCTTGGTCAGGACGCCCGTCTCCTCAAAGAGCGCGATAGCCTTATCGGAAACAAAGGCGGGCAGGGCATCGGCCGTGGTCTTGTTGTTGGCAAGGCCGCGCTTCTCGGCCTCGACGGGCCACTCGTCGGAGTAGCCATCGCCGGAAAAGAGGATGCGCTGGTGGTCGGTCAGGACCTTCTTGCAGTACTCGAGCGCAGCGTCCTGGAACTCATCCTCGGGCGTACCCTCGAGTGCGTCGGCGAAGGACTTGAGCGACTTGGCCACGGCGGCATCGAGCACGAGGTTGGAGTCGGAGACGTTCTGCTCGGAGCCGCAGGCACGGAACTCGAACTTATTGCCGGTGAAGGCGAACGGGGAGGTGCGGTTGCGGTCGGTGTTGTCCTGCATCAGCTTGGGCAGGGTATCGGCGCCCAGGTCGAGCACGCCGCGCGTGGCATGGACGGAAGCCTTGCCATCGATGATCTTCTCGACGACCTCGGTAAGCTGGTCGCCCAGGAAGATGGACATAATCGCCGGAGGAGCCTCGTTGGCGCCCAGACGATGATCGTTGCCGGCCGAGGCAACGGAGGCACGCAGGAGCTCCTGATAGTTATCGACGGCCTCGATCACCGCGGTGAGGAAGACGATGAACTGCAGGTTGTCGAGCGGAGTGTCGCCCGGATCGAGCAGATTCTCGGACTCGGTGCCAAGCGACCAGTTGTTGTGCTTGCCCGAACCATTGATGCCCTCAAAGGGCTTCTCGTGCAGCAGGCAGACCAAGTCATGGCGGGAGGCGATGAGCTTCATCTTCTCCATCATGACCAGATTCTGGTCGATGGCCTCGTTGACTTCGCCATAGACGGGGGCAAGCTCATGCTGGCAGGGAGCAACCTCGTTGTGCTTGGTCTTGGCGGGAATGCCAAGCGCCCACAGCTCATCGTCCAGATCCTTCATATAGGCCGAGACGGTGGGGCGGATAGCGCCAAAGTAGTGCTCCTCGAGCTCCTGGCCCTTGCAGGGAGCAGCACCAAAGAGGGTGCGACCGGTGATGACCAGGTCCTTGCGCTTGCGATAGGCGTCCTTCTTGATCAGGAAGTACTCCTGCTCGTCGCCCACGGAAGGAACGACCTTCTTGGGAGTCTTGCCAAACAGCGCCAAAACGCGCTTAGACTCACGCGAGAGCGCGGTCATGGAGCGCAGCAGCGGGGTCTTCTTGTCCAGGGCCTCGCCCGTGTAGGAGCAGAAAGCCGTGGGGATGCACAGGACATCGTCCTTGATAAAGGCGGGGCTGGTGGGATCCCAAGCGGTGTAGCCACGGGCCTCGAAGGTGGCACGCAGGCCGCCGTTGGGGAAGCTGGAGGCGTCCGGCTCGCCCTGGATGAGGTTCTTGCCCGTAAACTTGGTAATGGCGGTGCCGTCGTGGTTGGGCTCCAAGAAGCTGTCGTGCTTCTCGGAAGTAATGCCCGAAAGAGGCTGGAACCAGTGCGCGTAGTGCGTCGCGCCCTTGGAGATGGCCCAGACCTTCATGGCATGGGCAACGGCGTTGGCCACATCCAGGTCGAGCGGCTCACCGCCCTCGAGGGTTGCAGCAAGGCGCTTCCAAATGTCCTTGGGGAGGTAGTCCTTCATGACTTCCTCAGAGAACACCATGGTCCCGAAGCGGTCAGTAAGTTCGGCCATACGGAACTCCCTTCGTATCGGCACCGCGTGAGAAGCGGTGTTGATTACTAACGAACGAGTCATAGCTTAGACTCGCCGTGTTTCCGCGACATTACCGTTATGTTGCTGTCGCGAAACCAATCAATGAGGTTACCCTATCGAGGCGGCGTTGCCACCCTCAACAGCCAATCAACTGCATAAATTGCAGACCTCTCCCCATGGTTTAAGGGTAGTCAATTTGGGATTGAGCTCTATTAACTGGTATTTTGCATCAGATACCAGTCTTTATAGTCCGTGCCTAGATTAGCCGCTCTGTTATAGAGAAAGCCGATAGCAAGGCATCTTTGATTGGTATCCCCGAATAACGAGTGAAACTCCACCGTGACACAGTGGTGCTGTAGAATCCTTACAACACATCACACTATTACGTATCTAGAGGAGCACGATATGCGCGTCGACGAGGTTTTTAAGCAGGCAGCATCCCAGGGTACCGCGCCCGTTTCGTTTGAGATGTTCCCGCCCAAGGGCGAGCTCACCCTCGACACGGCTCGCGAAGTGGCAGGCAATCTGTGCAAGCTTTCGCCGAGCTTTGTCTCGGTCACCTGCTCGGCCGGCGGCTCGGGCAACGGTGCCACCACCGCCCCCATCGCGCATATGATTTCGAGCGAATTCGACACGCCCTCGGTGGCACACCTCACCTGCGTGGGCCGCACCCACGCCGACATCGCCGCCAAGATCGACGAGTATCGCACCGCCGGCGTTGAAAACATTCTGGCCCTGCGTGGCGATCTCCCTGCCGGCGCGACCGAGGACGACAAGCCCGCCTCCGACTACGCCTACGCCCGCGACCTCATCCCCGAGCTCGTCGACGCCGGCTTTTGCGTGGGCGCCGCAGCCTACCCCGAGGGCCACATTGCCTGTGAGGATCTCAACCTCTCGGTCGAACACCTCAAGCAAAAACAGGACGCCGGCGCGAGCTTCTTTGTGACACAGCTCTTCTTTGATAACGAGTGCTTCTACCGTTTTCGCGAGCTTGCCGACAAGGCCGGCATCACCGTGCCCATTACCGCGGGCATCATGCCGTTTATGGGCAAGTCGCAGATCAGCCGCATGGTCTTTATGTGCGGCGCGTCGCTGCCCTCCCCCGTCATCAAGATTCTCGCCAAGTACGAGAACGACCCCGAGAGCCTGCAGGCAGCCGGTGTAGATTATGCCGCCCGCCAGCTTTGCGACCTCAAGGAGCACGGCGCCGACGGCCTGCACCTGTACACTATGAACCGTCCTGCGATCGCCGCGACCATTATGGAGCGCCTGGGGTAATGGAAAAACCGCACATCGATACAACCGCTGTCGAAGTGCCGGCCGACCTTGCGTCGCCGGCGCTTTACCGTGTCGATGCTGCGCACCATCCCCGTGTCGACCGTGCCGAGATGCTGCGGTATCTGGGTTACGGCGGCCAGCAGATCGAGCCCGAGCTGTCGCAGCGTATTGAACTTGTCGTTGAGCGTCTGGAGCTGGACATTGAGCCCCGCGGCGTGCGCCGCATATTTGCCATCGATGCCACGGGAGCCGATGAACAGGGCGACCCTTGCATTCGCTTGGTCGGCACCAACGTTGAGCTGCGCGGTCGCGATATCTATCGCCACCTCAAAGATGCCCGCTTTGCCGCGCTCATGGCATGCACCCTCGGCATGGACGCCGAACGTCGTCTGCGCACCACGGGAGCCCAGCAGCCCCTAGAGGGAGCCGTGCTCGATGCCGCGTGCTCTGCCTATGTGGAGGCCGCCGTCGAGCAGATGGACCAACAGGTCAAGGCCGCTGCCGCTGCACACGGGCTCGCCGGCAACTGGCGCTTCAGTCCCGGCTATGGCGACTGCCCGCTCTCGGCCCAGCGCTCGATCGTGGATGCACTCAACGCCACGCGCCTCATTGGACTTACCGTCACTCCCACCAGCCTGCTCATGCCCACCAAGAGCGTGACCGCAGTGATCGGTCTGTTCGACGGCGAGGTCCACGACGCCCAGAGCCGCCCCACCTGCAATATCTGCCGCATGCGCGAGCACTGCCGCTTCCGCGCCGCCCACACCACCTGCTATTCCAGCCATTAGGAGCCATCGATGTTTACTCCGCTTATCACTCATGATCTGGACGGCGCCGCGCTGGCGGCACCCGTTGATGCCGCACGCCGTAATGGCGCTGCATACAAGACGCGCACGATCGACGACCTTCGCATTAAGGATGACCGCCTGCGTGCCGCCATCGAGGGCACGGGACACCTGCTGTTTGACGGCGGCATGGGCACCATGCTGCAGGCGTCCGGCATGAAGGCCGGCGCCCTGCCCGAGCTGCTCAACTTTGAGGAGCCCCAGGTCATTACCGACATTCAGCGCCAATACGTCGAGGCCGGCTGCGATGTGATCACCGCCAACACCTTTGGCGCCAACGCCCACAAGCTCGACGGCGCCGCCACCGTGGCAGACGTCTTTGCCGCGGCAGTCACCTGCGCCCGCGACGCCGGCGCCCGCTACGTTGCCGGCGACATCGGCCCCATCGGCGCCCTGCTGCGCCCCCTGGGCACCCTCAGCTTTGACGAGGCCTACGACCTCTTTGCCGAGGAGGTGCGCGCCGGCGTCGCTGCGGGTGTGGACCTCTTTATTATCGAGACTATGACCGACCTGGCCGAGATCAAGGCGGCGGTCCTCGCCTGCCGCGAGAACTCCGACCTGCCCGTCTTTGCCACCATGACCTTTGAGGAAGACGGTCGCACCTTCTTGGGCACGAGCCCCGAGGTCGCCGCCATCACCCTCGACGCCATCGGCGCCGACGTCCTGGGCATCAACTGCAGCCAGGGCCCGGCCGAACTCCGAGGACTCGCCGCGCGTATGCTCACCGTCACCGACAAGCCCGTTATGGTGCAGGCCAATGCGGGACTGCCCCACGTGGACGATGACGGCAATACCGTCTTTGATATCCAGGCACCCGAATACGCCGAGGCCGTCGCCGGCATGATCGCCGACGGCGTGAGCGTCGTGGGCGGCTGCTGCGGCACCACGCCGGCGCACATGGCGGCCTTGCGCACGCTTATCGACAACCACACGCCCAGCCCGCGTCACCGCAAGCCCAGCATGTCGGTCACGAGCGCCCAGACGGTCGTGGACCTCCCCTGCGACGGCCACAAGATCGCCGTCATCGGCGAGCGCATCAACCCCACCGGCAAAAAGCGCCTGCAGCAGGCCCTACGCGACGGCGACCTGGACTACGTCGTGAGCCAGGGCATCAGCCAACAGGAGCAGGGCGCCGACATCCTGGACGTCAACGTGGGCCTGCCCGAGATCGACGAGGTCAAGGTCATCCAGCAAGCGACCGAGCAGCTCCAAGGTTCCACGCTGCTGCCGCTGCAGATCGACTCCACCGACCCCGCCGCCGTCGAGGCCGCCGTGCGTCGCTACGCCGGCAAGCCCATCATCAACTCGGTCAATGGCAAACAGCAGATCATGGACGAGATCTTCCCGCTGGTCGCCCACTACGGCACCAACGTCGTCGGCCTCACGCTCGACGAGGGCGGCATCCCGGATACCGCCGAGGCACGCTATAGCATCGCCGAGCGCATTGTGGCCGAAGCCGCCCGTTACGGCATCGGCCCGGACCGCATCCTCATCGACTGTCTGGTCATGACCGCCTCGACCAACCAGCGCCAGGCTGAGCAGATTCTACGCGCCATGTCCCTGTGCAAGGAGCGCCTGGGCGTCAAGTGCGCACTCGGCGTATCGAACATCAGCTTTGGCCTGCCCGCGCGCCCGCTGCTGGGCTCGGTCTTTTTGGCCGCCGCCTTTGGTGCAGGTCTGGACGCCCCCATCATGAACCCGGGTTCCAAGCGCTTTATGGACACTGTCTACAGCTATCGCGTGCTGAGCGTTGAGGACGAGGGCTCGACCGGATACATCGAGCGCTACGCCGGCTGGACCGATCCGTACAAGATCGCCGCCAACCCGGCGGCCGCTCAGTCAGCATCGAGCGATGCCGCGCCTGCCGCAAGCACCACCGCAAGAGCCGATGACGACCCCATCCGCCACATGGTCGTCTCGGGTCGCAAGGGCGAAATCGCGGCCGAGACCGAACGCCTGCTGGCCGACCACGACGCCATGGACCTCATCAACAACCACTTTATCCCCGCCCTCGACGAGGTCGGAGTCCTCTTTGACCAGGGCAAGTTCTTCTTGCCGCAGCTCATGGCCTCTGCCGAGGCCGCGCGCGTGGGCTTCGATACCATCAAACGCCTGATGCCCGCCGGCGAGATTGCCGACAAGGGTAAGATCTGCGTGGCCACCGTCAAGGGCGATATCCACGACATCGGTAAGAACATCGTCAAGATGCTGCTCGACAACTACGGCTATACCGTCTTTGATCTGGGTCGCGACGTCGATCCGCAGGAGGTGCTCAAGACCGTCAAGGAGCGCGACATTAAGCTCGTCGGCCTCTCGGCGCTTATGACCACCACGGTCGTCGCCATGGAGGAGACCATCAAGCTGCTCCATGCCGAGGTTCCGGGCGTCAAGATCATCGTAGGCGGCGCCGTACTCACCCCCGAATACGCCAAGCAGATTGGCGCGGACTACTACGCCAAGGACGCCGCCGAAAGCGCGCGCATCGCCGAAGAGGTCTTTGGGCAGTAACACAACGGAAACAACCGAGCACCAAAACGTGCCGCATGCGCCACTTGGCACGTGCGGCACGTTAGAATAGATAAGACTATGCTCGTTTTGGCAGATAGGAGCGCAAGGATGGCGATCACGCCCGCAGAAATCGCGGAAACCCGCGGCATGGTTGAGGAGCAGAACCTCGACATCAGGACCATCACCATGGGTGTCTCGCTCATGGGTTGCGGCGACGAGAACCTCGACCGCATGTGCACGAAGATCTACGACCACGTGACGCACACGGCTGAGCACTTGGTCGAGACCGCCGAGAACCTCGAGCGCGAGTACGGCATCCCCATCGTCAACAAGCGCGTCTCCGTCACCCCGGTGGCGCAGATCGCCGCTTGCTGCAAGGATGAGGACCTCACCCCCATCGCGCATGCCCTCGACCGTGCGGCCGAGACCCTCGGCATCGACTACCTGGGCGGCTTCTCCGCGCTCGTCCAGAAAGGCATCGGCGACGCCGACCGCCGCGTCATCCAGTCCATCCCGCAGGCGCTCGCTACCACCAGCCGCGTCTGCTCCAGCGTCAACGTCGCCAGCCTGCGCGCCGGCATCAACATGGACGCCGTGCTCATGGCTGCGCAGACCATCATCGACGCCGCTAAGCTCACGGCCGACCAGGACTCCGTCGGCGCTTCCAAGTTTGTCTGCTTTGCCAACATGGTCGAGGACTCCCCGTTTATGGCGGGCGCTGTCCACGGCGGTGGCGAGGCCGACGCCGTCATCAACGTTGGCGTCTCGGGCCCCGGCGTTATGGCCGCAGCCCTGGAGACGCTGCCCGATTCCGCATCGATGATGGAAGTCGCCGAGAAGATCAAGCAGACCGCCTTTAAGATCACCCGCGCCGGTGAGCTCATGAGCCGCGAGGCCGCCCATCGCCTGGGTGTCGAGAAGGGCATTGTCGACCTGTCGCTGGCCCCCACGCCTGCCATCGGCGACTCCGTTGCCCGCATCCTCGAGATCATCGGTGTTGGCACCTGCGGTGGCCCCGGCACGACCTGCGCACTCGCCATGCTCAACGATGCCGTCAAGAAGGGCGGCGTCATGGCCAGCTCCAGCGTGGGCGGCCTCTCGGGCGCTTTTATCCCCGTGTCCGAGGACGCCGGCATGATCGCCGCCGTCGAGGCCGGCGCGCTTTCGCTCGAGAAGCTCGAGGCCATGACCTGCGTGTGCTCCGTCGGCCTGGACATGATCGCCATCCCCGGTGACACCCCGGTCGAGACCATCGCCGGCATCATCGCCGACGAGATGGCTATCGGCGTCATCAACAACAAGACCACGGCCGTCCGCGTGATTCCCGCCATTGGCAAGGGCGTGGGCAACTGCGTCGAGTACGGCGGCCTGTTCGGCCGTGCGCCCATCATGCCGGTGAACCCCAACGCCGGCACCGTGCTTGCCCACCGCGGTGGACGCTTCCCGGCACCGCTGAACTCGCTGAAGAACTAGCTGAGGGGTTCGGGCGAGGAGCCCCGGGGAGGGCAAATATATAAGGTCGCCTGCTCGGACAGTCCTGACTCGCACGGAGAGCACATTAAGTGCTCTCCGGCTCGTGCGGAACTCGCGATCGACCTTATATATTTGCCCTCCCCGGGGCTCCCGCATAACGGGACCTCGGTTGAGTTCTATCCCGATTGCAGTTGCTTCGCTCCTGCACCACTTGGCTGGTGCGGCGGTTTGGCGTTGGATCGGTTCTTTCTGATATATGCTGGTTGCGGCTCTTCTTTTGGGAGGAGTCGCTTTTTTGTTGCTAGGAGGTTGGCCCGTGGTTGATGGGAAGAATCGTTCTGAGCTGCTTTCCACAGATTGGAACCAGGAGTGGATGCGTCTGCAAACTAGTCGGCGGCGGGCTGATGACTCTTTTGAGTGGGACAAAAGGGCTCGGCATTTTCGGCCGCTTGAGACTGCTCCGTATGCCCGGGACTTTATGAAGCTGTTGGCGTTAAAGCCTGGTGAATCCGTGCTTGATATGGGGTGTGGGGCTGGGTCGATTGCTATTCCGCTTGCGCAAGACGGGCATCCTGTGATTGCTGCTGACTTTTCCCCTGCCATGTTGGGCACGCTTGATGCTGGCATTGAGTACTATGGGCTCGAGGATCGCATTGCACCTCTTGAGCTTGCTTGGGATGATGACTGGGATTTGGTTGGACCGGTCGCGAAAGCGGTAGATGTTGCCTTTGCCAGTCGCTCTGTTACCACGACCAACCTAAAAGGCGCGCTTGCCAAGCTTGATCGAACGGCTCGTCGGCGTTGTGCGGTCACGATGGTCGCCAACTCCAGCCCGCGCTATGACCTGCACCTGATGAACGCCATCGGTGCCTCGGTTACCTGCAGTAATGGCTTTGTGTATGCCTTTAATATCCTCATTCAGATGGGTGCCCTGCCGCAGGTTACGTACTTTGAATCGCCTCGTCGCGATACCTTCGATAGCCTTGAGGCGGGCGTAGCGGACTTCTCCCGCATGCTCGAGCACGGTAACGAGGATAAGATCGACCGTCTGCGCGACTACATCGCTCAGCATATGATTGAGAATCCCCATGCCGGCGAGCCAGGGTCCAAAGGGGTGCCGCAGGGGCGCTACATGCTCAACCACGTCCGCAAGGTCCGTTGGGCGTTTATTGCATGGGAGCCGGTCTCTTCGGGCCGTCCATAGACCGCTTTCAGCCGCCGTACACGTCCGCCTGTAACCCGCGCTGTTCTCCCGCTCGGCATCCGCATTCTTTTTGAACTGGGCAAACACGCCCCACACCGCACCGTTCCTGCGCTATCGTGGGACAGCTCACGTAGATTAAGGCCCCATCGCGGGGCGCCCCATAACATAGAAAGCGAGAACCCATGGCACTGACAGGAGCCCAGGTCAAGCAGCTTCGCAGCATGGCCCATCACCTCAACCCCGCCATCATCATCGGCAAGTCCGACATCAACGAGGGCACCGTCGAGCAGACGGTCGCCTACCTGGAGAAGCACGAGCTCGTTAAGTGCTCCGTACTCGATGGTTCCAGCCTTTCCGCCCGCGAGGCCGCCGAAGAGCTCGCCGATCGCTGCCATGCCGAGGTCGTCCAGGTTATCGGCCGCAAGTTCTCGCTGTATCGCGAGTCCTCGCGCAAGGACATCGAGAAGATTAAGCTCGTCTAAGAGCCAACGATCCGGCGAGCCAATATACATCAAGCTTGCGAGCGTCCGAGCAATTCGGACGCTCATTTTTTATCGCTCGACGAGCACGCGGTTAAGCCTGCCCTCCACCAAGCGCTCGTACAGACGCCGCGTCTCGGGCTCGGGCACGCCATTGACCTGCTCCCTCAGGTGATGCATATGCCCACTGTACAGCTCGACGATATCGCGTCGTCGCCCCGCCGCACCGTAGACGCGCATAGCGCAACGCACCATGTCCTCGCGCGCCGTCTCTTGCCGCAGCCCCGACTCCACCAGCCATACCGCCGACTTCAGGTCGTTTTCTTCTAGGGCGGCATTCGCGCCCCGAATCATGCAGTCGATATACTTAGATTCCATAATGCGCCTCATACGCAAAAAGTAGGTGGGATTACAGCCATTGGGAACATACAGCGGTCCGGCATAAAGCTGCTCAATCTTAAGGCACAGCTCAACTAAATGGGGCCCGCACGCACCCGTGCGATTTCCCAAAACCTCGCGGCTTATCTGGTCAAACAGCCGTACATCGGTCTTGACGTAGTCGCCGTTGAGTCCGATGCATTCATTTTGGATGAGCACACACGACTTGCCATCCGGCGTCGGTCCCAAAGCCGACCGCAAGCGCGATATCGTCGAGTACAGGTTGTTGCGGGCGCTATTAAACTCGGCATGGGGCCACAGCTCCATGGCCAGCGTCTCACGATCGACGAGCGCATCCATGCCCAGCGCAAGCCGCTCGGCAAGCGTCGCCGCCTTCTTGCGACGCCACATTTTGTCCGTGATGGGAAACCCATCGCGCTCGGCGCGAAACGCACCAAACATGCGAATCTCGATATGGTCGATGGTATCAACGGCTTCAACCTCGCCGGCCTGGAACAGGCGCTCGCCCTCTCCTTCCAAATCGTCGCGCAGCGAGTACCGCGACAGCTCGCGCACGGGAAGCTTCTTGCGTATCCTGCCCGCCGGCTCGCCCAGACAATGCATGGCAAGGCGCGCAAAGAGCCGATACGATGGCTCTAGAATCCCCGCACGATTCATGGACATCCAGGCCGCAAGATCGCTGTCTCGGCCCGCACAGGCCAAATGCAGCGCCACCATCCAGGCCTCCGCTCCACCAACCTGCGTCTGGCTTATATCGAGCAACTCCGCTTCCTCGCGCACCGAAACCATCGAGGTGTTACGCAGATATGCCGCGCGCTCCAGCAGCAATGCGTTATCGCGCATGTACGCAATCGACTCCTCGGCAAGTTTGAGCACTTGGACCGCACGGAACTTTGCATTAACCGGCCGTCCCTCTGCCAGCGACTGCCAGCCTTCTAGCAACAGCCCAAACAGCTGAATCTGGTTGTCGCGCATGCGCACGGCAAAACGATCGAGCTCGTTGAACGCCGCGTCGTCGGTTACCGGCAAGCCGGAAAGGAGCCGCCGTGCCGCCAACACCATGCGCACCCAGATAGCCATCGCCTTAAGCCCACGTACGTCGAGCGCCTCCCGCACCACCGTCATCTCGTCGTCGCGCTCGTCGGTTCCCGCAAACGACCCGTCAAAGAGCTCCACCAGCATGCTATCGGCCCGTATAACAATCCCCGCGATGTCGAGCTCGCAGTCGTAGGCCTTGCTCGTTTTGAGCTGTTGTAGAACGCCGCCGTCATTTCCCCGCTCGGTCAGACAGCGTTTGACCTCGATATGCGCAGACAACATATCGAGTGCGGTATGGGACGTCTCTATTTCTGGCACGGCCAGGTTCGTAGGAAGCCCAAGCCCGTTGTCCCCATAGCAAACAGCCGTCAGTGTCTGGGCCACCCTCCATGAAACAGGGTCTATTTCGCAGGCCGCCCGTTCGCCCCCGCGTTCGATGACCGATGCCATATAGCGAGCGAGCTTTGTATTGGACACGCTGACCGCTGCCAGATATACGCCAAGCGCTTCGGCAGGCGTTGGCTCTTGAGCCGGATCGTCGGCATCGATCGTGCCCAGCGCCGCTCGGCAGATATCGGCCCCGTGCCCCGTCAGAGCCAGATCGACCCCATACTGCCCAGCAAGTTCAAGGACCGCTTCACGGTCCAAAAAGGCGTCCGCCAGGCCCATCGCCGCATCGCATCGGCCCGCCTTAAGCAAAATCCGGGCCGCCCTCGGAACAAGTTCGGGGCGGACCTCGGCCACCAACTTACGCAAGCGCAAGCGTCCGTTATCCTCCGTGCCCAGACACGTAAAACTCCGCTCGGCGGGATCCAAGCCAAAGATCGGGTAGTCGCGCACAAAATAGGACTGGTCGACCATCGACAGCCTCACCCCACAGGCCTCGAGTTCTGCGATATTGCCCTCGCCCATCAAAACCATGAGACATGCCACGCAAAACAGCGCATTATTGTCGAGCGAAGCCAGATCGGCAAGTGCCGCGCCATATACGTTGACAATCTCGTTTTCGAGCAGACCGGCTACGTCACCTTGGCCATACAGACCCGTCTGCAATGCCGAAACGAGCTCGGGCACGCCCTGCGTGAGCTGATAAAAGTCGAGCGATGTGCTGATCGAAAACGCCGATGCCCACGCCGAATACTCATAGGCATGCACCTTAAGCATCTGCGCATTGATCTTAACCGAATCGCCCAGCCCATGAATCAGCTGACGATTTGAAGGACGGCAGGAAATAAAGACCCCTACCCCCATAGCGCGCAGGCCGCGAATCCTGTCGATGAGGTCTTCGGTATCGTGCTGATCGAGGTTTGGCACATTATCAATTGCGATAAGGGAGTGCGGTTTGTCTTTGAGTTCTTCGGTAACCACCTCGAGCTGCATAAACACCTCGCGCCCAGTGGCGCGATCGGCCTCGATAATCCGCACGGGGCCTCGCGTCGGGTCGCATTTAACCTCATGGGTGTACTGCAGCAGCACCGAGGTCTTCCCAAACCCGTCGGGCGCATAAAGAACCACGATGCCGGCCTTTCGGCCCTTGGCGATAAGCTCATTCATCAAGCGCTCGCGTCGCACCATATAGCCTCCGCCCAGCGGCGTCAGCTCGAGGTCGTCTATACCGCTCAAATCGTTTACCATGCCCGCTCCTCAACTCGACCGTATGGACACTGTAGCCGCAAGACCATACAAGCCGCGCTATGAATAGAGCGACCTTGTGTTTTAGGTTGTCTTTTGGTACGCAAGCGGCAAGTTTTTGTACAGCGAGGGCCGATTGTTATTAATCCCCCGACTAATCGGTCTTTAAGCAGGTAAATGAGCTTGTCAGCTTGTCCCATCTAAGCGGCAGTGTAACGCAGATGAACAAGGTTCAGCCATGTCATTCAACTCGCCTAGCACCCGCTACCGTCTACGACCTTCTAGTGGCATTTTTGCATAGAATCTGGTATGGAATGAATCAAGCTGTTGGGCATCCGGCATTCGTCAAGCTTGCGCCAAGATTTTGGTCAAGCGGGCGGAAAGGGATAGCAAAAAGGCCCCCGCAAAGCGGAGGCCTTAGGCAAGGCTATGTCGAGCTGCAGGATTCGCGCTACTCGCAGAGCGAAAGGGCGGCCTCGTCGGCAACGACAACGCAGTTGGTGTGCAGCTGCAGGATCGAAGCCGGGCACTCGGGCGTAACCGGACCATAGCACATGTCATGCACGGCCTGAGCCTTGGCCTCGCCGTTGGCGACGACCAGGATCATGCGGGCATACATGATGGTCTGGGTACCCATGGTGTAGGCCTGACGGGGAACATCGTCGATGCTGTCGAACAGGCGGCTGTTGGCCTGAATGGTGCTCTCGGTGAGGTCGACGCAGTGCGTGCCCTTGGAGAAGTGGTCATCGGGCTCGTTGAAGCCGATGTGGCCGTTGTTGCCAATGCCGAGCAGCTGCAGATCCGGGTAACCGGCGTCAGCGACGATCTTGTCGTACTCAGAGCACGCAGCGGCGGCGTCGGGGTTGGAACCGTCGGGCACATGCGTGTTGTTCAGGTCGATGTTGATGTGATCGAAGAAGTTCTCACGCATGAAGTAGTGATAGCTCTGGGGATCGTCGTGCGAAAGGCCGCGATACTCGTCCAGGTTATAGGTGCTGACCTCGGCAAAGTCGACGTCGCCCTTCTCGTACCAAGCAGCGAGCTGCTTGTAGGCACCGATCGGGGTGGAGCCGGTGGCAAGGCCCAGTACACAGTCGGGCTTGAGGATAACCTGGGCCGAGATGATATTGGCGGCCTTGCGGCTCATATCCTCGTAGTCTTTAGCTTTAATGATCTTCATTACGCGTCCTTTCTCGTACAAGAGAGGCAAGGCTCCCTTACAAGCACTTGCCCGCGGCCCGCGTCGGCCGCAACCAACGTGTGCGGCCACCAGGGCGAGGTCGCGTAATGTATGTGTCTCGTGTCTAGCCGCGTCGAGGCCCCTGCCCGTCCACGGTGACCCGAAGCTGTTTAGCCTCGGACGTTTCCCATCTTGCCACGGAGGGCGTCCTCTTTCAAGGGCGCCCTCCGTAAACGTGTTTGAATTGTAGGCTAATGGCCACGTGCACTTGCTAGCGCTCGCGAGCAACGATGAGCTGGTCCATCTCTTCGACATGCACGCCAACGGAGCCCTTGATACTCGAGAACTCAACGGAGTTGCACACCAAGATGGGAACCGTCACATCGTAGCCCTCGGCAGCAATTGCCTCGCGATCGAACTCAATGAGTACATCGCCCTTATGGACGATGTCACCCACTTGCGCATGTACGGTAAAGTGCTTGCCCTCGAGCTGAACAGTGTCCAAACCAACGTGGATGAGCACGTCCAAGCCATCGACCGTGTTAAGCGCAACAGCGTGTCCCGTGGGAAAAATGGCCTCGACCTTGGCATCAGCCGGTGCAATCACACGCGTTCCGGTGGGCCGAATCGCCACGCCCTGGCCCAAAAGGCCGGTGGCAAACGTCTGGTCGTTTACCTCGGAAAGCGGAATGACGTCGCCCGAGATGGGAGCATCCAGCGTAAGGACTCGACCACGCATACCAAAAGACCTTAGGACTTTAGTGAACATGCTCCCCCTCGGACATACCAATCAATCAAAATAACCTTAACAGTTTACCACTTGGCAACGGTTTTTGACCATTAGGGAAGTTCGCGCTTGACAACCTCGACGATGTCGTCGACAACGCGCTGGGTCAGCTCGTGCGTCTCGGCCTCGGCCATCACGCGGACCAGCGGCTCGGTACCGCTCGGGCGCACCAGAATGCGGCCGCGGCCGTCAAGCTCCTTCTCGGCAGCAGCGACGGCATCCCAGATGGGCTGGCAATCGTCCAGACCAGCCTTGTTGTCGGAATGCACGTTGACGAGTACCTGCGGGTACTTCTTCATGATGCCAGCAAGGTCGGTGAGGGTACGACCGGTGCGCTTGAGCACGGCCAGCAGCTGCAGAGCCGTCACCAGGCCGTCACCGGTGGTGTTGTGCTCCAGGAAGATGATGTGGCCGGACTGCTCGCCGCCGATGACGGCGCCGTCCGCGAGCATGCGCTCCAGAACGTAGCGGTCGCCCACGGCGGTCTGGACCATCTCGAAGCCCTGCTCCTTCATAGCGATGGAGAAGCCAAGGTTGCACATGACGGTCGAGACGATCTCGGAGTTGGCGAGCTTGCCGCGAGCGGCGAGGTCAGAACCGCAGATAGCCAGGATGTAGTCACCGTCGATCTCATTGCCCTCGCTGTCCACGAACAGTACGCGGTCGGCGTCGCCGTCGTGGGCCAGACCGATATCAGCATGGGTGCGCAGCACGAGCTCGCGCAGGGGCTCGAGGTGCGTAGAGCCGCACTCAACGTTAATGTCAGTGCCGCAGTAATCGGTGTTGATGGCATGGACCGTGGCGCCCAGGCGCTGCAGCGCGGCGGGCGTGGTCTGGCAAGAAGCACCGTGGCCGCAGTCGACGGCAACGACCAGGCCGTCGAGCCTCAGGCCATCAAGCGTATCGATGGCGTGGTCGACGTATGCCTTGCGAGCGTCCTTCATCTTGATAATGTGGCCCACGCCGGCACCGGTCGGCAGCGTGTCGGCCGCCATGGCTTCCTCGGACATGACCCAGGCGCTGATCTCTTCCTCGACAGCATCGGGAAGCTTCATGCCCTTGCGGCTAAAGAACTTGATGCCGTTGAACTCCGGCGGATTGTGCGAAGCGGAGATGACGATACCGCCGTCAAGCTCGTTTTGAACGGTGAGCAACGCCACGGCCGGCGTAGGGATAACGCCGCAGCAGTGCGGGCGGCCGCCCTCGGCCATAATGCCGGCGGTCAGAGCACTCTCGAGCATGGTGCCCGAAAGACGCGTATCGCGGCCGATGCAGATATCCGGGCCAAGGAACTTGGTCGCCGCGCGGCCCAGGCGAAATGCGAGGTCGCACGAGAGGTCGGCGTTGGCGACACCACGGACGCCATCGGTGCCGAAGATGTTCTGGGGCATAGGATCGCTCCTTCCCAAGTGGGCAAAACGCAGTCGCCCACCCTAGTCGAAAAAGAAAAGCGGGACCCGCCGAGCAATCGGCAGGCCCCGCTTGTACATTGTATCTCGTAAGGAGATAAAACCTTAGCGCTTGGAGAACTGGGGAGCGCGGCGGGCCTTCTTGAGGCCGTACTTCTTGCGCTCGACCACGCGAGCATCGCGCGTAAGGAAACCGGCCTTCTTAAGGTCAGCACGGTAATCGCCAGCATTCAGAAGAGCGCGAGCGATGCCCAGGCGCAGAGCGCCGGACTGACCGGAGATGCCGCCGCCATCGCACAGAGCGATAACGTCGAACTGACCGGCGGTGTCGGTCACCTTGAAGGGAGCAAGGGCGTTCTCAACGAGCTGATGACGGCCGAAATACTGCTCGGCGTCACGCTTGTTGATGGTCACCTTGCCGGTGCCGGGGACGAGACGGACGCGGGCGACGGCGTTCTTACGACGGCCGGTACCCTGGTAGACAACGGTGTTCTCAGCCATCTTTAAGCCTCCAGCTCAATCTTCGTGGGGTTCTGGGCAGCATGCGGATGCTCGGCACCAGCGTAGACCTTAAGCTTGGTCATCTGGGCACGGCCGAGGGTGGTCTTGGGCAGCATACCGCGAACGGCGCGCTCGATGACCTTCTCCGGGTGCTTCTCCATAGCCTGGCGGAAGCTCTCAGCCTTGAGGCCGCCGTTGTAGCCGCTGTGGCGATAATAGGTCTTCGTGTCGGCCTTGTTACCGGTAAGCTGGACCTTATCGGCGTTGATGACGACAACGAAGTCGCCGCAGTCGCTGTTGGGCGTGAACTGGGGCTTGTTCTTACCGCGCAGGATCATTGCGATCTGGGTGGCAAGACGGCCCAGGACAGCACCATCGGCGTCGACGAGAACCCAGTTGCGCTGGACCTCGCCCTGCTTGGCGTAGTGAGTCGATTTCGAAATCACTTAGACTCCTCCATGTACAGTACGTGTTGTTACAGAGATTCACGGGGCTCTGCAAGTAACCCGTCCATATTACCCCGCTCGCCGTACGAGTCAACAGGTATTTTGGCTCCGACCAGAGTTTCTGCACATGTCGTCCATGGGTCATGACGTTGCGACACTAGCGCTCGACAAATGCCTCGATATCACTCAATAGACGCTTTGCCTCCTGGCGGCCCTGAATATACAGGTCGAGCAGCTTTGCCGGATCGTGCTCAACGTGGCCGACCTCGACCGGCTTTTGCGGAGCAACGACCAGCGCGCGACCCTCGCGCTCATACTTCCACAGATGCATGCGCTGGATGTTATAGCGGTCGTGGCGCGTCTCGATAGCCTCGAGCAGGTAGGGGTAGTCGGCATAGCGAGCACGTGCGGCGGGCATAAACTCGTAGGGCTTTTTCTCGTACGAGCGGTCCTGCGTGACAATGACAACCGCGCGATTGAAGCCCGCTTCCTCCAGCACATGCTCGATAGGAACCGAATCGGCTACGCCGCCGTCGACGTATTTGTGCCCGTCTATCTCGACCGGCGGCGTCACCAGCGGCAGTGACGTCGAGGCGCGCACGGCGTCAAGGTCAAGTACGGCGCTTTTGACCGGCAGGTACGTGGCGGTTCCAAAGAGCATGTCCGTCGCGACGGCGTACATCTCGATGGGGCTCGCGTCGAACGTTTCGTTGTCGAAGGGGTCCAGGCGGTCCTGGACATCGTTGAAGATAAAGTCGTAACCCACGATGGAGCCCGTGGACGCAAACGATGCGGCGCCCATGAAGCGGTTGTCGTTGCAGAAAGCCAGGTTGATGCGGTTGGCACGGCCGATCTGGTGCGACTTGTAGTTTACGCCGTTGAGGGCGCCGGCCGATACGCCATATACCGCCGGAATCTCAACGCCGGCCTCCATGAGAACGTCGAGCACGCCTGCGGTAAATTGCCCGCGAAAACTGCCGCCCTCCAGGACCAGCGCGACCTTGCCGGCGTTCTTTGCCTTATCTTCTGCAGTCATATTGACCTCCTGCGATTGCGTTTTGGCTTTCTTCTACCCAGTTTTGGAATGGAGGGCGCATAGGTTTTGGAGTTGAGAAGATGGAGCGGAAAGTACGTCCCGTTCTGAGGGGCGATTTCGGGATGGACTTTTCGCCTGGGCTGCCATTGGGAAAGCATGTCCCACTCTACGGCTCGATTCCGGGTCGCGGTTTCCGCTTGAGGCGTCATCCGGAAAATATATCCCATTCCGAGCTTAGATTCCGGGATGCGGTTTCCGTTTGAGACACCATCCGGAAACTACGTCCCAGTCTGAGTGCGGATTCCGGGATGCGCTTTCCGCCTGGGCCGCCATTGGGAAAACGCGTCCCACCCTGCGTCACTGAAGCGTTTTCTTTACGCCCGCGCCCTGCACAGAGTTCGATTCTCCGCGGGTGGGGGGATCCGTTGGTGCGGGGGCATAGTTGGCAGAAATGCCGTCGGCAGCACATCTGTTTTGGGCTGGGGCTTTGCGCGGAGTATCCGCGTATTCGCTTCGCAAATACGCACCGGCTTCGGCCGCCTGCCGGCGTCCTCGCCCGCGGGCTAAAAACGCTTACGCGTTTTCTTTACGCCCGCGCCCTGCATAGAGTTCGATTCTCTGCGGTACGGACTAGAAATAAAAAGGCAGGTAGATACGAATATCTACCTGCCTGTTACTTATGGTGGAGGCGCGGAGAATCGAACTCCGGTCCACGAAAGCCCCCTGATTGGCATCTCCAAGCTCAGTCGCTGGTTTTGTCTCGGACGCTTTGCGCGCAGCGACACGCTCGCGGCGTCCTAACCGGTTCGGTCTTAGCCTGCGCCATACCGATTACGTGCGCAGGAGCATTCCCCTAAAATGACGTCGCGCCGGTGTCGGGGAAATCACCGGGTTGACGCGCCGCTATAAACTAAGCAGCGAGAGCCATAGGCTCAAAAGAAGAGTTGTTGTCAATTCAATTTGACGGTACCCCTGTTTAACGAGGCGAGGAGACCTCGGCTTGCTTCCTCTCTCAGAGCTATCGTGTCGAAACCAGTCGCCCCCGAATGTCGGGAAAGTCTGGATGGCATTGGGCACGAGCGCCCAACACCCGTCGACTTTTCAAGGAACATACGGGGCGAGCCCCGCTTGTGGAGTGTTATCTTACCACGTTCTGAAAGCGGACAGCTGTTCTATGCACGAGCTGTGAAGACCCCAATGTGCGCTGCACTTCGCACTTTTGCCACCGATCACGTCACGTATATTTTCGCCAAGCACAATTGACCCGTCGAAAGGACCGTTATGGATACCAAGCAGCAACTCGTCAATGCCCTCGCAGGCCTGGGCTCAACCATTACCGAAGCTATGGATGTCATCGAAGGCTTTGTCCCCTGCGGACATCCCGCCCTCACGGTATCGAACGCACTCGTCGCGCTGGACGCCGACGATAATGCAGCTCTCACCCAGCAGCTTGAGACCGTCGAGAGCTTTATCGACCACGTGAGTGAGAACCGCGGCGTGGCCGCCTACCACGGCATCGAGGTCGAGCTCGCAGGTCCCAAAGCCGATCTGTTCGCAGCAATCCGCGAGGTAGGCACCCTTATGCAGACCGCAGGCGTCAAGAACACCCAGGTCAACGAGTGGGTCTACCGCAGCTTAGCCGCGCTCGACAGCTCCGAGGAAAAGGCGGCCGAGCAGCTCGCAGAAAGTCCCGCCATTAAGGCCGCGCTTTTGTAATTAAAGGATGCGTGGCCTTCCGAGCGCCGACGTTCCGAAGGCCACGCAGACAGCCAGGCGCTAGCAGGACACCCGCCCACCGCATTCTGCCAGCGCGAGAATCGGCATCATTTGGCGCGGGGTCTTTGCTGCAAGAACGGCATGTTCGAGCAGCTTGCGATCGTTGGTCACCAAGTAATCGACCTGCGCGCGCTTGCACGCGGCGAGCACCAAGTTGTCCTCGTAATCGCGATGGAGCGCTAAGTATTTGTCGGCCAGCCAAAGGTCCGATGCATCAGCGCCCACGGCCATAGCGTTTTCGGTCATATTCCGAACAAACGCCAGCGCCGCATCGCCAATCGCGCGGGCAGAAGCCTCGTCGAGTGCTCCCCCGCTGGCAAGAACGCTGCGCTTCAGCTCGTGTTGGACAACGTACAGCACGTCCTTAGCGATATGCACCGGAAAGAACAGCAATGCCCCCGCCTCCGTCGCCTGCCCAATAAACGCACGCGCGGCAAACGACTCGGCATGGTCGGCGCAAAACGAATCAACCCATACGTTGGCATCCACCATTATTTTGAGGGGAGCCCCGCTCACAGGATCATCCCCTTTTGGCGATAGCGCTCGTCCATGGCTTCGGAATAGATTGCGTCCCAATCGCGATCGTCGGACACAGGCGACGTAGCGATGCCCAGGTCCGCGTAAAGCTGATCCGCCGCCGCCCATGATGCGGCGAACGGCGTATCGGGCGCGATGGTCTGCTGCCGTTCGTCGACGGCCGCAAGCACTTCCTCGCACTGCCCGCCACCCTGCGCGACCTTGGCCACCACCTTTTTGATGAGCTCGGGCAGTGACCCGCCCGAAAGCCGCAGCGTCTCCTCGGCACGGTTCTTGACCTGGCGATCTACGCGAACGTTCACCTGCGCCATGCCGCTAACAGCACCCACGTTGATCCCACTCCCTTCAATTGCTAGCATCGCTAGCAACACTATATAGAGAAGCTAGCAAATGGTCAAATGCAAAAGGCCTGCGCCCGGACGACACCGATGCCGTCTGGGCGCAGGCCAGATACCGTGGGCAAACACGTCTGCTAATGCAGGTAAGCCTTGGCGTTGCTCAGGCTGTAGGCAATCGTCGAGCCGTTGTGCAGCAGCGACGACGCCTGCGGGGTAATCGCGCCGGTAATGCCCAGTGCCAGGAGCGCTGAGTTGGTGAGCATCACCTTAGAATAGGAGCTCGTCAGACGATCAACGAGGCCCTGGCTCATGCGGCGCAGACGCACGATCGCGGCAAGATCCGTATCGGTCAGGATGATATCGGCGACCTCCTTGGCGATGTCGCTTCCGCCACCCATGGCCAGACCCACATCGGCCAGGCCCAGCGCCGGTGAGTCGTTGACGCCGTCGCCCACCATGGCAACATGGCGCCCCTCGCTCTTAATGCGCTCCACATAGGCGTACTTGTCCTCGGGCAGCAGCTCGGCCTTAAACTCGTCGACCCCTGCCTCTCGCGCAATGCGCTCGGCCGTGCGCTCGGAGTCGCCCGTGAGCATAACGACATGCTTGACGCCCAGCGCATGCAAGTCGGCGATGGCCTCGCGGACCCCAGGCTTAAGCGGGTCCTCGATGCCGAGCACGCCCACGACCGTGCCATCGACCGCCAGATACAGCGGCGACAGGCCCTGCATCTGGGACTCGATTTGCTCCTTAATGTCGGCCTCGAGCTGCGCGCTCTCGTCCTCAAACACAAAGTGTGCCGAGCCGATAATCGCGCGACGCCCTTCAATGGACGAGGCGATGCCGTGCGCCACAATATACTCGACCGCAGCGTGACGCTCGCGGTGCTCGAGCCCGCGCTCGCGGGCAGCGTTGACCACGGCACGCGCCACCGGATGCGGGAAATGCTCCTCCAGGCAGGCAGAAAGGCGCAGGACCTCGTCCTCGCTCCAGCCATCGGTCGTGAGCACGCAAGCTAGACGCGGCTGCGCCTCGGTGAGTGTGCCGGTCTTATCAAAGACAATGGTATCGGCCTTGGCAAACGACTCAAAGTACTTGGCGCCCTTGACCATCACGCCCATCTTGGCAGCATCGCTCATAGCGGTCATGACGGCAACGGAACCCGTGAGCTTGAGTGCGCACGAGTAGTCGACCATCAGCGCCGCCGAGGTCTTAATGAGGCTACGCGTGGTGAGAGCGACAAGGCCCGCGAGCAGGAAGTTCCACGGGACGATCTTGTTGGCGAGGTCTTCCATGTGCGACTGGCCCTCAGACTTGAGCGAGTCGGCCGCCTGCACGAGCGAGACGATCGAGCGCAGCTTGGTCTGAGCCGTGTTGGCGCGCACGCGCACCAAGATGCTGCCGTCCTCGACGACAGTTCCAGCAAACACATCGTCGCCTGCGCTGCGCTCGACGGCAAGCGGCTCGCCGGTCAGGGTCGCCTGGTTAACCATGGCGCTCCCCTGCTCAACCACACCGTCAATGCAGATGGACATGCCGGTGCGCACGGCTACCAAGTCGCCGGGCTCAAGCTCGGTGGCGGCAACGCTCACCTCGGTGTCGCCGACGACCTTTTGCGCCTTGTCGGGCACATCGAGCAGCGAGTTGATGAGCTCGTTTTCGCTCATGGCGCGGGTGTAGTCCTCGAGCAGCTCGCCCACATTGAGCAAGAACATCGTCTGCCCCGCGGTATCGACATCACGTTTGACAAACGAGATA
Source organism: Collinsella sp. (assembly GCA_048485235.1). GTDB lineage: Bacteria > Actinomycetota > Coriobacteriia > Coriobacteriales > Coriobacteriaceae > Collinsella. The sequence continues at coordinate 85,136 of DBFWCI010000040.1, forward strand.
CCGATGGCCGAAGCGTCGAGCACGGGAACGGTCAGGCGCGGCTGCGAGAGCTCGTGGAGAGCGGCGCGCAAAAAGGTCATGTAACCGGCCACGACAAACACCGCACGCAGAGGCGTCGGCAAGAACCAGCGACGCGCGTAATGGGCGCCGATGAGTGTCGCCAGGTCCATAACGAGTTTGTGCTTGCGCGGCTCGAGTTGCATCACGTAACCCGACTTGGCATCGGCGATGGCTTGAGCATCGAGTGCGCCCAAGGCGTCGAGCACGCTCGCACGACACTGCTCGTCATATTCGAGCGCCATCTGGCCAATACGACCATATGCGCGCACTTTGCGCACGCCGTCGATTTCGCCGCCAAGCTTAAGAAGTGCATCGAGATCGCTCTCTGGCACAGGACCCGCCAATTGAAGACGGGTCCTGCCGGGGATCTCGCTAATAATCGAGAATCTCATAGTTTGTGCCTGGGAGCGTTACTCGGCTGCCTCGTCAGCAGCGGCCTCGCTCTGGGTGATGTAGGCAGCCTCGGCAACCATGTCGTCGACATTAGCCTTGGCCTGCTCGACCATGTCCTGATAGCAGTTCTTGACGCGCATACCGCACGCGATGCCCTGCACGCAGGCATTCTTTACCGGAGCGCTGGTGAGCAGCTTGATGCCAGCCGTACCAAGCAGGAAACCGCCACCAACAAGCAGGGTGTTGAACGTGGACTTCTTCATGATGTCTCTCCCTTTTCCGCAACAACTGCGGCACGGTGCCTTAGCACCCGAGTAAACAAGTTAGCTCGAGCGCACTTTTAGAAAATAGTTTAGTTTATCTAACTATTAAGGTCAACAAAGGTTAACTTTTTGGAAATCTTAAGATACGGAGCAGCCGGCTTCTGGCGATCCGCCCGCCGCGATGTACATCCGTGACGCCAAAGAGGGAGCCCTCCCCTCTCCAGCAAATTGAAGGTGAATGGTTTTCCGCGAAGTGAACGAGCAAAATTGGACCCCCGAAGCATCCACATTTTTTCGCAGCAAAACCGCAGGAAACACTCGACAAAACCGCAGGAAACCGAGCCAGAAAAGTGTTGATGTTTCAGGGGTCAATAATAGGTCGTTCACTTCGCGGAAAAGTATTCACCTTCGTTTTCAACATCCATAAAGAATGAGGGCGCCAACGGCGCCCTCATTCACCAAATTCCATTCAGCCCGCTTGACCCGAACGGCCGAGTCGTCACGGAACCTGGGAGCCCCGGCAGGGCGGGTGCTTGCTCAAAATGAGTTCCCTTCAAAACAATGGGCGCGCCGACGGCACGCCCATTCACTCTATTCAATTCAGCCCCACCTGACCCGAACGGCCGAGTCGTCACGGAACCCGGGAGCCCCGGCAGGGCGGGTGCTTGCTCAAAATGAGTTCCGCACGCAAAGAAGGCCACTTAATGTGGCCTTCGTCTTGCGCAGGACTGTTCGAAATTTTGAGGAAGCACCCGCCCTGCCGGGGCTCCCGGGTTCCCGTTTACGAGAGCGACGCTCTCAGCAACTCGTTGAAGAGCTTCGGGTTGCCCTTGCCGCGGCTCGCCTTCATGCACTGGCCCACCAAAAAGCCGATAACCTTCTGGTTGCCGTCACGATATTGCTGCGCCTGATCGGCACAGTTTGCCAGCACCTCGTCCACGATCGGCTGCAGCGCGCCGGCATCGCTCACCTGACGCATACCGCGCTCGTCAACGATCTTGTTGGGGTCGTCGCCGGTCTGGGCCATGGCCTCAAAGACCTCGTGCGCCTGGTTGGAGCTGATGGCGTCGGTCGCCAGCAGCTTGGCAAGAGCTGCCACCTGAGCCGGCGCGATGCCGGACTCGGCGAGCGACACGCCTGCGCCCTTAAGGTAGGCGATCATCTCGTTCACCAGCAGGTTAGCGACCGTCTGGGCCTCCTTGCCGGCCATACCGGCAGCAGCGGCCTCAAAGAAGTCGGCAAACTCCGGGTCGCCGGCAATCTGCTCGGCGTCGGCCGTCTTAATGCCAAAGTCGGCCTCAAAACGGGCGCGCTTGGCATCGGGCAGCTCGGGGATCTCGCCACGGCAGCGGTCGATGAACTCATCGTCCAGATCGAACGGCGCCAGATCGGGGTCGGGGAACAGACGGTAGTCGTCGGCCGTCTCCTTAACGCGCATGACCACGGTGCGCTTGCGGCTGGGCTCCCAGTGGCGGGTCTCCTGATAGATGATGCCGCCCTCCTCGAGCACCTCGGCCTGGCGGCAGATCTCGTAGGCAAGGCCGTCATGCAGACTCTTAAACGAGTTGAGGTTCTTGAGCTCGGTCTTGGTGCCCAGCTTGGTCTCGCCACGGCGGCGCAGTGACACGTTGCCGTCGCAGCGCATGGAACCCTTCTCCATGGAGCAGTCCGAAATGCCCAGCGTCACAAAGATGCGGCGGAGCTTCTCCATAAACAGGCGCGCTTCCTCGGGCGTACGCAAGTCGGGCTCAGTCACGAGCTCAATCAAAGGCGTGCCGCAGCGGTTGTAGTCGACGAGTGACTCGGCCGCGGCGGTAATGCGGCCCTCGGCACCGCCCACGTGCACCATCTTGGCGGCGTCCTCCTCCATGTGGATGCGCAGGATGCGGATGGGCACCGTGTAGGAACCGTCCTCGCGACGCTCGGGCATCTGCAGGTTGGACGCGTCATAGCTGGCCAGATGGCCGGCGCGCTGATTGCCTTCGCGCATGGTCGACGTCATGGACGTGGACAGGCCCTCGGCGTTGGCCGAAGCGCTCGCCAGGCTCTGGGCCTCGGCCTCGCCAAACGCGCAGTCGGGGCGCTCGGCGGCACCGCGACCGGTCACGTCCAGGTCCAGGTGACCGTACATGGCAAAGGCGACCGGGCCCTGCGTGGTTTGGAAGTTCTTGGCCATATCGGGATAGAAGTAGTGCTTGCGGTAGAACATCGAGTGGCGCTGGATCTCGCAGTTGGTGGCGAGACCGGCCTTGACAATGCTCTCGATGGCGCGCTTGTTGGGCACCGGCAGGGCGCCAGGCAGACCCAGGCACACCGGGCACACGTTGGCGTTGGGCTCGTCATCGTGGCTGAGCTTGCAGTTGCAGAACATCTTGGTATCGAGTGCGGTGAGCTCGGTATGGATCTCCAGGCCGATCACGGCCTCCCAATCCTGCAGGACCTCGGAAAGCTCCTTCATTACAGCTCGCCTCCCTTCCCGGCAAAATCGGGCGCGACGGAAAGCGCGGGCGCACCCGTGGCGGCATCGGCAAAGCCGCGCTCCAGGGCGCGGGCAAACGTGAGCAGCTGACGGTCCTTAAACGCCGGACCCACCAGCTGGGCAGAAACGGGCAGCTTGCTGTCCTCGCCCAGGCCCAGCGGCACCGAGATGCCACCGTTGCCGCAAATGTTGAGCGAGATGGTGTACAGGTCGGAGAGGTACATCTGCGTGGGGTCGCTGATCTCGCCAAACTTAAAGGCCGTACGCGGCGAGGCGGGCATGAGGATGGTGTCCACCTTGGCATACGCGGCGTCGTAGTCCTGCGTGATGAGCGTGCGAGCCTTTTGCGCAGCGTAGTAGTACTTGTCGTACACGCCCGAGCTCAGCAGGTAGGCGCCGAGCATCTGACGGCGCTTGGCCTCGGCGCCAAAGCCATGGGCGCGCGAAAGCGAGCTCTGGTCGGACAGGTTGGCACAGCCCTCCTCCTGATAGCCGTAGCGAATGCCGTCGAAGCGGGCCAAGTTGGAGAACGCCTCGGCCGGGCCGATGACGTAGTAGGCGGCGATGGCGGCGTCCAGGTGCGGCAGGTCGACCTCGACCAGCTCGGCGCCCTGGTTCCGCAGCTCCTGGGCGGCGCGCTGAACAGCGGTCTTGACCTCGGGCGTCAGGCCCTCGGCCTCCATAAACGCGGGAATAATGCCCACGCGCTTGCCCTCGATGCTGTCGTTGAGATGCTCGGTAAAGTCGACGGCGCAATCCTGGCTGGTGCAGTCGTACGGATCGTGGCCCGCGCCGGTAAGCGCGTTCATGGCCAGCGCGACATCCTCGACCGTGCGGCCAAAGGGGCCCACCTGGTCGAGCGACGAGCCAAAGGCAACCACGCCGTAACGGCTCACGGCGCCATACGTGGGCTTAAAGCCCACCACGCCGCACAGCGACGCCGGCTGGCGGATGGAGCCGCCGGTGTCCGAGCCCAGCGAGAGCGCGACCTCGCCCGCGGCGACGGCGGCAGCGGAGCCGCCCGAGGAGCCGCCGGGCACGCGCTCGGTATCCCAGGGGTTGTTGGTGCGGTGGAACGCCGAACTCTCGGTGGAGCTGCCAAAGGCAAACTCGTCCATGTTGGCCTTGCCCATAGGCAGGCAGCCGGCATCGAGCATGCGCTGGACGCAGGTGGCGGTGTAGACGCTCTGGTAGTCCCCGAGCATGCGGGAAGCGCAGGTGGTGCGCGTGCCCACAAGGTTCATGTTGTCCTTGATGGCCAGCGGCACGCCCGCAAGCGGGGGCAGCGGCTTGCCTGCGGCACGGTCGGCATCCACGCGCGCGGCGGCCTCGAGCGCAAGCTCGGGCGCCACCTGCAGGAATGCCTGGACCCCGCCCTCGCGCGCCTCGATGGCAGCAAGGGAGGCCTGGGCCACCTCGGTAGCGGTAAAGTCGCCGGCGGCAACGCCCGCGGCGATCTGAGCGGCGGTAAGGGAATCGAAGCTCTGCGCCATTACTCGCTCTCCCCCTCTCCCAAAATGGACGGCACGCGGAAGTAGCGATCGCGCACGCTGCCGGCGTTTTCGAGCGCGACGTCGAGCGGTAGGTCGCGCTCGGGCTCGCGCAGGTCATCGCCCATCACGTTGGACAGGCTTCCGATGGGATGGAACGTGGGCTCCACGTCGGGCAAGTCATATTGCAAGACGGGCTCGAGCATCTGGACGGCGTCGTTCATGTAGGACGTCATCTGGGTGAGCTCGTCATCGGTCAGTGCGATCTTTGCGTACTCGGCGATGCCGCGCACGTCTTTCTCGCTGAGTGCCATAGGCGCTCCCTTCCGCATAACAGTTAAACCGCTCTAGTATACAAGGCAACGCCGGCTTGGAGCAGGCGCTTTACCCAAATGCAGCGAAAACGTAACGAGGACGGCGGTTGGCAGGGCGTGGTCCGGCGGTTCTGCAGCGAAACCGCACCGTCCATAGCGAAAACCGTCCCGCCCAGAACGAAAACCATCACAACATTCGACGCTTTTCGTCAAAATCGCGATTTTCATCGAATGTTGTGATGGTTTGGAAGCCCCGACCGCCACAAAGGAGCCTGTCCCCATTGTGGTGGTTCTGAATGATGCCCTATGCCGAGGCCTTGGCCTTGCGGCGCTTACGGACCGCGTGGATCACGATGTCCAGCAGCAACAGCACAATGGCTACGACCACAATGAGCACGGCAAACTCGCGCTTGCCCCAGTGGCGGCCGGCCAGCGACTTTTGCTTGTCGACGTCCTTCTTGTTGTACTTGGTGCGCACGCAATGCACCAGCAGGCGATGGTCGTTCACGCCGTAGGGCGTGCAGGTGACGAGCGTCACCTTGTCGGCGCCTGGCTCGATGGTCAGCGACTCCATCTCCTCGGGCAGCACCACCTCGGAGTCCACCATCTTGTAGGCGAGCGTCTTGTTCATGGTGTGCAGCAGCACCAGGTCGCCGGGCTCCAGCGAGTGGATGTCGTCGAACATACTCAGGTTGCGCATGCCCGAGTGCGCGGTGAGCACGCAATGCGTCGAGGTGCCGCCCACCGGCAGGCTCGTGCCCTCCAGGTGGCCGACACCCGCCATAAGGACTTCCTCGCTCGTGCCGTGGTAGATGGGCATGCTCACGTCGATGGAGGGAATCTCGACCCAGCTCATCATGGGGTCGCGGTCAAAAATAAGCTGCTGGGCGTAGGGTTCGATCTGGTCGGCGGGGAGCTCGGTACCCTCGCCGGCAAGTTGCTCGTTATAGGAGCGCGCCTGAAGCAGGATGCGCTCGCGTTCCTCTTCGGAGAGCGCGTCCACGGTGCTGGACACCGTGCTGATCTGGTTGAACACGCCCGAGGCCTCGAGCCGGTCCAAGATCCACGGCCAGGTCATAAGGCCCACGCCGATAAGGATGATGACGATGGTGATGAGCCGGTCGGCCCAGCGCGGCAGTCGCTTGCGACGGCGCTTAGGTTTTGGTTGAGGTTTGGGCTGGGGGCTTGAGCCGCCGTTGGCCGCGGCGTTATTGCTCTTCATGTGTTTGGCGCCCTGCACCATCGCCGGTCACTCCTCTACAACTCAAGTTGTCTAAACAAATAATAGCCGATTAGCGAGCTTCCTCGCCGGACAACGCAGCCTGTCAGCATTGCGCAACGCGAGTATGGGCCCGCATTTGAGTTTTCAAAATGTCCCGGATCGGCGGGGCGATTCGGGATACAATGTCAATAGGAAACGACGCATCCCGCGTAAGTACTTAGGAGCGCGGGCGACCAGTTTCCGACGTTGTTAAATGCCCGGGCTCCGAACCCCGGGCATTCTTATTTGCGCTTGTTGCGGCGCAAATGCCTTCTACCGTCCGCACCGCGCGTGCGCCTACGGACCTTAAACCGAACCTCATACGAGTCAAGAAACGCGATGACGAACGAGCCCGCATCGGACGATGGAGGCTGGCTGCGTTGTCCAAAAAGAACGGGGCAAACTCCGGCTTATAGGACAAAATGTGTGTCCCGATAGAACATCCGTTTCCATCCATTAATCCAGCCAGAACGGGTACGGGTCCCTGTGGTGGAGGTCCTCCCACACGGCCCTGTCGCCCCACTCCGGCCCTCCGTCCTCGCGCGA
>DBFWCI010000041.1:0-78486 GCA_048485235.1 Collinsella sp.
CGTCGCGCGAGGACGGAGGGCCGGAGTGGGGCGACAGGGCCGTGTGGGAGGACCTCCACCACAGGGACCCGTACCCGTTCTGGCTGGATTAATGGATGGAAACGGATGTTCTATCGGGACACACATTTTGTCCTATAAGCCAAGAAAGGCGACTGGGGATTCGAACCCTCAAAAAGGAGGCATCCTTTCGGACGCCTCCTTTCAGTGGACTTATTATTCTTGCGCCCTACATCTCAGGAGCCTTGGCTACGGTCTCGCTCTCTGCCGCAAGTGGGCGGTTGTCGATGCGGCGGCCCAAGCGGTCGAGCTTCACGAGGAGCCATTCAATGGGATTCGGCCCTGCGCCTTCCTCGTCGGCAACTAGGTCCATGACGGCGATCTTGGTGCCGTCCTGCTTGAGCGTGACGCTGCCCACCTTGTCGCCCACATGCACCGTGCCCGAAAGATCGTCGTAGCTAACCTTTTCGGTCACCTCGCCGGCAAGGGAAAACACGGTCGCTTGCGCCGTGGGATCGGCGAGTGTGGCGTCGATCGTCTTATCCGTCCAGTCGGTTTGACCAATGCGCGCCATAAGCGGGTTGCCGTTGGCGGTCTTTTCCTGTGTGTTGGCGATTGCGACCGTCACCTTGTGACCGTAGTACCAATTGGCAAGGGTTGCGGTATCGGTAAAGCGCTGGTCGGTGGTGGTGGAGTTCAAAACGACGGTGTAGATCTCGTCGCCGTCGCGGTTGTAGGCGCTCGTAAAGCAATAGCCTGCATCGTCGGTGGTGCCAGTCTTGCCACCGATGTTGCCATCTTGGCCCAGCAAATAGTTATGCGTGTCCATGGAATGCGAATGGTCGGTGCCGTCGGCGCCCGTGACCTCGATCCAGGAATCCTCGCTCGCTACGACCTCGCGGATCGTGTCGTTTTTCATGGCCTCCTGCATCATCAGCGCTACGTCGTGTGCGGTTGAGTGCATATCGCCAGCCCACTCATCAAAGTCCAGACCATGCGGGTTTTCAAAAAGCGTACCGGTGCAGCCGAGCTTCTTAGCGCGCTCGTTCATGGCCTTCACAAATGTGGCCTCGGCGTCTTTGGTCTTAGGGTCGATTTTCTTGCCCACATATTCGGCGAGCACGATGGCGGCGTCGTTGCCCGAGGGAATCATCAGGCCGCGCAGTGCCTGCTCCACGGTAAGCTCGTCGCCTTCGAGCAAGCCGGCGGTCGAATTACCCACGGTGGCTGCGGCGTTGCTCACCGTGACCTTCTCGTCCATCTTGCAATTCTCGACGGTTAGGATTGCGGTCATGACCTTGGTGATCGAGGCGATTTTGACCTGCTCATCGGCGCCGCGCCCATAGTAGACGGTGCCGTCTTTGCCCATGACGAGGGCATTGGTCGCATCGATATCGGGCAGGTTTTCGGCCGTGATGCCGCGCGCATCGGCGGTTTTGCCGCAAACATTGTCGGTCGTGAGCACTTGGGCGCCGGCGACGGTGGGCGCGCCAGCGGCAAGGGCGATAGCGCAGACAAAGCCGGCGGCAAGCTGGGCTGAGCGCTTTGCAAAAGAGGTGAGGGACTTCACAGATTTCGCTTTCGACGGGATGGTCTCTTCTGGAACTAGAGTATATCGTTTGCCGGCGTCGGCGATCATCGCGTGCGCGCTTGGCCCACATCCGCACCCGAACGGGCACAAGGGTGCTTAAGGTCGGCTTAATCACCCACGCTTGTTGTGTGTGGCGTGCGTCGCCTCAGGCATAATGGAGCGCGAGAGGAGCACGCATGAACGAGCGCATTTTGGTAGTTGATGACGAGAAGGCCATCGCCGACTTGGTTGGCATCTACCTTACAAAAGAGGGCTTTGATGTCCAGATTGCCTATAGCGGGGCCGATGCTGCCAAGGCGATTTTGGAGCAGGAGTTCGATCTGGCGCTGCTTGATGTCATGCTGCCCGATATCGATGGGTTTGAGCTGCTGCGTACGATCCGTTCCAGCCATACCTATCCCGTGATCATGCTGACGGCGCGCGATGCCCAGCAAGACAAGATCGGGGGCCTTTCGCTTGGCGCGGACGATTACGTGGTTAAGCCGTTCCGTCCGCCGGAGCTCATCGCGCGCGTGCACGCTCAGCTTCGCCGCTACACCAGCTACGGTAGCCGTGCACAGGCGGCCGAGTCGCCGACCATTCAGCTCGACGGCTTGGAGATCAACCGCGATGCTCGTTCCGTGACAGTGGACGGTTCACCGGTTCGCCTCACGCCCACCGAGTATTCAATCTTGCTGTATCTGGTCGAGCATCGCGGCAGCGTGGTGGCCGTGGAGGACCTGTTCCGCGCGGTGTGGAACGAGGACTTTATGCCCGGCTCCAACAATACGGTGATGGTGCATATTCGCCACTTGCGCGAAAAGATCGGCGACGACGCACAAAAGCCACGCTTTATCAAAAACGTCTGGGGCGTCGGCTACATCATCGAATAACGCTTTTCGCTTGTGAGGATCTTGATATGACAAAAGACGATAGGCAAGCGTTCGAGGTGCCCGATCGGCTCTTTGAATACGTGAGGTCGGTCGTCGACAACCGCGCGCTTGCAACGGTGCTGCTCTTTTTGCTGAGCCTGCTGCTGATTGGCATCGACAACATCGTCGGAATCTTGGCGGTGCTGCTTGTCGGCTTTTTGCTGATCGATCGATTTGAGATCGTGTGCCGCTGCGTGGTGATTGGCGGCGCCGCGTGGGCCATGACGTTGGCGATTGGCGCCATGGCGCTCGGCGGCATCGAAGGGCCGGTGCTGTTTGATGCCGGCTTTGTATTCAACATGCTTGGCTTTGTGCTGGCGCTTGCCGTGTGCGTGCTGTTCTTGTGCGGCCGCGCCCTGTACTACCAGGGCTACGAGCAGGGCGAGCAGCATGCCGATTGTGTGCTGGCTGCTCGTATTCAAGATCGCCTGATCGATCACCCCGACACCTGGGACAACATCGACGGCGACTTCTTGGAGGTCGAGGGCGCCCTTAACCGCGTGCGTGACCGTGGGCGTAAGGTGCAACAAGCTCTGCGTGACGAGTCGCATCGCAAGGACGATCTGGTCACGTACTTGGCACATGACCTACGCACCCCGCTCGCCAGCGTGGTGGGCTATCTTTCGCTCCTGCAGGAGGCTCCCGAGCTGCCGCTTGAGCAACGTGCGCACTTTACGGGCGTGGCGCTCGACAAGGCGCACCGGCTCGATACGCTCATCGAAGAGTTCTTCGATATCACGCGCTTTGACTTCCACGATATCGTGCTCACGCGCGGCTATGTTGATCTGGGGTTGCTGCTGGCTCAGGTGGCTGACGAGTTCTATCCCATCCTCAACGAGCAGCATAAGGAAGTCCAAGTTGATATTCGCGAGGACCTGACGGTGCTCGTGGATGGCGACAAGATGGCTCGCGTGTTCAACAACATCATGAAAAACGCCGTCGCCTATAGCTATGAGGGCTCGACTATCACGATTGAGGCCGGGCGCCAAGACGATGGCGGCGTGCGCGTGCGCTTTATCAATCAGGGCGATCCTATCCCTGCGGCTAAGCTCAAGGTGATCTTTGAGAAGTTCTATCGCCTGGATGCGGCGCGTGCGACCAATCGCGGTGGTGCCGGTCTGGGCCTTGCTATTGCCAAGGAGATCATCGCGGCACACGGTGGTACCGTTGCATGTGAATCGACGCCCGAACACACGATATTCACCATCGAGCTGCCCGCCGCATAGCCAGCGTGCCCTTACAAACACTTGACAATGCGCTCACGTGCATATGAGCCGCGATTTCTACTATCGATACTGCTGAATTGATATCGATGTGGAGGTATGCGGTATGACGGCTGCTGCGGCAGTGGAGCCCACGGAGCTTGAAGAACTCATGAAAGCGCAGGCCGAGGCCGCGCACGAGCGCGAGGTTGGGGATGCGACTCGCCCCACGGCAGAGGATCTTGCCGCCTCGCCGACGCGCATCGATGTTGAGGGCCTCGACCTGTTCTATGGCGACCACCATGCGCTCAAGGACGTGAATATCAAGATTCGCGACAAGCAGATTACCTCGTTCATCGGGCCTTCGGGCTGCGGAAAGTCCACGTTGCTGCGCTGCTTTAACCGCATGAACGACGGCATCAAGGACTGCCGAATCGAGGGCAAGATTGCGCTCGATGGTCAAGATATCCTGGGCGACTACGACATCTGCCGCCTTCGCCAGCGCGTGGGCATGGTGTTCCAGCGCCCCAACCCGTTTCCCATGAGCATCTACGACAACGTCGCGTATGGTCCGCGCGGTATGGGTGTGCGCGATCGCGCTGCGCTGGATGAGCTGGTCGAGGACTCCCTTCGTCGCGCTGCGCTATGGGATGAGGTCAAGGACAAGCTCAAAGAGTCGGGTCTGGGTCTTTCGGGCGGCCAGCAGCAGCGTCTGTGCATCGCCCGCGCACTTGCCGTGCAGCCCGACATTCTGCTGATGGACGAGCCGACCTCGGCACTCGACCCTGTGTCGACGTTGGTGGTGGAGCAGCTGGCCTGCGAGCTCAAGGAGACCTGCACGCTGGTGGTCGTGACGCACAACATGCAGCAGGCCGCGCGTATTTCCGATTCGGTTGCGTTCTTTTTGCTGGGTGAGCTGGTGGAGCACGCGCCCACCGCGCAACTCTTCAAGAATCCGTCCGATCCGCGCACCGCGGATTATTTGACGGGGCGTTTTGGCTGACGCTGTCTTTTACAGGTGTCTTTAGGGTTAAGATGCGGTCATATCGGCCGCAAAGGGGTTCAACATGATCTATTACGTCGAGGACGATGATAACATCAGGGATTTGACGGTCTATGCGTTGCGCAAGCAGGGAATCGAGGCCGAGGGCTTTTCGTGCGACGGTGAGTTTAAGGCTGACGTGGCGCGACGGGTACCCGATGCCGTCCTGCTCGACATCATGCTGCCCGATACCGATGGCTTGGCGATTATGCGTCGCCTGCGTGCCGACCGCCTGACGGCGACGGTGCCCATCATGATGCTTACCGCCAAGGATACCGAGCTCGACAAGGTGATGGCGCTCGATGGCGGTGCCGACGATTACCTGACTAAGCCGTTTTCGCTCATGGAGCTCGCCAGCCGCTGCCGCGCACTGCTGCGTCGCGGCGGCATGGTCAAGCAGGCGAGCGATGTGCTCAGCGTGGGCGACATCGTGCTCTCGCCCAGCCATCGCGAGGTGACCGTTGCCGGCGAGCCGCTTAAGCTCACCCTGCGCGAGTTCGACCTGCTCGAGTACCTCATGCGCAAGCCCGGCGTGGTCTTTACCCGCGAGTCGTTGCTGCAGAGCGTGTGGGGCTGGGACTTCGACGGCGGTTCGCGCACCGTTGACGTGCACGTGCAGACGCTTCGCCAAAAACTGGGCGAGCATGCCGGCGCCATCGAGACCGTGCGCGGCGTGGGCTACCGCTTGGCCGAGCCTTCTGCCGGTGATGGTGCCGAAGGTGACGACACCGCGGCCACCGCATCGGAGGAGTAACCCGTGGTCTTCGCCCCCCAGGGAAAACATACGCTGTCGCACCGCGTTTTTGTGACGATCTTTGTCTGCGCCATGGCGGTTATCGTGGCGTTTACGGTGCTGGGTGCGTTCTTTGTGCAAAACACCTTGGCGGATGCCACGAGTGCCAACCTGGCGCAGGAAACCGAGCTCATTGCTGCCGCCCTCGATGAGCAGCAGGAGCCCATCCCGTTCTTGCGTAGCCTCGATCGCGAGGACTTGCGCATCACGCTGATTAACAAGGATGGATCGGTTGCCTACGACAACGAGGCGTCGCCTTCCACACTGCCCAACCATGGCGATCGCCCCGAGGTCATCGAGGCCTTTGAGAGTGGTTTGGGTTCCGCGGAGCGCGCAAGCTCTACGCTCGACGAGATTATGCTGTATCGCGCCGTCGCCCTTGATAACGGCCAGGTTGTCCGCTTGGCGCAGGCCCAGCCTGGCGTTGCGGCGATTTTGCTGTCGATGGTGGCGCCGATGCTGCTTATCGCAGCAGCGGGTGCGGTACTCTCGTTTTTTATGGCGCGCCGCGAGTCCCGTGCCATCATCGCGCCGTTGCAAGAGGTGGATTTGGACCACCCACGCCGTAGCTATGAGCACGCCTATGCCGAGATGGTCCCCATGCTTGAGCGTATCGAGTCGCAGCGCCAGGAACTCAAGCGCCAAATGGCGGTGCTGACGGACAACGACCGTATGCGCCGCGAGTTCACGGCGAATATCACCCATGAGCTCAAGACGCCGCTTACGGCGATTTCGGGCTATGCCGAGGTCATCGCAAACGGCATGGTCGAGGGCGAGGACGACCTGCGCAACTTTGGCGGTCGCATCTATCGTGAGGCAGGCCGCTTGGCGGCGCTCGTCAACGACATCCTTACGCTGTCTAACTTGGACGAGGCCGAGCGTGCAACTGAGGGCGAGGCGGTGCCCATTGGGTCCACGGAGCCTATTGAGCTCTCGCGTGCCATCTACGCGGTTGGGCAGCGTCTTGAACAGGTCGCCCGTCAGGCGAATGTGACGATAAGTCATGAGACCAAGCCTGTGGTCATCGAAGGCGTGTCGCGCTTGATCGACGAGCTCATCTATAATCTGGCAAGCAACGCCATCCGCTACAATCGACCCGGCGGTACGGTTACGCTGCAGTGCGGCACCAACGACGAAGGCCATCCGTTCCTCGCGGTCGCCGACACGGGAATCGGTATCGCGCCTGAAGAACAGGGCAAGGTGTTTGAGCGGTTCTATCGCGTGGACAAGAGTAGGTCCAAGGCACGCGGCGGAACCGGCCTGGGCCTTGCCATTGTCAAGCATGCGGCCCTGTATCATCACGCCACGCTCGATTTGTCGAGCGAGTTGGGCGTGGGAACCACCATTACGGTGATGTTTCCCATACAGCAGGACGAGCCATTCGCATAGCGATACAACATAGATATTGATGCAGACGCCGCATTTGACTTTCGGGTGCGGCGTTGTTGTGCAATTTTACGATTGCTTCCGACATTTTTACAGGAGAGCCTGTTTCTTATGTATAGAGTTTGGTCTCGGTAAAAAGATGCGATAACATACGGACAGTTTTGTCAATCCGAACTGGGGAAATGAAAGGCAAGCTGCATGACCCTTCTCGAACTGTTCCAGCTGCTCAAAAAGCACCTCAAGCTGGTCATCACCCTTCCGGTGGTCTGCGCGATCGCCATGGGCATCGTGTCCTTCGTTGCGATGGACAACACCTATACCGCGACGACGAGCATGTACATTCTCGCCAAGACCGACGATAGCGGTCAGATGAGCTACAACGACCTCTCGGCGAGCCAGATGCTTTCCAACGATATTGCCACGCTGTTGGATAGCGATAGCGTTAAGAGCGGCGCCGCCAAGGAACTGGGCCTCACCGATCTGGATGACTACAAGGTGTCTGTTTCCTCCGAGACCACCACGCGTGTCATTACGCTTTCGGTTACCGGCACCGATGCCAAGGAGACGGCTGAGGTCGCAAAGGCCATAGCTAGCTCGGTGAGTACGGTCGCTCAGAACGTCGGCGCTGCCCAGAGCATCAACGTTATCGACGAGGCTAAGACCCCCGAAGCCCCCAGCGGCCCCAAGCGTATGCTGTACGTTGCTGTCGCGTTCCTCGCGGGCATCTTTATCGCAGTTGCCTATGTCGTTTTGGCAGACATGCTCAACACCCGCATCCGCGGTGCCGAAGAGGCAGAAGAGCTCCTGGGCATTCCCGTTGTTGGCCGAATTCCGGCTATGAAAGGTGGTAAATAGGCATGGCTAAGGCAAAGAACACCGATAAGCTCGTTGTACAGAATGCCGCCAAGACCCTTCTGGCCAACATCCGCTTTGCGAGCGTGGACGACCCCATTCGCACCATCACCGTTACGTCCTCGATTCCCAACGAGGGCAAGTCTACGGTTTCCATCAACCTTGCCCAGGCTATCGCCACCAGCGGCAAGAGCGTCCTGCTGGTCGAGGCTGATATGCGTCGCAGGTCCCTTGCCGATATGCTCGGCGTCCGCTCCCGCGGCGGACTCTATGCAGTCCTTTCCGAGCAGGTTTCTATTGACCAGGCGATTGTCGAGACGGGTCAGAAGAACTTCTACTTCCTCGATGCCGAGCCGCATATCCCCAATCCTGCCGACATCATCGTCTCTCACCGCTTTGCCAAGCTGGTAAAGGCACTGTCCGCCAAGTTCCAGTACGTCATCTTTGATGCTCCCCCGGTCGGCACCTTCATCGATGCTGCCGAGATCGCAAGTCTGACCGACGGTGCGCTTTTTGTCGTGCGTGAGGATTTCACCAAGCGCGAGGAGGCGCTCAACGCCATCGGTCAGCTTAAGAAGTCCGAGAAGGTCAAGCTCATCGGTACCGTTATGAACTACTGCGAGACCGAGACCAGCGAGTACTACTACTCCTACTACACCAAGGACGGTAAGAAGGTGAAGAAGGGCTCCGACGATCAGGGGACTTCCAAAAAGGGCATCTTCACCAACCGAGCAAACGTTTAGTTGATTAAGGCTGACCTATGCGTGACATTCATTGCCATATCTTGCCGGGTGTAGACGACGGCGCCGCCGATCTCGATGAGAGCTTGGCGATGCTCGAGGCTGCCAAGCGGGCCGGTGTAACCAGAATCGTTTGCACTCCTCACTGCCGTGATCCCTATTTTGATTACGACAAGATGTGGGATGCCTTTGAGCTGCTGCGTGATAACGCTGACGGTTTTCCGCTCCAGATGGGCTTCGAGGTCAACCATCGAAAGCTCGTTGAACTTGGTATCGATGCCGCGGAGCACTTGCATTTCGATGGAACCAACGAGTTTCTGCTCGAGCTTTCGACACATGCCGATGCGTATGCGTTTAGAGAGTACGAGAACACGATTTACGATTTGCAGTGCCGTGGCTACCAGGTGATCATCGCTCATCCTGAGCGCTATCGTGCGGTTCAAAAGGATGTAAGCGTGGCGGAGCGCCTGGTCGATATGGGCTGCAAGCTGCAGGCTTCGGCGGACTTTATTGCCGGCGGTCGCTTTGGTCGCGAGAAAAAGCCGGCACAGCGCCTGTTCGATCAGAACCTGTACAGCTTCATCGCGAGCGATGCCCATAACGTGGGTCATTACGATTGCCTGGCGAAGGCTCGCGCGAAGTTTAGCGTGCGCGGAGCTCATTTTCGCTAAAATCTGTCCCTAACGTTCGCATTGAATGAAGGGGCAGCCATGGATATTCAACTTAAGACGGGATGCTTTGATGACGCGGCGTTGGTGCGCCGCGTCGTTTTTATGGACGAGCAGGGCTACGAGAATGAGTTCGACGCTATCGACGAGGATTCGAACTGCATTCATGTGACGCTCTATGTAGACGGCGAGCTTGCCGGTTGCTCGCGCGTGTTTCCCGAAGAGCTTGAGCGCGTGGCTGACGCAGAGGCCCCGGTGTTGCCGGCATGCGTCATGGACGAAGGCGTTGCGGCGGGGGAGACCTACATTATGGGGCGCGTCGCAGTGCTGCCGGCTATGCGTCGTCGCGGATTGGCGAGTGCGATCGTCGAGGCCAGTGATGCGTGTGCACGCGATGCCGGCGCAAAGCTTATTAAGCTGCATGCACAGGAATACGTGCTGCCGCTCTATGTAAAGGCGGGCTACACGCAAATTGCCCCGGTAGATTACGAAGACGAGGGCCAACCCCATGCCTGGATGGCCAAGCGCGTAGATGGCAGATAGGGACGTTCCTTTTCTGCCGGCAGTTGGGGACGCTCCTTGGCAATTGGCGCATCGGAGCGCTTAGACATACAGTTTTTCGATTCCGTATGTATATATGCGCGCTAATGGGTTATAAAATCTAAGTCTGAACATAGCAGGTCTGCGATTCGGCTCGGGCGACCGGGCCGTTTTTGCGGACGGGGGTAGCGCGAAAGGACTGCACATGCGTCAATTTAAGACCGAGAGCAAAAAACTGCTCGACCTCATGATCAACTCCATCTACACCAATAAGGAAATCTTCCTGCGTGAGCTTATCTCTAACGCGAGCGACGCCGTCGACAAGCTCAACTTTAAGAGCCTGCAGGATCCGAGCGTCAAGATCGACCAGGGCGACCTGGCTATTCGCGTTTCCTTTGATAAAGACGCCCGCACCATTACCATCTCGGATAACGGCATTGGCATGACCGCCGAGGAGCTCGAGCGCAATCTGGGCACCATCGCCCATTCCGGCTCCGAGGAGTTTAAGACCGAGAACGCCGAGCAGCAGGGCTCCGATGTCGACATCATCGGCCAGTTTGGCGTGGGCTTCTACTCGGCTTTTATGGTCGCCAGCCATGTGAAGGTCGTCAGCCGCGCCTATGGCGAGGATGTCGCCCATGTGTGGGAATCCGACGGTCTTGAGGGCTACACCATCGAGGACGGTGAGCGCGCCGAGCACGGTACCGATGTCATCCTGACGCTGCGCGAGAACGAGAAGCTCGATGCCGACGGCGAGGCCGAGACCTACGATCGCTTCCTGACCGAGTGGGGTCTCAAGAGCCTGATTCAGCAGTACAGCAACTATGTGCGCTACCCGATTCAGATGATGGTGTCCAAGAGCCGCCAGAAACCCAAGCCCGAGGACGCCGGCGACGATTACAAGCCCGAGTACGAGGACTACCAGGAGCTCGAGACCGTCAATTCCATGACACCGATCTGGAAGAAGCGCAGCTCCGATGTCGAGCAGAAGGACTACGACGAGTTCTACAAGTCCACGTTCCACGACTTTGACGATCCTGCGCGCACCATCAGCTTCCATGCCGAGGGCACGCTCGAGTACGATGCCCTGCTGTTTGTGCCGGGCCGCGCGCCGTTCGATCTGTACAGCAAGGATTACGAGAAGGGTCTGGCACTCTACAGCTCCAACGTCCTGATCATGGAGAAGTGCGACGACCTGCTGCCCGACTACTACAACTTTGTCCGCGGCGTCGTGGATTCCGCCGATGTGTCGCTCAACATCTCGCGTGAGACGCTGCAGCAGAACCGTCAGCTCAAGGCCATCGCCAAGCGTGTGGAAAAGAAGATCACCGCCGACCTTGAGGATATGCGTGACAACGACCGCGAGGCCTACGAGAAGTTCTTTGAGAACTTTGGCCGCGGTCTTAAGTACGGCATCTACTCGAGCTATGGCATGAAGGCCGATGAGCTCGCCGATCTGTTGCTGTTCTGGTCTGCCAAGGAACAGAAGATGATTACCCTGGCCGAGTATGCCAAGGGCATGCCCGAGGATCAGAAGGCCATCTACTACGCCGCCGGCGACTCGCGTGAGCGCTTGGCCAAGATGCCCGTGGTAAAGGGCGTGCTCGACCGCGGCTATGACGTGCTGCTGCTGACGCAGGACGTGGATGAGTTCACCTTCCAGGCTATGCGTGAGTACGTTGCCGCCGATATGCCCAAGATCTACGAGGACGATGCCGCCCGCGAGGCTGCCGAGAAGGCCGTGGCCGATGGTGCCGAGCCCGAGGTTGAGGATCGTCACCTGGAGCTCAAGAACGTCGCAACCGGTGATCTTGACCTGGCGACCGAGGACGAGAAAAAGGAGGCCGAGGACGCCACCAAGGAGAACGAGGACCTCTTTAACGCCATGAAGGAGGCACTCGGCGACAAGGTCGAGAAGGTTGCCGTCTCTGCGCGCCTGACCGATGCTCCCGCGTGCATCACCACCGAGGGCCCGCTTTCGCTCGAGATGGAGAAGGTGCTCCAGAAGGGTCCCGAGGGCGCGCCCGACGGTATGCCCAAGAGCCAGCGCGTGCTCGAGCTCAACGCCAAGCACCCGGTCTTTTCCAAGCTCGTCGCCGCTCAGAAGGCGGGCGACGCCGACAAGATCAAGCAGTACTCCGGTTTGCTCTATGACCAGGCCCTGCTGGTCGAGGGCATTCTGCCCGAGGACCCCGTTGCCTTCGCAGCAGCTGTTTGCAACTTGATGTAGTTCGGGGATACGGCACCGTAACTAGATTAGAACGAGAGTGGATAATCTCCCACTTTTGGCTCGAATGCGGGCTTGAAGTGGGAGATTTTCCACTCTCGTTTTCCTCCGTCCCCAAGGGATCAATTATTTGTCGGGGTTGTGGTTTTGTGACCTGCTGAAATTAAAGATACTGTACAACTGTACGTTAATTTGTCTTCGTAGTATATTGCTACCCGCAAAACTCAACACCATTGTGCTTTGAGACGTTAAAGCGCCTACGTACAATGGTTGTCGATAGTACGATTCGATTTAACGACAGGATGGATGGTCCAAGCGTGAGTCTCGGCAGCAAACTATCCAATGCAAAGGTCTCTTTTGCGATATTTAAGCGCGACATTAAGCGACTGCTTGTGAACCCCGTTGCCTTGGTGGTTACCCTCGGCGTGTGCGTTATTCCCTCACTGTATGCCTGGTACAACATCGTGGCAAACTGGGATCCGTACGGAAACACCCAGGGCATCAAGATTGCCATCGCCAACAACGATCAGGGCACTCAGAACGACCTGGTGGGCGATCTCAACGCGGGCGACCAGGTCGTCGATCAGCTCAAGGAGAACGATCAGCTGGGCTGGACCTTCGTCGATTCGGCGGCCGATGCCAAGGAGGGCGTCGAGAGTGGTGAGTACTATGCGGCCATCGTAATCCCCAAGAACTTCTCGGATAACCTGGTTTCGATGCTCGACGGCAACTACCATCAGCCCAAGCTTACGTACTACGTCAATGAGAAGAAGAGCGCCATTGCACCCAAGGTTACCGACACCGGTGCAAGTACCATCGAGAAGCAGATCAACTCGGAATTTGTCTCCACGGTGGGCGAGACCGTTGCCAGTATTGCCAAGGATGCCGGAGTCGATTTAAAGGACAAGGCAACTCAGACTCAGGATTCGTTGGCAAGTTCTGTCTCCGAGGCATCCGATACCTTGGGCGAGGTGCACGATTCGATTGGCGACATGAATGCCGCCATCGATAAGACGAGTGGCGCCATCGCCTCGGCCGATGCGGCACTTGCCGGCCTGCAGGGTCAGGCGCCGTCACTGACGCAGGCGATCTCTCAGGGTAACGACCTGCTGGGCGAAGCTCGCACCACGGCGGGCAACTCTATCGCCTCGCTCTCCAAGGCGCTCTCGGAAGGCAGCCTTGCGCTTACCAAGACGTCGGCCTCTGCGAACGCTGCCATCGGCAAGCTGACGGGCACGGTCACATCTACGACCACCCGTATCGACAACTCGCTCGAGTCTCTCCAAGCGACGATCGACCACAATAAGGCCGTTATCGGGCACTTGGAGATTCTCGCCAATGACACGTCGACAGGTTCCGAGGAAATTGACGCGCGCATTGTATCGACCATCGATTTGCTTCGAGAGCAGAATGAAAAGCTTCAGAGCATCAAGGACGGTCTGTCTGCGCAGTCGAGCGCCATGGCGAATGACGCCGCGGCTGTCTCGGGTGCCAGCGACGCTATCAATAACGCAATTCAGACCGGTGCGACCAACCTTGGCCAGGCCCAGACGGACCTGGGTCAAAACGCGCTGCCGAAGGCCTCGAGCGCGCTTGATTCCTTTGCCGCCGTCTCGGGTGATTTGACGGGTATCGTATCTGGCCTCACGCCCACGATTGCAAGCGCGCGCGGTACGCTTTCGCAGCTTAACGCTACGCTCGGCCAGGCCAAGACCACGCTGTCCCAGACCGATTCCTCGCTTGCCAAGGTCCAGGACAAGCTCGCAACCGCCGCCAACGACATCGCGGCGCTGCAGACCTCCGAGTCCATGGGCGAGCTGGCCGACCTGATGGGCGTCGACGTCAATGACGTCGCAGACTTCATGGCATCTCCGGTTGAGCTCGCGTCCAAGTCGATCTATCCGGTTAAGAGCTTCGGCTCGGGCATTGCCCCCTTCTACACCAATCTGGCGCTTTGGGTGGGCGGCTATGTGCTCATCGCCATTTACAAGCTCGAGGTCGACCGTGAAGGTGTTGGCAGCTTTACGGCGCGCCAAGGCTACTTTGGCCGCTGGTTGCTCATGGTGATCCTGGGCGCGTTGCAGGCCATCATCGTTACGGTAGGCGATCTGGTGATTGGCGTGCAGTGCGTCAGCCCGCTGCTGTTCGTGCTGGGCGGCATCGCCATTTCGTTCACCTACGTCAATATCATCTATGCGCTGTCCACCACGTTTAAGCATATCGGCAAGGCTATCGGCGTCATTCTCGTCATCGTGCAGATCCCGGGTTCGTCGGGCATGTACCCCATCGAGATGATGCCCGGCTTCTTCCAGTGGCTGCACCCGCTGCTGCCCTTTACCTACGGCATCAATCTGCTGCGCGAGACGGTCGGCGGCATGTATTCGTTCAACTACCTGTTTAACCTGTGCATTCTGGGCGTGTTCTTGATCGTGGCGCTCTTTATCGGCCTGCAGCTGCGTCCGCTGCTGCTCAACCTTAACCTGCTCTTTGATAAACAGCTCTCCACGACCGGTATGATGATTTGCGAGTCCAACGACCTGCCGCGCCAGCGCTACTCGCTGCGCACGGCCATGCGCGTCATGCTCGATTCCGATTCGTACCGTCGCGAACTGCTCGATCATGCGGTCGCCTTTGAACATCGCTACCCGTACTACATCAAGGGCGGTTTTGCCGCCGTGGTGGGCGTTCAGGTCCTGCTCTTTGTCCTGTCGACGGTTCTCGATATCGACAATAACGGCAAGATCATCCTGCTTGTCATTTGGATCATCTCGGTTATTGCCATCTGCGGCTGGCTTATCAATATCGAATATATCCGAGCGAGCCTCAATACCCAGATGCGCATCTCGGCGCTTTCGGATGAGGACCTGCGTCGCGAGATGCGCGAACACACGGCCGCCATTCCTGCCGCCCGCCACATGTTTGGCCTCAACGCCAGCGAGCGTGGTGCCAAGGGCGGCGATCAGTCCACGGGCCGCTTGCCGCATATCGGCTCGCACCATAAATCTCAGGGCAGCGACAGCACAGCCACAAATGATGGAGATACCACCGCGCTTGGCAAGCACTCCAAAGGAGGTGAGGCATAAATGAAGAACATCCTGCATCTGTTTAAGCGCGATGTCCAAAACGTGTCTCGCTCCGTGATCGGCTTGGTTGTCGTGATGGGCCTCATTATCGTACCGTGTCTGTACGCGTGGTTTAACATCGCCGGCAGCTGGGATCCGTACGGCAACACCGGCAATCTTAAGATCGCCGTGGTCAACACCGATGAGGGTTACGAGAGCGATTTGATCCCCGTCGAGGTTAACGTGGGCGAAAACGTGACCGCCACCCTACGCGGCAACGAGAGCTTCGATTGGGTTGTGCTCAACAATCGCGAAAAGGCTATCGAGGGCGTTAAGTCGGGCGCGTACTATGCTGCCGTCGTTATCCCCAAAACGTTTAGCGCTGACATGATGACGCTTTTCTCGACCGACGTGAAGCATGCCGATATCGAGTTCTACGAGAATCAGAAGGCCAACGCCATTGCGCAGATCGTGACCGAGAAGGGTTCGAGCGCCGTCCAGAGCCAGGTTAACAAAACTTTTACCGAGACCATTACGAGCATCGGTCTTAAGACGGTGTCCAGCCTGCTCGATTACATGAGCACCGACCAGGTCAGCAACTTTATCGCCAACCTGTCCTCGACGCTCGGCGATTCGGTCCAGGACCTGCAGGACGTTCAGGCCAGCGCAACGTCGCTTGCGGGCATTTTGAGCTCCACGTCCGATTCGCTGACGTCGGCGAGCGGCATGCTCAAGCAGACGGGCACGGTCGATGAGTCAACGAAGCAGCTGATGGAGCATGTCAAGAGCGGTATTAGCGATTCCAAGGAAGCGCTGAAGGACGCCAACGACGCCATCAATGCCGCGATTGACGGAAGCGCGGGCTCGTTTGACAACGTGTCCGCCGAGCTTGCGAAGGCATTTGATGCCGCGAATCAACATGTCGACCTTACAGTGTCCCAGCTCAACGATGCCGCGGCGGCGCTCAACACGCGTGCCGACGATATCGACGCCACTGCTGACCAGCTCCGCAGCTTTGCCGATCAGGTGACTGACGAAAAGCTTCAGGACAGCCTCAAGTCTGTGGCAACATCGCTGAGCAGGATCGCGGTGGAGTATCGCAATAACGCCAAGGACCTGACGGCAACCGCAAAGTCCCTTTCTGACGGCATGGCAGAAGTTAACAAGTCGCGTGCCGAGGTCGATCAGGCAATCGCGGATGCCAAGGCCGGCATCGCGGGTGCCAAGTCCGACTACGATTCCACGTTTTCGGTTAAGGCCAAGGAGCTCAAGAAGACCGTCTCGGGGGTTCTGAATTCACTGAACAGCATCTCGGACGACCTGGATAGCGCCGTAGACGGCCTGACCGACGCATCTGGTTCGCTGGCAAAGGGCCTCTCTAAGGCCGCAAAGCTGGTCAACAAGGCTTCCGATCAGCTGGGAAAGGCATCGGACAAGATCAGCGCGTTTAAGGACGAGCTTGACGGTGCCCTTATGTCGGACGATCTGGCCACGATCAAGACAATGATCGGCAACGACCCCGAGGGTTTGGCCGCGTCGCTTTCCGGCCCCGTCGCACTCGACCGCAAGCCGGTCTACCCGATTCGCAATTACGGCTCTGCCATGGCGCCGTTCTATACCATCCTGTCGCTGTGGGTGGGCTCGATCGTGCTGGCGGCCATGATGAAGGTGTCGGTTGACGATGAGCTCATCAACGAGCTCATCCCCGTGCGCCTGCACGAGATCTACCTGGGCCGCTACCTGTTCTTTGGCGGTCTGGCACTGCTGCAGGCAACGCTCGTGTGCGCGGGCGACATCCTGTTCTTTGGCATCCAGTGCGACAACCCGTTGCAGTTTGTACTGGCGGGCTGGGTCGCGAGCCTCGTGTTCTCCAATATCGTCTACACGCTTACGGTGTCGTTTGGCGATATCGGTAAGGCACTCGCTGTCGTGCTGTTGGTTATGCAGGTCGGTGGTTCGGGCGGCACGTTCCCCATCGAGATGACCGGCCCCGTGTTCCAGGCGATCTATCCGTTCCTGCCGTTCACCCACGGCATCAACGCCATGCATGCCGCCATGGCCGGTGCCTACCATATGGAGTACTGGATTGAGCTGGGCATTCTGGCGAGTTATCTGATTCCGTCGCTGGCCTTGGGTGTGGTCTTCCGCCGCCCAGTCATCAAAGCCAACGACTGGATCATCGAAAAGCTTGAGAGTACTAAATTAATCTAGCGCAACAATGTAAACGCTGATGCTGCGGCAATGTCAGCGAGCGAGCCGCATTTGCGCCAAGGTGACGTGAAATGAAAGGGCGCTGACCTTCTGGTCGCGCCCTTGAAATTGAACGTCAGATTGGTGTGAATGCGGCTCGCGCAGCGTCGGCCGTTCCGCCGTTCGGTAGAACGGCGGAACAAGATGCTTTAGCGTAGTGAATTGCGCGGGCTGCTTGGTTGTTGCTACAGTAGCGGGGCGTGCCGGGGGTCCGGCGCGTCCCGTTTTTATTTGACCATGAGGCGGCACGCAGCCATACGCGTGCGGACACCACGCCCAGTTTGAGTGTGAGGATGTTCCATGGCCCAATACGCTGCCAACGAAATCGAAAACATGCCCGATAGCCCTGTTGCTCGCGAGGACCTGGGCGCGGGCGGCACCTCCCGTGGTGCTGGTGCTCGTTCGCCGTTGTTCTGGAAAGTTCTACTGCTTTCGGTGGCGATTATCTGGGGCTACTCCTTTACCACTATGAAGGACGCGCTCGACACCATTCCAGTGTTCGAACTGCTCTATATTCGTTTTCTTCCCGCAGCGCTGGTCATGCTTGTTATCTTTCGCAAGCGCATCGCCGCCCACCTTAACGCTCGCAATCTGATTGTTGGTCTGAGCATGGGCGCGCTCATGTGGGCAGCCTATGCCTTGCAGACGGTCGGTCTGGCTCAGACCACGGCGGGTAAGAACGCTTTTTTGACGGGCACCTATTGCATTCTGGTCCCGTTCGCGAGCTATTTCCTAAGCGGCGAAAAGCTCACTCGTTACAACTTAGGTGCCGCATTGCTCTGCCTGGCGGGCATTGGCCTGGTGGCGCTCGATAGTGTCGAGTTCAACATCGGTGATGCCATCACGCTGGGCGGTGCGGTTTTCTTTGCCATTCAGATGTCGGTGACGGCCAAGTATGGCCGAAAGATGGATATCAACGTCATTACGTTTTGGATGTTTGTGGGCAATGGCGTCTTGAGCCTTATCTCGTCGCTGTTGTTCGAGACCCAAGCGCCCGCGTCCGTGTGGACGCCGAGCTTTATCGGCGTGATGGCCTTTCTCTCGGTGGGCTGCACGTGCGTGGCGCTACTCATCCAAAACGTCGGCTTGGCGCACGTCCCGGCCTCGACGGGCTCATTGCTCCTATCGATGGAGTCCCCCTCGGGCGTGTTGTTTTCGGTGCTGCTGATGGGGGAGGCGCTCACTTCGCGTCTGCTCGCCGGCTTCGTCCTCATCTTCTTGTCGATCATCTTGAGCGAGACACATTTCGATTTTTTGCGCCGAAATAATTGAGCGCAATTGTAAACAACTTGTTGCGCCGCCCTCCTGGGGCGGCGTTTTGTATGTAACGCCCTTACAGTTATGCCTTGCACTTTAGACTATCAAAGTGTTTACTGCACAAATAATACTGGAGGGCATCTATGGCACCAGCTCTGTCCGATTTTCAACCGCAACCAGCTCCCAAGGCCACCCCGGCAGCGCAAGCCGCTATCGGTGACGGTCTTGTTGCCGAGGCTCAAGCTTTTGCAGACAAGCTTGCTGCGTGGCGCCACGACCTGCACCAGACGCCCGAGTTGGGTAATCGCCTTCCACAAACCTCTGCGTATATCCAGGCGCGTCTGACCGAGATGGGCATCCCGTTTGCCACGCTCGTCGACGGCTCCTGTGTTGTGGGCCTCATCGGTGCCGGTGCGGCCGTGGCGGCCCGGGGCAACGGTACGTGCACGGACGATCAGGCCGGCACGGTCATCATGCTGCGCGGTGACATGGATGCCCTTCCCGTCGCGGAAGAGTCGGGCGAGCCTTTCGCCTCCGTCAACGGCTGCATGCATGCTTGCGGCCACGATATGCATGCGACGGCCCTGCTTGGTGCCGCCCGCTTGCTCAAGGCTCGCGAGGCCGAGCTTGTCGATGCCAATGCCACGGTTAAGCTGCTGTTTCAGCCGGGCGAGGAAACCTTTGAGGGCGCCCGCGCTGCCATTGCCGATGGCCTTCTGCAGAACCCGCGTCCCCAGGCGGCTTTCGCCATGCACGTTAACAGCCAATCGCCGCTCGGCCTGGTGCTCTACGGGAGCCCGGCGCTTTCGGGCGTGTACGGTTTCCGCATTACGCTGCAGGGCAAGGGCGGCCATGGCTCGAGCCCCGAGATCTGCATCGACCCCATCACGGCCGGCGTCCATGTGCACCTGGCACTCCAGGAGCTCATCTCCCGCGAGGTGCCGGCGGCCAAGGAGGTCGCACTCACCGTGGGTAAGTTTGCCGGCGGACAGGCGGCAAACGTCATTCCCGACACCTGCGTGCTCGAAGGAACGCTGCGCGGCTTTGACGTCGAGCTCATGGCGCATCTTAAGACCCGCATCGCCGAGGTCGTCAATGGCGTAGCGGCAACGTATCGTACGCCGGTGACCATCGAGACGCTCTCGGATGTTCCGCCGCTCGTACTCGATGACGATATGACCCAGGCATCGCTGGGCTATGTGGGTGCGACATTGCCCAAGGCAGCTTTCCTGCCGTTGTTCCACGCCATGGCGAGCGAGGACTTTGCGCTTATCTCGAGCGAGATCCCGAGCGCGTACTTTACCGTGGGCGCCGCTGTAACCGATACGGATGAGCATTTTGCCCAGCACCATCCCAAGGCGCGCTTTGACGATGCCGAGCTGCCGCTCGGTGCCGCGGCTTATACCGCCGTCGCCTTGGGCTATATCGCCGACCACCGGTAGCACCCAATCTTGCTACTCGTTTGTTTAAAAAGGAGCAGTATGTCCCAGCAGCGTAAGTTCTTCCCCGGCTGGCTCGTGGTGGCTTCCGGCTTTGTCATCATGGCCACGTGCTACACGATTTTCGTTAACTGCATGAGCCTGTTTCAGCCGCTCGTCGTCAGCGACCTGGGCATCACGCTTGCGCAGTACAACATCTCCAACGCCATCTCCACCGTGGTGAGCGTTATCGGCTCACTTGTGATCGGTCATGTTGCCGATAAAGTAAGCGGTCGCGTTTTGGGCTCCCTCACTGTAATCGCCACCTCTGCCGTTCTTGCCGGCATGAGCTTTGTCGGTGAGCTGTGGCAGGTCTACGTGCTCTTTTCTGTTCGCTCCGTTCTGTCCGTGGCTGCCCTGGAAGCCGAATGGATGCTCGTACCATCATTCGGTTTCCAAGGCGGCCACGGGCCTACGAAATGATCCGTTTTCCTCCGTCCCCAACAGATCACGTGATCCGAAGGGGACGGAGGAAAGCGGATCGCAAACAGCGGCGGCGCATCTGGCCGAACGAGTCCCCATACCCTCGTTCGGTCAGACGCGCCGCCGCGTTGCTGCTTTGTGCCGTATAATGTCCACTATCTATGACGCGATACAAAAGAAAGGTGTTTGCCCATGCAGGCACAGAAAGCGGAGGGAACCCGCGACCTTATCGGCGCCGAGATGCGCGCCTGGCAAAAGATGCAGCAGATTGCGGCCAGCGTATTCGAGCCGTTTGGCTTTAAGCCCATCGAGACGCCCGCGATCGAGCAGGTGGACGTGTTTGTCCACGGCATCGGCCAGTCGACCGACGTCGTGCGCAAGGAGATGTTCCGCGTGTTTAGCGGCGCCAACCTGGAGCGCGTCTTTACCGAAGGCACCGATACCAAGCTCAAGCCTAAGCAGCGTCTGGCCCTTCGTCCCGAGGGCACGGCCGGTGTGGTGCGCGCCGTCGTGGAGAACAACCTGGTGCCCCAGGGCTCCACGCCGTTTAAGGCTTACTACGCCGAGGCCATGTTCCGAGGCGAGCGTCCCCAGAAGGGCCGCCTGCGCCAGTTCCATCAGGTGGGCATCGAGTGGCTCGGCGCTCCCGATCCGGCGGCAGACGCCGAGTGCATCATTATGCTCATGGAGTTCTACAAGCGCCTGGGCTTCGATCTTTCCAAGCTCCGTCTGCTCATTAACTCGATGGGCGATCCCCAGTGCCGTCCGGTCTATCGCGAGCAGGTTAAGCAGTTCATTCTCGACCACGCCGACGAGATGTGCGACGAGTGCCGCGAGCGCGCTGAGCTTAACCCGCTGCGCGCCTTCGACTGCAAGAACGACCACTGCCGCGAGATCATGGCCGAGGCTCCGCTGATGGGTGACAACCTGTGCGATGAGTGCCGCGAGCACTACGAGCAGGTCAAGCGCTATCTGGATGCCGCCGGTATCGAGTATGTCGAGGATCCCACCTTGGTGCGCGGCCTGGACTACTACACCCGTACTGTCTTTGAGGTCGAGGCCCCTGGCGCCGGCGTCGGCTCCATCGGCGGCGGCGGCCGCTACGATGGCCTGGTCGAGCTCGAGGGTGGCAAGCCCACGGCGGGCGTCGGCTTTGCTGTCGGTTTTGAGCGCGCCCTGCTGGCCCTGCAGGCCTTTGGCAGCGATTTGGGTGCCGATGAGGCCCCGTGCGTCTATGTCGCCAACGCCGGCAAGGAGCTGCGTCAGAACGTCTTTGCCATTACGCAGGAGCTTCGCGCCGCAGGTATCGTGACCGAGGCCGACTATCAGGGTCGTTCGCTCAAGGCCCAGTTTAAGCAAGCCGATAAGGTAGGCGCCAAGCTCATCTTGGTCCTGGGTGGCGACGAGCTTGCCGCCGGCAAGGTCAAAGTGCGCGACATGCAGAGCCATGACGAGGTGCTCGCCGATCTGGACAACGTCGTCGAGGCGGTTCGCGAGCGCCTGTAGCGCATCTTTTTGAGCTTCGGGCCTGCTAACGTGCCCTGCTCATGGAGAGCGATTGTTACGGGGGTGTTTCGCTTTTATGCGGAATGCCCCCGTTTACGTATGCCGCCCACCGAGAAATACGACCATTTAGGGCAAAAACCTTTGCAATGCAGAAAATACTTTTGTGTGGTAAAGCGCAATCAGTGTCGAAAGTATTTCTCAAGCGCCTATAATGAATACCGCATGTTACGTGCATAGAAGGAGGAATGGGAGGAAACGTGGCTGAGAACCTAAGCAACCAGTCTGTACCCGAAGCCGCGGCGCGCGTCGCTGCCGTGGTCAACCGCCTCGTTAACCGAATCGGCTCGAATGCCGAGTCCAGGGAGCGTCTCGCCGAGATCGAGATCCCCGAGGAGCTGCGCGACAATCTGGCACTGTTCTTGCGCCTGGAGCGCCGTGTGCTTAGCGAGTATGATCCCGAGATCGCGGACCTGTTCGACAAGATTTTGACAGCCGAGATTGTGGTCAATGCCGGCAACCCCGGTACCTGCGCTGCCGACGAAGCCGTCGACGAGCAGGGCGTGCCCACCGCCGACGAGCCCACTGCCGTGGCATTTCGTGAGGTCGTCGATTTGATCGACAGCCTGCCGCTCGATAAGCAGCAGGTCATTGTCCGCGCCTTTACGAGCTTTTTCCATCTGGCAAACCTGTCGGAGGAGAACTACCGTGTGGCGCAGCTGCGCGAGCGCGAGGCCGGCGCATCGACCGATACCGAGGTCGATCCCGCTAACGAACTCACCGTCGCCTATCACCAGTTGGTAAACGAGATGGGTGTCGAGGGTGCCAACGAGCTGCTCGGCAAGCTTGAGTTCCACCCTGTCTTTACCGCACATCCCACCGAGGCCCGTCGTAAGGCCGTCGAGGGCAAGATCCGCCGTATCTCCAACCTGCTGGAGGAGCGTCCGCGTCTGGGCGGCTCCGACCTGGTGGAGAACGAGCGCCATATGCTGCAGGAGATCGACGCCCTGGTGCGTACGAGCCCCATCGCGCTCAAGAAGCCCACGCCGGTCGAGGAAGCCGATACCATCATCGACATCTTCGATAACACGCTGTTCGACGTTATCCCCGTTATCTATCGTCGCTTTGACGACTGGGTGCTGGGCGACAAGGCCGGTACTGTGCCGCCGCTGTGCCCGGCGTTCTTCCATCCCGGCAGCTGGATCGGTTCCGACCGCGACGGTAACCCCAACGTCACCGCCAAGGTGAGCCGCGAGGTCGCTGCCAAGTACTTTACGCACATGGTGCTCAAGCTCGAGGACAAGTGCCGCCACATCGGCCGCAACCTCACGCTCGAGGCTACCTACAGCAAGCCGTCGGCCGAGCTCATTAACCTGTGGAACCATCAGGTCGAGATGAGCCCTCGGTACACGGCCCGCGCCGAGCTGATCTCCGAGCACGAGCCGCATCGCGCCGTCATGCTCGTCATGGCCGACCGTCTGAACGCCACCGTGCGTCGCATCACCGACACCATGTACCACAGCGCCGATGAGTTTCTGGACGACCTGCGCGTCGTCCAGCGCTCGCTAGCCGCCTGCGGTGCCGTCCGTGCTGCCTACGGCCCGGTCCAGACCATCATCTGGCAGGTCGAGTCCTTCGGCTTCCATATGGTCGAGATGGAGTTCCGTCAGCATTCCGTGGTGCATGCCCGCGCCCTCAAGGATATCCACGAGAACGGTATCCATGGCGACCTGCAGCCCATGACGCGTGAGGTCATCGATACCTTCCGCGCTATCGGCTCCATCCAAAAGCGCTACGGCAAGAAGATGGCGCACCGCTACATCATCTCGTTTACCAAGAGCGCTCAGCACGTGGCTGACGTCTTTGAGCTGGCCCACCTGTCCTTCGCGCACGAGGAGGACGTTCCCGAGCTCGACGTGATCCCGCTGTTCGAGCAGCTCGAGGACCTCGAGGGCTGCGTCGACGTGCTCGACCAGATGCTTACGTTGCCCGTGGTGCAAAAGCGCCTTGCCCAGACCAACCGCCGCATGGAGGTCATGCTGGGCTACTCCGACTCCTCCAAGGATGCCGGTCCTACCACGGCCATGCTCGCGCTGCACTCCGCGCAGGAGCGCATCGCCAAGTGGGCCGAGAAGAACGATATCGACCTGGTGCTCATGCACGGTCGCGGCGGCGCCGTGGGCCGTGGCGGCGGCCCGGCCAACAAGGCCGTGCTGGCGCAGCCCAAGGGTTCGGTCAACTGCTTCTTTAAGCTCACCGAGCAGGGCGAGGTCATCTTTGCCCGTTACGGCAACCGCACGCTGGCTCAGCGCCATGTTGAGTCCGTTGCCGCCGCAACGCTTTTGCAGTCGGCCCCGAGTGTCGAGAAGACCAACACCGAGACCACGCAGAAGTTCTGGGATATGGCCGAGAAGCTCAACGCCGCAAGCCACGAGCGCTATCTGGACCTGCTGAACACCGAGGACTTTACACCGTGGTTCTCGACCGTGACGCCGCTGACCGAGGTCGGCTTGCTGCCGATTGGCTCGCGTCCCGCCAAGCGCGGCTTGGGTGCCAAGTCGCTCGACGACCTGCGTACCATTCCGTGGATCTTCAGCTGGAGCCAGGCGCGCATCAATCTGGCCGCTTGGTACGGCCTGGGTACCGCCTGCGAGCAGTTTGGCGATCTGGACCAGCTTAAGGCTGCCTACCAGGAGTGGCCGTTCTTCCGCACCTTTATCGACAACATCGAGATGTCGATCGCCAAGACCGACCAGCGCATCGCCAAGATGTATCTGCACCTGGGCGATCGCCAGGATCTGTCCGAGAAGGTCTTCACCGAGATGCAGCTCACGCGTAAGTGGGTCCTTGCCATCGTCGGTGACGAGTGGCCGCTGCAGCGTCGTCGCGTGCTCGGCTGCGCCGTCCGCGTGCGCAACCCCTACGTCGACGCCCTGTCCATCGCCCAGGTCCGCGCCCTTCGCGAGGTGCGTATGAACCAGGACGAGATGGCCGAGGAGAAGAAGGCCGAGTACATGAGCCTGATTCTTTCGACTGTGACCGGCGTCTCGGCAGGATTGCAGAACACGGGGTAATCGATAGCCCTATGGCTCTCACCGGGACCCGATGGGTTTCCCTCTGAATGCGTCCTCGCACTTGAAGCCCCCTTATCCTACTCCTTCGGAGCTGCGGATAAGGGGGCTTCGTGCTGCGGAATGCATTCAGAGGGAAACCCGTCGGGTCCCTGCGTCCTCGGTCTTCTGGGATTAAAGCTGAAGGGAATAAGGCGCGCTTCGCGCATAGCGTGGAGTGCGGCGAGGGCTTCTTGCGTCCTGCGGAGTGTGCCTAAAAGTAAACTAATGGCGGGCCCTACGATGTCCGGTCTTCGGCGGATTACTGGCTGGGGAAAGATGGCGCGCTTCTCGCCTTATGACTGTTGCGGCCGCGGTCCCGTTTGGGATCGCGGCCGTTTTGTTGTGGGTCAAATATGAACGTTGTGTTAACGACTCGGTGGACGGTGGTGTTTTTCGGTGAGCGGCGTATCCTTCCAACGGTTTATCTAGTGTGTCAGTTGAAAGGAAGAGGGCGCTCATCATTGTTTGAATGTGAACTACCGTTTGACCACAAGACGTTGCATCTAGAGCTCGAGGATAAGAACTTCGCGGGTGTGATGGAGGGTCATCAAAACGAGTTTAAGACCACGAAATCGCAGGAAGAGCTGGTAGAGGAGTCGCTTGCCAACCCTTATGCCTCGCCTTCACTCGAGGAGCTTTGTGCTGGCAAGAAGGATATTGTTATCATTAGCTCCGACCATACGCGTCCCGTTCCCTCGCGTGTGACGATGCCTATTCTGCTGCATCACATTCATTCTGCTGCGCCCGAGGCTCGCGTGCGTATTTTGGTTGCTACGGGTATGCACCGTCCGTCGACGCACGAGGAGCTCGTCAACAAGTATGGCGAGGAGATCGTTGCCAACGAGGAAATCGTTATGCACGTCGCGACTGACGACAGCATGATGAAAAAGATCGGCACCCTGCCTTCTGGTGGCGAGTGCATCATCAACAAGATTGCCGCCGATTGCGATCTGCTGCTTGCCGAGGGCTTCATTGAGCCGCATTTCTTTGCCGGTTTCTCTGGTAGCCGTAAGTCCGTGCTGCCCGGTATCGCTAGCTACAAGACCATCATGTACAACCACAACGGTCAGTTTGTGAACGATTCTCATTCGCGTGCCGGCAACCTGTGCCACAACCATGTGAGCGAGGACATGTTTGCCGCTGCCGAGATGGCTCACCTTGCCTTTGTGCTCAACGTGGTGCTCAACGGCAAGCACGAGGTCATCGGTTCCTTTGCCGGTGACATTCACAAGGCACACGAGGCTGGCTGCGAGTTCGTGAAGAGCCTTGCCGGCGTTGAGCCCGTCGAGTGCGAGATTGCCATCACCACCAACGGCGGCTACCCGCTCGACCAGAACATCTACCAGGCCGTGAAGGGCATGTGCTCTGCCGAGGCCACGCTTCCCGAGGGCGGTGTGATTATCGACGTTGCCGGTTGTGCCGACGGTCACGGTGGCGAGGGCTTCTATCACAACATCGCCGACAACGATCCGGCGGAGTTTGAGCGTGCCTGCATCGATCGTCCCAAGGACGAGACCCTGCCCGATCAGTGGACGAGCCAGATTTTCGCCCGCATCCTGGCACATCACCCTGTGATTATGGTTACCGACCTGTGCGATCACCAGATGATTAAGGATATGCACATGACGCCGGTCAACACCCTCGAGGAGGCGCTCAAGCTAGCCTTTGAGATGAAGGGTGCCGATGCCAAGGTGGCCGTCATTCCCGATGGCCTGGGCGTTGTCGTCGCTCAGCACTAGCGCGCGGCCTAAACGAATCGTTTATAACCGACAAGAAAGATAAGGTTTTATGCTTACCAAACTCCTTTGCGAATTCGGCGCAACGGCCCTCATGATCATCTTTGGCGTGGGCGTGCACTGCGATACCGTGCTCAAGGGCACCAAGTATCAGGGCTCCGGCCATATGTTTGCCATCACCACTTGGTCTTTTGGCATCTCGGTCTGCCTGTTTGTCTTTGGCGGCGCCGTGTGCATGAACCCGGCTATGGTGCTTGCCCAGTGCATCGTAGGCCTGGTGCCGTGGAGCAGCTGCATCCCCTTCATGATTGCCGATATGCTCGGCGGCTTTGTGGGCGCCGTAATCGCTTGGCTTATGTATGCCGATGAGTTCAAGGCTTCCGAGGGCGTCGTCGACCCCATTGCCCAGCGCAACATCTTCTCGACCAACCCCACCACCGAGGGCACGAACTATGCCCGTAACTTCTTCTGCGAGGCTATCTGCACCTTTGTGTTCATCAGCGCCATCCTTGCTGCCGCTAGCCGCGCCGGCGAGAACGTTCTGATGCTCGCCATCTGCGTCGGCCTGATCGTTTGGGCCGTTGGCATGGGCATGGGCGGCATCACCGGCTTCGCCATGAACCAGGCTCGTGACCTTGGTCCTCGCATGGCCTATCAGGTGCTGCCGATTAAGCACAAGGCTGACAACAACTGGAAGTATGGCCTGCTTGTTCCTGGCATTGCTCCGTTTGTTGGTGCCGCTCTGGCCGCGCTGTTTGTGCACGGTTTCTTGGGCATGTTCTAGTCCAAAACAATTGATATAACGCCCGGGTCCGGCATAGGTTAACTTTCCGCCGCGTCCTCGGACATGCAAGAAGCTCCCGCTGCGCACTTCGTGCGGCGGGAGCTTCTTGCGTCCTGCGGAGTGCGGCGGAAAGTTAACCTATGCCGGACCCTGCGGGAATCCAGTTGCGTTCGAACAAGCAACCAACATATATATCTGAATTTGGATGTGGTGGGCACTTTGTTGTTAGGCGCTTTGAGGTGCGAGTGACACTTTGGGATGCGTGGCGGCCTGGGTTGGGGCGATGCTTTGGGATGAGTTTCTTACTTAGTTGAAGAGGGGTTTTATGGCTGATAGGTAGTCTTTGGCTACGTCCTCTTTTGGGGCTTGGAAGTTGTGCCAGGCCCACCATTGGACCATTCCTACGAAGCTTGAGGCTATGTGGTGTAGTAGGAAGCTGCGGTCCATGGTGGCGGCGGGGCCGTTTGGGTCGGTGGGAAAGGTTTCGGCTGCTCGTGACATGATGGTCTTGCGTAGGCAGTCGGCGAAGACGCGTGAGCCGGCGCCGGCTACGAGGGCTCGAACGCCCTGACGGCGCTCCCAGAGGTTGTTGAGGATATGCTCGACCTGCACGAATGGGTCGTCGAGCGGTGTGCCATCGTCGTCGAGGGCGTGGGTGCAGATGTCGCTCACGAGCTCGGACAGCAGGTCGTCTTTGCTCTTAAAGAGGCCGTAGAATGTCGCGCGGCCTACGTGAGCGCGCGCGATGATGTCGCCGACGGTGATCTTGCCGTAGTCCTCTTCGCGCAGCAGCTCGGAGAACGCCGCGACGATCGCGGCGCGGCTTTTGGCCTTGCGGGCATCCATGGCTATGCGTCCGCGTCAACGAGCAGACAGCGGAGCGTCCCGGAGCAGCCCTCGTAGGGGCGCTTGCCGGCGCCGTAGCCGACGGCTTCGATGCGGTAGCGTGAGGGCAGTTGGTCGGACGTGCGCAGAGCAGTGACGATGGCGGCGCCCGTGGGCGTCACGAGCTCGCCGGCGACCGGTGCAGGCGTGAGGGCGATATTGCCCGCCTGGCACAGGTTGACGGCAGCGGGGACGGGAATGGGCATGAGGCCGTGGGCGCAGTGAATGGTGCCGTGGCCCTCGGAAAGCGACTCGACCACGATGTCCTCAATACCCAGGTCGTCGAGGCAGATGGCGACAGAGCAGACGTCGACAATGGAGTCGACGGCGCCCACCTCGTGAAACAGGACGGTGTCGGGCGCTTTGCCGTGAGCCTTGGCCTCGGCAGCAGCGAGTACGGAAAAAATGGCAAGGGCGCGACGCTTGGCGCCATCGCTTAGCTGTGAGCCGTCGATGATGGCGGTGACGTCCGCCAAAGAACGGTGGTGGTGGGCGTGATGGTGACCCTCGTGGCCATGACCGTGGCCCTCATGGTCATGCTCGTGGCAGTGCTCGTGTTCGTGCCCGCCATGATCATGATGGTGGTGCTCATGCTCGTGTGTGTGCTCGGCAGCTGCTTCGTTGCCGTAGAGCCAGGCCATGTCGTGGTCGTGGTTCTCGAGCTCCTCTGCCAGCTGAACGTCAAAGTCGCAGGCGTCGATGCCATGCTTGTTTACGCGGGTGACGGCAATCTCAAAGCCGCCGGCCGGCAGCGTGGCGAGCTGTTCGCGCAGGTGCTCCTCGCTGGCGCCCAGGTCGAGCAGGGCTGCGACGGTCATGTCGCCGCTGATGCCCGAGGTGCCGTCGATGATAAGCGTGTGCTGATGGTTGGACATAGAATGCTCCTTAACGGGCGCGGGATGTACCGGCGCTCAAATGATTGATAAGACTTGCCTGGTAGGCGGCGCCGAAGCCATTGTCGATGTTGACGACTGAAACGCCGCTGGCGCAGGAGTTGAGCATGGCGAGCAGTGCGGCCACGCCGCCAAAGCTCGCGCCGTAGCCCACGCTGGTGGGGACGGCGATGACCGGACAGCTCACAAGACCGCCGATAACGCTCGCCAGGGCGCCTTCCATGCCGGCGATGGCGATGACCACCTGCGCCTGGGCAAGTTCCTCAGCATGAGCGAGCAGGCGGTGCAGGCCGGCGACACCCACGTCGTAGAGGCGATCGACCTCGTTGCCGTAGAACTCGGCCGTCAGTGCCGCCTCTTCGGCGACGGGCAGGTCGCTCGTGCCGGCGCAGGCGACGACGATGTGTCCGTTGCCGGTGGGGGAGGGCTTGCCACCCACCAGGGCGAGCTGGGCGTCCGGGATATATCCCAGGTCGATGTCGTTGCCAAGAAGCTCCGTGGTGCGTGCGGCTTTTTCGGCATCCAAGCGTGTGACTAGGATGCGCTCCTGGCCGGCATCGCGCAGCGCTTCGATAATGGCGGCAATCTGCTCGGCGGTTTTACCGGCACCGTAGACAACCTCGCCGGCTCCCTGGCGCACTCCGCGCGAAAGATCGAGCTGCGCAAAGCCCAAATCGGCGGTCGGAGCCGTCTGGATGCGCGTGAGGGCGTCGGCAGGGGTGACTGATCCGCCGGCAACGTCGCTCAGCAGCTGCTCAAGATCTCGCTTATCCATATATGTTCCCTTCGACGGCGCAAAGTTTAGCACTCAAAGGGTATGTTTCCGAACACTAAGACAAAATTGTTCGGAAACTATAGGACGGACTGATTCAATTGTTAGACGGATCGGCTAGTCGCGCAGGATGATGTCCATGGCGAGCATCAGGTTACGCTCGTCGATGGCAAACGGGGCGGCTTCGCGCGTCTTTGGCTTGGCGCAAAACGCGATGCCCGTGCCCGCGGCCTGGATCATGGGGATGTCGTTTGCCCCGTCGCCAATAGCGACCGTGTGGGCCATGTCGACGCCGCACTCAACTGCCCAGTCCAGCAGCTGGATGAGCTTGGACTCCTTGGTCACAATCTCGGCAGCCAACTTACCGGTAAGCTTGCCGTCCACGACCTCTAGGCGGTTGGCCAGGCAAAAATCGATGCCCGCGGCGGCTGCGATCTTGTCAGCGACCTCGTGGAAGCCGCCGCTTACCACGCCGACCTTCCAGCCCTTGCTGTGTGCCGAGCGCACAAGCTCTAACGCGCCGGGGGTAAATGTCACGCGCTCAAAAGTGCGCTCGAACACGCTCTCATCCAAGCCGGCAAGCAGCCCCACGCGCTCCTCGAGCGCTTGCTTAAAGTCCAGCTCGCCGCGCATAGCGCGCTCGGTGATTTGCGCAACTTGCCCGCCCACGCCGGCCTCCTCGCCCAACAGGTCGATGACCTCCTGGTTGATGAGGGTGGAGTCGATATCCATAACAATGAGGCGTGCAGTCATGACGGGCCTTTCCAAGTGCTGTTTTATTGGGGCATATTGTCGCACGTGACGAGCGCGGGCGGGTGCCGCGGTGCGTCAATTGTTTCGTCTCCGTCAAGTCTTTGGGCAGGAGCTACTTTTCCGCGGCACATCGACACAGGTGCGATAAGATAGAACGCCATGTCTGGCTGCGCGGTTTACGCAGGCTGGGCAAATCTGTACGACGCCGCCCGGAACGACACGGGGCGGCACAGATCCATAAAGGAGGATCACTGGTATGAGCCAGACCCGTCCCATCGACGAGCATTCCATGCACACCCGTACCTGCGGCGAGCTTCGCCGCGAGAACGTGGGCGAAGAGGTCACCCTCACCGGTTGGGTGAGCCGTCGCCGCGACCACGGCGGCCTTATCTTCTGCGATCTTCGCGACCGCGAGGGCATCACGCAGCTCACCTTCGA
Organism: Collinsella sp.; assembly: GCA_048485235.1. Classification (GTDB taxonomy): domain Bacteria; phylum Actinomycetota; class Coriobacteriia; order Coriobacteriales; family Coriobacteriaceae; genus Collinsella. The sequence goes on from DBFWCI010000041.1 coordinate 31,297, forward strand.
CCCCGAGCACTCCGACGGCGACGCCTTTAAGATCGCCGAGACCATGCGTCCCGAGTGGCCCATCAAGATCCACGGCGTCGTGCGCTCCCGTGGCGAGGAGACCACCAACACCAAGCTCGCGACCGGCGAGATCGAGGTCCTGACCGACCACGCCGAGGTTCTCAACACGTCCGTCACCCCGCCGTTCCAGATCGAGGACGGCATCGAGACCAGCGAGGACACTCGCCTGCGCTATCGCTATCTGGACCTCCGCCGTCCCGAGATGATGGCCAACCTCAAGCTGCGCTCCGACTTCACCTTTGCCATTCGCGAGGCGCTGCACAACCGTGAGTTCATGGAGGTCGAGACGCCCTCCCTGTTCAAGTCTACGCCCGAGGGCGCCCGCGACTTCATCGTCCCCAGCCGCATCCAGCCGGGCAACTTCTACGCCCTGCCGCAGTCCCCGCAGCTCCTGAAGCAGCTGCTCATGGTCGGTGGCGTCGAGCGCTACTACCAGGTTGCCAAGTGCTTCCGCGACGAGGACCTGCGCGCCGACCGTCAGCCCGAGTTCACCCAGGTCGATATCGAGATGTCCTTCGTGGACCAGAACGATGTCATGAGCGCGCTCGAGGAGGTTCTTGCCGATGCCTTCGGTCGCATGGGTGTCGAGATGCCCACGCCGCTGCGTCGCATGAACTACTGGGAGGCCATGGACACCTATGGCTCCGACAAGCCCGATACCCGCTACGGCATGCACCTGGTCGACCTGACCGACATCTTTGCCAACTCCAAGTTCAAGGTCTTCGCGACCGCTGCGAACGAGGAGGGCTCTGTCGTCAAGGCCATCAACGCCAAGGGCGCCGGTGCCTGGGCGCGTGCCAAGATCGATAAGCTCGCCGGCGTGGCCTCCACGTTTGGCGCCAAGGGCCTGGCCTGGATCGCCTTCCGCGAGGACGGTTCCATCAACAGCCCCATCGTCAAGTTCTTCTCGGACGAGGAGATGGCGGCTCTGCGCGAGCGCATGGACGTCGAGCCCGGCGACCTTGTGATGTTCGCCGCCGGCCCGCGCCTGCTTTCTGATGAGATCCTGGGCGGTATGCGTTCGCACATGGCCAATGCGCTCGAGATCAAGCGCGAGGGTCACGACTTCCTGTGGGTCGTCAACTTCCCGCTGTTCCATTGGGACGAGGATCGCAAGGCCTATGCTGCCGAGCATCAGCCCTTTACCCTGCCGACCGAGACCGACATCGCCAAGATCGAGGCCGATCCGCTGGCAGCCGGTTCGTGCACCTACGACTTTGTCATGGACGGCTTTGAGGCCGGCGGCGGCGGTATGCGTATCCACAACGCCGAGATGCAGATGTCCATGCTCAAGCTCCTGGGCTTTACCGAGGAGCGTGCCGAGTCTCAGTTTGGCTTCCTCATGGAGGCCCTCAAGTTTGGTGCACCCCCGATGGGCGGTTTCGCTCTGGGTCTGGACCGCGTGTGCATGCTGCTCACCGGCTCCGATTCCATCCGCGACGTCATGGCGTTCCCCAAGACGGCCAGTGGCTCCGACCTCATGTCGGGCGCCCCGAGTGCCGTTTCCGGCGCCCAGCTCAAGGACGTCAGCCTGCGCCTGATGTAGGCGAGCGGCTACATATTGCTTGCAACGAGGGAAGGACGTGTGCCTTTCCTCGTTTTTTATGCGCCGAGATTGTGAGGGCTTGGGATGACCGGGCGTCGCGGAAAGTGCGTCCCGGAATCTGTGTCCAGAACGGGTCACGCTTTCCCAAAGGGGGTCCTCTGGGAAAGCGCGACCCAGAATTCGGCAAAATAATGGGGCACAGTTTCCGGTTGAGCCGTCTAACGGAAACTGTGCCCCAGAATGAGCGCTCAAAACGGGGCAGGCTTTCCGCAACAACTGTCTGGCGGAAAGCCTGCCCCAGTTTCTTATAGCGAGTCTCTCTGGATCAGCTGCATGTGCATCACGGAGGTGGTGGGCTCGGCACCCTTGATCATGTCGAGCGCAATGTTGGCGGCCATGTGGCCTTCTTCGCGCAGGGGCCGGCGGACGGTCGTGAGCGCGGGGACGCAGCGCGTTGCAATCTCGTGATCGTCGAAGCCGACGACAGAAACGTCCGCCGGAACGGATAGGCCTGCCTCGTTGAGTGCGGTGATGACGCCAGCCGCGATACGGTCCGATCCGCAGAGCACGCCATCGAAAGCAATCTCGCGCGCGAGGATCTGGTGCATGGCCTGATAGCCGTCTCCGTTGTTCCAGCCGGTATAGATAACGTTTGCGTCTGGGAGGTCTTCGCCCAAGACGGCACGGTAGCCGCGCAGGCGGTCGACAACAGCGGGGTTGTCTTGCGGTCCCAACACGGCGACGATATCTTTGCGCCCTCGCTCCTTCATAGCGAGCGCTGCAAAGCGTCCGCCCTCTTCGTCGTCAGAGTAGACCGTCGAGAACACATCGCGATAGGGGTGGCCCTCGAGCTGGCCGCACAACACGGTAGGTACGCCCAGCTCGCGCAGCACCTCGAGCAGCTCGCTGCCCTTGTAGGGGGAGACGTCGATCACGGCGTCGAACGAGCGGCGCTCAAAGTGCTCGCGTGCGCGGTTGCGCTCATGCGTAGAAGACGCCTGCAAGATAACGGGCAGATAGGACGACTCCGACAGTTCCTCGGTAATGCCGCTCAAAAACTCGCTATAGGTGGGGTCGCTGAAGAGCTCACTCAGGGGCTCGGTCACGAGCACGGCGATGATTTCCGTGCGCCCGACAGCGAGCGCTCGGCCACGAGCGTTGGGGACAAAATTGACTTCCTTGGCCGCCGCGCGGACGCGCCTTTTGGTTTCCTCGCTAATGCGGGGCGAATCGTTGAGAGCGCGCGATGCTGTGGAGCGCGACACGCCGGCAGCTGCGGCAACCTCGGCAAGCGTAGGTGCGGTGCGAACTGGTTGGGTCATGGCGTCTCCTGGAGAATGCGGTCGATGTTGTCGCTGATACGGGCTGGTGCGGATACAGCTTACTATAGTGCGCCTGAACAGCGTTCATGATATCCGGTGACCGGTGTCGTTTTGCAACCAAGCCGCAATCGAATACGTCTCGTATGGGTGAGATATCAGCGGGCGTGGCGGTTGCCTACGAGCTTAAGAACGATGTCTTGCGCTGAGTTTCGATACTCAGGGTGACATAAGTGTCGCGGTTGTACAACCGGTTGCACCGTTAACCCGACCAAATCGACCGTTCAGCGGACAACCGGTTGCACAGTTTTTTGCATCGCCCGTAAGATAAGGACAACCGGTTGCACAAGAATCACTACGATGACGAAGGAGCATCACCATGGACACCATTAACGATTGGGAAAACCAAGCGCTCACCCATAGGAACCGCCTGGCACCCCATGCGTACTTTATGGGTTATGAGACCGCCGATCTCGCTGCAACGTACAGCCGCGAGCTGTCGCGCGGGTTTGTCCAGCTGTCCGGCTCGTGGCAGTTCCGCCTCTTTGAGGGCCCCGCTGCCGTCTCTAACGAGGAGCTTTCCACGTACGAGCCCGAGTGGGATCACGTGGAGGTTCCGCACCTGTGGCAGGTGGACGGCTATGGCAACCTTGCCTACACCGACGAGGGTTTTCCGTTCCCGGTGGATCAGCCGTTCGTTCCCTCTGACGATCCCACGGGCGTGTACCAGCGCATCGTCAACCTTCCCGCCGTTCCTGCCGGCGCTCGCGAGATCATTCGCTTTGACGGCATCGAGAGCTATGGCGAGCTGTACGTCAACGGTCAGTTTATCGGCATGACCAAGGGTTCGCGCCTGTCTGCCGAGTTCGACGTGACCGACGCGCTCGTCGAGGGCGACAACCTGTTTGCGGTCAAGGTCCTGCAGTACAGCGATGGCAGCTATATCGAGGATCAGGACATGTGGTGGGCCTCGGGCATCTTCCGCGATGTGTATCTTATGCAGCGTCCCGCCGCACACCTGGTCGACTTTAGGTTCCGCACGCACCGCGAGGGCGATGCCGCTCTGATCACGCTCGATACGGTTGCCGAGGGAGCTACCCGCGTTGTGTTTACGCTCAGTGATGGCGAGAACGTGGTGGCTACGGGTGAGTGCGTCGACGGCCATGCCGAGTGCAGCGTGACCGATGCCCACTTCTGGAATCCCGAGGATCCCTTCCTCTATGACCTTACGTTTGAGGTCTACGACGGTGACCAGGTCAGCGAGTACGTCCCGCATCGCCAGGGTCTTGCCGAGGTGACGGTCGAGGGCAATCATATCTACCTCAACGGCACTTACTTTAAGATGCATGGCGTCAACCGCCACGATCACGACGATCACAAGGGCCGCGCCGTGGGCCTCGATCGCATGCGCCGCGACCTGGAGCTCATGAAGCAGCACAACATCAACGCGGTGCGCACGTCCCACTACGCCAACGACCCGCGCTTTTACGAGCTGTGCGACGAGTACGGCATCATGCTGGTCGCCGAGACCGATATGGAGAGCCACGGCTTCGAGAATATCGGCAATATCGCCCTGGTCACCGACGACCCGGCATGGGAGCCGGCCTACGTCGACCGCATTGAGCGCCTGGTGATGCAGGAGCGCAACCACGCCTGCATCATTATGTGGTCGATGGGCAACGAGAGCGGCTATGGCTGCAACATCCGCGCGATGTACGCCAAGGCTCACGAGCTCGATGGTCGTCCGGTCCATTACGAGGAGGACCGCAACGCCGATACCGTCGACGTTATCTCCACCATGTACTCCCGTGTGTCGCAGATGAACGACTTTGGTGAGCATCCATTCCCCAAGCCGCGCATCAACTTCGAGTACGGTCACTCCATGGGCAACGGCCCCGGAGGCCTGTCCGAGTATCAGGAGGTCTTCGATCGCTGGGATTGCATCCAAGGCCAGTTTATCTGGGAATGGTGCGACCACGGTTTGGCTGCTGTGACCGAGGACGGCGTTGCCTACGATATGTATGGTGGCGACAACGGCGATTACCCCAACAACAGCAACTTCTGCATCGATGGCATGGTGTTCCCTTGGCAGCAGCCGAGCCCGGGCCTCACTGAGTATGGTCAGGTCATCTGCCCGGTTCGCATGGCTTACGACGACGAGGCGGGCGAGCTGACCGTCACCAACAACCGTTGGTTTACCACCCTTGAGGATGTCTGCCTGTCGGCGGAGACCCTGGTGGACGGCGACGTGGTCTGCCGCAAGACGCTCATGCCCGGTGCGGTTGCCCCCGGCGAGTCCGTCCAGCTTCCGCTAGTGATTCACGAGGCCGCGGTAGGCGAGACCCTGCTGACCGTGCGCGCCTACACCATGGCCGCTCACGTCTGGTGCGAGCCGATGTTCCAGTTGGGTGCTAGCCAGTTTGCCATCGCCAACCATCCGGCGCCGGCCATCGCTGCCCCCGCTCGTCCTGAGCTTACGGTCGAGGAGACCGAGCAGGAGATCCACATTCACTCCCTCAACGGCGAGCTGACCTTCAGCAAGGTCAACGGTACCGTGAGCGAGTGGAAGGCATCCGGCCGCGACGTCATGGCCTCTGGTCCCCAGGTTGGTTTTTGGCATCCGCTCGTCGACAACCACGCCCAAGAGTATGACTCCCTGTGGAAGGACAACTTCATCGATGTGATGCAGACGTCTACCCGCAAGGTTACTTGGAAGCAGGACGGCAATGCGGTCGTCGTTACCGTGAGCCAGCGTATTGCTCCTCCCGTCCGCGCGTTCGGCATGCGCGTCGAGCTCGTCTATACCGTGCTTCCGAGTGGCCGCGTCGACCTCAAGGTTTCCGGCGAGCCCTACGGCGACTATTCGGACATTATCCCGCGCATCGGCATCTCCTTCGAGGTTCCCGGTTGCGATCGCGCCGTCGAGTGGTATGGCCACGGCCCGGGCGAGAACTATCCGGACTCGCTGCGCGCCAACCCGGTCGGTCATTACCGCACTACGGTCGACGACATGTTCACGCCCTACGTTATGCCCCAGGACTGCGCCAACCGCGAGGGTACCCGCTGGGTCGCCCTGCGCTCCAGCCACGGTGACGGTCTGGTCGTGACGCGTCCGAGCGACGCCGCTTCCAATCCGTTCTCGTTCTCCGCATGGCCCTATAGCTGCGAGGCTATCGATAACGCCAAGCATGTCTACGATCTTGTCAAGGGCGATACGGTCACGGTCAACATCAACGACCAGTTGCTCGGCCTTGGCTCGAACTCTTGGGGTTCCGAGGTGCTCGATTCCTATCGCACCCGTTTTGAGAGCTTCAGCTTTGAGGTGTCCCTGCGACCGCTGACGTCTGCCGATCTGGCTCAGGCGCTGGCACCCATTAAGGAGGCATAAGCCATGCATATCTTTAACTCGCGTGCCGATTTCGACGCCCAGATGAAGTCCGTCAAGAAGTGGATGCGTACCGGTCAGGCACTCGACGGCGTTTCTGAACTGCAGCACGATGTGGCGTACTCTATCGGCGACTCGCTGGTGTATTGGTGGGTGAACGCCCACGAGGCGGCTACTGCCGATCTGGTCGGTCACCGTCGCTACCATGCCGTGCTCGCCCCGCTCGACGGCAATCTGACCGTTGAGGTGGCTTCCAAGGCAGGCCTCACCTGCACCCGCGCTTACAGCGATATCGATGATCGCGAGCGCTTTGAGGGGGCGGGGGAGACCGTGACGATTCCCGCCGGCGGCGTTGCCGTCGTCGAGATCGACGAGGCTTACCGTGTTATCGCCGAGGCTTCGGATCCCCGCGTCGTGGTACTGCACGTGACGGTCGAAGGTTATTCCTTCCCCAACAAGTAGTATTCGTCCGTTTGGACGTTTGCTTCGCGCCGTTAAGGGGGATGGCTTTGTTGACTCCCTTTTCCCCATTCCCCTTAGCAGGTGCGCCGTCCGCGATTGCACTTGCAGCTCGGACGGTTTTGGATGACATTTAATAGATGATTGGGAGGGCTTATGAGCTCTGAAAAACGAGGAACGATCGGTTCGTTCGCTCTGCTGGGCATGACGGTCGCCGCCGTGTTCGGTATCAAGAACATCATCAACAACAACGCGGCCATCGGCTTGGCAGCTGCGCCGTCGTTCTTCTTCGCCACGCTTTTGTACTTTGTCCCCTATACCCTGGTTACCGCCGAGTTCGTCGGCCTCAACAAGGACTCCGAGTCGGGCGTGTACGCATGGGTTAAGACCTCGATGGGTGGTCGCTGGGCGTTCCTGACGGCATTTAGCTACTGGTTCGTTAACCTGTTCTTCTTTGCGTCCGTCCTGCCCAATGTCATCATCTACGCGAGCTACGTGTTCTTTGGTGCCAACGCCGAGCTTTCGCAGCTGTGGATCACCATTATCGAGATCGTCGTCTTTGCTATCGCCACGTGGGTTTCGACCAAGGGCGCTAAGTGGATCGGCTCCATTTCCTCCTTCGGTTCGACCGCGGCTCTCGGCCTGACCGCCGTGTTCATCCTGCTGTCCCTGGCTGCTGCCTTTGGCGGCGTTGAGTTCGCTACGGCTCCTACTCCCGCTAACATGGCTCCCGACATGAGCAACTTCGCAACTGCGTGGGGCTTCTTCGGTACGCTTGCCTGGATCATCCAGGGCGTTGGCGGCGCTGAGTCTGTCGGCGTGTTCCTTAACGACCTTAAGGGTGGCGTCAAGGCCTTCGTGCGCACCGTCGTTATCGCCGGCCTGACCATCGGCCTTCTGTATGCAGGCGCTTCGCTGCTGGTTAACCTGTTCATCCCCGAGGGCAGCGTTGCCATCTCCACCGGCATCTTCGACGTGTTCGGCGCTGTCTTTGCCCACTTTGGCATTCCTATGGAAGTGTCCACGCGCGTCATCGGCTTGATCCTTCTCGCCGCTACGCTGGGTTCCCTCATGATGTGGACCTCCGCTCCCATCAAGGTCTTCTTCACCGAGATCCCCAAGGGCGTCTTTGGTAGCAAGATCGTCGAGCTCAACGAGCATGGCATTCCTGCCCGCGCCGCTTGGCTGCAGTTCGCCATCGTCGTCCCCATCCTGATCATCCCGGCCCTGGGCTCCGGTAACCTCGACGACCTGCTCATGATTGTCACCAACATGACGGCTGCCACCGCTCTGCTCCCGCCGCTGCTGATTCTGCTTGCCTACTTTATGCTGCGCAAGAACTTCGATGCTGCTCCCCGTGGCTTCCGCATGGGCTCGCGCAGCTTTGGCCTGGTCGTTGCCGCATTCCTGCTTGTGGTCTTCTGCTTCGTGCTTATCTGCGGCACCATTCCGCTCGATCAGCCGCTGTGGCTGACGCTGGTCTACAACGTTGGCGGCGTGGTTGTCTTCCTGGGCCTTGCCGTGATGTGGTACAACCGCTACATCAACCGCCTGCGCGAGACCGATCCCGAGGCCGCCGAGAACGAGCTTCGCCCTTCCGTCCTCGATATGATGGAGTAGCGGCTAGGATTAATCTACGGCTGTGGAATAAATCGATTCCCTTTCCTAGGGAGGGGCCTTACGAGGCCCCTCCTTTTGTGTTTTGGGGCATGGATTTTGGACCCTGTGGACAAAAAATGCCAAATATGAGTACTGTTGCAAAAGAGGTGTCATATTTTTTCGGCCTATTCTGAGCAAAAATGGGCTCAAAATCAATTTATCTAACCCCCTTTAAAGGGCGTTTGACGGCTTTCAACCTCTTCGAATCGCTCAAAGTAGGCAATTTGCTCTCGATTTTGCTGCTACTAAATTGGTGACAGTACTCATATTTGCCACTTTTTGACCACGGGGTATCCGGAGGGGCCCTCGATAAACATCTAACGCTACAATAACTACCACGTGGCTGGGTTTGCCGGCCGAATGTGTGATGTCGTGGGAGGGGACATGGTCGAGTTTACAAAGACGATTAAAGATCCGTTGGGACTACACGCCCGCCCGGTTGCGCTGCTCTATGACATCATTGCCAAGCATCGTAGCGACGTGTCGGTTTCGATTGGCAATCGTCATGTCGATGGCCGCGACGTTATAGGGCTCATGGCACTCTGTGGCGAATGTGGCGAGGACATCGTGTTCCGCGTTTCGGGCGTGGATGAGGCCTCGTGCGTCACGTCGATTAGAAACCTCTCGCTTTAAGCATGACGGGACGCGGCAAAGGACAGCTCTTTGCCGCGCCTTTTTGTTTCGTATAGGAAACTTTTTCGAAAACTGAATAGAGACCCTTTCCAAAAAGTTAACCACGTGCTAGTTTACTAAAGCGAACATAGACGTGGTTAACTTTTATCACGTCGATGTTGAGGACGAACTGACGTTAGGAGCAACTCATGTCTTGCGGACCGCAGATGCCGGCCATACCGCTTTCGATGGTAAAAGCGGGCGAAACCGTGCGCGTGTCTCGTGTAAAGGGCAATGAGGACATGAAACACCACCTCAAGGACCTCGGCTTTGTCGAGGGCAACGAAATCCACGTGGTGAGCTCGAGTGGCGCCAATATCATCGTCACGGTGCTGGGCGCACGCTTTGGCATCGATTCCAAGGTTGCCATGCACATCATGACCGTCGGTTAGTCTGCAGCATTTCATAAAAACCGAAAGGGGGACAAGAGGATGAAGACGTTGGGTGACGTTAAGGTGGGCGAGAGCTCCACCATCGTCAAGCTTCACGGTGAGGGTGCGCTTCGCCGCCACCTTATGGACCTGGGGCTCATCAAGGGCACTTCGTTCAAGGTCGTGAAGGTTGCACCGCTCGGTGATCCGGTCGAGATCAACGTGCGCGGCTACGAGCTTTCCATCCGCAAGGAGGAGGCGGCTGTCGTCGAGGTCCAGTAGGGCTCGCGGCGTATATTTCTGCAGATAAAGTTAGGTTTTTCTAACTTAATGCAGCAACTTTGAAGCACATTATCCAGCCCGCGCGGAGAAAGCAGCGCGGACGCACAAGGAAGAAGGATTGAATGGCGGATTCTCAGATCCATGTCGCGCTGGCGGGTAACCCCAACTGCGGCAAGACCACGCTTTTCAACCTGATTACCGGCGCCAACGGCTACGTTGGCAACTGGCCCGGCGTCACGGTTGAGAAAAAGGAAGCCAAGCTTCTGAGCGACAAGAACGTTACCATCACGGACCTCCCCGGCATCTACTCGCTTTCCCCCTACAGCCCCGAGGAGCAATGCTCGCGCGATTACCTCATGAGCGGCGAGCCCGATGTTGTCGTCCAAGTTGTCGATGCCACCAACCTCGAGCGCAACCTGTACCTGGCGCTTCAGGTTATCGAGACCGGCCTGCCCGTGGTCGTCGCCCTCAACATGGCCGACCTGGTCGAGAAGAACGGCGACAAGATCGACACCGACAAGCTCTCCAAGAAGCTCGGCTGCCCGGTTATGATGATCTCGGCTCTTAAGAACAAGGGCATCACGGAGCTGTTCGAGCAGGTCAAGAAGTCCGCTGCCACCAAGGGCCAGGTGCCGGAGCACAAGTTCGACTCCTCCATCGAGGACGTTCTGTCCCACATCGAGAACAACCTTCCGGCGAGCGTTCCCGCCAACAAGCGCCGCTACTACGCCGTCAAGCTGTTCGAGCGCGATGCGGACGCCTGCAAGCTCATCAACCTCAGCAAGGAGAAGGCCGCTCGCGTAGAGCAGCTGGTCGCCCAGTGCGAGCAGGACTGCGACGACGATGCCGAGTCCATCGTCACCGGTGAGCGCTATGGCGTCATCGCGCACATCATCGACGAGTGCATGACCAAGGCTCCGGCCAAGATGAGCACCTCCGAGAAGATCGACCGCGTGGTTACCAACCGTATCCTGGGCCTGCCGATCTTTGTTGTCATCATGTTCTGCGTGTACTACATCGCCGTTTCTACCTTGGGCGGCACGGTGACCGACTTTACCAACGACCAGCTCTTTGGCACCGACGGTTGGTATGTGCTCGGTCAGGGCCGCGATGCTTACGATGAGGCTGTCGAGGCCGCGGGTGACGACGCCGACTCGGTCGACCCGGCACAGTACGGCCCCTATGTCCCGGGTATCACCACCATGGTGCACGACGCCCTTGTGGCGGGCGGCACCGAGGACGGTGGCCTGGTCGATTCGCTGGTCTGCGACGGTATCGTTGGCGGCCTGGGCGCCATTTTCGGCTTTGTGCCGCAGATGTTCCTGCTGTTCGTGATGCTGTCCTTCCTGGAGGACTGCGGCTACATGGCCCGCGTCGCCTTCATCATGGACCGCGTGTTCCGCCGCTTTGGCCTGTCCGGTAAGTCGTTCATCCCCATGCTCGTGTCCTCGGGCTGCGGCGTCCCCGGCGTCATGGCCACCAAGACCATCGAGAACGAGAAGGACCGCCGCATGACGGTCATGACCACCACGTTCATCCCCTGCGGCGCCAAGCTGCCGATCATCGCCCTGCTCATGGGCTCCATCATTGGCGATTCTTCCACCACGGCCGCATGGATCAGCCCGCTCTTCTACTTCCTGGGCGTCTTTGCCGTCATCGCCTCGGGCCTCATGCTCAAGAAGACCAAGCTCTTCGCCGGCCGTCCGACCCCGTTTGTCATGGAGCTTCCTGCCTACCACTTCCCGGCGATCCGTTCCTGGGCGCTGCACGTGTGGGAGCGCTGCTGGGCCTTTATCAAGAAGGCCGGCACGGTCATCTTTGCGTCCACCGTCGTCGTTTGGTTCCTCTCCAACTTTGGTAGCTATAACGGTTCCTTTGGCTTCCTGCCTGCGATGGACGGCATCCCCGAGGAGTTTATGGACTACTCCGTGCTTGCCATGCTGGGCAACCTGGTCGCTTGGATCTTCGCCCCGCTCGGCTTTAGCACCTGGCAGGCAACCGCACTGACCGTCTCTGGCCTTGTCGCCAAGGAGAACGTCGTCGCCACCGCCGGCTCGCTGCTCTCCGTTGCCGACGCGGGCGAAACCGACCCGAGCCTGTGGACCGCGTTTGCCGGCATGTTCCCCACCATGGGCGCCTGCGTTGCCTTCGGCGCCTTCAACCTGCTGTGCGCTCCGTGCTTTGCCGCCATTGGCACCATCCGCAACCAGATGGATTCCGGCAAGTGGACTGCGATCGCCATCGGTTACGAGTGCGCCTTTGCTTGGGTGATCGGCCTGTTCATCAACCAGTTCTACAACTTGCTTGTTCTTGGACAGTTTGGTATCTGGACGATTGTGGCCATCGTGCTGCTGGTTGCGATGCTCTTCCAGATCTTCCGTCCCATGCCCAAGCATGCATGGACCGACGAGGACGAGACCAACACTGCTTCCGCCGCAGTTTCCGCTTAAGTCCGAATAAGGATTAACCCCTTTTCACGAGCCCGGGTGTCCCAGCGACCCCGGGCTTTTTGTGCATGGGAGACAGATTACTTTGCCCCAGAAGTTAAGATGTGGCGTTTCCGCAGATAAAACCGACCAAAATAAACCTGTCCCTTTTTGGTAGGTGGAGAATGGGGTAAAGTAAGTGATGGTTAACTAGAGGAGGCTTGCTATGGCACCTATCGATATTGTTGTACTGGCTGTTATCGGCGTTGCGTTTGTCGCGGTATGCGTGCGCGTCTACCGCAAGGGCACCTGCGCCGACTGCGCTCAGGGTGGCGTTTGCACGGGGCATTGCTCCAACAAAAAGACGTGCGCCGCACTTAAGGGCGTGGACAAAATCGCCGAAGACTTGGGCCGCGGTATCAAATAAGGTCCAGATATCCAAGCGCCCCGCGAGCATCCGTTCGCGGGGCGCTTTGTGCATTTGAGGGAGAGCACGGCGAGTCGAAGAGTATTTTGGGGTCTCGTTAAATCAGTTGCGGTGAAATACGGACTGTTTTGGCTGTCAAAGGCCTTATCTACTCCGTATTCCACCGCAACTTTTTGTGGAGTGGGCTAGAGACGCTGCATGCGGTACCCGACACCCATGTGCGTCTGAATCATCTTGGGGTGAGAGGGGTCTGCCTCGATCTTCTTGCGCAGGGTGCGCATGAACACGCGCAGGCTCGCCAGATCGCTGTCCCAGCTCGTGCCCCATATCTCGTGGGTGATGAAGGTGTGGGTGAGCACCTTGTCGACGTTTTTCGCCAGAAGGACGAGCAATTTGTACTCGGTTGGGGTGAGCGAGAGCTCGCGTCCGTCTTTCGTCGCGTATCCCGCGGCGTAGTCGATATGCAGCGGACCGTTGTCAAACGTGCTCGCTTCTGTCGACTCGCTCGACGCCATCGAGGAGCGCCTCAAATTCGCACGGACGCGCGCGAGCAACTCATCCACAGAAAAGGGCTTGGTGAGGTAGTCGTCTGCCCCTGCGTCAAGTGCTGCAATCTTGTCGGAATCTTCGGTGCGCGCTGAAATGACGATAATGGGGACTGCCGACCAGCTTCGGATCTTCGTGATGACCTCGATACCGTCAATGTCGGGAAGGCCGAGGTCGAGCATGATGAGGCTGGGGCCGTGCGACACCGCATCCATGATGGCGGCCTGGCCGTTGCAAACCTTGCTCACGACATAGCCGTGGAGGTCAAGCGCGGTCGAAACGAGGTTTTGAACGGTCAGGTCATCTTCGACCAGGAGGATGCGTGGCTTAGCGGCATTATTCATGAATCTCGATCTCCTCAGCGGGCAGGGTAAAACGGAAGACGGCCCCATGGGGGTGGTTGTCGCGAACTTCGATGACGCCGCCATGCGCCTCCACGATGGAGCGGCAGAGCGACAGCCCAAGGCCGATGCTTCGACGCGAATCCACGGGCCGCGTATTGCCTGAGGTAAAGAAGCGCTCAAAGATATGAGGCTTGTCGCAGTCTGCCACACCCGGCCCATCGTCTGCGACGTCCACCACGACGAACGAGCCCTCGCGACGTGCGCTGACGGTGACAGTCGAGTCCTCGGGCGTGTATTTGAAGGCGTTCATGATGAGATTCGTAAGCACCTGCATGATGAGATGGGCGTCGATGCGTACCAGCAGGATGTCGTCAGTGCGCTCGATGGTGACGGCGCGTCCATGCGATGCTTGGGCGACATGGCTGAGGGCGGCCTCGATGACCTCGTCGATAAGCTCGGATGTTAAGTTGAGGCGAATGGTGCCGTCCTCGACGCGTGTGATGGCGAGGAGGTTCTCCACGGTATCGATAAGCCAGAGGGAGTCGTCGTAGATGGCATCGGCAAGATCGCAGCGTTGTTCGAGGCTGAGCTTCTCGTCGCTCTTCCGAAGGATTGCCGCAGATCCGGATATAGCCGTGAGGGGTGTCCTCAAATCGTGGCCGATGGAGCGCAAAAGGTTGGCACGCAGCTGCTCGTTTTTCGCCAAGACCGCAGCCTCTTCGCGCTCTTGCGCCGCCCGGTCGCTTTCGAGCGCCAAGGCGCATTCACCCACGATAGATAGGACGATCGAATGCTCGAAGGCTTCGATCTCGCGCCCCTCCAGGTCGATGCCGATGACACCGAATACCTTGTCGCCGGTGCGAACCGCGAGGTAGAGACAGCGCGCCTCAGGCAGGGTCCGCGTGCTTGCGCCTGCGCGCTTGTTGTTGGTGTAGGTCCAGGTTGCAACGGCGCGCTCGTAGTCGGTGAGCAGCGACGTGGATCGGTTTTCGGTGCCAGCGGACTCATAGAGCGTCTTGCCGAGCGTGCCGTGTTCGGCGGTGTAGAAGACCACGTCGAGTTTTAGCAGTTTGATGAGTTGGTTCATGGCGACGCGGGCGCACTCCTCCGCGCTATGGGCTTGCTGCAAGAGCTGGTTCGTTTCGAGGAGTACACGTGTTTTGAATGCGTTCTCGGCGGAGGTGCGAGCGTTGTCGGCGATGCGCGCAGTTAACTCGCCGGCGACCATAGCGGTAGCGAACATGATGCCGAACGTGACCAGATAGCTTCGGTCGTAGCTGGCGAGCGAAAACAGAGGCGTGACGAAGCAGAAGTTGTAAAGCACTACAGAAAGCACGCTCGATACGATCGTGCAGATACGCCCCGTCGTGGTGACGGCGGTCAGCAGGGCCGTGAGGATATAGAGGGATATGATGCTGGAATCGGCAAATCCCAGATGGCGGAAAGCCGTGCCGATCGCCGTGGCGACAAGAGAGAGGGCCAGCGTGCGAAGCACGTCTCGGCTGCTGGGCGGCTGCGGGGCGAGCGCATGGCGGCGTCCTTTGGGTCGGGAGGGCGGAGTCGACTGTTCTGGAATGATGTAAATGTCGAGGTTCGGAGCGAATGTTATGAGCTGTTCTACGAGAGATTTGCGGCCGAAGAGGGCCTGACGGACGCTGCTGCGCTCGCCCGTGCGCCCCATGACGATCTTCGAAATACCCGACAGGCGCGCGAACTCGGAGATCTGAAACGCGATGTCGTCGCCATAGACGGTTTCCATATGTGCTCCGAGCTGCTCGGCTAGGGCGATATTGGCTGCAAGCTTGGCGCGCTCATCATCGCTCATGGCTTGCGTGCGCGGGCTCTCTACGAACAGAGCGACGAGCTCGCTGCGAAACGCTTTCGCCATGCGTGCGGCGGCACGGACGATGCGGGGATTGGTCGGCGCCGGGGAGACACAGACTAAGATACGCTCCCTGGTGTAGTAGTCACGGTTTCCCAGCACGCGTGCGGCGTCTGTGAGGTGACCGGTGCGATCGGCGCAGCGGCGCAGCGCGATTTCTCGGAGTGCGGTGAGGTTCTCGACGGTAAAAAAATGCTGTTGCGCTCGGTCGGCTTGTGCGGGACGGTAGACGAGGCCGGCGCGAAGGCGCTCAAGTAGGTCTTCGGGCTCTATGTCGACGAGCTCGACCTGGTCGGCATCATCGAAGATACGGTCGGGGATTCGTTCGCTCACGACAACGCCGGTGATGGATGCAACCATGTCGTTTAGGCTCTCGATATGCTGAACGTTCACGGTCGTATAGACGTCGATGCCCGCATGTAGAAGTTCCTCGACGTCTTGATAGCGTTTGTCGTGGCGAGACCCCGGCGCATTCGTATGGGCGAGCTCGTCGACAAGGATGAGCTGAGGGGCGCGTTCGATAGCCGCATCTAGATCGAACTCGCTGAGCGCAATGCCGTTGTGCTCGATGAGTTTACAGGGCACGTTCTCAAGCCCTTGTGCAAGATGGGCAGTTGCCGGACGTTCGTGCGGCTCGATGTATCCCGCGACGACGTCGACACCTCGCCGCTTGGCGGCGTGGGCGGCTTGAAGCATCGCATAGGTTTTGCCTGTGCCAGCAGCGTAGCCAAAGAAAATTTTGAGGTGTCCCCGGCTGGTTCGAGTGTCATCGGCGACCCCGTCTTTCTCAATTGCCTTGAGGATGAGGTCTGGATTGACGCGAGTGTCCGATGCGTCGCGCTGCATAGCGTAGCCTTTCTGAAGCGTTGTCCATGCGTGCATACGCGGTGAAGACACCACTGTATGCTCGCGAGGTCGAGTATAGGCGCACTGCAGCTGCAATAGTGCTTTCTACCTGCATCTTTACGGCATCTTAAGGACGTGAGCCCCGGCCCTCACGCCTCTTTAATCCCTAGAAGCGTTTACTGTCCCCAGACGCTTGCGAGGGCAGGCGTCCGAGACATCGGACCGCGTGTGAAAGGGGCGGTAAATGGACATCCTCATTCCCATCATCGGAGTCGTCTGCATTGGACTTCTTATCTATTACATCTACATTCTGATGAGGAGTGATTCGTAAACTATGGACGCTGCGATTCAGTACATCTTGTACTTTGCCGTACTCGTCGTCCTGGCCGTTCCGCTCGGTCGGTTCATGGCCCATATCATGGATGGTGAGCATACGTTCCTGTCGCCTGTGATTGCTCCTGTGGAGCGTGGCATCTATCGTCTGCTTCGCATCGACGCGGCAGAACAGATGGGGTGTAGGCGCTATCTGGCGAGCGTGCTGGTCTTTTCGGGGATCGGCCTCGTGACTCTTGTGGCACTCCAGGCGCTTCAGTCCTTCTTGCCAGGCAATCCCCAGCACCTGCCGGGTGTGTCATGGGACCTGTCGTTCAATACGGCTGCTTCCTTCATAACCAACACCAACTGGCAGTCCTACTCCGGTGAGACCACCCTGTCCTACCTTGTGCAGTTCATGGGTCTCACTGTGCAGAACTTCGTTTCCGCTGGCACCGGTATCGCGGTCATGTTCGCGCTGATCCGCGGCTTCCGTCAGGTCAAGGAGCAGGGTCTGGGTTCCTTCTGGGTCGACCTCACCCGCACCGTCCTGTATGTGCTCATCCCGCTGAACCTCGTGTTCGGCATCTGCCTGGCTGCCGGTGGCGTCATCTCCAACTTCCAGCCGGCTCAGAAGGCTGAGCTCGTAGAACCCGTCGCTGTTCAGCCTAATGCAGACGGCGGCTGGAGCGTCATCGACGGCGCCCAGATTGAGGGCGACACGGTCAAGGTCGACGGCAAGGTTGTCGAGGGCGCGCGCGTGGTCACCGAGCAGTTCCTGCCCCAGGGTCCCGCGGCTCCTCAGGTCGCCATCAAGCAGTCCGGCACCAACGGCGGCGGCTTCTTCGGCGTGAACTCCGCCCATCCGTATGAGAACCCCAGTGCCTTCACCAACATCATCGAGATGACCAGCCTGCTGCTGATCCCGGCCGCCTGTTGCTTCGCCTTCGGTATCGGCGTCAAGAACACCAAGCAGGGCAAGGCCATCTTTGCCGCCATGTTCATCCTGCTGGTGATCTTCACCGGCATCATCGCCGTCAACGAGCATGCGGGCACCCCGCAGCTGGCCGATGGCGGAGCGGTCAATATCGAGATGACCGACGGCCAGGCCGGCGGCAACATGGAGGGCAAGGAGAGCCGTTTCGGTATCGCCTCCTCTTCTACCTGGTCCGCTTTCACGACGGCTGCTTCCAACGGCTCGGTTAACTCCATGCACGACTCCTACACCCCGCTGGGCGGTTTTGTCCAGATGCTCCAGATTGCTCTGGGCGAGGTCGTCTTCGGCGGCGTGGGCTGCGGCCTGTACGGCATGATCGGCTTCGCCATCCTCACAGTGTTCATCGCCGGCCTCATGGTCGGACGCACGCCTGAGTTCCTGGGCAAGAAGATCGAGCCGGGCGAGATGCGCTGGGCAGTTGTCCTGTGCTTGGCAACTCCGTTTGCCATTCTGGTGTGCTCGGCCATCGCCTGCATGGTGCCGGGTCTTGCCGACCAGCTCAACAATGGTGGCGCGCACGGCTTCTCCGAGGCGCTGTATGCCTTCACCTCATGCGGCGGCAACAACGGCTCGGCGTTTGCAGGCATGAACTGCAACATTCCCTGGATCAACGTCATGCTCGGCCTCGAGATGCTGTTCGCCCGCTTCATGCCCATCATCGGTACGCTGGCTATCGCCGGCTCGCTGGCCAAGAAGGGAAAGGTCGCCGAGAGCGCCGGTACCCTGTCTACCACCAACGGCATGTTCGTATTCCTGCTCGTGTTCATCGTTCTGCTGATCGGTGCCCTGAGCTTCTTTCCGGCCCTGGCGCTTGGCCCCGTTGCCGAGTTCTTCCAGATGATTGCGTAAAGGAGGGCGCAGATTTATGACTATGCAAAAAGACATGATGGGCCGCGCGGTCCGCGACTCGTTTGCCAAGCTGGATCCTCGCGTCCAGATTCAAAACCCGGTCATGTTCCTGGTGTGGCTTTCCGCCGTCATGACCTCCGTCCTGGCCGTCGCTTCCATTTTCGGTGTGCAGGACGCGGGTGTGCCCGCCTACTATGTGGTCGCCATCGCGGTCATCCTGTGGCTTACCGACCTGTTCTCGAACTTCGCCGAGGCGCTTGCCGAGGGCCGCGGTAAGGCCCAGGCCGATTCCCTGCGTGCGGCCAAGAAGGATGTCGAGGCCCATCGCATCGAGTCCGTTGAGGACAAGGAGCACTTCACCGTCGTTCCCGGCACCGAGCTCACGCGCGGCGACCTGGTGATCGTACGCGCCGGCGAGCAGATTCCCGGCGACGGCGACGTCATCGAGGGCGCTGCTTCCGTTGACGAGTCCGCCATCACCGGCGAGTCCGCCCCCGTGGTCCGCGAGGCCGGCGGCGACCGCTCTGCCGTTACCGGCGGTACCACGGTGCTGTCCGACTGGATCATCGTCAAGATCTCCAGTGAGCCCGGCCAGAGCTTCCTGGACAAAATGATCGCGATGGTCGAGGGTGCCGCGCGCAAGAAGACCCCTAACGAGATCGCTCTGGAGATCTTCCTGGTGGCCCTCTCCATCGTCTTTATCCTGGTCACGCTGGCCCTGTATTGTTACTCCTGCTTCTCGGTCGGTCTTAACGACATGGACAACCCCACGGCCGTGACCACGCTCGTGGCGCTGCTCGTGTGCCTGGCTCCTACTACCATCGGCGCCCTTCTTTCCGCCATCGGCATCGCCGGCATGAGCCGTCTGAACGAGGCCAACGTGCTGGCCATGTCCGGCCGCGCCATCGAGGCCGCCGGCGACGTCGACATCCTCATGCTCGACAAGACCGGCACCATCACCCTGGGTAACCGCCAAGCCGCCGAGTTCATCCCGGTCGACGGCATCGATCCCGCGGAGCTGGCCGATGCCGCCCAGCTTTCCTCGCTGGCCGACGAGACCCCCGAAGGCCGTTCCATCGTCGTGCTCGCCAAGGAGCAGTTCGGTCTGCGCGGCCGCACACTCGAGGATAAGGGTATGGAGTTCATCCCCTTCACCGCGGCGACCCGCATGTCCGGTGTGAACTACGAGGGCAATGAGATCCGCAAGGGCGCTGCCGATTCCGTGCGCACCTATGTGGAGGCAGCCGGCGGCGTGTTCTCCCAGGAGTGCGACGAGGCCGTCGAGCGCATCGCCAAGGCCGGCGGCACCCCGCTGGTCGTGACCAAGAACTGCCGCGTGCTGGGCGTTGTGTACCTCAAGGACATCATCAAGTCCGGCGTTAAGGAGAAGTTCGCCGACCTGCGCCGCATGGGTATCAAGACCATCATGGTGACGGGCGACAACCCGCTCACCGCCGCGGCAATCGCCGCCGAGGCCGGCGTTGACGACTTCCTGGCCGAGGCCACCCCCGAGGGCAAGCTCGAGAAGATTCGCGAGTTCCAGCGTGAGGGCCACCTGGTCGCCATGACCGGCGACGGCACCAACGACGCGCCCGCTCTGGCCCAGGCCGATGTCGCCGTGGCCATGAACACGGGCACCCAGGCTGCCAAGGAGGCCGGCAATATGGTCGACCTCGACTCCAGCCCCACCAAGCTCATCGAGGTCGTGCGTATCGGCAAGCAGCTGCTCATGACCCGCGGTTCGCTCACGACCTTCTCGGTGGCCAACGACATGGCGAAGTACTTCGCTATCATCCCGGCCCTGTTCTCGCCGATCTACCCCGGGTTGGACGCCCTCAACATCCTCGGTCTGGCAAGCCCGCTGTCCGCGGTTCTTTCGGCCATCATCTATAACGCGCTCGTTATCGTCGCGCTGATCCCGGCCGCGCTGAAGGGCGTTAAGTACCGCGAGGTCCCGTCCGGACAGCTGCTGACCCACAACCTGCTCGTGTGGGGTCTGGGCGGCATCGTTGCCCCGTTCGTATTCATCAAGCTCATCGACATGCTGCTCGCGTTCTGCGGCATTATGTAAGTGGAGGTTTGTATGTTCAAAGGTGTTGCATCGCGCGCACTGGGCGTGTTCGCGCTGTTTACCGTTGTCTGCGGCCTGGGCTATACGCTCGTCGTGACCGGCATCGCCCAGGTTGCGTTCCCGTATCAGGCGAACGGTTCGCTCATCAAGGTCGAAGACAAGATCGTGGGCTCCGAGCTGATCGGTCAGAACTTCGAGGACGAGGACCACATGTGGGGCCGCATTCAGAACGTGACTATCGTCGAGGGGGAGGACGGCGGGCTCATGGCCTACGGCGCCCCGTCCAATTTGTCCCCGGCGAGTGAGGAGTACCGACAGCTTGTGGACGCGCGCGTGAAGAAGATCCACGCCGCCAACCCCGATGCCGATATGGACGCTGTGCCCGTCGACCTGGTGACGTGTTCCGGCTCGGGGCTCGACCCCGAGATCTCTCCCGATGCCGCCGAGTACCAGGTCCCGCGCCTTGCCAAGGCCACGGGCAAAAGTGAGGACGAGGTGCGCGACATCATTGCCGCGTGCACCAAGGGCCGTTTCCTCGGCGTGTTCGGCGAGCCCACGGTCAACGTGCTCAAGGTGAACCTTATGCTGGACGGCGCGCTGTAGGTGAGGGAGTGGCGGATGAGGGCATGACTGACTATCTGAGCCCTCAAGTCCACCCCGCCCATCAGTTGCGGTGAAATACGGACTGTTTTGGCTGGCAAAAGTCTCATCTACTCCGTATTCCACCGCAACTTTTGTGGGGATCGGATTAAAGGCGGGGGAGTGCGAGCGGGTACGGAAGCGGCGGTTGCTGATACGATAGGTACGTTAGCAACTGCCGCCGAGCGGCTCAAACGAAAGGAAGCCTGTATGGAGTCCTCCGCCTACCCGATGCTCTTTAGCCCGATCAAGGTCGGTACGACCGAGGTCAAGAACCGCGTCTTTATGCCGCCGGTGTCTACCAACCTTGCCGATCATGGCTATGTGACCGACGATCTGGTCGATCATTACCGTGCCCGCGCCAAGGGCGGCGTGGGCCTCATCATTACCGAGGTCGTGACGGTCGAGCCCACCTATACCTATCTGCCGGGTGACATGTGCTGCTACGACGACACGTTTATCCCTGGCTGGGAAAAGCTCGCCGCAGCCGTCCACGAGTATGGCTGCAAGATCATGCCGCAGCTCTTCCACCCCGCCTACATGGCCTTTAACATTCCGGGCACGCCGCGCCTGCTCGCTCCGTCCTTTGTGGGACCGTCCTATGCCCGCGAGGCACCGCGTCCTATCACGGTCGATGAGATCCACGAGCTCACGCATCAGTTTGGCGACGCTGCCGTGCGTATGCAGAAGGCCGGTGTCGATGGCGTCG
Source organism: Collinsella sp. (assembly GCA_048485235.1). Lineage (GTDB taxonomy): Bacteria > Actinomycetota > Coriobacteriia > Coriobacteriales > Coriobacteriaceae > Collinsella. The sequence continues at coordinate 53,098 of DBFWCI010000041.1, forward strand.
AGGTCCACGCGGCGCACGCCCACGGCATGCTCGGCGGCTTTTTGACCCCGCTCTACAACAAGCGTACCGATGAGTACGGCGGCTCGCTCGACGCTCGCATGCGCTTTTTGCTCGAGGTCATCGCCGAGATTCGCGAGCGCTGCGGTAAGGACTTTATCATCGACGTCCGCATCTCGGGCGATGAGTACACCGATGGCGGCCTGACCCTCAACGACATGATCTACGTCTCGCGTCGCCTGGAGAAGGCCGGTGTCGACATGATTCACGTGTCGGGCGGTACCACCATCAAGCGCGGCTCCGCGATTCCCGCCGCCGGTACCCAGCAGGCCTCGCATGCCGCCTGCTCGCGCGAGATCAAAAAGCACGTCAACATTCCCGTCGCCACTGTCGGACGTATTAACGAGGCCTGGATCGCCGAGGAGCTGATCGAGGACGGCGCTGCCGACATCTGCATGATGGGCCGCGCCAATCTGTGCGATGCCGAGTTCTGCAACAAGGCCGCTGCCGGCAACGCCGACGACATCCGTCCCTGCATCGGTTGCCTGCGCTGCCTGAACGGCATTATGTTCGGCAAGCGCATCTCCTGCACCGTCAACCCGGACGTGGAGCGCGACGAGGCTGGTTACGAGCCTGCCGCCGAGGCTAAGAACGTGCTGGTTGTGGGTGCCGGTCCTGCGGGCATGGAGGCTGCCTACATTGCCGCCAAGCGCGGCCACAACGTGGTGCTCGTGGACAAGCAGGATGAGCCGGGTGGCGAGATGCGCATCGCAGCCGTTCCGCCGGCAAAGCAGGAACTCACCCGCGTGATCAAGTATCAGTACCGTCGTCTGGCCGAGGCTGGCGTGAAGTGCGTCTTTGGTACCGAGCTTACTGCCGAGGACATTCAGCGCGACTACGCCGGCTACGAGGTTGTCCTGGCTTATGGCGCCGAGCCAATCGCCCCGGCCTTCATGCAGGGGTTTAAGCAGGTTATGACGGCCGACGACCTGTTGGGCGGCAAGGCTTTCCCGGGCAAGAAGATCGTCATCGTGGGCGGCGGCACCGTTGGCTGCGAGACGGCCGACTACCTGGCTCCGCTGGTCAACGACCTGTCGCCGGCCAATCGCGATGTCACCGTCATCGAGATGACCAAGACGCTCGCCGCCAACGAGGGCGGCGCCGGTCGCGCGGTCCTCATCACGCGCATGCTTTCCAAGGGCGTTCACGTGCTGACCGAGGCCAAGGTGACCGAGATTACCGAGGATGCCATCAGCTACGAAAAGGACGGCGAGGTCCACACCATCGCCGATGCCGATACGCTGGTGCTTGCCATGGGATACCGTCCCAATACCAAGCTGGCCGACGACCTTGCCGCTGCCGGTGTTGCCACCCACGTGCTGGGCGATGCAAACAAGTGCGGTAACATCCGCGACGCCATCGGCGACGGCTACAAGATTGCCTGCGAGCTCTAGTTAATCCCTTGGTGCGTGGGGCCTGTCCCCGCGGCGTCAGTCGGTAGATAGCAAAAAGCGGCGGTCGTCCCGTGCGTGGGACGACCGCCGCTTGCTCTTGTGATCCCGGCGGCGCAAGTGTCTCTATCTCACCACAGCTGAGGGAATGGGGAATGCGATAGTATTACGTGGTGATATTCGACAAACCGTGGGCTTCATCCGAGGGCTTTATGGAACAACACCAGCATTATCAGAGCCTGCAAGATCAGGCATACAACGCGCTGCGCTCCAAGATTATCTATGCCGAGCTCAAGCCCGGCACGCGCCTTTCGGCGATTGGTCTGGAAAAGGAGACGGGAATCGGGCGCACGCCCATTCGCGAGTCCTTTGTGCGCCTGCGTGAGCAGGAGCTGGTGGAAACGCGTCCCAAAAGCGGCACCTACGTCTCTAAGATCAGCATGGAACGCGCCGAGAACGCCTGTTTCTTGCGCGAGAAACTCGAGAGAAGCGTGCTTATTAAATGCTGCTCGGCCGCCACGCCCGAGCAAAAACATCGGCTCGAGCAGATTCTTGCCGAGTCCGAGTCGCTCGATCATCGTGAAACGCGTCGCTTTTTCGATCTGGACAACCTGTTCCATGAGACATGTTTTGAGATTGCCGGCCGCCACATGTTGTGGGATTGGATGAAGAGCGTCAATACGCATTTTGAGCGATACAACTGGTTGCGTATGGTGTCGCAGGATCTGGACTGGGAGCCGATCCGTGGGCAGCATCGCCGGATTCTCGAGGCCATTAAGAAGGGCGATACTGACACGGCGAGCTATCTGGCAGAGACGCATTTGCATCTAATGCCCGAGGAGCAGGGCCCGGTTATCGCCTTACATCCCGACTATTTTGAGCTGTCCAAAGACTCGTCTATCTAGCCCATTGTCGCATCTGTTCGAGACGCAAAAACGATGCTGCTCACCTACAGCGTTTTGCAACCGAGATTATTAAAAATGCCTAAAATGGCTCAGACTGCCGACATTGGGAAACGGGGTGCGCTATGGCGCAGATGAGAATCAAGGACATTGCCGCCGAGGCGGGCGTGAGTCCGGCCACGGTTTCGCGCTATCTCAACAACCGCCCCGGGCAGATGACCGAGGAGACCCGCGCTCGCATCGCGGCGGTTATCGAGCGCACCGGCTATCGCCCGCGTGCCGCCGCACGCAATCTGCGCAGCTCACGCACCAACCTCATCGGCGTGATCCTGGCCGACATCGCCAACCCGTTCTCGAGCGCCATGCTCGAAGGACTTTCCGCCAGCGCCGCCGCGCGCGGCTGCTCACTTATGACTGCCATTAGCGGCAACGATTCCGCCAAGGAGGCCGAGTCGCTCACCAGACTTATCGATGCCGGCGTGGACGGCCTGGTCGTCAACACCTGCGGAGGCAATGACGAGGCGATTGCCGCGGCAGCGGGACGTCTGCCCGTTGTGCTGCTCGACCGCGATGTTGCCGACGGTGGTGTCGATCTGGTGACATCTAACAACCGTGAGCTGGTCGCCGGCCTGGTAGACGCCTTGGCCGCCGCTGGCAGTGAGCGCCTGTGCCTGCTCACCGAGGCAAGCGACGACAGCCCCGTGCGTCGAGAGCGCGCCGAGGCCTTTGCCGACGAGCTTTCGCGACGCGGCCTTGCGGGCGAGGTCGTCACCCTGGCCGACGGCGGTGCCACGGGCGTCGGCCGCTTGGACGAGACCATCCGCGGCTATGCCGGCAAAAAGCTCGGCCTCATTGCTGTCAACGGCCTGGTTTTCCTGCGTCTGACCGAGGCACTGGCGCAGCTTGGTCCCTCGCTGCCGGCGGGGCTCAAGATCGCGACGTTTGACGACTACCCCTGGAACCACGTGCTCTTTGGCGGCGTGACCACGGCCGCGCAGGACACCCTCACCATTGCCGAGTGTGTGGTCGAGCGCCTGTCCGAGCGCATCGATGTTGTTACCACCACCGTGGGCGATGCCGCAAAGCTCGCCCCCAAGCGCATCGAGATCCCCGGCCACATCGAACACCGCGCCTCGACCTCGCGCTAACCATTCGTTCGCAACCGCCTGTTCACACACGTTTTTTGAGCGCTTGATACGCTTTAACTCTGCGGAAACATTTTTCTGCGATAGTATCTGCGATATAGACCAGTCGAAACCCGCCCGAAAGAAAGGGGAGCGACATGAACCAGCAGAACATCGATTACGTACTCCGCTCCGTAGAGCAGCGTGACATCCGCTTTGTGCGTCTGTGGTTTGTCGACATTCTCGGCCGCCTCAAGAACTTTGCCATTAGTCCTGAGGACCTCGAGGTCGCTTTTGAGGAGGGTATTGGCTTTGACGGCTCCGCCATCGAGGGCTTTGCTACGCCCGAGGAAGCCGACATGCTGGCGTTTCCCGATGCTTCGACCTTCCAGATCCTGCCGTGGCGCCCGAGCCACAACGGCGTCGCTCGCGTGTTCTGCGACGTGTGCACCCCCGATTGCAAGCCGTTTGCCGGCGACCCGCGCGATGCCCTGCGCCGCATGTTCCACAAGGCCGAGAAGGCTGGCTATCTGCTTAACGTGGGCGCCGAGCTGGAGTACTACTACTTCCCCGACGAGCACACTCCCGAGCCGCTCGACAACGTGGGCTACTTCGATCTTTCGGTGAGCGATGCCGCTCGCGACCTGCGTCGCAACACGGTCCTCACGCTCGAGAAGATGTCCGTGCCCGTGGAGTACACCTTCCACGCCGCCGGCCGCTCGCAGCACGGCATGAGCCTGCGTCACGCCGAGGCCCTGAGCATGTCCGACGCCATCACCACGGCCAAACTCATCATTAAGCAGCAGGCCTACGAGAGCGGTTGCCACGCCTCCTTTATGCCCAAGCCGTTGGCGGGCGAGGATGGCAGCGCCATGTTTTTGCATCAGTCGCTGTTCGACCACGACGGCAACAACGTCTTTTGGGGCGAGGGCGACGAGAAGTACCATCTCTCCGATATCGCCAAGCACTATATGGCCGGCATCCTGGCGCATGCCCGCGAAATCAGCGCCATCACCAACCCCACGGTCAACTCGTACAAGCGCATCACCACGGGCGGCGACTCTGTGCCGCAGTACGCCACGTGGGGCCTGCGCAACCGCGCGAGTATGGTCCGCATCTCGGTCTACAAGCCCGGCAAGCAGCTGTCCACGCGCATCGAGCTTCGTAGCCCCGACCCCATGGCCAACCCGTACCTGGTCAACGCCGTCACGCTGGCGGCCGGTCTCGACGGCATCGAGCGCAAGCTGGAGCTCCCGCCCGAGGCCACGGCCGAGACGCTCAAGCTCACCGACCGTCAGATGCTCGAGGCCGGCTACACGCCGCTGCCGCGCTCGCTCAAAGAGGCGCTTGACGTGTTTGAGGACTCGCAGTTTATGAAGGATGCCCTCGGCGAGCACATCCACAGCTTCTTCCTCAAAAAGAAGCGCGACGAGTGGCATAAGTTTGAGTCTACGATCACCGAGTGGGAGATCAAGCACTACCTGGCGAACTCCTAATCGCGCCGGCTTGTTCCAGTACGATTGAGCTCATTTACTTGGAGGCCGATATGTCCGAAAAGAGTGCCCTGTTCATGGCGCGCACGACGCGCTTCCACGAGTTTGCCCGCAGCCTGACGACCACCCTGGGTGTCGAGGTGAGCCTGGCCACCCCCGATTCGCCGACTGCGGCGCATGACTTTGACCTGCTGATTCTCGATTCCGATGGCATCCGCAGCGACCGCATCGATCAGATTGCCAAGTGGCTTGACGATCGCGGCGGCGTCCCCATGCTGGTAATCGTCGACGACGAGGCGCTCGGCACCCTGCGCCTGCCGAATCACGCGCATGCCGACTTTGTATGCCCCACGGCGACGCCCAACGAGCTTAAGGCTCGTGCGCAGCGCCTGATGGGCGAGGAGGAGACCGTCGCCGCCGACGATGTGCTCAACATCGATAACCTCGAGATTAACCTGGCTACCTACCAGGTGACGCTCGATAACGAGCCCATCGACCTGACGCTGATGGAGTACTCGCTGCTGAGCTTTTTGGCGACGCATCCCAACCGCGCCTACAGCCGCGAGGTGCTGCTGCACCGCGTGTGGGGCTTTGAGTACTGCGGCGGCACGCGCACCGTCGACGTGCACATTCGACGCATCCGCTCCAAGGTGGGCCCGCAGATCGCGGCACATATCACCACTGTCCGCGGCGTTGGCTATTTGTTTAAGGACTAGCTTTTCACCACAAAGGGGACAGGCACCTTTGTGGTGGCTTTGCCGCATGTGTGGGCTCCTTTCGCGTTTGCAGTAGAACTTAAGCCTTCCTAAAAGATTGCGTTCTCATACACGTACGCCCGCATATTGGGGTACAACTCATCGTGAACAATGATGGCCCGCCACGTGTTTGGCGGGCCTTTGGTTATTTGACGAAAGGATTGCAGCTATGAGCGAGAACGATTCCCAGCGTCCCCAGGATGCGGGCCACGCCGGCGAGACTCAGCAGCAGCCGCGCGTGCAGGTGGAGTCGACGCCTGCCGACGGCAACATTCCCTACGTGCAGGCCTACGACACGCAGACTGGCAAGCCGCTGAGCGGCCAACAGGTTGTAAACAAGCACACGGTGGTCAAGACCAAGACCAAAAAGCTGCCGATCTTTATTACGGCGCTCGCTGGTTGTGCGTGCGGCGCCCTGCTGGTCATCGCGCTCATTATGAGCGGCACGCTCGATATCGGCGGTGGCAGGAACGCCGTGACGGCGGGTGCCTCGGGTTCATCGACGCAAAAGATCACCATCGACTCCGAGGACACCACGCTGGCCGAGGCCGTTTCTGCCAAGGCGTTGCCCTCCGTCGTTTCCATCACCGCCACTTCGAGCGGTAGCCAGAATGGCTCGCTTTCGCAGTCTGCCGACGAGTCGGACAGCTCGGGCAGCGTCGGCTCGGGCGTTGTGCTCGATACCGAGGGCCACATCCTCACCAACAACCACGTGGTCGATGGCTATGACCAGTACGTGGTGACCATGGACGACGGCACCACCTACGAGGCCGAGTTCGTGGGCAACGATGCCTCGAGCGACCTTGCCGTCATCAAGCTCAAGGACGCCGACGCCTCCAAGCTCACGCCGATCGAGATCGGCGACTCCTCCAAGCTCAACGTGGGCGAGTGGGTCATGGCCATCGGCTCGCCGTTCGGCAACGAGCAATCTGTCTCCACGGGCATCGTGTCGGCGCTGTACCGCTCCACGGCCATGAGCTCTACCAGCGGCAACACCATCTACGCCAACATGATCCAGACCGATGCCGCTATCAACCCGGGCAACTCCGGCGGCGCGCTCGTCAACGACAACGGTGAGCTCGTGGGTATTAACTCGCTCATCGAGAGCTATTCGGGCTCCAGCTCGGGCGTGGGCTTTGCCATTCCGGTCAACTATGTCAAGAACATTGCCGACCAGATTATCGACGGCAAGACGCCGGTGCATCCGTACATGGGCGCTACGCTTTCGAGCGTCAATGCGCTCAACGCCCGCACCAACAAGCTGAGCACCGATAGCGGCGCGTATGTGGCGAGCGTCGTTGAGGATGGTCCTGCTGCCAAGGCCGGCATTCAGGAGGGCGATGTCATCACCAAGCTGGGCGACGACGAGATCACGAGCGCCGATGGCCTGATCATTGCTCTGCGCAGCCACGAGGTGGGCGAGAAGGTCGAGATCACACTCATGCGCGGCAAGGAAGAGAAAAAGGTCACCGTCGAGCTGGGCTCCGATGAAGAGCTGCAGAACCAGCAGCAGGACGACAGTTCGACCGACACCGGCAATGGCGGTATTACCGACGAGCAGCTGCGCCAGTACCTGGAGGAGCTGTTAGGCCAGCAGGGCCAGGGTCAGGGCTACGGCCAGGGCTACTAGCGAGCCGTTTCGCTCATACCGATGCCAGAGGGGCTGTCCCACCAACGCGGGACAGCCCCCCTTTTCTTATTGATCCGTTGGGGGCGGAGGAAAACGGATCACTTGGGGCTGACAAGAGGCCTGGTTCGGAATGGTCTGGACAGTTAGTCCAGATACGTATAAATCTGGGGCAGCTTGGGATGCGTTTTGAGCAATTTTTGATTGGGATGGGGCACGAATTGGTGTTTGGAAGGGAGAGTGGGACGTTTACATGGTCTCGAGGAGCCCAAATTAGTTGAAACAGGGGTGTTCGTGCCTGATCCAGCTCTAGGATTATACGTATCTGAACTAACTGTCCACCCCAGTCTGGCGGCTGCCGATTCGGTGCGGTTCGAAAGGGTTATTCGGCGCCATGGTGACCGGTGGTACTCTTGTATCCGTTTGAAATCGAGCGAAGGAGTGCCGCTATGGAGCAATCGAGCCTGTTTGGTGACGGTGTGGACATCGATACCGAAACGCCCGCGAGCGCGGATGCCGCCGCACCGACCGACGCCCGTGCCCAGGCGGCAGCGCGTGCAGCCGAGCTGCGCCACGAGCTCGATTACCACGCGTACCGCTACTACATGCTCGACGCGCCCGAGATCACGGACGCCGCCTTTGACAAAATGCTCGTTGAGCTGCAGGAAATTGAGGCGACCTACCCCGATTTGGTAACGCCCGACAGCTATACCCAGCGTGTGGGCGGATACGTGAGCGAGCAGTTTACGCCGGTAACGCACATGGCACGCATGTATTCCATGGACGATGCCATGGACCTGGACGAACTCGACGCGTGGCTCCAGCGTACCGAGGATGCGCTCGGTGCCGGTAGCGTCACCTATACCTGCGAGCTCAAGATCGACGGCCTGGGCGTGGCCCTTACCTACCAAAACGGCACCTTCGTACGCGCCGCCACGCGCGGCGACGGCACCACGGGCGAGGACGTGTCGCTCAACGTGCGTACCATCAAGGATGTGCCCATGCACCTGTCCGAGCCGGCGCTCGCTCATATGGGCGCCGACCGCGAGCGTACTATCGAAGTGCGCGGCGAGGTCTATATGCCTAAGGGCAGCTTTGTTCGTCTGAATGAAGAGGCCGATGCCGAGGGCCGCGACCCCTTCGCCAACCCGCGCAACGCCGCCGCCGGCAGCCTGCGCCAAAAGGACCCCAAGATCACGGCGCGCCGCGATCTGGCCACCTTTATCTACGCCATCGCCGATACTGATCCGCTGCACGTCCACAGCCAGCGCGAGTTTCTGGACTGGCTGCGTAGCGCCGGCTTTAGCGTCAACCCCAACGTGGCACGCTGCGCCACGCCGGCCGAGGTCCACGAGTTCTGTGCCCAGGCGCTCGAGCACCGCGGTGACCTGGATTACGACATCGACGGTGTGGTCGTAAAGGTCGACAGCTTCCAGCAGCAGCTCGACCTGGGCTTTACCGCTCGCGCACCGCGCTGGGCTATTGCCTTTAAGTTCCCGCCCGAGGAAAAGCAGACCGTCCTGCGCGAGATTCGCATCCAGGTGGGCCGCACCGGTGTGCTCACGCCGGTCGCCGAGTTCGACCCGGTGACGGTTGCCGGCTCCACTATCGCGCGCGCCACGCTGCACAACATCGACGAGATCCGCCGCAAAAACGTGCGCGAGGGCGACACCATCATCGTGCACAAGGCGGGCGACGTGATTCCCGAGGTTGTGGGCCCGGTGCTCGACAAGCGCCCGGCCGATTCGGTCGACTGGCACATGCCCGAGGTCTGCCCCGTGTGCGGCAGCCCCGTGGTTCACGAGGATGGCGAGGTGGCCTACCGCTGCGTGTCCATCGACTGCCCCGCGCAGCTCAAGGAGCGCTTGCTCCACTGGGTGAGTCGCGGCTGCATGGACGTCGACGGCCTGGGCGACGAGATCGTCGACAAGATGATCGCCGCCGGTCTGATCCATGATGTCGCGGACTTCTACCAGCTCACGGTCGACGACATCGCCGGCCTGGACACGGGCCGCGTGTACGCCAGCTCCAACAGCAAAAAGGGCGTCAAGAAGGGCGACCCCATTCCGGTGGGCCTCAAGACGGCCGAGAAAATCATCGCCGAGCTCAACAAGTCCAAGAGCCAGCCGCTCGGTCGCGTGCTGTTTGCCCTGGGCATCCGCCATGTGGGCAAGAGTGTGGGCGAGGTTATCGCCGAGCGATTCCTGTCGATTGACAAGCTCATCTTGGCGAGCGAAGAGGATATCGCCGAGTGCGAGGGCATTGGTCCCAAGATTGCGGCGAGCGTCAAGCAGTTCCTTGCCGTGCCCGAGAACCTTGCCGTGCTGGAGCGCCTGCGTCAGGCGGGTCTGTCACTCGAGGTCGACTTGGGCGCCGCGCACGCGCAAGCCGCAGCCGACGCCGGCGTGGCGGGCGAGCTCGCCGACGCACAGCCGCTCGCGGGTCTGACCTTCGTGCTCACCGGCACGCTCGTCAACCGCACCCGCGACGAGGCGGGCGCGGCGCTCAAGGTGCTTGGTGCCAAGGTCTCGGGTAGTGTTTCAAAGAAGACGAGCTACCTGGTCGCCGGTCCCAAAGCGGGCTCCAAGCTCACCAAGGCCGAGCAGCTGGGCGTACCCGTGCTGGACGAGGACGCACTCGAGCAAATCTTGGCTACTGGTCAGGTGCCCCAGGCTTAGTGCATCAATAGTCAAATTGAAGAACCTCCCGGAAGCACGATGCCTTCCGGGCGGTTCTTATTTGGACGGGGCAACCGGCACCGTGATCTGCGTCACATGGGTCGCGGGGTCGTCGCTGATGATGTCGTCGATAAGGGCGATCTCGCGCGAGGGCCCGGCGGGTGTCAGGTTGTGTTTGCGCATATAGCCGAGTAGCTGCTCATAGCGCGGGCCCGCTTGCCCATGCGTGCCGCGGAAGCTTGTGGTCAGGCAGCGCGCAGCGGGTCGCGTCTCGACGTCGCCCACGTAATCATCGGTGTCATCGAGCAGCAAAAAGACCTCGTCGTAGCCGTCAAAGTCGCCGGCGGCCAGGCGCTCGGCGCTAATCCCAACGCCCAAGTTGCCCAGGAAGACAAAGGTCTCGTGCTGGCCCTTCTGCAGTTGACGAATCTGCCACTCCAGCGCATAGGCGTCGGTAGGCTTGACACGTTCGCGCAACACGGCGCAGCGAAGCTCGGGTGCATCGATTGTGCAAATGGTATCGAGCTCGGTGTTCAAGGCATCGTGGAGCAGCGCAAGCCGGTTATCGATCTTACGCGACACGCGCTCCAGCTCTCGGCGCTTGCGCTCGATGAGCTCCTGCTGCTGAGCTAGCTGCCGCTGCATGAGGTCCACATCGCGCGTGGTCACAAACTCACGGATCTGCGCCAACGGCAAGTTGAGAACACGCAGGTGGCTGATGGTGTTGAGGGTGGAGAGCTGCCGCGATCCGTAGTAGCGGTACCCGCTTGCCGGATCGATGTACGCCGGGTCCAGCAAGCCCATCTGCTCGTAATGACGTAGCGTCCCCACGCTCAGGTTAAACAGGCGCGCCACCTCGCCAATGCGGAGCAGGCCCTCAGTATGTTCACTTGACGTGTCGGTCACAGGACAGCTCCTTTCAATAGGGTCGGGGAGGGCGCCAGGCTCGCGTCGCCCCGCTACGCTACCAGCTTGTCAAAAGCTCCGCGGCGGTTGAGCACGGTAAACGCGACAACACAGATGACTGCCGACAAAATCGACCCGCACGGCGAGGCGATACCCATGGGAAACAACGTGTCGGAATAGGCGTTCGACAGCAGCCAGGCGCCGGGCACGCGAATGAGTGCCACGGCCAGCACGTTGTGCGCAAAGCCGATGTAGCTCTTGCCGTATGCAGCGAAAAAGCCGCTAAAGCAAATGTGGATGCCGGCAAAGATTGCGTCGAAAATGTAGCTGTGCATATAGCCGGTACCGGCCGCGACAACCGCGGGATCCTTGGCAAAAAAGCCGATAAACGCCGGCGCCACCAGCCACATCAGCACCGTGATTAGGCAACCGTACACTACCGATATGGTCATGGCGTCCTTGAGTACCTGACGCGCACGGTCGCCCTTGCCCGCGCCGGCGTTTTGCGCTGTGAGCGCGCTGACGGTGGCACCCATGGAACTCGGCACAATGAACAAGAAGCTGATCATCTTTTCGACCAGGCCTACGGCGGCGGCGTCGACGAGCCCTCGGTGGTTGGCGATGACGGTGATAAACATAAACGCCACCTGGATGCAGCCGTCCTGCACGGCCACAGGCACGCCGATCTTAAGAATGCTGCCGAGCACCTCGGGCTGGGGACGCAGGTCGCTGCGCTTAACGTGGATGTTCGTACGGCGGCTCTTAAGCCACACGAGCGCGAGGGCAACGCTGGCCGTCTGCGCGGTCACCGTGCCGAGCGCCGCGCCCACGGGGCCGAGCCCCATGTGGCCGATAAACAGAAAATCGAGCGCGATGTTAATGATGCATGCCACGCCGATCACGTACATGGGCGAGCGCGAATCGCCCAGGCCGCGAAAGATGGCCGAGAGAATGTTGTATGCGGCAATAAACGGAATGCCGACAAAGCAGATACGCAGGTAGGCGGCGGTGCCTTCGACCGCCTCGGGCGGCGTGCCAATGAGCGCCACAACCTGCGGGCATAGTGCAAACAAGATGACGGCCAGTACCACCGAGACGCCCATAAACAGCGTGATGGTATTGCCGATGGCGGTCTCGGCACGGTCAAACCGGCGCGAACCCACGGCGTGGCCGACGATGACCGTCGTTCCCATGGCCAGGCCCACGAGCGTCACGGTAATGATATAGAGCGTCTGCGCGCCATTGCCCACGGCGGTGATGCCGGCGGCGCCGCTAAACTGCCCCATCATGTACAGGTCGGCCATGCCGTAGAGCATCTGCAAAAAGTACGAGAGCATATAGGGCAGGGCAAAGACCGCGATGGTCTTGAGGACATTGCCGCGTGTGAGGTCGTGTTCCATGAGCGGGGCTTTCTGGCTGGGTTCGTTTAGCTACCAGTGTAGTGAAAACCCTACAACGATTGTAGAGTCAAGGTTTGTGTTGGCGGCAGGGCGAAAAAAGTCACGCTCCGAGCACGATGCTTTGATCCCTCCGTGCCCCTCACCTCGACTCAAACCATCACAACATTCGACGTTTTTTGCCAAAAACGGGAAAAGCATCGAATGTTGTGATGGTTTTTCTGCCACTCGACCGGGTGGAATCGCTTTCTTGCGCACGAAGGTGTGCGAACCCGTGAGCAGGGGAATAAGGTTGGTTATCCGACTCCATTGGAGGGCTCATGGACCTGCCGATCGTCCTGTCCCATAAGACTGCCTGGCTGTACCACAACGTGGCGCGCCCGTCCGAGCCGCTCTCGCGAGCAAGCAGCCTATACGATGAGGACTCGCTTGCTAACGAGGCGGAGCCGACCGCGAGCCTGCCCAAATTGGGACTCGATACCAAGGGGCTGAGGGCTTCAACGGCAGTTGGGATCGTTACCGACTATCTGGTTTCGCTCGGTATTCCACGAGAAGAGCTCGATCATATCGACACGCTCGTCAACTTCGATTTTGAGCGCTCGACGCCGGCTGGATTTAGGTGCCACGTGTTTGGGGCGCCGGTACCTCCAGGCCATCTTATCGAGGTGGCGGAGGGCCTTCTAGTGGTTGATGAGGCCATGTGTTTTGTCCAGGCGGGTTCGTGGATGAGCGAGCCCGAGCAGCTGGAATATGGGTATGAAATCTGCGCCCGTTACCATTTGAATCATCTGTCGACAGGCGATTATATCGAGATGGGGCAGAGGCACACCGTTGCCGACTTGATTGTTTATTGCAACGAGAACCGATCTCGTCAGGGGGCTATACGCGCGGCCGCCGTGCTCAAGCGCGTGCACGATGGCGCGCGATCGCCTATGGAGACAGCCACCGCAATCATGGTCGTAGCGAAACGTTCCCAGGGAGGGTTGGGATATGCCAAGGTTGAGCTCAACCATCGGGTCGATGTTCCCAACGAGTTCAAGTATCTCGCAAAGGCCGGGTATTTCGAGATCGATGTATATGCGCCTGCAAGCGGTACAGGGATTGAATACAACGGCTCGGACCATCTTGATAAACAGCGCAGTGCGTCGGATGCGGAGCGTATGACCGTGCTGAGCGCGCTGGGCTTTAGGATGATCGTCCTCACCGGGACTCAGTTTGCCCACCAGCTGCAATTGCACCGGGCGATGAACGCCATCGCGCTCGCTATGGGCCTTAAGTGCGACCGAAGCGAAGCGTTCCAGAAACGTCAAAACGACCTGCGAGAATTCGTGATTCGACACTGGGACGGCGGCCTTTAGGGGCGTTTTGGTCCTTCTACGGGGTGCCGTGGGCAGGCAAGCCATCACAACATTCAACGTTTTTTGCCAAAAACGGGAAAAGCATCGAATGTTGTGATGGTCTGTGTTGAGGATGGGCTCGGGAAGCCGGTTTTGCTCGAAGCGACCTGTCCTGTCGTACGGGTGTCGGCATGATTCTCTCGTGGGGTATTATGTTTTCCGAAGAATAAAACGCCGCGTGAGGGGAAGGCTGCGTGGACGGGCGCGTGCAACATGACGGCTTTGGCCGCGATATCAACTACCTGCGCATTGCCGTTACCGACAAGTGCAACTTCCGCTGCATTTACTGCATGCCGGCCGATGGCGTGGCGCCCCGTGCGCACGACGAGCTGCTCAGCGCCGAGGAAATCGCCCGCTTTGTGCGCTTGGTGGCGGGGGAGGGCATTCGCCGCGTGCGCCTGACGGGTGGCGAGCCGCTGGTCAGCCGCCGTATCATCCCGCTTATTCGCGACATCCGCGCGATTCCGCAGATCGAAGACATCTCGCTCACCACCAACGGCGCCCTGCTGCCCAAGCTAGCGCCGCAGCTCAAGGATGCCGGGCTTAACCGCGTCAACATTTCGCTCGACACACTCGACCCCGAGCTGTTTGGAAAGATCACGCGCCTGGGCCGGCTCGAGCAGACCATGGCCGGCATCGATGCGGCGCTGGCTTGGGGCTTTGAGCCCGTTAAGGTGAACTGCGTTGTTGTGCGCCGGCTCAACCAGGATGTGGCGGCCCTCGCGCGGCTCACGCTCGACCGCCCCATCCACCTGCGCTTTATCGAATACATGCCCATTGGCGACGAGCACACGAGCTCGCATTGTGCCGTAGACCCTCACGCGCCCACACTCAATCCCGAGCTGTGGGACGCGAGCGACACCGTGCCGAGCGACGAGCTGCGGGCGCGCATCAATGTCGGGGCCACCGCGGCGGGACTGGGCGAGCTCGAGCCGCTCGACATCAACGACGCTCCTGCCGGCGCGGGCCCTGCGCGCTATTGGCACTTTCCGGGCGCGGCGGGAACGGTTGGCTTTATTAGCGCCATGTCCAACCATTTTTGTGCGAATTGCAACCGCCTGCGCCTGACGGCCGATGGCAACGTGCGTCCGTGCCTGTTTAGCGATGCCGAGTATTCGGTGCGTGAGGCGTTGCGCCGTGGTGATGATATGCAGGTACTTTCGATTTGGCGCGATGCCGTGGCCCACAAACCGCAGGAACACGCGATAATTGAGGGCACGCAACGATTTATGTCCCAAATCGGAGGATGATCATATGGCCAAGAGCAGGTACGCCGATGCCACCAAGGCCGCTCGCAGGGCCGCGATGTCTGCCCACAAAGTCACGGCTGCGGCGAATGCTGGCAACGCCGACGCGTCCGCGCAGCCGACTGCCAGCACTGCCACCGAGCCCGCCCGCGACGCCCGTCGCGATGAGCTGACGCACGTGGACGCCAAGGGCGAGGTGCGCATGGTCGACGTGTCCGACAAGGCCGAGACCCATCGCATTGCTATCGCCGAGGGCACCATCCTCATGCACCCCGAGACGCAGGCCATGGTGCTGCAGGACCGCGCCAAAAAGGGCGATGTGCTTGCCTGCGCGCGCGTGGCGGGCATCATGGCCATCAAACGCACGAGCGACATCATCCCCATGTGCCATCCGCTGCTCATTACCAAGAGCAAGTGCGACATTGTGCCCATCGCTGCGGCGGGGACGCCGGCCGAGGACGTGCCCGAGGGCTGGGCGCCGGCGCGCGCGGACGGGCAGGTTGGCTTTCACGTGCTGGTTACGGCGGGCGTGACGGGCAAGACGGGTATCGAGATGGAGGCCCTGACCGGCGCGAGCGCTGCATGCCTAACGATCTACGACATGTGCAAGGCGGTCGATCGCGGCATGGAGATCGTCGACGTGCGCCTGCTGCACAAGGAGGGCGGCCGCTCGGGCGTGTGGGATCGTGTAGAGCGTCAGGCCGCTGCCGTTGAGGCCGTGGCCGCTGACGGTGCCGCGCCCGCAAGCGCACCCGTCGCCGTCGCGCCCGCAGCTCCCACTCCGGCCGTCCCCGCGATCGCGTTTATCGGCTACCAAAACTCGGGCAAGACCACGCTCGTCGAGAAGGTTATCGCCGAGCTCACCCGCCGCGGCCTGCGCGTGGGCTCGCTCAAGCATCATGGGCATCACGGCTTTGATATCGATGTACCCGCTAAGGACACCTGGCGCCATCATCAGGCCGGATCCAAGCACGTGGGACTCATCTGCGCCACGCGCTGGGCGGAGTACGCCGACACGCGCGAGGAGGACGAGATGCCCGCACGCGAGCTGCTGTCGCGTTACAACGATGTCGACGTGGTGATCATCGAGGGCTACAAGACCGAGGGCTTCGACAACATCGTGGTCGCGCGCTCTGGTGTCGACCGTCTGCGCGGCAAGAGCTCGCTCGACCTGGTCGACGGTCACACGCTGGCCCTTGCCTGCAACGAAGCCCTGGCGCGTCAGGCCTTCGATGCTGGCTTTGCGACTCGAGCCATCAACATCAACGACGCCCGAGCCATCTGCGATCTTATCCAAGATCATCTGGCCTAAAACCTGCCAAAAAGGGACAGGTTTATTTTGGCAGGTTTTATCTGGGCAAACGTCATTTCCACCACAAAGGGGCCGGGCACCTTTGTGGTGGTTTTTGTTTTGCAGTAAAAACCATCACAACATTCGATGAAAATCGCGATTTTGCCGAAAAATGTCGAATGTTGTGATGGTTTGCGCCCCGGGCCAGGCCACCCTTCGGGTTCGGCCACCACAAGGGGGCGGGCACCTTTGTGGCGATCGGGCCCCAACGGCCTGCGCCTTGGTATACCATGTACGCCGTTCACGAATACACCCCACACCGCCGCACAACCCAGAAAGGCCCCCATGGACGCCACCTTCAGCCACATCAAAGCCGTGTTCTGCGATATCGACGGCACGCTGCTCACGAGCCAGCACACGGTGTCCCCGCGCACCGTGGCGGCGATCCGCGCCCTGCGCGAGCGCGGCGTGCTCTTTGGCCTGTGCACCGGGCGCGACGCCCACGCGACCGAGGCCATGTACGAGCTCTGGGGCATCGAAGGCCTGGTAGACGTGATGGTGGGCTGCGGTGGCGCCGAGGTCATCGACCGCGCGCACGACATCAACGAGCTGAGCTATCCGCTGCCGGGCGAGACCATCGCGCGCATCTGCAAGCACATGGCGGACCTTCCGGCAACGCCCGTCTGCCCCCGAGACGGCGTGTTCTACGTGCCCGAGAGCAACGCGTGCGTCGAGCACCTGTCGCGCGTCGACGGCGTGCCCTACCAGGTGGTCGATTTTGCCGAGTTCTTGCGCGAGCCGCAGCCCAAGGTGATGTTTACCATGGCGCCCGAGGTAATGCCGCGGGTGATTGAGCGGGCGTCGACGTTTGCCGATGACACTGTTAAGGCGGCGGCTCTGCAAACCACGCAGCGGCTCTACGAGTTCATGGATCCGCGCGTGTCCAAGACGCGCGGCCTTGTGCGCGTGGCGGAGCTCAACGACATGGAGCTCCAGGACATCTGCGTGTTTGGCGATGCGGACAACGACACCTGCATGGTGGCTGACGCCGGTGTGGGCGTGGCCATGGCAAATGGTAGCGATGCCACCCGTGCCGCCGCCGATTTTGTAACCGCCAGCAACGACAAAGACGGCATCGCGATCTTTATCGAGGAGCATCTGCTGTAGCGCCGGGGGAGAACCGCCACAAGGGGGGCAGGCACCTTTGTGGTGGCCTCAGGCGATTTGGGCGAATTGATGCCTAAAAACTGCGCGCAAATTCAAATTTGGTTGTCTGAACATCATGCTTCTAACCACCGATGAGTTAAAGATATTCCCATCAATTTGGTAGTCTATTCCTCCCGGTTAATGACTTACCGTTCACGGTCGTTTTTCGACTGTTCACAAGATGTTTGCTCTTGAGCAAAGTGTTGTGCAAATAAATAAAATGCTATTAAAAAACTGATAACTAACTTAATTACCAGTAGAAACAGATATTTCAGAGCGAATAAACGAAGGTTAATCCGAGCAAATGTCAAGAGAATTGAGAATTCGCTACAAAACTATCGGTATTCTTGCTTAGATGTTCAAACAATTGCTACAATATGGATTATTAAGCGTGTGCAATTACAGATTGCGCAGATACGTTTGATAGTGAAAGAGCAAGATCGCGGTCTCTTGGGGAGGAGACATCGATGGAAGCGAATTCAGACAAATCTAAGCAGAGTAAAAAAGCGACGCGCCGTGCACTGGCAGGCGTTTTGTGCGGAGCCTCCGTTTTGAGCCTGGTACTGTCGCTCGTCATGCCTCCGATCTCGCAGGCCATTGCCAACGATGCCCAGACGGTTCCTACCGAGAAGACTGTGACGGAGGATTCCTCAACTGAGTCTACTGATGTAGAAAACACCAACAATGGGGATACCGAAAAGCAGAATAGTGACGAGATCGAGGATGGCGAAGCCGACCCTTCAAATGGTGTTGAGCAAGGTCAGCTTGAAGGTAAGCTGCAGGCCGAAGATGGCGAGTTGTCGGATGGCAATACCGTAATGCTGGCTGCGGAAGGCGGGCAGACTAAAACGGAATCCACTGAAATACGAACAGCTGACGACTTGAAAAAACTGGCGAATGCAAGCGGTGTTGCTAGCTTCAAGCTTATGAATGATGTCGAGACCAGCGAGACGATCACGCTCAACAACGGCAGCAATATCACGCTGTATTTAAACGACTGCAAAATTAAGCATACAAGTCCGAGCCAGCCCCTATTCAACATAACCGGCGGCGCAACGCTGACCGTCAAGGATAAAGAACCAACGGATGATCAACCTATTGGAAGCCCTCAAACGGATCAACCTATTGGAAGCCCTCAAACGCTGAGTGACCAGGGTCAGAATCTGACTGCCGCTAATTACGGCAAGAAAGCCGAGCTGGTGGGTTACGATTCCAATGGCATTCCGGCTAACCTTATCTACTACGTAACCGAATCGGTCGCAAACGGAACCCGTACAACCGAGACTCTTAAGGCGTATAAGGCTAATATCCAGGGTGCCATCGTGGCGTGCGGCGGCGATAATGCTTATGGTTTGAAGCTTGTCAACCTTTTCGACGGTGGTCACTTCAACCTCGAGAGTGGCACACTTACGCAGAAGCAGGGCGATCACGTCGGTAATCTGATCTATGCCGAGAACGGTTCAACTGTCACCATGAACGGCGGCTACATTTGCGGCGCCGATACGGGAGACTCGGGTGCTGGCGCCGGCATCAAGGTGTCAAATTGTAAAGGCGAACGGTCAACTTTTAAAATGACCAATGGTGTAATCGCCGGCAATACTGCTTCTAGCGGTGCTGGCGTTTTTGCAGAGGACTACGTTAATGCCTCCGAGGCGAATAATAACGAATCTACTAAGGGTCATCCTACAGTCGAGATGACTGGTGGCATAATTACCGGCAACTACACACGCGATTCTGTCAACGGCCTTGGCGGTGGCATCTTGGCTTCGGGCGGTAGTGTGACCGTTTCTGGTGGTTACATTACGAACAATTGCTATGCCAGATTTTGCGGTAATGATGGTTGGGGTTGTCATGGCGGCGCTGGGCTTGCTGCCAATAACGGCGCTCGTGTCACCATTTCTGGTGGCCAGATTACCGGCAATTATTCTAAAGAAGCTGGTGGCGGCGTTTATATCACGGATGTCGGGCGTAATGACCAATCCCGTGAGGGTATGGCGTGGCTGCATATCACGGGAGGAATTATTGCCTCTAACGTGAGCTTCCGATCTGAGGGTGCTGGCATTCGAGTGGGCCAGATGGTTGACGCGATGATTAACGGTAATAAAGATAGTAAAGTCTATATCACTAACAATCACTGCATGTCTCGCTTTGACTGGGGCGGTGGCGGTATCTTTGTTCAGGGAAACTCGGATGAGGGTAAGGAAAAGACCGCTGGTAGATTATTTGTATACAACTCGTACATTAGCAGCAATACCGCTGGCGGCTATGGCGGCGGCGTAGCAGTCTGCCCCACGGGCAAGACGTTGGTAACGAACAAAGAGGGCACGGCAATCTTTGGCAATTCGTCTGCTGGCAATGATCAGAGTTTCAAAGAATACAAATGGGAAGATGGCAGTGGTAATGATGGTACGCCCCATCTTTCAGCTGGTGGTGCTGAGGGTACTAATAAGAATGAAGATATAGATGCATACAACTCGGACGATTTCCGCAAGTACGGTCATGCCGATTTCTTCCTCGCATCGCGGGATCACACAACGCCGGTCGCAGTGGTAACCGGTAAGATGCTTGGTGGTGGAGACGCCCGGTACTCGGGAAGCATCGAACTTGAAAAAGCTATCAACATCCCCGCCAACGGTGCTGTTGGGGTAAAAAATAGCATCGGCCTGACCTCGGGTGTTATGTCGGGTGTTATGGCCAAGGATGAGGCGGCGATTCAAGCGCGGAATGATGCGCAGAATGAAGCGACAACTTTCATCACGGGCAACTATTCCTGGGACCATGGTGGCGGCATCATGTCGAATGGCGACTTGTACCTAGGCGAGCCTGCGGATGCGTACGTCTACCCGAGCCTTAAGCTGAAGGCGACCAAGGAGTTGGCCGGCCGCGACCTCAAAGATGGGGAGTTCACCTTTACGGTTTATCGCAAGGACTCGGATACTGCGAAGGCGCCTTCTTGGGACAATAATGGTAATTTCAGCCATGGTGGCTGCGGGCTTGTCAAATCTGCCAAGAATATCGCTGGCAACATCGCCTTTGACCTTAGCGAGAAGCTTAGCGAGCAGCTTCATGACGGTAAACAGCTTAGCGAGCAGCTCTTAAAGAATGGTACTGGCGAAATTACATACTACTTGGTCGAAGATGCGGGCAATCTTCCTGGTGTCATATACGATCGTGCTGTATATGAGATTAAGGTGACAGTCAAATACAACAAGACTGTACTTATGTCTGTTCCGGTACAGGGAAATTCGAGTGCGACTAGAAATCTTAATGTCCATAACTACACGATTGATGGTGTGTACGTGACTAAGATATCTGGGGGTTCAGCTGGCTCGTCGAGGACTGCGTCAGTAGATGCTAATGGGTATTATTCGATCGTCGACTCCAGCAGCGCAACCTCCACCAACAAGGCAACCTTCACCAACAAGTACGACCCTGAGGTTTCTTGGACTCCTGAGGCGACTAAGGTCGTTGAGGGTGGCGAGATGAAGGAGTTTACACTTCAGCTTGCGGAAGACAGCAAATTTAACAACATCATCGGTACTGCCGTGACCTCTGCCGGTAAAGATACGAAGCAGACGCTTTCGTTCAAGGACACCACTGATAAAAATAAAACGGTTGAGCTCAAGTACTCACTCTCTGATATCAGGAATAATCCCAACGACCCGGGTGGTTCCACGGGTGGCCCTTTCAAGACCTTTACGTACTATGTGCGCGAGAAAACCGACGGTTCGCAGTTCTCGCACTACACGTACGACCAGTCGGTCTATAAGTTCACGGTTGAGCCAACGTATGACACCGAAAAAGGAGAGATCAACTGTAGGGTGACCTACAAGAAGGGAACCGTTGACGCCAAAGGTACGTGGAAAAGCGCCGAGACCGAGGACCACAAGTTTCCCGACACTACCCCCACCTTCACCAACACCTACTCCACCTCTTTGCCCCTTTCTGGTATGTCGGGCGTCACTCTGACGTACCTTGCCGGCGCGGCGGTGCTTTGCGCTGCTGCGGCCTGGATGCACATTCGTCGCAAGGCGAATGCGAAGGGAGGTAAGCGTCGTGAATAAGAAAGTTTGCTCCTTCCCGATCTTGTTTGCGCTGCTTACCCTCCTGATCGGCACCTGCGCGGTTGTGTTCCCCGCTTCCGCGCAGGCCGCGCCGACCTCGACCGGTTCCATCACGGTGAGCGGCACCGTGGCGAGCAGCTACGACGCCTACCAGATCTTTAGCGCCAACGTCGTCGACGGCGACAACGACGCTAAGATCGCCACCGACCTCGCTTGGGCAAACGACGCCGCGCGCGACGCCGTCCTGCCTGTGCTGCACAGCGCGGGCATGCCCAATTCCCAGACCACCGCGCAGGAAGCTGCCGAGTGGCTCAACGCCGATTCCCACCTTACGAGCGCGCTGAGCGCACAGCTCGCTCGTTCCCTCCAAAGCTCTGGCGCCGTGTCCGTGGCCCTTAATGCGGGCACGGCGGCCGAGCTGCCCTGCGGTTACTGGCTCATCGTTGCCGACGACGACGCCATCGCCCAGGGCGAGGCCGGCACAGCGCCGATCTTGGCCCTGGTGGGCGGCAGCGCCGTCACCGTCAAACCCAAGGCCGCGACGCCCAAGGTGTCCAAGCACGTGCTGGAGGACAGCACCGCCGCCTGGCAGAAGGCCGCCGACGCCACGGTCGCCGACGACCTGTACTGGCGCCTCTCTGCCACGGTCCCGGCGGGGCTCACGGCCTACGACACCTATGCGGTGCAGTTCGTCGACACCATGAGCGCGGGGCTCGACCCCTCCAAGGTGGCCGCGAGCATGCGCGTGTACGTGGCGGCGGGCGCGGACGGTGGCTTCGACGCCGTCTCGGCCGGCAAGGACGGGCGCGTCGGCACCGACCCCGCGAAGGGCTGGACCGACATCACGGCCCAGTGCAGGGTCTCGGCCGACGGTAAGACCTTCACCGTGCACACCGGCGACCTCATCGCCGCGCTCGGCGGGGCCGACGCCTTTACCGCGGGCGCTCGCGTGGTCGCCGTGTACAACGCGCCGCTCAACGGCGCGTGCAGCCACGGCATCGCGAAGGGCAACCCCAACGAGGTCTACCTGCGCTACCCGCGCTCTCCCTTTGCCGACCAGTCCGGCGACGCCGGCTTCACCCACACGCCGAGCGACGATGCGTGCGCCTACACCTGGGATCTCGCGCTCACCAAGCGCGGCAGCGACGGCGACAAGCCACTGCCCGGGGCGGTCCTGAGCATCGCCGACGACCGCGGTCGCACACTGGTGGCCGACGGCACGTGGGATGCAGAGGGCAAGGCCGCCGTCACCACGGGCGAGGACGGTCGCGTGACCGTCTCGGGCGTGGACTCGGGCAAGCTGGAGGTCCGCGAGCTTAAGGCGCCCAAGGGCTACACCGCCTTTAAGGGCACGCGCTCCGTGAGGGTCAAGGCCGAGGGCCTGGACGTCGACCAGGTGGCCGCCGCCAAGCCCAAACTCACCATCACGGCCGAGTCGCCCCTGCGCGCCGACAGCGCGGACGGGTCGACGGGTAGCCTGGAGGCGTCGCTCATCAACACGCCCACCGGCACACCCCCTAGCACTACCACCGGAGGCTTTATGCCCTCGACTGGCGATATGGCAATGTACGCCGCGGCCGCCGCAGCGGTCGCCGGAGCCGCGCTCATCGTGGTCGCGCTCCTGGTCAAGCGGGGAGGTGGCAGCCATAAAGAGTAGCTGGCAGCCCCACAGAGAGCGGGGCGAGACGTAGCGAAGTAGATGCTAAGGTACAGACAGACGGATTTAAATCAAACGGACTTCAAGCAGAAAGCAGAGGAAAAGAAGATGAGCATGAGCAAGAACATCGCACGCCTGGCAGTGACAGCAGGCCTCACAGCAGCGCTGAGCTTCGGCGGCGTGATGGCCCCGGTGACCATGGCGTTTGCTGAGGAAGCGACTACTACGACTAATAGCATCACGATCAAAAAGAACAACGATAATGGCAGCGTGAAGTACAAGGCCTACCAGATTTTCGAGGCCGATGTCGTGGATGAGAGCGACAAGACTGACAAGGTCGTTTCGAATGTTAAGTGGGCAACTGGCGTTGATGACACGACGCAAAAAGCCATTATTAAGGCCATCAACGACTATAATAAAGATGATGCAAACAATCTGACAACCGATGCCAGCCCGCAGGATGTTGCCAATTGGCTGACTGCCAACATTACCGGGACCACAAACACGACGGTTCTCAAAGACACCGATTTGCTCAATACGCTTGCTGGACTGGTTGCGAAGAATGTCAATCCGACTAACCCGACGGGCGTTGGAGAGGCTTCGTTTGGGGCGGGTACCAAGGTTTCTTTCGATAAATCTGGTTATTACCTGTTTCTGACTGACGCGGACACTTTGGCTTCGGATAAGTCGACGACCGGCAGCAAGAATACTGCCACTTCGCCGATTTATGCCGTCGTGGGCGCCGGCGATGTAGAGGTTACCGAGAAGACCAGCATTCCTACGGTCAACAAGGAAGTTCGTGAGGGCGAGACATGGGGAAAGCGGAGTGACTCGCATATTGGCGAGGAGGTCGAATATAAACTGACTGGCTCCGTTGCGAGCAACATCGACACCTTCACCAAGTACGAATATACGTTCCATGATCATCTTTCAGCTGGACTGGAGGCTAGCGAGAACTCCGTTAAGGTGAAAATTGACAACACCGTTATCCAACCTACAAATGGCTACACGGTAAATCTTGCGGACACTACGGACGCCTCTGGGCACCCCACTGGCGGTCACGACCTGACGATTTCCTTCTCTGATCTTAAGGCTGCTGCAACAAACGCAGGCGTGACGCTTAAGGGCGACTCTAAGGTCGTTGTGACCTATAACGCAAAACTGACCGGTGAGGCTGAATACACTGCCACCGGCAACACCAACGAGGTCAAGCTTGTCTATTCCAACAATCCCATGACTGATGATAAGGGCACTTCTGAGTCGGATGAGGTCACTGACTACGTCTTCGGTCTCGATGTCACTAAGACCGCCTCGGATAATCCGAAAAAGAAACTTGTTGCCGGCTTTAAGGTCAAAATGACCAAGGAGGGTACCGCTCCTGTTAATGGCGAAAAATGGCTGACGGAGACTGGTGGACTCACTGACGATTCAGGCAAAGCTGGAGTGTTTAAGACTAAAGAGACTGACAGAAAGGTCTTTATCCCTGGTCTTGTTGCAGGTGAGTACGAGATTACGGAGTGCGAGACGCCCGCGGGTTATAACTCCATTAGCTTTACCATTGTGGTGACGCCTACATACAATGAGACGACCGGCGAACTGACAGGACTCAGCGTAACCCCCAGCTCTAATATGGTCACTTCTCAGCTCGGTGAAAAAGTTACCTCGACCAGGATTCCCATCACCATCGTGAACAAGAAGGGTTCCGGCCTCCCCCTCACCGGTCTCAACGGCGTGACGTTCACTTGGATCGCTGGTGGCGCGGTGCTGTGCGTCGGCGTGGCGCACCTCATCCGCAGCCGCAAGCAGGCTGAGGAGTCCGAGCAGGAGTAACGCTCGCTCACCCATCCCTTTGGCAGGTGGGATGTGATGGCCATGAGACTTGCGGACACTTTTCTCGAACATCCACGTTCTTGCTTTGCCATTCTCTTTTCGGGGCAGACTCCGCACTGGAGTTTGGGCTTATAGGACAAAATGTGTGTCCATGTTGGGGGCATCGGCGCAGGTCGATGCCCCTTTTTCAGCCGTTTAAATTCCGTGCCCGCTTTTAACCGCTCGAACAGAATGTGTGTCCGGTTGCCTATCGTTCCCGCAGGTAGATAACCTTTTCCGGAACCGTTAAATACCATTTCGGAAGAGGTGCCCATGAAGGCCGTTTATTGCCCCTACTGCGGCGGTCGGACCAAACGCAACGGCAGGA
>DBFWCI010000042.1:0-16504 GCA_048485235.1 Collinsella sp.
GCTTGCCGGCGTTGTAGAGGTCGACTATCTGCCTCTTGAACTCGTCGGTGAAATGCCTCGGGTGCCTGGGGTCCCTCATATACGGCCCTCCCGTCTCCTGCGCCCCTCCCGGAACTGTCCACATCAGTGTAGCCAATCCACGGTCCGGCCCTCAGGGTATCGGGTTCCCACATTCATCCGTACATGTACGGATGAATGTGGGAGGTGTTCGGATGAAGTCGATAATCAAGGTTTACAAATTCGTAAACTTTTTTGAAAAAAGTGCTTGCACAGTTCTCGAATCATAGGTTATTATCTTCCTCGTTGAACGCGCGGGTCCAACAAAACGAACTGCGAATCAACAACATAGCATGTCGGAGTGGCGGAATTGGCAGACGCGCTAGCTTGAGGTGCTAGTGACCGCTTTTTGGTCATGCGGGTTCAAGTCCCGCCTCCGACACCATCGCATTTGAGAAGCCTCTTCGGAGGCTTTTTTGTTACCGATAGACGGTGGGGTCCACGATGGAAACGCTTGAACGCAACGAGTGGGCAGACGTTGCCCAACTAGTCGAGATCACGAGCGATGCTGTCATCATCTGTGAGCTCGACGGAACCATTCTGCATGTGAATAATCGCTTACTTGGTTTGATGTGCGAGGAACGCGCCGACGTCATCGGTGGAGATGTTAAAGACGTCCTGTACTCATCCGCTTTTGAACGTGCGACGGAACATCGTCTGCCATTTGAAACTGATGGCTCCGAGAACGAACTGATGCTCAAGCTGAGTGACGGCTCCTTTATCCCCGTCTTGGTTCGCGCGGGCTCCGTGACGCCTCCACGCATCTTTGGGCGCCGCGCGCCACGTGTCCTGGTGGCGCTCCATAGCATCGAAGAACAGTATTCTCACGACCGTCAACTCAAGCGTGCGTTATCGGAGCTTAGAGTGGCGAACAAGCGTCTCTCTGGCACGCTTTCGGTCATTATGAGCACTGTGGGCTCCGATGAGTTACCCAGCCTGCTTGATACTGTTTTGAACCAGCTTGTAGGAACGCTCGATGCTTCGGGTGCCGCTATCTATTTTTCTGAGAGCGGCGGTTTTAAACTTCGCGGTGTTTCCAAGGAGCTGTACGACAGCTACCTGCCTGAGTTTTTGCCGTATGGCGCTGGCATTCCGACGTATGTTCTTCGTGAGTCGCGTGCCTGTCGCTTGTCGATTCAACAGGACCTTGAGGGCGATAAGGCCGCCTCCGGTATGTTCATGGACTTGGACAATCGTTCTAAGCACCTGTTGCGCGTGCAGGATATGCCTCCGTACCGCAGCGAGATCTGTCTTCCCGTTTTTTACGGTACGCAGATCCTTGGCGTGCTGGAAGTTGGTTGGAAACGCCCCCAGGCACCGCTCGCCTATGACGTTAATGTACTCGAGGTCATTTGCGATTACTTGTCTATCCAACTGGTCGGCATGGCATCGAGTCTTCGCTCTCGTCGCACGGTCGAGCTTGGCCGCTCGCTCAATGTCTTACGTGATGAGTTGTTTACCTTTCTAGACGATTCCGTCGCGGCTACCCAGGCGGTATCGTCCGAGATCTGCAATATGCTCAACTGCCATTTTTGCCCTGTTGAGTATGACGCCAGTCTGGATTCCTACGTCATAGATTTTGAAGGCGGCAGTCGCGTTGCTTTGCCGGACGATCCCGAGAAGCTTTTCTTTTCCACGACGGCGCCAGCGGCACGTCTGGGGGCTGGCCCTGATGGCTTTGAGGCATCTGTTTTGGGGGGTACGAGTGCCGAGGACCTTAAACACGTCCGTATAACTCGCGTTGACGAATCGATGCCTATGGGAGGCTGGCTTAGGGCGCATGGTCTGCCTTGTCAAGGTCTCTACGTCGACTCCGGCATCGAGGCGGGGCACCCGCGCTCTGAGGGCGATGGCAAGCACAGTAACGACGCGATTGTTCCTGCTTCTGTTGCGAAGAGCCCGACGACGCGCGCGCTGCTGCTTCGTGATGGTAGCCAAGAGCCGATTGATGACCTTGAATATGACTACTTGGTGCACTTGGCGCATGACTTTGAACTGATCTACGAAGGCGAATCTCAAAAGCGCGAGGAGCGCCATATCGCTCAGACGCTCCAGATTGGCATGAGAAATTCCCTGGGGGATGTTCCGGGTATCGCAACCGATTCGGTGTACCTGTCGGCCACGAATTCGGCGTTGGTCGGAGGCGATTTCTATACGCTCATTCGTCTTCCCGACGACTGCGCCGTCATGATTTTGGGTGATGTGTCTGGCAAAGGCATTGAGGCCGCATCGATGTCCGCGCTTGTCAAGACGGCCCTGACGGCATATGCCTGGGAGGGCGCTGGACCGGCCCGCATGGCACGCTCCCTTAACAGCATGCTCATGGGCTTTTCGAGGGTCGAGACGTTCGTGACGGCCTTTATCGCCAAGATTGACCTTAAAGCCGGACGCGCAACGTATTGTTCGGCGGGCCATCCTCCGACCATGGTCATCAGGCCAGAGTCGATGCCGCTGGGTGGCGGCGAGGCCCGTGGGGGAGAGGTTGAGCTGCTTGGATGCCAATCGGGCGTAATCGGTGCCTTTGAGAGCATGGTGTACGAGACAGGCGTGTTTACGTTTGCCCCCGGCGACATGCTCTTCATGTATACGGATGGAACGATTGAGGCCCGCGACCGCACCGGAGCGTTCTTTGGCGAGCAGCGCTTGCGCGACCTTCTGCTCTCTGTCTCGGGTGAGGGCGTATCGGGCATTTGCGGCAAGGTCTTGGGCGAGCTTGACCGATTTACCGAATCGGCGCTGGACGATGACATTGCATTGGTGTCCCTTGAGTTTTTACGGGGTCGTTCATAGACGACGCTGGGCGGGCTGAATCCGTACGGTTGGGGAAACGAATGCATCGAGTGGGCTTTTTTGGGGAACCATGGTCGTATGAATGAGTGGAATGACATAGCGGTTTTGACGCCACCAGGCGATATCGACATCGCCACGGTGCCTGCGCTGCGTCGGCGGTTGGATGCTTTGATTGGCCGCGGCGTGCGTCGTGTCGTCATCAACTGTCAGGCTGTTAGCTTTATCGATTCTACGGGCTTGGCATTCCTGCTTACGCGCGCTCGTGAGCTTATGAGGCGAGAAGGCCTGCTTTCGCTCGTCAATGCATCAGGTGAAGTTGTTCGCTTTTTGGAGATTGCTCGTCTTGTCGATATCCTTCATGTCGTGGGGCCGGCACGGGAGTCAATTCCTGCCATTCCGGTGGGGGAGCTGCCTCGCTGGAGTAAGAGCGTTGAGGTCCGTCAGGGTATCGAGAATCTTCCATACTACCGACATCGCATCGCCGAACTCCTTGAATCGCTTCCGTTGCGCCGTGACGAGCGCTACGATGTCGCATTGGCGTCGGGGGAGGCGCTGGGTAATGCCTATGACCATGCGGGCGGTATCGGGTGCGTCCTGACGGTTCAGGCCTATGGCGATCGCGTTGTGGTTGAGGTGCTTGATCGAGGTGCCGGCTATTCTATCGATGAAACGAGCGAACCGGTCGCATCCGAGGAACGCGGCCGTGGCATCAAGCTTATGCGTATGCTCGTCGATAACGTGGAGGTTGCTCGTCGTACGGACGGCGCCGGCACGCGCGTGCAGATGGTGAAGCTGTTTAGCGGAGCGCTGGAATCGTGTGCCTAGCCAATCGCTTTAGCGCGTTTAGCTACTAAGAACATGCGGCAGACAAGTTTTTTGAAAAAAGTACTTGCGTCTTTTGGACAACTCGCGTAAATTAATAACCCGCAAGCGGACATGGCTCAGTTGGTAGAGCACAACCTTGCCAAGGTTGGGGTCGCGGGTTCGAGCCCCGTTGTCCGCTCCATTGCATTTCCGGACCGTTTAGGCGGTCCTTTTTCGGCGAAGTGGCCAAGTGGTAAGGCAGAGGCCTGCAAAGCCTTTACCCCCGGTTCGAATCCGGGCTTCGCCTCCAGGCAACATCCGGGCGCTCCGGCGCCCGTTTTGTTTTACATATGCGGACATGGCTCAGTTGGTAGAGCACAACCTTGCCAAGGTTGGGGTCGCGGGTTCGAGCCCCGTTGTCCGCTCCAAACGCAACAGCCCGGCTACTACGGTAGCCGGGCTTTTTTGTATCCATCGCATGGGCTCGAACCCGAGAGGGAGCGAGCGTTAAGCAAACGCGGAGCGTTTGTAGCGAGCTGGCGAGGTCGCCGGCAGGCGGCCGAAGCCGGTGCGGATCCGCGAAGCGGATACGCGGACGCCCCGTTGTCCGCTCCAACTATCTTACGCGGTTCTAACGAACCGCGTTTTTTGTTGACGCTGCGCGAGCCCCGGGCACCCCATCTTGCCCCTCAATCGTCGGTCGCGTACATAAAGTACGCTTCCCTCCTCTTTCGCGGCAACCTGGGGCACCCGGAGCCCGCTCGCTGTCGTGGCCGGGAAAGTGGGTCTTCCGTTCTTTTCACTAATCGGTCGATTCGTCCCAGGAGGCTTGAACCCGAGAGGGGGCGATCGTTTTGGGGCGTGGCTGTGGCGTTGTTTGTCGCGAATGTCCGCTTTGGGCGTATCATCGTGGGCATCTCGCATAACCTCGTTGCAAGGGAGATACGCCCCATGGCTACAGAAAAGTCTTCTTCGCGCTCATGGATGTCCGATGCCGCGATCTATCAGATCTACCCGCGCTCGTTTAAGGAATCGACTGGTTCGGGTCTGGGCGATATCGCGGGCATTACCCAGCAGATGGACTATCTTGAGCGACTGGGTATCGAGGCCATCTGGCTGAGCCCGTTTTATCCATCGCCTCTTGTCGATGGCGGCTATGATGTGGCGGACTACTGCGATGTCGACCCGCGTCTCGGCTCGCTTGACGACTTCGATGACATGATCGCTGCGGCTCACGCGCGCGGCATCAAGGTCATCGTCGACATCGTGCCCAACCATTCATCCAACCAGCACCCCTGGTTCAAAGCCGCTCTTGCCGCCGGCCCCGGATCGCCCGAGCGCGCCCGTTATATCTTCCGCGATGGTCGCGGCGAGCATGGCGAGCTGCCTCCCACCAATTGGAATGCCAACTTTGGCGGCCCCGCATGGACGCGTGTTGCGGACGGTCAGTGGTATCTGCACATGTTTACGCCCGAGCAACCGGACTTTGACTGGTCATGCCCCGAGGTTCATGCGCTCTTTTGCGACGTCCTGGCGTTTTGGAGCGATCGAGGCGTCGACGGCTTTCGCATTGATGTGGCGCAGGGTCTCGCCAAGGATCTCGACCGCGATGACCTCGACCGGTGGCATCTCGCCGAGGGCGATGACATGGTTGACGACGGCACCCATCCGCTGTGGGACCGCAATGAGGTCCACGAGATCTATCGCGAGTGGCGCCGCGTGTTCGACCGCTATAATCCGCCGCGCAGTGCCGTTGCCGAGGCGTGGGTGCTGCCCGAGCGCCAGTATCTCTATGCGCGTCCCAGCGAGCTTGGCCAGACATTCAACTTTGAGTTTGCCAAGGCCACTTGGACCTATGATGACATGCACACTGCAATCGAGAAGGGCTTGAAGGCAGCCGTCGAATCCGATTCCGCCTCGACCTGGGTACTCTCCAACCACGACGTGCCGCGCGTGGCGACACGCTATGCCCTGCCGCAAATCAAGGCGACGCGCTACCACCAGATTGCGCTCGACTGGCTCTTACGCGACGGGTTGTCTTATGACGAGGACCGTGAACTCGGCGAGCGCCGCGCGCGGGCGGCCCTTTTGCTTGAACTGGCGCTTCCGGGCTCGGCATACGTGTATCAGGGTGAGGAGCTCGGCCTTTTTGAGGTGGCTGACATCCCGTGGGCTGCACTCGAAGATCCTACTGCGACCAATACGCGCGGACCGAAGCGTGAGAAGGGGCGCGACGGCTGCCGTGTGCCCCTGCCGTGGGTGGCGGCGGACGATCCCGCGCAGGGCGGATCGTTTGGGTTTTCGCCGGCGGACGCCGATGCGGCGCCCCATCTGCCGCAACCTGCATGGTTTTCCGATTACGCTGCCGATAGGGAAGAAGCGGACCCGACATCGATGCTTGCGCTCTATCGTGACGCCCTCTGGCTTCGGCGCAAGCTGCGCGGTTGCGCCAACGATTTTGCGTGGCTCGATCTTGACGGGCGCACCGGTCTTGCGGATGGTGCCGAGGGCGCCGAGGGCGGCGTCATCGCCTATCGCCGCGACAACGGCTGGGCGTGTGTGACGAACTTCGGCGCAGCAGCCGTGGAGCTGCCGGCGGGCAGGGTCCTGCTCACCTCATCACCGCTTGCAGACGGCAGGCTCGCGCAGGACAGCTCTGCCTGGATCATGCTCGGTGAGATGTAGGGGTCTCTTGCGGCGAGATTGCGTTTGCCCGCGCCTTCCGTGGTGGCTGATGTCCTCGCGAGGTTAGCGAGAGCGTCGCAAAACTTTTCAAAAAAAGTTCTTGCATAGGATGCGGGCATCACGTAAGATCAATCCTCGTAAGCGGACATGGCTCAGTTGGTAGAGCACAACCTTGCCAAGGTTGGGGTCGCGGGTTCGAGCCCCGTTGTCCGCTCCATTTGGGCGTTTAGCTCAGGGGGAGAGCGCTTCCCTGACACGGAAGAGGTCAGAAGTTCAAATCTTCTAACGCCCACCAAATGTTCGCAGCTCAGAGGCTATGTCCTCTGAGCTGTTTTGTTTTGCTACCAAGCACGCCGTCAAATATGCCAGCAAATATTGATCCAAGGTCCCCGTAGAGGTGCCGGCAGGTTGCATACGTCCTGGCCGACCGTGACCGCAACATGTTGGTCAAGCATAATCTTTTGGATTCTTTTGGCGTGAGCGGCTTGGTTTTGGTAGGATTTGTCAGCGGCTTGACTAAGGGGGTTTTATAACTGCCATGCAGGTAGCCGTGTTGGTAACGTTTTACCGACTTGCCAAGAACCCCTCATAATTAATGCGTCTGCAAAATGACTAATTGCTTTGACCTGCTGAAACACTATATGTTGTGTTTGACCTAAAAAAAGAATACAGGATATAGATGCCTCTTTGTCGTATGATAGATGGCGGACAGAGAACGAGGACCTTATTCGCCCCATTTGGATGGATCTTCGAGCCCCTTGATTGGCTGCGAGGATTGTCCGCATGAGGGCCTATGGTTTTCGAAAACACAGATTGCGCGACGGCGCCGCAAGACGGGGGCAAGCCCTGCCGGGCATCGTTTGGCTCTGAAACGCAATGAGACTACGACGCGAAAGAGGCAAGAGGATGAAGATCATCAAGCGCAGCGGCACCGAGGTTGTCTTTGACATCGATAAGATCGTCAATGCGATTCGCGCCGCCAACTTGGAGGTCGAGGAGGGCTCTCGTCTTACCGACCGCCAGGTGGTTTATGCGGCGCAAAACGTCGCCGAGGCATGCGAGAACGCGGGCCACACCGTGTCGGTCGAGGAGATTCAGGATCTGGTCGAGGACGAGATCATGCGTCTCGACTGCTACGAGGTCGCTCGCCATTACATCATCTATCGCTATGTTCAGAGCCTGAAGCGCCAGAAGAACACGACCGACGACAAGATTTTGTCGCTGATCGAGTGCAATAACGAAGAGGTCAAGCAGGAGAACTCTAACAAGAACCCGACCGTCAATTCCGTCCAGCGTGACTATATGGCCGGCGAGATTTCCAAGGACCTGACTCAGCGTGTGCTGCTGCCCCAGGAGATCGTGGATGCCCACAATGAGGGCCTGATCCACTTCCACGATTCCGACTACTTTGCCCAGCACATGCATAACTGCGACCTGGTGAACCTGGAGGACATGCTCCAGAACGGCACCGTTATCTCGGGCACGCTGATCGAGAAGCCGCACAGCTTCTCGACTGCCTGCAACATCGCGACGCAGATTATCGCCCAGGTTGCTTCCTCCCAGTACGGCGGCCAGTCTATTTCGCTGACCCATCTCGCCCCCTTTGTTGAGGTGAGCCGTCAAAAGATTCGCGGCGAGGTCGCTCGCGAGCTTGAGGAGCTCGGCGTCTCTGCGTCTGCCGAGAAGGTCCGTGAGGTCGTTGAGGACCGTCTGCGTGACGAGATCCGTCGCGGCGTCCAGACGATTCAGTATCAGGTCGTGACCCTTATGACCACCAATGGCCAGGCGCCGTTCGTGACGGTCTTTATGTATCTTAACGAGGCCCGTACGCCTCAGGAGAAGCACGACCTTGCCATGATCGTGGAGGAGACGCTTCGCCAGCGCTACGAGGGCGTTAAGAACGAGGCCGGCGTATGGATCACCCCGGCATTCCCCAAGCTTATCTATGTACTCGAGGACGATAACGTTCACGAGGATTCCCCGTACTTCTACCTGACCCAGCTGGCTGCCAAGTGCACTGCCAAGCGTATGGTGCCCGATTACATCTCCGAGAAGAAGATGCGCGAGCTCAAGCTGTCTAAGGGCGAGACCGCCGGCAACGGCGATTGCTACACCTGCATGGGTTGCCGCAGTTTCCTGACGCCTGACCGTTCGGGCAACGGCTTTAACAATGTCGCCAACGCGCTGAACTACGACCCGGCCAAGCCTAAGTACTATGGTCGCTTTAACCAGGGTGTTGTGACCATCAACCTGCCCGATGTCGCACTGAGCTCGCACCAGGACATGGACAAGTTCTGGAAGATCTTCGATGAGCGCCTTGAGCTGTGCCACCGTGCCCTGCTGTGCCGTCATGAGCGCCTGATGGGTACGCTTTCTGACGCCGCACCGATTCTGTGGCAGTACGGTGCCCTCGCCCGCCTGAAGAAGGGCGAGACGATCGACAAGCTGCTCGTGGGCGGTTACTCCACCATTAGTCTGGGTTATGCCGGCCTGTACGAGTGCGTCAAGTACATGACGGGCCACAGCCACACCGAGAAGGAGGGCACGCCCTTTGCCATGGCCGTCATGCAGCACATGAACGACAAGTGCGCCGAGTGGAAGGCCGAAAGCGATATTGACTTCTCGCTGTACGGTACCCCGCTTGAGTCGACGACCTACAAGTTCGCCAAGTGCCTGCAGCGTCGTTTTGGCATCATCCCGGGCGTGACGGACAAGGGCTACATCACCAACAGCTACCACGTCCACGTGTCCGAGGAGATCGACGCATTCGACAAGCTCAAGTTCGAGGGTATGTTCCAGCAGCTTTCGCCGGGCGGTGCCATCTCCTACGTCGAGGTTCCCAACATGCAGGACAACCTCAAGGCTGTCATTCGCGTGATGCAGTACATCTACGACAACATCATGTACGCCGAGCTCAACACCAAGAGCGACTACTGCCAGGTGTGCGGCTACGACGGTGAGATCAAGATTGTCGAGGATGACGGCAAGCTGGTGTGGGAGTGCCCCAACTGCGGCAATCGTGACCAGGAGAAGATGAACGTCGCTCGTCGTACGTGCGGCTACATCGGTACCCAGTTCTGGAACCAGGGCCGAACCGAGGAGATCCGCGACCGCGTGCTGCATCTCTAATAACCATCCCAGGCCGCCCCGTAGCGAGGCCCCGGACCTTTACTCGCTATTTCGGACAGTCCTGGCTCACGACGGAGGCGCCACTGGCGCCTCCTGTTCGTGCGGAACTCATATCGAGCAAAGGTCCGGGGCCTCGCTACGGGGCGGCCAAGTTGACGTAGCTGAGATGCGGCATGCGGTCTGCTCACTCCTCGAAGTTCTTAGCGGAGATAATTCGAGCTGCAGCTGCGATTTACTTGCGATGGCGGTTGAGCCGCAACCCAGTTTTTATTAGATCTCGAACCCTATGCTCGATGTTCGCTTCGTTCATTGAGTTACCCTTTGCATGAGGCCGGGACATATCGTCCCGCCCGCAGTTTCGCAGGCCGAAGACCGAGAATGTTTGAGGACGGGATGATATGTCCCGGCCTCCCGGGAGAGTTACTTATGAACTACGCGAACATCAAGTATTTCGACATTGCTGATGGGGAAGGCGTTCGTACTTCTCTGTTTGTGAGCGGGTGCCGTCGTGGGTGCAAGAATTGCTTTAACTCTGTCGCGTGGGACTTTGCTGCGGGTGAGCCGTTCGATCGTGCCGTCGAGGACAAGATTATCGAGAGTCTCGACCATCCCTTTATCGATGGCCTGACGATTCTGGGCGGCGAGCCTATGGAGCCCGAGAATCAGGCGGGGCTTGTTGACTTTATCGAACGCGTGCGTGCGGCCTATCCCGCGGGGTCGGGCAAGACCATTTGGTGCTTTACCGGCGACGTGCTCGAGGAGCTTATGCCGGGTGGCCGTCATCATACCGAGGCGACGAACCGTATCCTGGCCTGCCTCGACATGTTGGTGGACGGCCCGTTCGTTCAGGATCTGTACGATATCTCATTGCGCTTTAGGGGCTCGAGTAACCAGCGTGTGATCGATATGAACGCTACGCGCGACCGTGCTGAGCGCGAGGGCGTTGCGCTTTGTGATGCGGTTGAACTTTGGCGGGACGATCCGGTCTATTCGACCCATACTATGTAGCTTGTGGCCGATGCCAAAGGGCGTGGTACCATAGCGCGAACGCAAAATCGGAAAAGTGAGGCCCAGATGGTCGATCAGGAAAAAGTCGAGGCCGCCATTAAGCTGTTGCTTGAGGGCATAGGCGAGGACCCAACTCGTGAGGGCCTGCTGGAGACCCCGGCGCGCGTTGCCCGTATGTATGGTGAGATCGCCGGCGGTATGGACCAGAGTGCCGAGGAGCACCTGTCCAAAACCTTTGCCGTCGCTTCGAACGATTTGGTTATCGAGCGCGACATCACGTTCTACTCGCTGTGCGAGCACCATTTGCTGCCGTTTTATGGCAAGGCCGCCATTGGCTATATCCCTAACGGTCGGGTGGCTGGGCTTTCCAAGCTCGCCCGCACGGTTGAGGTTTATGCCCGCCGTCTGCAGCTGCAGGAGCAGCTGTGTGCGCAGGTTGCCGACGCTCTCATGGATTATCTCGCTCCCCAGGGAGCGATTGTGCTCATGGAAGCCGAGCATATGTGCATGACCATGCGCGGCGTGCAAAAGCCTGGCACCAAGACCGTGACGCTCGCTCGCCGCGGCGTCTTTGAGACCGATTCCGCGCTCGAGGAGCGTTTCTTTAGGATGCTGGGCCGCTAACATGAGGGTCGTCAACGACTTTGCATCGAGGACCGATGAGGGGACGTCGCGTCGCGGCTTTATGGCTTCGGGCTTGGCTCCCTTTGGTGCCATGCCTCGCATTGATTACATTTGTGCCAACGGGCTGTTCCGGCGGCATCTGGGCAACATTGCGCAGTTGGAATCGGGGCGCATCTTCTGCCGCCACGGTATTGACCATCTGCTCGATGTCGCTCGCATTATGTGGATCAAAAATCTCGAGGAGCGGCTCGAATTTGACCGCGAGGTCATCTACGCCACGGCACTTCTTCACGATATCGGCAAAGATGAACAGTATGAATCGGGTATATCCCATGATGTTGCAAGCGAACGCGTCGCTGATGCGATTCTCGGCGGCATGCCCGATGATGTGGCGTTTGAGCCGGCCGATGCCGCAGCCATTAAGACGGCCATTCTGGGCCATCGAAAGCTGCGCGTGAACAGCCAACCGCTTGAGCGTCTGCTCTATGCAGCCGACAAAGCGTCGCGCGCCTGCTTTGCATGCCCCGCGCGCAATGCTTGCAACTGGAGCGATGATAAAAAGAACCTGTCGATTCGCGTGTAGTTAGTTTGCGCGGTCGGGGTTCTAAACGAAGGAGACGATCGCGATGAGCAATAAGAAACTGCCCGAGAATGCAACCAAGACTGAAGGCGCCGAGCTCGCCCGCCGTGGAAGGGGCGAAATATCCACCGCAACGGCGGTACCCCACGTGAGCTATGACGATCTGCGCCGTGCTGACCGCATTACTATCGACGGTCTCGAGGTCTTTGCCAACCACGGCGTGTATCCCGAAGAGAACGCGCTGGGCCAGAAGTTCATCGTGTCCTTGGTGCTCTATGCCGACCTGCGTGCAGCGGGGGAGCACGATAACCTGGACGCTTCGATTGACTACGGCTCGGTGTGCCACGATGTCGATGGCTATCTGCGCGAGCATACGTTTAAACTCATCGAGGCGGCAGCCGAGGGTGTGGCCCAGATGCTGCTGCGTCGTTACCCCTTGCTGCTTGGCGTGCGCGTTAAGCTCGATAAGCCTTGGGCTCCCGTCGGTCTTCCCCTGGCAAGCTGCGGCGTCGAGATCGAGCGCGTACGCTAACCGGTTCTAATACATCTCTATGGGTGGCTGCTTGAGCCGTTGCGACAGCGCTCTATTGTTGGGGCAGTACGCGTCGAGCAGGGCGTGAAACCGCTGATTGTGGCTTGGCTCGAGCAAGTGGACGAGCTCGTGGGCGACAACCATGTCGAGGCATTCGACAGGGTAGGCGGCGAGCTCGCGCGCGATGCGAATGGCGCCGGATTTGGGAGTGCATGAGCCCCAACGCGTTTTCATGCTGCGTACGGAAACGCGAGAAACGGCGACACCCATTGCGATTTCGTATGCGTGCACCATATCGCGCAGCGCCGATGTGACTTCGGACGTATAGAGCTGGTCGATGTGGGCTTGGAGCTCATCGGACGTTAGGCCGTCGAGGATTGCGTGCCGCTTGGTCTGTGGGCCTTCGTCCGATTTATCGGTACCCATAAAACTTGCGAAGGTGGCCTGTTTGGGTCGCGGTGCGGGCGATGCAAAGTTGTGATCGAGCGCATCTTGTACCGTGATGGGCTTGCCCCAAAGTGCAATGATGGACGAGGGGCTGAGCGGCTCTCGCGCTGTCGCCTGATGTTGCTCACGCTGGTCAAGTCGGCTGATAATCCAGGCGCTGTTGCGCTTCACAAACGCTTCGATACGCTCGCGGCTGGCGCCGAGCGGTGCGCTGGCGTGGGCCTCACCGCTCGATGTGATGCGTAGGTTGAAGTTCTTGACGCGCTTTTTGGTAACGACGACGGGGATGGATGTGCCATCCGGTCGGGATACGGTAATCGTAAACTGCTGCGTCAAAAGCGGTCCTTCAGGTTGGGGACGGGCCGGCATGTCGACCGTTCGGCATGCCGGCCCGCTCAAGGGACGTGAAATTAATAACGCTCAAAGAAGGCAAACGCGTTATCGCTGCAGAGCTTCTGCATCACGGTCTTGCCAAAGTGCTTGGAGAGCATGTTCTGGAATTCGGGCATCTTGCTGGCATCGGAGAGGAAAGCGGGCACGGTGGCTCCGTCCCAGTCGCCGCCGAGTGCGATGACGTCCTCGCCGCCCAGGTCGAGCCAGTGCTCGATATGTGCCGCCAGCTGGTCGAAGGTGACGTCTGCGGCTGTCTTATCGGTTGCGTCGTTGGAAAGGAACTCGCTGCAGTAGTTGAGGCCGACGATACCGCCCATGTCGCGAATGGTGCGGAACTGGTCGTCGGTGAGGTTGCGCTTGGCGCCGCAAACCGCACGGGAGTTGGAGTGGCTGGCGACGAAGGGACGCGTGGCGTGGGCGACAACCTCGTCAAAGCACTCGTCGTTGAGGTGGGAGACATCGAGTACCATGCCGGCGTGCTCCATCTGCGTAAGTGCCTCGATGCCGGCGGCGGTGAGGCCGGCGTGGGTATCGTGTCCGCTCGCGAGCGGTCCCTGCGCATTCCAGCTGAGCGATGACATGAGTACGCCCAAGCTCTTGAGCACCTCGATCAGCGCGGGGTCCTCGGCAAAGAACGTGGCGTTTTCGATGGTGTGGATGCAGGCGACCTTGCCGTCTTTGAGCGCGGGGCGAATGTCTGCCGCGCTGCGTACGTTGACCATGCGGTCGTGGTTGAGCATTGCCTGGCCGCTCATATGCGCCATGATCTGCGCCTGGAAGCGCGCGGCGTGGGCGGTGGGAATCTCGTCGGGGACAAACGTGGCGAAGCACTGTGCCCATGGCGTGTTGCCGATCTTTGCGAGCGAGATGGCGCAGGCGTTGCCCTCGATGAGGTCGAAATCTTGCGGATGCGTTTCGTCGCCGGGGAAATAACCGTCGGTGCCGGCGGTAAAGCGCAGGTCGAGATCGAGCGTGGCCCAGCCGATGCGGTCGGCGGTGTCGCAATGTAGGTCAAATACGGGATATGCCATGGTTCCTCCGGATGCAGCGTTTCTTTGCAAACTGTCCTTGAATTGTATGACTAGGGTATAGTTAGCGCCATATGTTCACGGCGGCCCGCGTTGTGCGCCGCCCTTATCACGGAGGTTACCATGTCCAACCAGGGCAAGAAGGTCAAGACCCATTATCGCGGCACGCTCGACGACGGCACGCAGTTCGATAGCTCCTACGATCGCGGCGAGCCGCTGGAGTTCACCTGTGGTGCCGGTCAGATGATCAAGGGCTTCGACGCCGCCGTTGTCGACATGCAGGTGGGCGAGAAGAAGACCGTGCACATTCCTGCTGCCGATGCCTACGGCGAGCACAATCCCGAGATGGTTATTACCTTCCCGGCCGAACAGGTTCCCAACATCGAGCAGATCGAGAAGGGCATGAAGCTCTTCCTGTCCACGCCGAGCGGCATGCCCGTCCCCGCCGTGGTCATCGACGTAACGCCCGAGGCCGTGACGCTCGACGCCAACCACGAGCTGGCCGGTAAGGACCTCAACTTTGATATCGAGCTCGTCGAGGTCGAGGGTTAGAGTATGCTCGAGCGCTTGGTTTCGACGACATGCTTGGGAAATCTCAACGATCCGTCCTATGAACTCCTGCTTCGCCGGAAGCTGGGCGGCGTCTTTGAAGTTGACGAGCTGCTGCTCGATTGGGACCAGGCTGATGTATACGCGTTTGTGGGCGTGACGGAGCTGGGGCGCACGGTCGATGTTCGGCTGGATACTGCCGACAGCGGTCGTCTTGTCGACGGCGACGTGCTCGCCGTCGACCGTTCGGGCGTGGTGCCCGTGGCGGTTGTCGTGCGCCTGCGCAGCGCCGAGGTTTATTTGGTCGAAGTTGACCGCATGGACCCGATTGCGCTCGCGCATGCGTGCTGGGAGATCGGCAATATGCATGCGCCGCTTTTTCGAGGCGATTCGGACGAGCATACCGTGCGCATGTATACGCCGGTGCAGCCTGTTTTGGGCCGCATGCTCCGGGGCGTCGAGGGCGTTCGGCTCTCGACGGTTACCCGTGAACTCGATGCGGACCGGCGCTTTGCGTCGAGTGCGGCGGATGCCGTTGTGAGTATGGCTCCAGACTTTACGATCGTAAAAAAGGCGCGCGGCTAAGCGCGCGTATGCGCAAGACGGGCTTTGAGGGGCGACCGATCAAGGTCCGTCTTGCTGTTGATATGAGGCTTTGGGGGAAGCATATGGGTCTTGAGGGAATCAAACTGATTGCATGCGATTTGGACGGCACGTTGCTGCATCCGGGGGAGCGCGAGCTGCGTTCCGAGGCCTTTGAGCTTATCGATGAGCTGCATCGTCGTGGTATCGTGTTTATGCCGGCGAGTGGCCGTCAATATGCGAGCTTGCGCTACCTGTTTGCCCCGGTGGCCGATGAGCTCGCCTATGTATGCGAAAACGGAACCCTGGTGATGAGCGAGGGGCGTGCCGTCGTCAAGCGTTCCATGGAGCGTAGCCTTGCTATGGTTATCGCGAATACCGTGGTTGCGTATCCCCATACCGACATGACCCTTTCGTGTGAGGGGCACATCTACACCATGAGCGGCAACGATGCGTTCGTCGACCATTTGCGCTATGTGGTCCACTGCGATGTGGCGGTGGTCGACCGTCCCGAGGACATCGACGAGGATGTCATTAAGATTGGCTTCCAGACGCCCGAGGTGGATTATCCGGCGGCCCGGGAGTATTTCGAGCGCCTCTTTGGCGACCGTGTCGATGTGATGACGTCAGGAACCGCATGGACGGACCTTATCGGTTTCGGTTCGGGCAAGGGCTCCGCGCTTGTCGATTACGGTCGTGTCCTGGGGATTTCGCCCGATGAGATGATGGCATTTGGCGACAATGAGAACGATCGCGACATGCTCAACGTCGTGGGCCATCCCTATCTGATGGAGAGCTGCAACCCCACCATGCGCGGTATCAACGATCGCGTCCGTTACGTGCACACGGTCGAAGAAGAACTGCGCCGCCTGCTCGCCGAGTAGGTTTTCGGGACATGCCTAGAAATGTACTGTTTGCTGTAACGGATGGGAAAGTAGATTTGCAGGCATGCCCCAAAGGCTACCGGCAGTCGGGGCAGAGTCCCTCAAAGATGGTGTAGTGCGAGCTGACGCTCCATCCGATTTGTTCGGATGCCCTGGCGTCGAGCTGGGCATCGAAGGGGAGCGGCACGTCGATGACGCGGCTGCACGAGGTGCAGATGATATGTGCGTGCGGCTCGATGGTGCGATCGAAGCGGCTGCCGCCCGGCGTCTTAAGGTTGATTTCCGATCTCAGCCGAACACATTAGGCGGACAGGCCGTTCCCGCAGCTAGCCGAACGCCCCCGAGGCCCCATCCGGGCCCCGGGGGCGCCGTTTTCCCAGTTGAAGGAACGG
Organism: Collinsella sp.; assembly: GCA_048485235.1. Lineage (GTDB taxonomy): Bacteria > Actinomycetota > Coriobacteriia > Coriobacteriales > Coriobacteriaceae > Collinsella. Next base: position 16,485 of record DBFWCI010000042.1, read on the forward strand.
TGGAGATGTGTTTCGATGGG
>DBFWCI010000043.1:0-2333 GCA_048485235.1 Collinsella sp.
CCGGTCAGCGGCCAGAGCATGGGGGGCACGCCCGGTCCCGTTCCGAACCCGGAAGCTAAGCCCCATCGCGCCGAGAGTACTGCGGGGCCAGCCCGTGGGAGGCCAGGGCGCCGCTGACCGGTGGACGGCACCGAGCCGTCATTGAGATTGAAGAAGGGGGAGGCCTCGCGGCCTCCCCCTTTTTTGCGTTTACGGGCAACATTCCTTATGCAATTAAATCAATTTAATCATCCACCGCTGAATATAGACGTTCACCGTTCTTTGGTCGGTTCTCTGTTCTCAATGGACTAATATTTGCTTTAGCGCACTGCTGCGCTTGTCCTGTTTTACACGGGTCGTTTTATTGATTGTGACGGAAGGACTCACATGGCAGATGTTCATGAGCTGCTTGATACTTGGATTGCCAATGTCAAGGACGAGGAGCTCCTCGCTGAGCTTAACACGATGAAGGAGCAGGGTGATGAGGACGCCATCACCGATGCTTTCTTCCAAGATCTCGCCTTCGGTACCGCCGGTCTACGTGGCACTATCGGTGCAGGCACTAACCGTATGAATATCTATACGGTTGGTCGCGCGACGCAGGGTTTTGCTGACTATCTCAATGCGACCTTCGAGCATCCGACGGTTGCCATCGCTCGCGATAGCCGCAATAAGGGTGAACTGTTCGTTAAGACGACGGCTGCCATTCTTGCCGCAAACGGCGTGACTGCTCTCGTGTATCCTAAGATTTCTCCCGTGCCGACGCTTTCCTGGGCCGTCCGTGACCTTAAGTGCTCCGGTGGCATTTGCATGACCGCTAGTCATAATCCAGCGCCTTATAACGGCTATAAGGCCTATGGCCCCGACGGCTGCCAGATTACCAGCGAGGCTGCCGATGCAATTTCTAAGGCTATCGCCGAGACCGATACGTTTACCGGCGTGAAGTCCATGGACTTCGATGAGGCTCTTGAGCAGGGTCTGGTCAAATGGATCGATGACTCGTGCCTCGAGCGTTATTATGACGCCGTTCTCGCCCGCGGCGTGACCAACCTTTCTGCCGAGGAGATCGCTGGCGCTCCGCTTAAGCTCGTCTACACTCCGCTCAACGGCACCGGCCTCATTCCCGTCACGACGGTGCTCGAGCGCGCTGGCATCACCGATGTCACGGTTGTTCCCGAGCAGAAGGAGCCTAACGGCGATTTCCCGACCTGCCCGTATCCTAACCCCGAGATTCGCCAGGCCATGCAGAAGGGCATTGACCTGTGCGAGCAGGTTCACCCTGATCTGCTGCTTGCAACCGATCCTGACGCCGATCGCGTTGGCGTTGCCGTTAAGAATAGCGATGACTATCTGCTGCTGACCGGCAATGAGATGGGCGTTCTGCTGCTCGACTATATCTGCAAGACCCGCGCTGCTCGCGGTGAGGACCTCACTAAGAAGGTTGCTGTCACTACTATCGTTTCTTCCGCCATGGTTGACGCTCTGGCCGATGAGTACGGTTTTGAGCTCCGTCGCTGCCTGACGGGCTTCAAGTACATCGGCGACATCATTACTTCTCTTTCCGATGCTGGCGAGGTCGATCGCTTTATCTTCGGTTTTGAGGAGAGCTACGGCTATCTGGCCGGCGACCACGTGCGCGACAAGGACGCCGTGAGCACTTCGCTTTTGATTTGCCAGATGGCGCAGTATTACAAGCTCCAGGGAAAGAACCTTGCCGACGCGATGCACGAGCTGTACGAGAAGTATGGCTACTATCACAACAAGACGATTTCGCTGAGCTATCCGGGTGCTGAGGGTGCGGCAAAGATGGCCGGCATCATGGCCGGTCTGCGCGAGAACCCGCCCACGGAGCTCGCCGGTTCCAAGATTGAGGCCGTCGTTGATTACAACACCTGCGTGAACGGCCTGCCGAAGGCTAATGTTATTGAGTTCGATCTTGAGGGTGGCAACAAGGGTATTGTTCGTCCTTCCGGCACCGAGCCCAAGATTAAGCTGTACATCTTCGCTAAGGGCGCGGATGCCGCCGAGGCAGATGCAGCACTTGACGCGATCGAGGAGTCCGGTCGCAAGCTGCTGGCATAAGGTATTTAAGAGTCTATTGCTATAGATGGGCGAAAGAGGGGATCTCGGATGCGAGGTCCCCTCCTGTTTTTAACCAGCCACCCGAGACTACTTATATGTGTAGGAAATGTGTACGCCCAGATTCCCGCCCACGGCGCCCCTCCGGTCTGGCAATATATCTCCTTGCCGCGCGGCCCGGTCGGACCGGACCAGCCGCCAGGCGTGCACCTTGAGAACCGGATACTGCGAGGATGGACACATTCAGTGTCGCATCCGGGCAGACATCGAACCAT
>DBFWCI010000044.1:0-27234 GCA_048485235.1 Collinsella sp.
GCCTACGCCTACGCCTACGCCTACGCCCACTCCCGACCCCTCGCCCACGCCTGACGATACGGTCGGCTAGAAATTCATCCGACCATAAGCAACAAGGCCCCCGAGCAGCTTATTAAACTGCTCGGGGGCCTTTTAATTTAAAGCGACCTGGTGGGCGGTCTTTATACCGACAAACAAAAAGGCGGTACCGACCAACGTCAATACCACTTACAAGCCACGATGTCAGCGCGCACAGTGCCGAGCGCACGACCCGCACGCCTACTTGCGAGAATTGCTCAGCTTATTGATCAGCGCCTCAAGACGCTCGCCGTCCTCGGCCGTCTGGGCAATAACCAAAATCGTATCGTTGCCGGCAAGCGAGCCAAGCACATCGGGCAACTCTGCCGCATCAACGGCGGCGGCGATGCCGGAAGCCGTGCCAGGCTGAGCCTTGATCATAACCAGATTATCGGTACGCAGAACGCCCGTTACGAGCTCGGAAACCATACGCTGCAGATGCAGGTCCTCTGCCAGAACATAGATGCCCTCAGGGAGCTTACGCAGCCCCATATCGGCAATATCGCGAGAGACAGTCGCCTGCGTGCAATCAAAGCCCATAGCGCGGAGCTCATCGACCAGCACGCGCTGCGTGCGGACGTCCTTATTGCGCACAATATCTCTAATGGCATCCTGGCGCCCATTGCGTTTTTTAGCCATACAAACCCTCTCTCCAAAAGATAGCGGAGACAATCAATTAGTGATTGAATAGTTTAACGCTATTTGAAGGCTTTTGTGTATAAGAACACATTTCGAAACAATTCTATGCAAATTTGTTTCGAGATGAGCCGTTTAGGCGGTTTTTGTGCCCGTCCGGTTAAGAAAAGCTGCCAGATGCGTACACATCACGCAGCGCGCGGGCTTGGCGCTGGCGATCGGCCCAAACAACAGACCGAGCCCCCGATGGTTATCCTTGAGCGCGGCGACCATCTGACGGGTTCGAGGCGCATCGAGCATATCACGCATGCGGGCGGAACGCTCGATTGACGACACCCCATGCGGGCTCAGACACAAATTCTCGATGCAGGCGACCAGTCCGGCAAAGTAGAACTTTTGGCTTGCCAGCTTGAGCCGACCACCGCTATCTGCTTCCGAGAGTGAGTCCGCAAGCTCGTCGAGCGCTCGAGTGTCATCGGATATCCTGGCATACATGGTGGGATCAAAGGCATCTGTAAGCTTAGGTGCCACCGCGTGGAAACAAGCGTCGCCGCAGCCGGACACGAATCGTGCCTGCGAGAGCGCATAAGCCATAAACTCAACCGTACGGTACGCCTTGCCGCGCGACAGGCATGCCTCAAACAGCGGACGGCTATACATCACGCCAGAGGTCTGAGCGACTAGGCCGCCCAAAATCAACTGGGGCAGCCCAGTCACCATAGAAGACTCGTCTTCTATGGCAATAGAGGCAGCATCCAAGACGCGCGAATGACGCTCGCGATGCGCATCGTATCGATCGAGCGACACCGAGGGGAGCACAATGTCTGCCGCAGTATCGCACGCGATATCGACCATCTTGGAAAGGGCCTGCGGAGCAAACCACTCATCGGCGTTCATGGCGATGATTTGAGAGCCGCGCGAGGCATCAAAACCGGCACGAAGACAAGCGCCGCGCTTCGCGTCCTCGACGTCAATCAAATCAATATGGATGTCCCTATCGGCAGCAACCTGAAGCGAATGGCGCGCACCGGGCGCAGCATCGCGGCAGACAACGACAATCTGCAAATCGTAGAGGTCTTGGTTCTGGATACTCTCGAGCGCACGCATCGCATAGCTGGGCGAACCTTCTACCACAAGGATCACCGAAAGTCGCGGATGCGAGCCACGTCGAACCAAGTTATCCGTCCTCTCGACAGCAATGAATCAAACCGTGGTTCATGGTACACCCCATAAATAAAAGCAATGAGACACCGGTTGCACTGCACGCCAAGAACAGATGTTGCACACGCGCAGCCCACAGATGACAGATGCCGACGAACGGCGCGTCAAGCCCTCCCCTAGTCGAGCACGACAAGCTCGGCGGGATCGTAATCCACGCCCATAAACGTAAGGCCGCAGGCAGGAGCCGTGGGGCCCGCAGCGGTACGATCGCAAGCATCGATGACCTCGCGCATCCACTCGGGTTTACGGCGATGCATGCCAATCTCGACAAGCGTGCCAACGATCGTGCGGACCATCGAATGCAGAAACGCATTGCCCTCGATGGTAAACGTCAGGATGTCCTCGCCAAACGCAACCTCATGGCCAAACTCGGCGCGCATTACGCAGCGGTGCGTAGGTTTGCCCACGGCAGAGGCAACCTTGCAAAAGCTTTTAAAGTCCTGCTCGCCCAAAAGCGCAGGGCAGGCGGCCGCCATCGCATCGACGTCGAGGGGATAGCGATGCCACCACACAGCACCGCGTGACAGCACGGGCCGCGCATCACGATCGGCAATGCGATAGGTGTAAGTGCGAGAGCGCGCGTCAAAGCGCGCAGAAAAGCCCTTACGAGCCTTGTAGACCTCGTTGATGGCGATATCTTTGGGCAGCAGGGCATCCATAGCCCGCAGCCACCTACGGCGCGTAAGGGCGAGCTCAGCGTCCGTTACGGGCACGCTGATGTACTGAGCCACGGCATGCACGCCGGCATCGGTACGACCTGCGCACGTCAGACCGATCGGACGGCGAAGCAGCGTCTCGATGGCTCGACGCAGCTCACCCGCAACCGTCGTTTGTCCCGGCTGCTCGGCAAATCCGCTATACGACGAGCCATCATAGGCCACGCGAAATACGAGCGTGGCGTCAAGCTCGGAAATCGAATTGAAATCAGACGGCGCAGTCATGGGCGCTCCCAACAAACAAGTAACGGTATCGCGACAAAAAAAGAGGGGTACGCGAACGTACCCCTCGAATATAGCCTATGCAGACGGAATGTCTACTCAGCGGTCTCCTCAGCAGGAGCCTCCTCGACAGCCTCGACCTTCTTGGGAGCAGCGGCCTTCTTGGGGGCCGGAGCAGCCTTCTTGGCCTTAGGCGTGCAAGGCTCGGTGACGAGCTCCATGATAACGATGGGAGCGTTGTCGCCCTTACGGTTACCGAGCTTCATGATGCGGGTGTAACCGCCGTTGCGGTCCTGCCACATGCCCTGGGCAGCCTTGTCGAAGATCTCGGCAACGAGCTGCTTATCGCCGAGCTTGGCGATAGCCAGACGACGAGAGTGCAGGTCGCCCTTCTTGGCCCAAGTGATGATCGGGTCGACGACCGAACGCAGCGCCTTAGCGCGGGTCTCGGTGGTCTTGATGCGGTCGTTCTCGAAGAGGGCCTTAGCAAGGCTCTTCTTCATGGCCTTGGTGTGGCTCGCATCGGTGCCGAGCTTCAGGCCCTTCTTAACGTTGTGACGCATGGTCTAGTTTCTCCTCAAATATGCGAAGCATTAAGCCTTCAGGCTCAGGCCCATGGACTCAAGCTTGTCCTTCACTTCCTCGATCGACTTAACACCGAAGTTACGGATGTTGAGCAGATCGTTCTCCGAGAACTCAACGAGCTGACGGACCGAGTGAATGCTGGCGCGCTTAAGGCAGTTGTAGGAACGGACGGAAAGGTCCAGATCCTCGATCTGCTTGTCCAGCTCGGCGTTGTCGTTGGTGACCTCGGGAGCGAAGATCGAAGCCTCCTCCTCGACCTCGGGGGTCTCGGCAAGGTTCATAAAGGCGGCCATATGCTGGTTGATGATATTGGCAGCCTGGACCACGGCGTCGCGCGGGGCGATGGAGCCGTTGGTCTCGATCTCGAGGACAAGGCGGTCGTAGTCGGTGTGCTGACCGACACGGCAAGCCTCAACGAGCTTGGCGCAACGGGAAACCGGCGAGTACAGCGAGTCGACGTGGATCACACCGATGGGATCGTTGTCGCGCTTGTTGGCCTCGCCAGAAACATAGCCGCGGCCATAGCCGATGCGCATGCTCATGGTGAGATGGCCACCCTCGGTGAGCGTAGCGATGTGCTGCTCGGGGTTGACCAGCTCAAACTCGGACGGAATAAAGAAGTCCGCACCGGTGACCTCGCAGGGGCCGTCAACCGAGATGGTGGCGGTCGCCTCGTCGGTCGTGCCGAGAGCCCTGAAGACAAGACCCTTGACATTCAGGACGATGTCGGTGACATCCTCGACCATGTTAGGGATGGTCATGAACTCGTGCTGCGCACCATCGATCTGAATAGCCTCGACGGCGGCACCCTCGAGCGAGGACAGAAGAACGCGACGAAGGGAGTTACCCAGCGTATCGCCGTAACCACGCTCGAGCGGCTCGACGGAGACACGAGCAGACGTCTCGTTGATCTCTTCGACCTGAACCTGAGGCCTAATGAATTCTGACATGTATTACCTCCAGCCTCAGCAGCCCGGATGGACTACTTAGAGTAGAGCTCGACGATGAGCTGCTCGTTGATATCACCGCTGATCTGCTCACGCGTCGGCAGAGCGAGCACGTTACCAGACAGCTTCTCGATATCGACCTCGAGCCAGCCAGGGACCTCAAAGCGCTCGGAGGAAATCAGGGCCTCCTTGATGGGGAGGAGGTCACGGAACTTCTCGCCGACAGCGACGACGTCGCCGGCCTTGACGCGGTAGGACGGGATGTCCACGCGCTTGCCGTTCACGGTGAAGTGACCGTGACGGACGGACTGACGAGCCTCTTTGCGGGTGCGGGCGAAGCCAAGACGGAAGACGACGTTGTCGAGGCGAGACTCAAGGATGATCATGAGGTTCTCACCGGTGACGCCGTTCATCTTGCGGGCCTTGTTGAAGTAGCCGTGGAACTGCTTCTCCAGAACGCCATAGATGAACTTGACCTTCTGCTTCTCGCGCAGCTGCATGCCGTACTCAGATTCCTTGCGACGGCGCTTGGGCTGACGGATAGATTCCTTCTTGCTGCTGTAACCGAGCTCAGCGGGATCGATCCCGAGCTGACGGCAGCGCTTAAGAACAGGAGTCCTGTCGATTGCCATATTGATACGATCCTTTCAGTTACACGCGGCGACGCTTCTTGGGGCGGCAGCCGTTGTGCGGAATGGGGGTCTTGTCCTGGATGCTCGAGACCTCGAGGCCAGCAGCCTGGAGGGAGCGGATGGCGGTCTCACGACCGGAGCCGGGGCCCTTGACGAAGACGGAAACCTTCTTCATACCGTGCTCCATGGCCTGCTTGGCAGCAGCCTCGGCAGCCATCTGGGCAGCGAACGGCGTGGACTTACGGGAGCCCTTGAAGCCCACCTGGCCAGCCGACTTCCAGGAAATGACGTTGCCCTGGGGATCGGTGATCGAAACGATCGTGTTGTTGAACGTAGAACGAATGTGAGCCTGGCCCACGGAAATGTTCTTACGGTCCGCGCGCTTCAGACGGGCAGCGCGAACGTTCTTCTTAGCAGTAGCCATCTATCTAGCGCTCCTTATTTCTTCTTCTTAGCACCGATCTGACGCTTCGGGCCCTTGCGGGTACGAGCGTTAGTGTGGGTGCGCTGGCCGCGGACCGGGAGGCCCTTGCGGTGACGAAGGCCGCGGTTGCAGCCGATGTCCATAAGGCGCTTGACGTTCTGGTTGCGCTCACGGCGGAGGTCGCCCTCAACCATGATCTGGTTCTTATCGATATAATCGCGGATGGCGTTAACCTCATCCTCGGTGAGGTCCTTAACGCGCGTATCCACGTTAACGTTGCACTCGACGCAAATCTTCGTCGCAGTGGTGCGGCCGATGCCGTAAATGTAGGTCAGACCGATCTCAACGCGCTTCTCACGCGGGAGGTCGACACCATTAATACGGGCCAACGTAGTCTCCTCTCTTAACCCTGACGCTGCTTATGACGGGGGTTCTCGCAAATGACGAGGACCTTGCCATGGCGCCTAATGATTTTGCACTTATCGCACATCTTCTTGACCGAAGGACGTACCTTCATCGTTCTTCCTTTCGGTAGCGCTCAAACTACTTCCCTACTATCTACTCGCCCAGCCGCAGGCGTTTAAAACTATGGCTGGTCTTCACACGCAAACCGACCGTAGGTTGAGCTAAGCCTGCAGTCGGAAAAGAGCGTGTATGCGTGCCGCTATTTATAGCGATAGGTGATGCGGCCGCGGGTCAGGTCGTACGGGGAAAGCTCCACGACAACCCTGTCACCGGGGAGAATGCGGATGTAATTCATTCGGATCTTGCCAGAAATGTTGCACAGAACCGAATGACCGTTCTCGAGCTCGACCTTAAACATGGCGTTGGGCAGCGGCTCTTTTACCGTACCCTCGAGCTCAATTGCGTCTTCCTTCTTCACAAGCAATCATCTTTCTCTAGAAAACGACAGCGATTGAGTATTCTACAACACGTATATACGCATCGTAATAACTTCGTAATGGCTCCACAACTAAGTGGAACTTGTTACATTTGAAATGTAAAACAAAGCCGTTCCCTGATGCCCAAGATTGCCTTGAAATGAGAAGGCATAGACCTTGGGGTCATGCCTTCGAAATTGAAAGGCGAGGTTGGGCATCAGGGGGCGGCGACTTTTACATTTCTCCGCCTTGGAGCGAACACCAAGCACCTTGCGCATCCGTGGTGAGAATCACCGGGCCGTCATTGGTAATGGCGACGGTGTTCTCGTAGTGCGCGGCGGGCAGGTGGTCGTTGGTCGTGACGATCCAACCGTCGGAGCCCGTGCTCACATGGTTGGAACCCATCGTAACCATCGGCTCGATGGCAATGACCATGCCGGCCTGGAGGCGAACGCCCCTCCCCTTCTTTCCATAGTTAGGAACGTTGGGGTCCTCGTGCATCACGCGGCCAATGCCATGGCCCACATAATCGCGAAGCACGCCGTAACCGTGAGACTCGGCGAGGGACTGAACGGCATAACCGACGTCCCCGATATGGTTACCGGGAACAGCCTGCTCGATGGCAGCCTTAAGGCAATCGCGCGTGATCTCGCACAAAGCCTTGGCTTCGGGCGTGGGGGTGCCGACGAAAAACGTCCAAGCGTTATCGCCGACCCAACCGTCGACAACGGCTCCCGTATCGATGGAGATGATATCGCCATCGCGCAGGATCATGTCGGGGTTGGGAATACCGTGTACCACGGCATCGTTAATCGATGCGCAAATGGTTCCGGGAAACCCGCCGTAACCCTTAAAGGCCGGGGTGCCACCATGCATGCGGATAATCTGCTCCGCGAGCTGATCGAGCTCAAAAGTCGAAACGCCGGGGCGCACCATGGCTCCAACGTGGCGGAGCGCCATCTTAGATAGCGCTCCTGCCTTCTTCATCTGCTCGATTTGCGTTGCAGACTTAATCTTGATCATAGACCGAGAGCCTCTTTGACATCCCCGTACACGGTCTCGCGAGCCTGGTCACCGTTGACCGACTTGAGCAGACCCTGGCCACGATAGTAGTCGACGAGCGGGCTCGTGGACTTCTCGTAGACGTCGAGACGGTTCTTGATGGTCTCGGGCTTGTCGTCGTCGCGCTGATACATCTCGCCGCCACACTTGGGGCAGGTAGCATCGGCAGCGGTGCCGGTGTAACCGCAGGCGCGGCAGGTGCGACGCGAAGACAGACGATCGATAATGACCTCGGGGGCCACATCGACCAGAAGGGCGCAATCGATCTCGCGACCCATGGCGGAGAGCTCGGAATCGAGCGTCACAGCCTGGGCGGTGTTGCGCGGGAAGCCGTCGAGGATGAAGCCCTGCTGGGCGTCATCGGCGGCAAGGCGCTCCTTGACAAGGTCGATCACGAGCTGGTCGGGAACGAGCTCGCCAGCGTCCATGTACTTCTTAGCCTGAATACCAAGCTCGGTGCCACCCTTGACGGCAGCACGCAGCAGGTCGCCCGTGGAAATATGGGCGACGCCAAACTCGGCGACGAGCTCCTGTGCGACGGTGCCCTTACCGGCACCCGGAGCTCCGAGCAATACGAGGTTCATGAGCAATCCTCCTCTAGCCTATTTAAAGAATCCATCGTAATCATACATCTTGATCTGGCCTTCGAGCTTATCGACCGTGTCGAGCACGACGCCGACCATGATGAGGATGGACGTGCCGCCAAATGCCTGGATCAGCTGGTTACCCGTGAAGGAGAAGATGATCGAAGGCACGATGGCGATGAGCGCCAAAAAGACAGCGCTGGGAAGCGTGATCTTGTTGAGCGCGTTCTTGATGTAGGCCGCGGTAGCCCTACCCGGACGCACGCCCGGAATAAAGCCGCCCTGCTTCTTAAGGTTGTCGGCCGTGTCATCGGGGTTGAACACCATGGAGGTGTAGAAGTACGCGAAGAACACGATGAGGACAACGTTAAGCACCCAGTTGAGCCAGCCGCGCGAAAGCGCAGAGGCAACTGCCTGGATCCAGCCGATGCCGGGGAAGAACACGGCAATCTGAGCCGGGAAGTACAGCAGCGCCGAAGCGAAGATGATCGGCACGACACCCGCGGTGTTGACCTTGATGGGCAGGTAGGTGGTCTGGCCACCCATCATGCGACGGCCCACGACGCGCTTAGCGTAGGAGACCGGAATGCGGCGCTGGCCGCGCTCAAGGAAAACAATCAACGGGATAACCAGCAGGATGATGGCGCAGATGATCACCATGGTGATGATGCCACCGGCATTGCCCTCGGTGCTGGAGAAGATAGCCTGCGGCAGACCGGCCATGATGTTCGCAAAGATAATCAGCGACATGCCATTGCCGATACCGCGCTGGGTGATGAGCTCACCAATCCACATGATCAGCATGGCGCCCGCGGTGAGCGTGCCGACAATCATGAGGTCGAAGATGATCTCGGGAGCGCCGGCACCATTAAAGCTGATGCCGAAGCTCTTAAAGAGGAAGAGGTAACCCACGGAGTTGAGGATTGCCAGAGCCAGGGTGAGGTAACGCGAATACTGCGTAATCTTGGTCTGACCGACCTCGCCCTCGCGGGCAAGCTCATGCAGGGAAGGCACAACGGCCTGGAGCATCTGGAGGATGATCGAGCTGGTGATGTAAGGCATGATGCCCAGCGAAAACACCGACACATAGCTCAACGCGCCGCCAGAGAAAAGATTCAGGAGGGCCATAGCACCTGCGGCGACCGAATTGTTATCGGTCGAGAAAAGGCCCAGCATCCCCTGGAAGGGAATGCCGGGCACAGGAACGTGCGCACCAATGCGGTACACGACGAGCATAGCTATGGTAAAAAGAATCTTTTCGCGCAATTCTTTGATGCGGAAAGCATTCTTAAGACCATTTAGCACGGCAGCTCGACCTTTCCGCCGGCGGCCTCGATCTTGGCCTGCGCAGAAGCGCTGACCTTGTCGACCTTGACCGTGAACTTCTTGGTGAGCTCACCATTGCCGAGCACCTTGACGGGCTCGAACTCGCTCTTGGTGATGCGAGCGGCCTTAAGAGCGGCACCGTCGATCACAGCGCCGTCCTCGAACTTACGCTCAAGACGCTCAACGTTAACAGCGGTGTACTCGATACGACGGGGGTTGCGGAAGCCCGGAAGCTTGGGCAGGCGCATAGCCAGCGGAGTCTGGCCACCCTCGAAGCCGGCACCCTTGGTGCCGCCAGAGCGGGAACCCTGGCCCTTCTGGCCGCGGCCAGAAGTGGTGCCGTGACCCGAAGAATTGCCACGGCCGACGCGCTTGCGGTTCTTGGTGGAACCGGGCGCGGGAGTAAGATCGTGAAGCTGCATTTGCTACTCCTCTACAATCTCGACAAGGTGCTTGACCTTGAAGATCATGCCGCGGACGGACTCGTTGTCAGCAATCTCGCGAACCTCGCGGATCCTGTGGAGACCGAGGGCACGGACAGTACGGACCTGGTCCTGCTTGCAACCATTGGTGCTGCGGACCTGCTTGATCTTGATGGTGTCAGCCATGCTTAGTTCTCCTTACCGACGAACATCTCGGAGACCGTCAGGCCACGGCGAGCCGCGACGTCCTCAGGGCTGGAGAGCTCCTTGAGGCCCTCGACGGCAGCCTTGATGATGTTGAGGCCGTTGTCGGTACCGAGGGACTTGGACAGGACGTTCTTGATGCCAGCAAGCTCAAAGAGGGGACGCACAGCGCCGCCGGCGATAACGCCGGTACCCTCGACAGCGGGCTTGATGATGATGCGGCCGGCACCAAAGTGGCCGAGAACCTCGTGCGGGATGGTGCCCTGCTCGGTCACCGGCACGTGGAACATGTTCTTCTTGGCATCGAGAGATGCCTTGGAGATGGCCAGGGGCACCTCAGCGGACTTGCCCATGCCAACGCCGACGTTGCCCTTGCCGTCGCCAACGACGACGAGAGCGACGAGGCTCATGCGACGACCACCCTTGACGGTCTTCGACACGCGGTTGATGTAAACGACGCGCTCCTCGAACTCGGAGGCCTCGCGCTGCTGCTTCTGATTACGAGCCATGTGCTACATACCTCCTAGAACTCGAGACCGGCGGCACGAGCACCGTCGGCGAGGGCCTTGACGCGGCCATGGTAGATACGGCCACCGCGATCGAAGGCGACCTTGGTGATGCCGGCCTCGATGGCGCGCTTGCCAACGAGCTGACCGACCTTCTCCGCAGCCTCCTTGTTCGAGGTGTGGGTGCCCTTGAACTCGGCCTCGAGGGTCGAGGCCGAGACGAGCGTCAGGCTGGAGCCCTTGCTGTCGTCGATGATCTGGGCATAGATGTTGGCGTTAGTACGGGTCACGCGAAGACGCGGACGCTCGGAGGTACCCGAGACCTTGCCGCGAACACGACGCTGACGACGCTTGAGGCCTTCCAGCTTCGCCTTATGCTTGTTCATACGTAAACTCCTAAAAAGGTTGATCTTGCCAGCACCTGACGGGGTGCTGGTCTTATGCGAGTGAGTCGGTTACGACTACTTGGCGGCCTTACCCAGCTTGCGGCGGATGTGCTCGCCAACGTAGTGGATACCCTTGCCCTTGTAAGGCTCGGGAGGACGATGGCCGCGGATCTCAGCGGCGATCTGACCGACCTGCTGCTTGTTGATACCCTTGACGTTCACGTGGGTGTTGTCGGGAACCTCGAAGGTGATGCCCTCGGGAGCCTCGACGATCACGGGGTGCGAGAAGCCCAGGGAGAACTCGAGGTTCTTGCCCTTCTGCTGCACGCGGTAACCGACGCCGGCGAGCTCGAGCTTCTTCTCGAAGCCCTCGGAAACGCCAACAACCATGTTGTGGATGAGGGCGCGGGTGAGGCCGTGGCGGGCACGGGTCTCACGCTCGTCGTCGGGACGGGAAACGGTGAGGACGTTGTCCTCGACGTTGATAGCGAGCTTCTCAAAGACATCGAGCTCGAGCTGGCCCTTGGGGCCCTTGACGACAACGTTGTTGCCGTTGACTGCCACTTCGACTCCGGCGGGAATCTGGACAGGCTTATTACCGATACGAGACACGGTGATCTCCTTTCCTTCTACCTACCGAGCGAATTACCAGACGTAAGCGATGATCTCGCCGCCGACGTTGTGCTTGCGAGCATCGCGGTCGGTCATGACGCCATGGCTGGTGGAAATAATGGCGGTACCAAGGCCACCGCGGACGCGGGGCATGTCGGCAACGCCGGTGTACTTACGCAGGCCCGGCTTGGAAATGCGGCGGATGCCGTTGATGACCTTAGCCTTCTTGGGACCATACTTAAGCGTGATGTGCAGAGTCTTCTGGGGAACGGTGTCCTCGACATCGTAGCCCTCGATGTAGCCCTCCTCGTGCAGAACACGAGCGATCTCGACGAGCTTCTTGCTGCTCGGCATGGAGACCGTGGCCTTGTTCACAGAGTTAGCGTTACGGATGCGCGTAAGCATATCTGCGATCGGGTCTGTAAGGTTCATACAGATTCTCCTTCGTTCTTGATGAACACGTGCTCTTGGTTCTTCGCCGCCCTTAACGGCAAAGCCTAACTAGCGCGTTTTCCCTGTTCCAAACGGATGCTTGAAACGCTGGTAGTGACTTACCAGCTGGCCTTCTTAACGCCGGGAAGCTCGCCCTTGAGTGCAAGCTCACGGAAGCAGACACGGCACAGGCCGAACTTGCGGTACACAGAGTGCGGACGGCCGCAGCGCTGGCAGCGCGTGTACTCACGAGTAGAGAACTTCTGCTTGCGATTGCACTTGACGATCATCGATGTCTTAGCCACTTATATCCTCCTCACATAGAGTATTGTTCGCCCCAAACGCCGCCCCCTTGTGGGAACGGCGCTTATAGGGCAGGTGAACCTATTTCTTGAACGGGAAACCGAAGGCGTCCAGAAGGGCCTTGGCCTCCTCATCGGTGTTGGCGGTGGTCACGAAAGTGATGTCCATACCACGCTGGTGATCGACGGAGTCGAAGTCGATCTCGGGGAAGATGAGCTGCTCGGTGACGCCCATGGAGAAGTTACCACGGCCGTCGAAGCTCTTGGCGGAGATGCCGCGGAAGTCGCGGATACGGGGGATCGCGACGGAGGTCAGACGATCGAAGAACTCCCACATACGGTCGCCACGCAGGGTAACCTTGCAGCCGATCGGCATACCAGCGCGCAGGCGGAAGGTAGCGATGGACTTGCGGGCACGGGTGATCATCGGCTGCTGGCCGGTGATGGCGCGCAGGTCGCGCACGGCACCGTCGATGGCCTTGGAATCGGTAGCGGCCTCGCCGACACCCATGTTCACGACGATCTTCTCAAACTTGGGGATCATCATGACGTTCTCGTACTGGAACTTGTCCTGAAGCTGCTGCTTGACCTCGTTGTTGTACTTGGTCTTCAGACGCGGCACATACTTCTCTTCTGCCATTGTTCACTCCTTCTTGGGGTTTTAAGCACGGGGCGTGGCCACGATGGGTTGTCCTCGTGCCTCCTGGCTGCATCCGCGCCGCTCATGGCATTTCGCGGTTTGGACTCGACGCAGCAGGAGCCGACAAAACAATCGGTACTATACGCGCATTGGGTGCGTATTTCCAGAAAAACCTCGTCTGCCTGCACAACTCCACAACTCCCCCGCACATAGTGATCCCCAAAAAGCAGTTGCGGTGAAATAGGGACTGTTGGGCGGCCTAACAGGCTTAAACAATCCGTATTTCACCGCAACTTATTGGTGGGGATGCGATTAGCGCTTGCGGGGGACGAGCTTGGTGCGGCGCAGGTGGATCATCTCGGCGGCTATGGAGATGGCGATCTCCTCGGGGTCCTCGGCCTCGATGGCAACGCCGATCGGCAGGTGCAGCTCGTCGATCTGGTCCTGCGTAAAGCCCTCCTGCTCCAGGCGGGCGCGCACAAAGGCCGTCTTGCGACGCGAGCCCAAGCAGCCCAGATAGGCGGGTTTGGCACGCATGGCCTGAATCACCACGTCGATATCGGACTTGTGACCCGCCGTGGCGACGACCACCAGGTCGCGCGGGCCGATGGGGCACTGCTTGCTCAGGCTCTTGTAGTCGACCAGACGACGGTCGTAGACACCGGGCACCCAATCGGGGGTCAGCGTGCCGGGGCGGTCGTCGCACGCCACGACGGCAAAGCCCGCCGCCGTAAGCACCCGCGCCGTCGCGGCGCCCACGTGGCCGCAGCCAAAGATATAGGTCAGGCCCTCGGGGCAGAGCGTCTCGATGTGCGCCGCGGGAATCTCAGAGGCCGCGTTGGTGTAGGTGACCTTACTCCCCTCCTCCACCAGCGAAAGCCCGGGGCAGCCGGCAATGGTATGGCGCGATGCCTCGCCATGGTACTCGGCCACATCGCCCTCGAGCGCGCTCGCGATAAACGGCTCAAAGTCGATGACGAAGTCGCCGATGCGCCGATAGACCAAGACGTCGGCAATTTCCTGGAACAACGGTGCCTGGGTCGCATCCAGATGCAGATAGCACAGGCAGATGGCTCCGCCGCAGATCATGCCGGTATCGGAGTTCTCGCCGCCCATGGTGTAGCGGACCAGACGCGACTGTCCCGCGCTCAGGAGCTCGCGCGCCTCATCCAGCGCAAAGAGCTCAATCTTGCCGCCGCCGATAGTGCCCGCCTGGCTGCCATCGGCAAAGACGGCCATCCATGCGCCCACACCGCGCGGTGACGACCCCGCCGTGCCGGCCACGACCACCAGCTCGCACGTCTCGCCAGCACGCAGGGCGGCAAGCGCCGCATTCACAACATCGAGCTTTTCCATTGCCGCCTTCTATCCTCTAAAGATATCGGTGAGCATAGCGAGTGCCTCGAGCACGCCGCCGCCGACCGACGTCGCCTTGTCCGAAATGTAGTTGATATAGTTGGCATCGCCGCGCGGGTCGACATCGGCGCATTTAAAGCCTTCAGTCACCTGCACGCCGTTCGCCAAAAGCCCGCGAAGGCAGCCATCGATCTGCGTGTACATGGGCGTATCGCCCGCGTAGCCAATCACGTCTCCGGCGCGCACGATGTCGCCGATTGCGCGGTCGGACCGAAACACGCCGGCGGCGGGGCTGTGGATAACGCGCTCTTTACCATAGCCGGCGATAATGCCTGGCACGCCCGTGTTGGGCTGGGGCGAACCTTGGGTAATGACACGGCCGAGAAAATGCCCGCGCATGGTCTCGACCACGGCATCGCAGTCAACCGGCGCGGTAAAGCCCGGCCCCACGGCGATGACGGCAGGCGCCATGTCGCGCGTGGTGCCCAAGTTGCGCTTAGCCAGAATCGCGTCGACCACGGCAGCGGGTTTCAGCTCGCCGAGCATCTTGGCCTGGGGGTCCACCACAACGGCGACGTCTCCGGCCTCGGTAATCGCAAGTGCCTCTGCCGGCGTCTGTGCCAAGCGAGCGCGAATACCCTCGACCTCGACCTCGCCCAGACGAATGGCCTCGCAAAAACTGATCGTGCGGCGGATGCACGTGGGAACCGCGATATCGGCCATAACGACCGACACGCCGGCGCGCACCAAGCGAGCGGCGACGCCCGTGGCGATATCGCCGGCGCCGCGAACATAAACGAGCATTCCCGGGGCACCTCCCTGTGCTACGGTTTGAGCAGAGCAAAAGCGGTTCGACCGCTACTCTGATGATTATTTATTATCACAGTATTATACGGCGGTGAACAGATGGAAACGACGAGCGGAAACCTTGCCTCCGCGCTCAAGATCGAGCCGGGCATTACCGCAATTATCGGCAGTGGCGGCAAGTCGACATTGCTGCGTGCGTTGGGTCTCGAGCTCATGCGCGCCGGCGGCAGGGTGCTTCTCTGTACCACCACGCACATGTTTCCCGTCGCCGGCGTACCATGGGACGGGTCGAATCGTCGCCTGGACGCCGCGCCTTGGAAGCCGGGGGCCCTGCATGTTCCCGGCTGCACCTGCGAGGCATGCGCGGGCATGAACCGCGGAAGTATCTGCCAGGCGGGTGTTTTGGGCCCGGAGACAGGCAAGCTCTCCGCCCCCGTTGAGCCGCTCAACGAGCTGGCGCAGCGCTTTGACTATGTATTGGCCGAGGCAGATGGCAGCAAGCGACTCCCGCTCAAGGCGCATGCCGCCTGGGAGCCGGTAATTCCCTCCGGCACAGCAAACGTTGTCTGGGTCGTCGGCGCCTCGGGGCTGGGCAAGCCCGTCGCCGAGGTTGTCCACCGCCCCAAGCTCTTTTGCGAGCGTTGCGGCTGCGAGCTCACCGACATCGCCACGCCCGAGCGCATCGCCCAGGTGCTCAATGCCGAGATGCAAGAGATGAAGCTCAGCACCGCACGCGTCATGCTCAACCAAGTCGACACGCTTGCCGACCCCACGATGGCCGACCGCTTCGAGGCAGCCCTCGGCCGTTCCATCATCACCACCAGCCTCAAGTAGCCGGCCCCATCTCGTCAGTTGCGGTGAAATACGGACTGTTTGGCCGCCAAACGGCCGCAAACAGTCCGTATTTCACCGCAACTGCGGAGGGGAATCCGGTGATCTTCCTGTTAGCGGGGGACGTAGCGGCCGGGTTGGGCTCCGGTGGGCTCGCCGTCGCGCGCAGCCAGCACGCCGTTCACAAACACAGCCTTGGCGCGGCCGTGAGCCTCAAAGCCCTCGAGCGGCGTGTAGTCCACAGCCTGATGCTGCGTCGCGGCACTGATTGTCCAGCGCGCTTTGGGATCCCACACGCACACGTCGGCATCGGAGCCCTCGGCAAGACAGCCCTTGCGCGGATACATGCCAAAGACGCGCGCCGGGTTCTCGCTCATCAGGCGGCAGAGGTCCTCGGGGCCCAGTTGTCCCTCAAAGCTCGTGGCGATCGCGACGGGACGATGCTCCACGCCGGGCCCGCCGTTGGGAATCGCACGGAAGTCGTCGCGCCCGCGGTCCTTTTGCCCATGCAGGTTAAAGCTGCAGTGGTCGGTCGCAATCGTATCGATCTCGCCGGCCACAAGCGCCTCGCGCAGTGCCGCACGGTCACCCGCATGGCGCAGCGGCGGGCTCATCACGTACTTGGCGCCCGCAAAGCCGTCCTCGCCCTGCTCCAGATAGCAGGTGTCGTCGAGCATCAGATACTGAGGGCAGGTCTCGACATAGATATTCTTCTGCCCGCGCGCCTTGGCCGCACGAATGGCCTCGAGCCCCAACTTGGTCGAAAGGTGCACCACGTTGACTGGGGCGTCGCCGGCCAGGTGCGCCAGATACAGCAGGCGGCTCACGGCTTCGGCCTCACACACGTCCGGGCGGCTGAGCGCATGCCCCTCGGGCCCATGAACCCCCTGCTCGTACACGCGCTTCTGCAGTTCATTCACCAACGTGCCGTTCTCGCAATGCACGCACAGAATACCGCCCACGCGCTTGAGCTCCTCCAACACCTCGAGCGTCTCGGCATCGTCCAAGCGCAGGTGGTCATAGGCAAAGTAGGTCTTAAACGACGACACGCCCGCCTCGCGCATGGCCGAAAGATCGGCGCGGTTGCGCTCATTCCACTCGGCGAGTGCCATATGAAAAGCGTAGTTTGCCGTGCAGGTGCCGTCGGCGCGGCGATGCCACTCGGCCAAGGCATCGGGCATGGTCACGCCGCGATCGGCCGTCGCGTAGTCCACAATGGTCGTCGTACCGCCGCAGGCAGCCGCGCGCGTGCCGGTCTCAAAGCTATCGGCTGTCCAATCCATGCCGGTCCAGCACTGCATGTGCGTGTGGCCGTCGATAAAGCCGGGGAACACCCAGCAGCCCGCGGCATCCTCGACGGTATCGCCCTCGGCCGGCTCAATCGCTGCGGCGATCCGCACGATCTTATCGCCCTCCATGGCAAGATCGGCGCGGCGAAGCCCCTGTGGCGTCACGAGCGCGCCGTTTTTGATGATGATCATGTTGCTCCTTATTGATTAATTACAGTTGGCCACGCGATCAAAATACGAGCAGGCGGCAATATGCTCCGTTATGCGTCGCTGTCCCTTGACGGTATCGACGTCCCACAGTTCGTAGGCACGCGCCTCGACCAGCGCAACGTCGACGCGACCTTTGAGAATCGAGCCCCCGCCGTCCTTGCCCTCAAGACACATGAGTGCATCGAACAGTTCCGCCGGAAAGAGCACCGGGCTCGAAGGCTCACCGTTGCACGCAAGACGCACCGGATGCTTGCGGCCACGCTCATCAAACGTGCGAACCATGGCCTCAAAAGAATCCGAACTCACGAGCGGCTGGTCGCCCGGCAAAAAGAGGCAACCTTTCCAGTTGCGTTCGACTCCCCACGAAAGGCCCGCACGGACGCTTTCGCTGCGCAGCTCGCCATCGTGCAGCACGCACGGGCAATGCTTGTCCTCGCAAATCTGGGCGACCTCGGGCCAACGCGTCGAAACCACAACGTCAAAACCCCGGGGAACCGAATCGATGGTCCGGGCAATCAGCGGCTCGCCATAGATATCGGCAAGCATCTTGTTAGAGCCAAACCGCTTGCCCTCGCCCGAAGCCATAATGACGCATCCAAGTTTCATGGTGATACCTCCCCTGAAACCATCGTACCCATAACTCGCGCCGCGGGCATCTACATCGAAAGCGCTTATCCCGCACGCCCGCGATGCAAAAAGGGGCACCCCGCCGGTTGGCAGAGTGCCCCCTTTACATGGCTTACCTCAACCCGGCTTTAGGCCTGGAACCAACGGGCGGTGTTGCGCTCGTCGAGGGCCTTGAGGGTAGCGGCGGGATCGGCAACCTTCTGCAGGAACATCATGGCTGCGATGGCGTACGGCTTGTAGCTGGCCTCCTTGTACATGCCCACGCGGTGCATGTCGAAGACGTCGGCGTTGACCTCGCCGTGCTCGCAGGAGACACCAGAGATGTCGGCGGGCAGCGGGTGCATAAAGATGGTGTCCTGGCCGTTGGCAGTCTTCTCCATGAGCTCAGTCGTGGAGCACCAGTCCTGATGGGTGGCGTTCTGGGCGAGCAGCTCCTTCTCGAGCGCAGCGATGCCGGCGTCGTCGCCCTCGGCGTACAGGTTGGTGCGCTTCTCCATGGCGGCAAACGGAGCCCAACTCTTGGGGATCACGATGTCGGCGCCCTCGAAGGCCTCGGCCATGGTGTTGACCTGCTTAAAGGTGGTGCCGGACTCGGCGGCATAGCCCTTGGCGCGCTCGACGACCTCGGGCATGAGGTCGTAGCCCTCGGGGTGAGCCAGGGTGACGTCCATGCCAAAGCGGGGCAGCAGGCTGATCAGCGACTGCGGGCAGGACAGCGGCTTGCCGTAAGAGGGCGAATAGGCCCAGGTGACGGCAACCTTCTTGCCCTTGAGGTTCTCGAGGCCGCCAAACTCGTTGATAAGGTAGAGCATGTCGGCAGAGGACTGCGTGGGATGATCGGAGTCGGACTGCAGGGAGATGAGCGTGGGACGGTGATCCAGAACGCCATCCTCGTAAGCCTGCTGGACAGACTCGGAGACCTCAGCCATGTAGGCGTCGCCCTTGCCGATGTACATGTCATCGCGGATGCCGATGACGTCGGCCATGAAGGAGATCATGGTAGCGGTCTCGCGGACGGTCTCGCCGTGAGCGATCTGGGACTTCTTCTCGTCCAGGTCCTGCAGCTCAAGGCCGAGCAGGTTGGCGGCCTTAGAGAAGGAGAAGCGCGTACGGGTGGAGTTGTCGCGGAACAGCGAGACGGCCAGGCCCGAATCGAAGATCTTGGACGAAACGTTGTTCTCGCGCAGCTCGCGCAGAGCGTCGGCGACGATGTAGAGCGCCTTGAGCTCATCGGTGGTCTTATCCCAGGTGTGCAGGAAGTCGCTGCCGTACATACCCTTAAAGTCGAGGCCGTTCAGCTGCTCGACGAGCTCGGTAAACTTGGCGTCCATGGAAATGTCCTTTCTAAAGATGAAACGATCGCAATGAGTAGATGTGCTCCGACATGCGCGTGTGGCTAGAACATGCAGAGCACCATGACGAGGACCCGCTACCGTTGAGGAAGCATGGGAGATAACGACCGCGGGCCCCAAGTCAACAGGGGGTGCCGGGGGCATAAACTGTCCCCGGCTCAACAAGATCGAGGAATGGGACTAGTCGATCTTGTTGTTGGTCAGACCGGCGCGGAACACGGTGGCATCGCCATCGGCCTGGCTCGGATCGTAGAGGTTCAGGGCAGCCACATACATGGCGGCAGCGGTGACCAGGTCGTCCTTGTAGGTGACCTCGTTGGGAGCGTGAGCCTGAGACTCGGCACCCGGGCCAAAGCCGACGCAGGGGATGCCGTAGCGGCCCTGGATGGAAACGCAGTTCGTGGAGAAGGTCCACTTGTCGCACAGCGGACGACCGGTGCGCTTGTCCATGCTGGGCTCGCAGCCGATGCGCTCGTCACCGAACATAGCCTTATGGGCGTCGACGAGGGCCTTGACGTGCGGAGCGGTCTCCTTGTTGATCCACGTGGGGAAGTAAGCCTCGGTCTCGTAGACCTCGCCGGTCCAGGACGGACGGTCGTACATGTACATGGAGACCTTCACGTCGTCGCCGTACTTCTTGGCTGCCGGCAGGTTACGGATCTCGTCCAGGCAGGACTCCCAGGTCTCACCGGCGGTCATACGACGGTCGATGGAGATGGCGCAGGAGTCGGCCACGGCGCAGCGGCTGGGGCTGGTGTAGAAGATCTGGCTGACGGTGCAGGTGCCGCGGCCCAGGAAGCGGGCATCCTCGAAGTGCTCGGGATTGTACTTGGGGTCGAGCATCTTGACGAGGCCCTTGATGTCGGTCGACTCGTCGCAGCCGTTGTTGTTGAGGGCGCGGACGTCGGCGATGATGTCGGCCATCTTGTAGATGGCGTTGTCGCCGCGGTCGGGAGCGGAGCCGTGGCAGGAGGTGCCGTGAACGTCGACGCGGATCTCCATGCGGCCGCGGTGACCGCGGTAGATGCCGCCGTCGGTGGGCTCGGTGGAAATGACGAACTCGGGCTTAATGCCGTCCTTGTTGTAGATGTACTGCCAGCACATGCCGTCGCAGTCCTCTTCCTGGACGGTGCCGACGACCATGATCTTGTAGCCCTCAGGGATGAGGCCCATGTCCTTCATCATCTTGGCGGCGTAGGTAGCAGAAGCCATGCCGCCCTCCTGGTCAGAGCCGCCGCGGCCGTAGATGATCTCGTCGGTCTCATAGCCCTCATAGGGGTCCGCATCCCAGTTCTCGATGTTGCCGATGCCGACGGTGTCGATGTGGGAGTCGATGGCGATAATCTTGTCGCCCTCGCCCATAAAGCCCATGACGTTGCCCAAGCCGTCGACCTTGACCTCGTCATAGCCAAGGCTCTCCATCTCGGCCTTGATGCAAGCAACAACCTCACCCTCCTCGCAGGACTCAGAGGGATGGGAGATCATGGCGCGCAGGAAGCGAGTCATATCAGCACGATGAGACTCAGCAGCGTTTTTAATTGCCTCGAAATCGAGTTCCTTAGTCATAACAGTTAACCTTTCTACAAGGGTTTACCTACAGGTAGATATTTCAGATAGATCACTTGTGCCAAGCAGCGTGAGGTCGAGCACCCCACAAGCAAGTAACCATAGGAGGCGGACGGAGGACTTTGCTCCGTCGCGAGTTCCGCACGAGCCGGAGAGCACTTAATGTGCTCTCCGTGCGAGCAGGACTGTCCGAGCAGGGAGTAAAGTCCTCCGGCTGCCTCCGGACAGGTCAGTCTGCTAGCAGGTGGGGTACTCGCCCTCCCAGACGATGCGACGGTACTGATCCGGATCGGTGTCACCTTCCGTGGAGAAGCAGAGCACGGAGCTCGTCTTGTCCAGGCCGATGAGTTCCTTGAGCTCGGCGTACTCGGGATCGAGCATGAGGGTCTCGACCAGGCCGGTGGTCACTGCGCCGGACTCGCCGGAAATGACGCGCGGGTCACCCTTCTCGGGAGCACCCAGGGTGCGCATGCCGCGAGCGGTGACCCAGTCGGGGCAGGACACGAAGGCGGTGGTGTGGTTGCGCAGGATATCCCAGCCCAGGATGTTGGGCTCGCCGCAGCACAGGCCGGCCATGATGGAGGGCATGTCGCCGTCCACGATGCGCGGATCGCCGTCGCCGGCGGCAGCGCCCTTGTACAGGCAGGCGGCAGGCGCGCACTCAACCACGACGAAGGTGGGCGGGTTATCGGGATACAGGTTGGTGAAGTAGCCCACCACGGCGCCGGCGAGCGAACCCACGCCAGCCTGGACAAACACGTGCGTCGGGCGGTTGATGGCCATCTCGCGCAGCTGCTCGGCAGCCTCGGAAGCCATGGTGCCGTAGCCCTCCATGATCCAGGACGGGATCTTCTCGTAGCCCTCCCAGGCGGTGTCCTGAACGATGACGCCGCGCTCGCAGGCGTCGGCCTCGGCGGCGGCCATGCGCACGCACTCGTCGTAGTTGACCTCTTCGATGGTCACCGTGGCGCCCTCGGCGGCGATGTTATCGAAGCGGGGCTTGGTGGAACCCTTGGGCATGTGCACGACGGCCTTCTGGCCCAGCTTGTTGGCAGCCCATGCCACGCCGCGGCCATGGTTGCCGTCGGTGGCGGTAAAGAAGGTAGCCTGGCCAAAGTCCTTGGCAAGCTGATCAGAGGTCAGGTAATCGAAGGTGCACTCGGCAACGTCCTTGCCGGTCTCGTCGGCAATGTAGTTGGCCATGGCAAACGAGCCGCCCAGGACCTTAAAGGCATTGAGGCCAAAGCGATAGCTCTCGTCCTTAACGCACAGGTTGGACAGGCCCAGGCGCGCGGCCTGGCCATCCAGGCGGGCAAGCGGAGTGACGGTGTACTGGGGGAACGACTGGTGGAAGGCGCGGGCCTTCTTCACATGGTCGAGGCTCATGATTCCCAAGTGCTTGTCATCGCTCTTGGGCATCGTGTTGCCCGCCCACTGGATCTTATCGGCCATACGGTGAACTCCTTAAGTCCTCTCTTGCCGGCCCCCGCATACGCGTTTCAGCCCGATCCCATTCACACGACTGAACTTTTATGTGGATGCCAAACAAAAAGTTTGTTAGTAATGTTCTATCACACTTTTTGATTGGTATATCTAACGAATTGTTTGTTGCCGTAATCGGTACTTTTTCGCCGCCGAACGGTCATGAATTGCCTTGTTGATGGATTTGTTTGCGGTCATGTGTGGTTTATGGCACAGTGAGCCCAAACTAATTTTTAGGAAGGTACCCATGACCCCCGCACAGATTGAGTTTTACAAGCGCCTCGCACACGGTCTGGCGCTCCAATTTGGCCCCAACTGCGAAGTCGTCGTCCACGATCTGGAGACCGAGGACGTGGACCACTCCATCGTAGTGATCGAAAACGGCCACGTCAGCGGGCGCAAACTGGGTGACGGCCCCAGCCATATCGTGTTTGAGTCCATGCACGAGGGCGCCACCGACGTACACGACCGCGAGCCATACCTCACCAAAACCGCCGACGGCAAGCTGCTCAAGTCCTCGACGATCTTTATCCGCAACGACGAGGGCAAGCCCGTCGGCATTTTGGGCATCAACTTTGACATTACGCTTATGAAGGCTTTTGAGCGTTCACTCGACGCTTTTACCGGCACCGGCGGCACGGGCTATACCGAGCCCGAGCCCATTACCAAGAACATCGGCGACCTGCTCGAGGACCTGCTGCACGAGTGCGAGCAGTTTGTGGGCAAGCCCGCGGCGCTCATGACCAAAGACGAGCGCATTCGTGCCATTGGCTACCTCGACCATCGCGGCGCCTTCCTCATTTCCAAGTCGAGCGAGCGCGCCTGCGAGTTCTTTGGTATCTCCAAATACAGCTTCTATAGCTACCTCAATGAGGCCAAGGCGGCGGCCGGCGACAAGTAGGCACTCGCCTGGATTGCCCCTCCCCTTTTGGGCGCGAGTTCTGGAAAGCACGAATCCAAGACCGAGCCGCTCGGGAAGTTCCATATAATCGATGTCATTAGTATTTCGAAAGGATGGGACAGAATGGCGTTGAGCAAGGCATCATGCACCGGTCGCGGATTGATTCCGGCAATTGGTGGACATGTGCACCGCATGTTCGATGAGGGTGAAGACGACCTGTTTTCGCTGAGCCTTGACGACGTGATGGATGATCGCCCGTGGACCGCCGACGAACTCATGGGCGGCGGGGCTCGCCCGTCAAGCCCCGATCCCACACTTGCGCCTAAGCCCGCATCTGCGCCGACTCCTGCGCAGTCGCCTGTTTCGACGCCCGCGCCCACTTCGGCACCCATGCCCACTCCCCGCCCCGCAAGCGACCCGTCCGAGACGGCGGCATTTCTCGCTGCAGCGACGCAGGGCAAATCGGCCGACAGCACCGTTATGTACAGCGCCCAGCAGTTGCCTGTTCCTGCGGCACGCAAGCCTCCGATCGCAAGGCTCGACGAGCCCGTTGCCCATCAGGTTGCCTACGATTCCTGGGCTGCAACCGATCTGGATGAGACCTCTACCGGCATGCCGGCGCTCGACGTTCCAGTTAACCCGCTTTTTGCCGCCAACACGAGCGCCGTGGACTATGAGGGCGGTGCAGCATATTCCGATTATTCCGATGGCTATGCTGGCAACGGTCGCATCGAGACCGAGGATTATGGCACCGCATCGAGCGATTATCTCAACGATCCGTACGCTGCCACGCCTGCACCGGAATATGACCCGGAGGCCGCGTCCGCGCCGGCGTATACCAAAAGCACGGGCGAAGAGCGCTTCGCCGATTATTACGCCAAGGAAAAGGCGCTGCGTTTCTCGGAATTTCCGCAGGCAGTCAAGGTTGCCTTTATCGCCATTGTCATTGCCCTGCTCGGTGTCATTGCGTTTGAGGGATTCCAGCTGTTCCGCGGCCCCACCCAAGCGGAGTCGGAGACCCAGCAAAAAGAGGACGATAACCAGTACCTGGACATCAACACCCTCAAGGGCGACCCCAACGACGGAGACGACGAGTAGCGAGGACTGAAGGCGGCCGCAAGATCCCGCATCCAGCACCGGCTTCTAAGTGCTGTTTTGTCATCCAGCTACACTTTTCCGAAGTTTTAAGGTGCCTATTTCGACTCTTTTCCGGATTTTATACTCTGTCCCTCCAGATGCGCTTTACGGTGCAGGCGTTGGAAGAAGGGCCATGTGCCGCTGGCGGCCCACATGTTCTGCAGATCAAGCTGCTCGGAGACGGCTCGCGCGAGCCGTCCAGCTGGAAGTTCTTTGCCGACGGCGTGTGCGTCGCGGACGGATCCGGTGCCTTTGCCCGCGAGTGCTTCTGCGAGGGCGCCGAGGTATTCCTGGACCTGTGCCGAGATGCCGTCGAGGCTGCCGAGCTGTGCCAGTGGAGCCAGAGGGAGTACGAGCTGTTGAGTGCGGCCCGCAGGATCGTAAGGGTGTAGACGGGCGGACGAGCCATCGACGATTTTGAGCTGGCAAGGGCCGGGAACTAGATTCCCAGCCTTCAACCTAGCACTGCTTTATGAGATCGAGCACCGCAGGAATGTCATCGGCATTCCGAAGCGCAACGTAAGTGGGTAAGCCCGGGCCAAATCCACCCTGCGTACGCTTGTCCTGGCACATGTCCTCTGGATCCGTTAGATCATCCACACTCTTTGCCAAGCCAACGGCAATCCAACCACCGTTGCTGGTCCTGCCTTCTAACACGGCATGCAGTTTTCGCTTGCCCGACCTGAAGCCTACATAGTACTTAGCTATGTAGGACTCCCACGAAGGGTTACCACTCAGAACGGACTCGCGCACCTCATCGAAAAGCTTCTGGTTGAGCCCACCTTCGGCAAAGGTGGGGTGATTCTCCTGCAGAGTCCAGATAGGAGCCTCGTCAGACTCCCCGCGAGAAGGACGGTACTTGTCGACGACGTCTGCCGGAAGGTCGGGATATTTCCATATCTCACACGCCTCTTTCGCCAGCTCGTTCGCGCGCTGTCCAATCTCTTCCTCACCCCATTTTTCACGCGAGGCGATCGACTTGTTCAGGTAGAGCGGACTGCACTTAAATCCGACGTCAGGCAGATTGAGCTTGTCCGAGAACGACCGGTTTGAGTACTCCTGGTTGTAGCCCGTCAGCGTAAGATTTCCCAAGTTGTTGCACAGCCTGTCGTGGACGTCTTCCCAGTTCTCACCAAGCGATTCCTTCCAGCCGTGCTCATCATCGATCGTCTGGGGCATGATGTGCTCGATCTGGTAATCGTCGGCTGAGATGGACTCCTTCGGGTGGTGCCAGTTCTCCATGCGTTCCAGGTAATAGCGCTTTTTAGAGAAGCGGTTGTAGCAGTCACGCGTCTTAAACTCCTCGACAAAATGCTCGTCTGTCGGAAAGTATGCGGTCATACCGCTGCTGTGGATAAGGAGCATCGCCGTAACGTACTCCTCGATATCGTCCTGCTGCTCGAGATTGCGATACATGCCGGCAAAGAAATTATTTAGGCCCGTGGTAAGTCTGCCGCAAACCGCTCGCCTGAACAGAAACGACTCGATAGTCTCGCAGATACGTAAAAACGCATTGCGGTCTAGTCCATTCCCCTCGTAAACCGAATAAAGCAACATTAAGAGGGGCCTTATCTGCTTCACGTCGAGGCTTACGATTCTGCCGAACACTCGGCGCAGTCCGTCGTCCTTCTCCTTACCAAGGAACAGACTGGCGTATCTATGTGCATACCCTCGCAGCTCCTTAAGCAGGCCCTCGGTGTCACCATCGTAGTCGTCGGCGAAATAGCGCTTAAACTCGTAGTAGGCCTCGTTCTCCTTCGGCATCCTATTGGGAACTTTAAGCCACAGCCAGTACCAGATAAATGCATTGAACTCGTCCTCGCCGCCTTTTCCGAACAAGCACTCGAGTGGATGCCAATAACCCTCATAAAGATTGGTCTGTTCGTCGTTGGGAAGCGACATTAGAACGTAGTTACGGATGAGGTCAATGGGCGTGAGCGGCTTGCCCTTGGAGTTCATGGACTCAAATATGAGCTGGGCATTATCAACGCCAGCGGTGAGCTTAGTGTCGATGACCTGCACGCGGTTTAGCCCCGCCCAAAGCCTTGCAGGGTCGAATGATTTCCCGTGCATCTTTTCACGGAAGAACGCATGGTTTTCGACAATGCGATCCGATTTTTCATCTGGCACGGGAGCCCCAGACACGATGGAGAACAGCGTCTCTTTATCGTCCTGCGAGAGCACCAGCTTGTAGCGTGCCAGACCGTTGTAGTCGTCATCGTTAAAGAGGTAATTTTTCCTCAGCGCCGAGATTTTGAGGTCGCCAAGGAAGCCAGCCTTGTCGGGGTTGCTCTCCAAATAGTCAGCCAAAGCTGCAATCATCAACGAAAACGTCGTCATGCGCTGCTGTCCGTCAATCAGAAGCACGCGCGAAATGCTCGTGGCAGAGCTCTCGGACTCGGGGATATAAAGCATTGACCCCACGAAGTGCGATACGCCATCACGACCCGCTCGCATGACGTCATCCCAAAGCACCTCGCACTCTTTTACACTCCACGAGTAAACTCGCTGGTACACGGGAATGACAAACTGCATCTTCGCCACGCCCATAAGGTCGAGCAGATTCGCCTCGGTTGCTTTCATTTACGCTTGTCCCCTTTCTTGTTTACGCCGCTTGCGGTCAGTCCCCCACTGAACGAAAGACGCTAAAGACCAGAGCATCGAAGCGCTGGAGCAACCGGGATGCTCGTCTCACTAGATTTTACAACGCTTGTCGCGAATACAGTTGAAAGCCAATCCGGTTCCGATGGCTCCCCCTATGAGAAGCACGTGGACACTAAGGGACGCGTTCTGAGCGACAAGTGCATCGCGGACGAGGTTCCGTTTGGGATTCCGGAAAGCTGGGCCTGGGCGAGATTTAGTGAAGTCATTGGAATTGC
>DBFWCI010000045.1:0-74219 GCA_048485235.1 Collinsella sp.
CGAGGCCAACATGCGGCAGCGCCGCGGATAGACCGGTAGCAATAAAAAAGCACCGGGGCCAGTGTCGGCCCCGGTGCCCAAGCGCGATATCGGCGGTGCTGTTTCGCGATATTCAACAGTGCTCAAGCGAGCAAATACTCAGGCGCGCCACGGGTCAAGATGCACTAGGCCTGGACGAAGTCCGGGCCCGCGCCTTTAGACGCGAGCCCGGAGCCCGTGGGTTATACCCTAAGAGCAAACCACCCTTTTTAAGGGTGGTTCTGATTTTACACTTCACAATGTCGTTGCATTTCACCTGTAACCCGGTTGGGCTTATGGGTAATGAGCTTTTATTTAAAGACAATAAATCGAATCACAAGTGCAACTGCTATGACCACAATGATCAAAAGCAGGATTGTCAGTCGATGCTGCTTGCGTCGTTTATTTGACGAAACGAAGATTGATTTTCCCTGTTTTGGCGTTTCGAGATAACGAGCCGAATGCGTTAAGGTCTGCTTAGGTCGGGGACCTCTTTGCTGCCGAGTTATGGGCGTTTTCGTCGGGTCGTCATTTATTGCGCTGTTTTTTGATAACGGTGCATCTTTTAGATATACGGGATCGCCCGATGCGACGCCCATATGCTTACGTCCCGTTTGGGCATCCTCGAGCGTTTGATATCGATTTCTCGTCACATACTCGGGCTCTGGATCATTAATGGGCTCTTGCGAGATGTGGGGGCGATGGAACCGTGGCGGCTGCGTGGAAGTATCTTCCCCCTGCGTCGGCATAAACATATTGTTCTGGTTTTGGTCGTCCATGATGCCCTTTTGCTCGTTACCAACAACGTGTACGCGCTCATTGTAAGCCCCTTGTTATTTGTAGCTGGGGACATACTCGGTATTTAAGCTCTGGTTCAAAGAACCTTAACCTTCCTAAAACCTTAGTGCCTCACACTTAGATATGCTTATAGTACTGGACTCAAAAAACTTTATAGTCGATGTATATATGAGCATCGGGTGGGCATATATAAGAGCGTCAAAAGAAGTCCCAGTCACCTAGAAGATGACTCGGCAGTCCTATAAAGGAGTGGTAAACATGGCAAGCATGGTTCCTTATCGTTCGGTTTTTGGCGTTCGTCCCTCTGCAAGCTCGCTGTTCGATCTGTTTGATGATATGAGTGACCTAGCGAACGGCTCGATTGCCTCTAAGGCGTTCCCCGTTGACGTTGAGGATAAGGGCGATGGCTATGAGGTCAAGGCTTATCTGACCGGCGTCGCCAAGGACGATATCGATGTCGAGCTTAACGAGGGCCGTCTCTCCATTAGCGTGAATGTCGAGGAAGACGAGGAGAACGAGGGCAAGAACTTCCTGCAGAAGGAGTTCAGCTCGTACAGCGCGACGCGTGGTGTGTATCTCAAGGATGCTTCGAGCGAGGGTCTCTCGGCTAAGTACGCCGACGGCATTCTTACCGTTACGGTTCCCAAGATCGTCGAGAAGAAGAACGTTACGAAGATCTCCATCGACTAGCTTCGTTGGTGTTCTGCGCTATTCAAAAGATAAAAAAGGGGCTGGGAAGCGATTCCCGGCCCCTTTTGCTCTCTTGAGTGGTCTATTGAATGGTTGCCGGTTGATATTGACTTGCAGGACGTATTGAGAGCTTCCGCGTCCCTTGGAGAAGGGTGGCGGAACTGCCGAGCTCGTCATCGAGATTTGCGGCAAGCGCCTTGGCATAGCTTTTGACGGTAAGGCTCGGACGATTATTGTCCTGGCTGATGTGCATGGCTATGAGCTGTTCGGTGCGATCGGTAACAAGTTCGCGCGCGGCTTCGGCTGCCTGATCGTTGGAGAGATGCCCTTTTGTAGATAGGATGCGCTCCTGAAGAAAGCGGGGATATTCTCCCTCGCGCAGCATGGTCACATCGTGGTTGCTCTCGAGCGCGAGGACTCGACAATCTTTGAGGGTGTTCATGGCTTGGCTCGATAGCTCTCCGGTGTCGGTAGCAAAGCCAATGGAATCATCGGGGGCGTCGAACCGATAGCCGACTGGATTGATGACATCGTGTGATGTTGAGTAGGTTTGCACGTGGATGCCGGCAATGGAAAGGGTGTCACCGGGATCGAACTCCTTGACAGGCAGATGCGAAAGATTTTCCTTGCTGGAAAGTGTGCCCCTGCTGGCAAAGAGGGGGCCGTGCCAGTGCTTGCACCAGACATCGAGGCCCTTGATGTGATCGGTATGCTCATGAGTAATGAGAAGAGCCGAGACGTTGTCTGCCGAGAGCCCCAGTTCTGTCATGCGCTTTAATGTCTCGCGGCGAGAAAGACCGTCGTCAATCATGATGAGCCCCCGGGGGCCTTCGATGAGCGCGCAGTTGCCTTTTGAGCCGCTGCCAAGGATATGAAGGTGCAGACGAGACATAAGATTCCAAAGGATACAATGGGTGCGAACGAATAGAGGAGGAAGCAAATGCCAACGGTATCTCAGCATTATGGACACCATGCCGCATCGTGGGCTGATGATAAAGCTCTGGCAACGCGGCAGACGGCTGCCCCCGTGGTGCTCATGGTATCAGGTGGTGCGGACTCGACGGCTTTGCTCCTTATGGCGTGCACATCAAAGTTGGATATTCAGGATGGGCGTGGTGTAGCTCCCATCGCGCGCGAGCGACTGCACGTGCTGCATGTGAACCATCATCTGCGCGGTGAGGCATCCGATGGCGACGAGGCCTTTGTGCGCGGCCTATGCGCACAATATGGCTTGCCGCTGTGTGTTGAGCATGCCTATTTTGATGATGAATCGGGCAATATCGAGGCGGCTGCCCGCGAGGTGCGCTATGCCGCGGCGCGGAGGTATGTCCGCGAGCTCTGCGCCCAGACGGGGGCACCGCGAACGGCGGCTCGTATCTGCACCGCGCACACGTCTTCGGATCGCGCGGAAACGTTTTTGATGAACGCGATTAAGGGTTCGGGGCCCGCTGGTCTATCGAGCATTCCTCGCCGGAGGAATATCGTGGTGCGTCCCTTGCTCGACCTGACTCATGATGAGCTCGTGGGCTATCTGCAGGTGCATGGTCAGCCGTGGCGAGAGGACGAGAGCAACGAGGACGTGTCGTACTTGCGTAACTACGTGCGCCATCGGGTGATGCCGGTGGTGGCGCAGCGCAACGCGAGCGTCTGTAAGACGATTGGCGCCGCCTGCGAGATCTTAGGCGATGAGGATGCCTTTCTTTCCCAGCTTTCCGCGCAGGCGTTTCGAAGCTGCCTGCGCAAGGAGGCGGCGGGTGCACTGGTCCTTGACGCTCGCCGACTGGCCGCGGCCGAGGTGGTGATTGCTCGGCGCATGGTGCGACTGGCAATTAAGCGTATCGACCCCGACGCTCGCCCGGAGATGCGGCATGTGGAGCGCGTGCTCGCCTGTGTCGCCGAAGGCTCGGGTTCGGTCACGCTGCCGGCGGGAATCGATGCGCGCGTGGAGTTTGGCATGCTGTCATTCAAGGCCTCGGCGGCGCGCGAGGGGTTAGTTGCCGATTGGGTCACCATTCCCGGTCGATTGCCGCTGGGGGCGGGTCGCATCCTGGTGGCAGAGACGATGGCCGTCGAGCCGGGGTGCGATATTGTGCGCCGTGCCCGTGAACTCGCGGGTGCCGGAGGGGTGGCCGCTATGGTGGATGCCGCGACGCTGGGCTTTGCCGATCGCGATAGCGAACGGATGCTCGCCGGCTCGCGCGGGGAGATTCCCGCCGAGGCGCGTTTGGCGCGTCTGTGGGTAGACGGTCCCGTGCCGGGGGATGTGATGTGTCCGTTGGGCATGAGTGGGCGAAGTAAGAAGGTGTCCGACCTGCTCAACGAGGCTCGTATTCCCGTCTCTGAGCGCGCAGGCGTTCCTGTGGTGAGAACGGCTCCGGGAGGTGCCGTGGTATGGGTCGCAGGCGTTCGCACGGACGAGCGTTTTAAATGCACGGCCGCAACGCGCGTGGCGTATCTGCTTCGTGTGGTCGATGCGGAATAGCGTCCCACGCCAGCTATTCTGTGCGACGTTGACGGTATTCCCGCGCTGATGGCGTACGGGCTGGAAAATATACCCCGTGCGCTGCTAGAATGTGAAGTTCGCGTCCATACGGCGGTGTGTGGGCGATAAGCACAAGAAAGGGTTGTCATGGCTTCTCAACATCCGGATATCGAGAAGGTTCTGTTTACGCAGGAGGATATCGACGGTATCGTCTCTCGCCTAGGCGAGCAGATTACTCGCGACTACGCGGGTAAGGATCTGGTGCTGATTGCGGTCCTGCGCGGCGCCGTGGTCTTTATGGGCGACCTGATGCGCAAGATCGAGCTGCCGACCAACATCGATTTCATGGCTGTTTCGAGCTATGGCGACGGCGTGAAGTCCTCGGGTATCGTGCGTATCATTAAGGACCTGGATATCGACATCCGCGGTCGCGACGTGCTGATCGTCGAGGACATTCTGGACTCGGGCCTGACGCTCAAGTATCTGATGAAGAACCTCGAGAGCCGCAAGCCCGCTTCTCTGGAGGTCGCCGCCTTCCTGTGGAAGGACGTTGAGGACCGTACCTCGGCCATCACGCCCAAGTATGTTGGAACCCATTGCCCCGATGCCTTTGTGGTGGGCTACGGCCTCGACTATGCCGAGCGCTATCGTAACCTTCCGTATCTGGGCATTTTGAAACCGGAGGTTTATTCGTAAGATGCCCGACGACCGTAACGATAACAATTCCCAGACTCCCCGGGAGCCTAAGATCCCGGGGGTGCCCGGAGGCAAGAAGCCCACGCGTACGGGCTGGCTGTATTTTATTTTGGCTTGCGCGCTTCTGGGCTACGCCTTCTTTAACATGGGCTCCGGCTTTGCCAATTCCAGCAATACCGTTAAGCTCGCGACGAGCGAGATGGTGAGTGCCATCAAGCAGGATCGCGTCGAAGATCTGACCTATACGGTTCAAGACGGAAGCGTGACGGGTCATTACTGGAAGACGAAGAAGGACAAGGGCGATACGAGCGAGCTCAAGAGCTTCTCTTCGACCTATGTCGGCTCCGATTCGCTTGCCGAGCTTATGGCGGAGCACCCCGATACCAAGTACATCGTCAACACCAATGACCCCGATTTTTGGGGCGACTTGGCGATGAGCGTGCTTCCGACGATCGCCCTGATCGCCATCATGTTCTACTTTATGCGCCAGATGATGGGTGCCAACAACAGGAACATGCAGTTTGGCAAGACCAACGCCAAGACCAACGAGGCCACGCGCCCCAAGGTCAAGTTTGAAGACGTTGCCGGCGTGGACGAGGCAGTCGAGGAGCTCGAGGAGATCCGTGACTTTTTGAGCGATCCGGATCGCTATCGCAAGCTGGGCGCCAAGATCCCGCGTGGCGTGTTGCTGGTGGGCCCTCCGGGCACCGGTAAAACGCTGCTGGCCAAGGCCGTTGCCGGCGAGGCGGGCGTGCCGTTCTTTAGCATCTCGGGTTGCGACTTTGTCGAGATGTTCGTAGGTGTCGGCGCCAGCCGTGTGCGTGACCTCTTTAAGGAGGCCAAGTCCCAGGCCCCGTCGATCATCTTCATCGATGAGATCGATGCCGTGGGACGTCAGCGCGGAGCCGGCTTGGGCGGCGGCCACGACGAGCGCGAGCAGACGCTCAACCAGCTGCTGGTCGAGATGAACGGTTTTGAGGAGAGCGAGTCGGTCATCCTGATCGCCGCCACCAACCGCCCCGACATTCTGGATCCGGCGCTGCTGCGTCCCGGCCGTTTTGACCGTCAGGTTACGGTCGACCGTCCGGACGTGAAGGGCCGCGAGCAGATTTTGCGCGTGCATGCCGAGAACAAGCCGATGGACGAGGACGTTAAGTTTGAGAAGCTCGCCCAGATGACCGTTGGCTTTACTGGTGCCGATTTAGCGAACCTGCTCAACGAGTCTGCGCTGCTGGCTGCCCGCCGTCATCGTTCCGTGATCTCGATGGACGAGGTCGAGGAATCGATGGAACGTGTGATTGCAGGTCCGCAGCGCAAGGGTCGCGTGATGACCGAGGCCGAGCGCACCACGATTGCCTACCACGAGAGCGGCCACGCCCTGGTGGGCCACATCCTGGAGCATTCCGATCCGGTCCACAAGATCTCGATCGTCAGCCGCGGCCAGGCCCTGGGCTATACGCTGCAGCTGCCGCAGGAGGACCACTTCCTCAAGACCAAGAACGAGATGCTCGACGAGCTCGCCGTGTTCTTGGGCGGCCGCGTTGCCGAGGAGCTCATGTGCGACGACATCACGTCGGGCGCGAGCAACGATCTTGAGCGTGCGACCAAGATGGCGCGCGAGATGGTCACGCGCCTGGGCATGAGTGAGGAGCTGGGCACGCAGGTCTTTGGCGAGGCGCAGCATCAGGTATTCCTGGGCCGCGACTATGCCGATCACCAGGATTACTCCGAGGAGACGGCGCGCCGCATCGACATCGAGGTTCAGCGCATCATGCGTGAGGCCCATCGCCGTGCGGTCGAGATCCTGGATGCCCGTCGCGATCAGCTCGATCTGATGGCCAAGGTGCTGCTTGAGCGCGAGACTGTCGAGGGCGATGCCGTGAACGCCCTGCTTGACAACGAGTGGGACGCCTACCTTGAGCGCGAGGGCGATATCCTGGCGGCCAAGGAGGAGCGCAATGCCAAGGCGGCCGGTATGCCGGCCAAAAAGCGCGCGCCTCGCATGAGCGAGGAAGAGCTGGCGGCCGATGCCGCGGCCTTTGCGCAGGCGGCTATGCAAGAGGATGCCGAAGCCGCATCTGACGACGCCGGAGATGCCGACAGCGGCAATACCGGTGCCGACGAATAGCTCTGCTACGAAAGCCTCTGCGGGGAAACCTGCGGAGGCTTTTTACTTTTGGGCGATATGGGGCCTGCTTGTCGGTTATAGGTGAAGTCGCTAGATTTCGGTGCGCATTGCTGCCGTACTTTGCTCGGCTAAAGCGTACAATAGCGCCTATGCGAAAGGGGAACAGATGATCAACGAAACTATGTATGCTCGCGGTGCGGAAAGCTCCATCATCCGTGAGATTTTTAGCTATGGCCTTGAGCGCAAGGCGCAGATCGGTGCGGAAAACGTATTCGATTTTTCGCTGGGCAATCCGAGCGTTCCAGCGCCCGCTGCCGTGGCTGAGTCGATTAAGAAGGCCCTGGAGCTGCCGAGCGACCAGCTGCACGGCTACACGCCCGCACCGGGCCTGCCGCAATGTCGTGCCGCTGTGGCCGAATCGCTCAACCGCCGCTTTGGCACGAGCTATGAGGGCAAAGACGTCTTTATGACGGTGGGTGCCGCGGCTTCGCTCACCTGCACGCTCAACGCCGTTACGAACCCGGGCGACGAGGTTATTGTTATCGCCCCGTACTTTCCGGAGTATCGCGTTTGGATTGAGAAGGCCGGCTGTACGTGTGTTGAGGCGCTCGCCGATGAAGATACGTTCCAGCTGAGCGTGGACAACGTGCTCAAGGCGATCAGCGATAAGACGGCGGCCGTCATCATCGACTCTCCCAACAATCCGACCGGTGCCGTATATACATGCGACACGCTGACGCGACTGGCCAATGTTCTGCGCGAGGCCAACGCTCAGCGCGATCCCGAGAATCCGATTATGCTCATCTCGGATGAGCCGTACCGCGAGATCGTGTACGGTGCCGAGGTGCCTTGGGTGCCCTCGATCTACGAGCACACCATCGTGTGCTACTCGTATTCCAAGTCGCTGTCGCTGCCTGGTGAGCGCGTGGGTTGGATCTTGGTTCCCAACACCAATCCGCAGGCTGCCCGTCTGATGCCGGCTGTTGCGGGTGCTGCCCGTACGCTGGGCTTCGTGTGCGCGCCGGCGCTCTTTCAGCGCGTAATTATCGACTGCATCGATGAGCCGAGTGACGTTGAGGCCTATGCACGTAACCGCACCGCGCTTACCGACGCACTAGCGGAGTATGGCTACACCTATGTTGAGCCGGATGGCGCGTTCTACCTATGGGTGAAAGCGTTGGAGTCCGATGCGAATGCGTTTTGCGAGCGCGCAAAGAAGTATGAGTTGCTTGCGGTTCCCTCGGACAGCTTTGGTATGCCGGGTTGGTTCCGCCTGGGCTATTGCGTGAGCTACGAAACGATTGTCAATTCGCTACCCGCTTGGAAACAGTTGGCGGACGAGTATCGTTAAAAGTAAAGCGCTCTGCCTACAATGTTTTACGTGAAACGGGGTTTGGTGTTAAGCCGGACCCCGTTGTCATGGACGTTGTGTCTTTGGGATGGAGTGGTTTTACGACTATCGAAGGCTATGCGTACAATGAATATAAGCGACGGCCGTGCCAGATAAGGAGACCTGATGCCCTACCTGCTTTCTTGTGACATTCATACCCATACGATGTTCTCTGCGCATGCATATTCGACCATTGAGGAGAATGTGTACTGGGCGGCAGAGCGTGGTCTGCAGGTGCTCGGATCTGCCGACCATTTGAGCTCTATGGTTACGGCTTGCCCCAATGACCTGCGCAGTTACCAGTTCTTTATCAACCAGGATATCTGGCCGCGCATTTGGAGCGGCGTGCTGGTGCTGCGTGGTGCCGAGGCCGATATCGTTTCGCTGGACGGAAGCCTGTTTGGCGAGGACACTCCTGTCACGCTCGATATTGCCGGCGATTCGTACAGCCGTCAGCATTCGCTGTTCGATTTGGTGACGCGTAATTTGGATTATTTGGTGGCAAGCGTGCATAATCCGCAGATTGCTGAAGGCGCGACGCTGGCCCAGACGACCGAGATGTATATCAATGCCCTGGAGCACCCCAAGGTGTTCATGCTGGGTCACACGGGGCGTTCGGGCGTGCCGTTCGATATCGACGAGGTGCTGTTGGCGGCTAAGGCCAAGCACAAGATTATCGAGATCAACAACCATAGTCTTGAACACGGTGTCGACACTGAGCATTGGGTCGTATGCCGCAAGATTGCCGAGCGCTGCGCCGAGCTGGGCGTGGGTATTGGTGTGTCGACCGATGCCCACATTGGTATGGCCATTGGCAAGCTCGAGCACGCCCGCAAGTTGCTCGACGAGATTCACTTCCCGCTGGACCTGATCGTGACGCGCGACCGCGAGACGCTGCTGCGCGAGATGGCGGCAGCCGGCGTATGCGACCTGCGCAAGGGGATGTAACGAGACTCATATGTCCAACGAAAGGGGGCGGTCCAGACGGGCCGCCCCCTTTCCTGTCCCAAAAATCTACCGGGGTGGATTAGCGGCGCTCGAGGACCGCGACGGTCTCGGTGTGGTCGGTATGAGGGAACATGTCGACCGGCGTGATCTTGAGCAGGCGATAGCCACCGTCGAGGAGCTGGTGCAGGTCGCGCTCTTGGGTCACGGGGTTGCAGCTGATATAGGTGATGCGGCGCGGCTTAAGTGCGCAGGCGGCCTCGAGGAACTCGGGGGTAGAGCCGGCGCGCGGCGGGTCGATGGAAAGGACGTCGACGCGCTCGTTGTTATCTGCGGCATCTAGGATGTAGTCGGTGGCATCGTCGGCCATAAACCAAGCGCTGCGGGTGAGGCCGTTGAGCTCGGCATTGCGACGTGCGTCGGCAATGCCCGCCGGGTTGCGTTCCACGCCGAGCAGCATAATGCCGACACCTCTGTCCCGGGCATCCTTCGCGGCGCACAGACCGATGGTGCCGCTGCCGCAGTAAGCGTCCATAAGAATGTCACCCTGCTGCAGGTCCATGCCGTCAATTGCGAGCTGATAGAGCAGCTCGGTCTGCTGCGGATTGGTCTGATAGAACGCGGTAGGGGAGATATCGAATTCGCAACCGAGCAGCTGGTCGCGCATGCACTCGGCGCCATAAACGATACGAGTCTCCTCACCCAAGATGGCGTTACCGGGACGGCCATTGATATTTTGGGCAACGGTGACGATATGCGGATCGAGCGCCGCGACGGCCTCAAAGAACTCCTGCGCATGCGGTAAGTCACGCTGGGCGGTCACGAGCGTAACCATGACCTGGTCTGTACGCCAACCGCAGCGGACGACGGCATAGCGAAGCAAACCAAGATGCTTGTCCTCATTAAAGGCGGGAATATGCAGCCGCTCAGCTTCGCGTGCGATGCCGTTGAGAATCTGACGGGCGCCCGGTGCCTCGACGGGGCATTCGGGTACGGCAACGATCTTGTGCGTGCCGCGCTCAAAGAAACCGCAACGGACAGCGCCCTCCTTACCGGGAGCAAAGGGAGTGGCGGCCTTATGGCGAAAACCGCGCGGCGCAGGATATTTGCCCGGGTCGCCCAGGGTGACACCCATGCCACGAATAGGATCTACAGCAATGCCCTCACGCTCACAAAGCGAAGCAAAAAGCTCCTCCATAGCAGCCTGCTTAGCTGCCAACTGCTTTTTATAAGGACGATTGAGCGCCGTGCATCCGCCACAAGCTCTCATGATGGAACAGGGAGACTTGGGATCCACAGCCTCACGCGCAGACGGAACCGGATTCTTATACGGGCGCTTGGAGCGAGTCTGAGATGCCTTATCCTCGCTCCGACGAGAGCCGGGACGCTTGGCCTTAGCCTTGCCCTTAGCCGACTTACCCTTCGCATTCAGAGACGACTTGGATTTCTTAGAAGATTTTTTCTCCCCCGACCCCTCAGCCGCCTCGATCAAAGCACGACGAGCCTTACGCTCCGCACGAGATTCTGCCATGAATTAACCCCACTAATTTACAAATTGAAATCTGAAAGCATTGTATCGTGCCAAGCTAGCGGACGATATGCAAGCGCCCACTTCATGTCAGTGATAAACCCAACGACGTTTGCCCGCCGGGTGCCGGGGCAGGGGTTAAGTTTGTCGCGAGTTCCGCACGAACAGGAGAGCACTTAATGTGCTCTCCGTCGTGAGCAGGACTGTAGAGCAGCAAACTTAACCCCTGCCCCGGCACCCGGCGGGCAAACCCTCCCTTGTACTCCATCTCACTAAAGTGTATGATTCTGGACGTTACACGACTCACTTTACTTAACTAAAGTGCCATCAAGGGGGGATACCATGAACACCGATATGTCTCGTCGTCAGTTTGTTGGTCTAGCCGGCTCGCTCGCTACGGTGCTTGGCCTTGGTCTTGTCGGTTGCGGCGGTGGTGCCGGCAAGGGCTCCGCTGCTGGCTCTGCCGCGGCCAAGGATGTGAAGGGCGCTGCGGAGTCCAAGAAGCTCGTGGTGGGCTTTGATAAGTCCTATCCTCCGTACGGCTTTGTGGGCGACGATGGCGAGTACACCGGCTTTGATCTCGATCTGGCCAAGGCTGTTGCCGATAAGCAGGGCTGGGAGGTCAAATACGAGGCCATCGACTGGGATGCCAAGGATACGCTGCTTAACTCGGGCGCCATCAACTGCATCTGGAATGGCTTTACCATGGAGGGCCGTGAGGACGACTACACGTTCTCCGAGCCGTACATGCTCAACGAGCAGGTGCTGGTGGTAAAGAAGGATGCAGGCATCAAGAGCTGGGACGATCTTGCCGGCAAGACCGTGATTACCCAGACCGATTCCGCTGCGCAGGATGTGCTTGAGGGTGACCAGAAGGATCTGGCGGCGACGTTTGCCACGCTAGACACCATCGGTGAGTACAACACGGCGTTTATGCAGCTCGAGAGCGGCGCGGTCGATGCCGTGGCTTGCGACCTTTCGATTGCCCAGTATCAGCTTGCCGCCAAGCCCGATGCTTATACGCAGCTTGATGAGCCGCTGTCCAGCGAGCACTACGCCGTCGGCTTTAAGAAGGGCGACACCAAGTCGGCCGACGCCGTGACCGAGTCGCTCAAGGCACTCTACGATTACGGTACGGTTAAGGATCTCTGCGACAAGTATTCAAGCTATGGTCTATCTTTCGATAATTGGGTGCTCAAGTAATGTCTATTCAGGTCATGATGCAGATGCTTGGCCAGGGATTCTTGGTCAGTTTGCAGTTGTTTGTGCTGACACTGCTGGGGTCGATTCCGCTGGGAATCCCCGTGGCGTTTATGCGCATGAGCAAAATCGCGCCGCTTCGCTGGATTGCGCGCATCTACATTTCGGTCATGCGCGGTACGCCGCTCATGCTGCAGATGTTTGCCATCTACTTTGCCCCGTACTACGTGTTTGGCATTTCGCTCACGCCCGATTCCAAGTGGACGGCGTGCGTCGTGGCGTTCATCATCAACTACGCCGGTTACTTTGCCGAGATCTATCGCTCGGGCTTGCAGTCCATTCCGCGCGGTCAATACGAGGCTGCCGAGGTGCTGGGCTATTCGCGCGTGCAGACGTTTCTGTATATCGTGATGCCGCAGGTCGCCAAGCGTATTCTGCCGGCGATGGGCAACGAGATCATCACGCTGGTCAAGGACACGTCGCTGGCGTTTGCCATTGGCGTGGGTGAGATGTTCTCGACGGCCAAGGCGCTGGTCGCCTCGCAGGTGAGCATGGTGCCGTTTGCGATCGCGGCGCTGATTTACTGGGTCTTTAATTTCGTCGTCGAGATGCTGCTGGGCGCCGCCGAGAAAAAATTGGATTACTACCATGATTAATTCGGTAATGAATATATCGAACGCGCGTAAGGCGTTTGGCGGCAATGAGGTGCTCAAGGATATCTCGCTTGAGGTGAAGCGTGGCGAGGTCGTGGCGATTATCGGGCCTTCGGGTGGCGGCAAGTCCACGCTGCTGCGGTGTGCCACGCTGCTCGAGACACTCGACGGAGGCTCGCTCTCGTTTGGCGACCTTGCCGTTGCGACGGATGCGGGTTCGGGCGCGGTCTATGCGAAGGGCGATGTGCCCAAGCAGGCGCGCTCGCGATTCGGCCTGGTGTTCCAAAATTACAACCTGTTCCCGCACTATACGGTGATGAAAAACATCACCGATGCGCCGATTCGCGTGCTTAAGCGTCCGCGCGAGCAGGCGGAAGCCCGCGCTCACGAGCTGATTGCACAAATGGGGCTGACGGGCAACGAGAACAAGGTGCCGTGTGAGCTTTCGGGCGGTCAGCAACAGCGTGTGAGTATCGCCCGCGCCCTGGCGCTCGATCCGGAAATCTTATTCTTTGACGAGCCGACCTCGGCGCTCGATCCCGAGCTAACGGCCGAGGTGCTGCGTGTCATTAAAGACCTGGCGGCGCAGAATATGACGATGGTGATCGTGACCCATGCGATGCAGTTTGCGCGCGATGTTGCCGATCGCGTGGTCTTTATGGACGGAGGCCGCATTGTCGAGGAGGGCCCGGCCGAGCAGGTTATCGATCATCCGCGTGAGCAACGTACCCGTGAGTTCTTGAGTCGTATCGAGGGCTAAGCTCAGCTATGTATTGAGAAGAAGCCGCCGCGGGTCTTATGGACTGCGGCGGCTTTTATTTGTATCGATGGGGTTTAATAATCGCCTGGCATACTTGCTCTGTCCTCTCGCCGCCTGTATTCATACGTGCGCCGAAAGGTATGCATGGACAGCCGCCCGTGAGGGTAGGGTGGTGGCATAGGACATTTGGAGGGTGAGTCGGCTCGGCTGCCGACCATGCTGCTCCCGGGATGGCACCGACCGCGAACTCTCCCCGTTGGCGTCGCGCATTGCGCGCGGCCCTGCAAGGAGGTCATCATGGGTGCTCCCAAGACCGGTAACGTAAGGAACGTGGTGCTCGTAGGCCAAGGCGGGGTGGGCAAGACTTCACTCGCCGAGGCCATGCTCCACCTTTCCGGCAAGACCGCCCGCCTGGGCGGCCACGACGGCACCAAGCCCACGCTCGACTATGACCCCGAAGAGGTCAAGCGTGCATTTTCCATCTCGACGACCATCGCGCCGATCGACTGGAAGGGCGCGCGCATCAATGTGCTCGATGCCCCGTGCTACCCCGATTTTATCGGCGACGCCTTTGCCGCGATGAGCGTCTGCGAGACGGCTCTGTTTGTGGTCGACGCCGAGGCCGGCCCGCAGCCTACGACGGTTAAGCTCTGGTATGCCGCCGAGGACCTGCGACTGGCGCGTGCGGTGTTCGTAAACCGCCTGTCGCGCTCCGAGGCCAGCTTTGCGACCACGATGGACCTGCTGCAAGAGCGCTTTGGCACGCGCC
The DNA here is from genome assembly GCA_048485235.1 of Collinsella sp. Classification (GTDB taxonomy): domain Bacteria; phylum Actinomycetota; class Coriobacteriia; order Coriobacteriales; family Coriobacteriaceae; genus Collinsella. Next base: position 14,058 of record DBFWCI010000045.1, read on the forward strand.
TGGGCGCCGTGACCCTTCCCTGGGGCGAGGGCGAGGACTTTGACGGCATCATCGACCTGGTGCGCATGAAGGCGCGCCATTGCAACGGCACCGAAGCCGTTGAGTCGGAGATTCCCGAGGAGTATCGTGCCCAGGCCGAGGAAGCCCATGACCATCTGTGCGAGCTGGTGGCCGAGGCTGACGATGAACTGATGATGAAGTACTTGGAAGGCGAGGAGACGCTGACGCAGGAGGAGCTTGAAGGCCTGCTGTCGAAGGCGATCGCCGAGCGCATCTTTGTGCCGGTCTTTGCGGGCGATTGCATTAAGGAGCAGGGCGTCAACTCGCTGATGGACGACATCGCCACATACTTCCCGGCGCCGACCGACTACGGCGAGATGCCGCTTATCGACGGCGATTCGCTCAAGATTTCAAGCGACGATGATCGTCCGGTGGCGTTTGTGTTTAAGACCCTGGCCGATCCGCAGCAGGGTCGCATCAGCTTTATTAAGGTGCTGACGGGTACGCTTGAGCCGGGCCTTGAGCTGGTCAACGCGCGCACGCGCAAGGGCGACCGTCTGGCTCACCTGTATGTGATGTGCGGCCGCGACATGACCGAGGTCGGTCACGCCTATGCCGGCGACATTATCGTGGCACCCAAGCTGGCGGCCGAGACGGGCGATACGCTCTCGATTACCGGCAAGGTCGAGGCTGCGGCGTTTAAGTTCCCCAACTCGCAGTACCGCATCGCCATCGAGGCTGAGAATCGCGGCGACGAAGAGAAGCTCTACACGTTTATCGAGAAGGCCTGCAAGGCCGATCCGACCATGAGCATCGATCGTGACGAGGAGACGGGCCAGACCATTATCTCCGCCGTTGGTGAGGCGCAGGTTTCGGTGCTGCTCAACCGTTTGGAGGATCGCACCAAGGTCGTGGCCAAGAGCGTGCCGATCCGCATTCCGTATCGCGAGACCATTCGCCGTACGGCAAGCGCGCAGGGCCGCCACAAGAAACAGACTGGCGGTGCCGGTCAGTATGGCGACTGCTGGCTGCGCGTTGAGCCGCTCATTGGGCCCGACGGCACGAGCGATGGCTATGAGTTTGTAGACGAGGTCGTGGGTGGCCGCATCCCGCGCTCGCTCATCCCCGCCGTGGACAAGGGTGTCCAGGAGACCATGAAGGACGGCATCATTGCCGGCTACCCGCTCACGGGCATTCGCGTGGCTGTGTACGACGGCTCGTATCACAGCGTCGACTCCAACGAGATGGCGTTCCGCGCGGCGGCTCGCATCGGCCTGCGCAAGGCGTGCGCCGATGCCGACCCGGTGGTGCTGGAGCCCATCGAGGAAATCACGGTGACTATTCCCGAAAGCTACGCCGGCGCTGTGATGGGCGACATCTCGGCATCGCGCGGTCGCGTGACGGGTATGGAGACCGATGAGCGCGGCGACACCGTGGTCATTGCCCAGGCGCCGCTGGCAGAGCTGACGGATTATTCGACGCGCCTGCGCTCTATCACGCGCGGCACGGGTGACTTTACCATGAAGCCCGCTGGCTACGAGCAGGTTCCCTACGATGTTCAGGCCAAGCTGGTCGAGCGCTATGAGGAGGGCCGCGCCAAGTAGCGTGTGGTTTTGCCTGCAATGTGGACGCTGACGAAAAGGCCGCCCTGGGTAATCCAGGGCGGCCTTTTTTGATCCCATGGGGACGGAGGAAAACGAATCATTTTTGGGTTACGGGCGGTGCGGTCGGCACTAGTCTCCGGATGCCTGGTTGCGGCCGGTGGCGTAGTCGATCTGCACGTGCGGCTGCAGGTTGTAGCAGTACACGTGGAAGCAGAGGGTCTTGCCGTGGTCCTCGACCGATTGCGCCTCAAGGCGCACGCCGCGGCAGACAAGTTCCTCTTCGTTATACATGGGTGTGACGCGATAGAGCACGTGGTTGCCCGTCTCGCGGATGTAGCCGAGAATCTGCTCCTCAAACGGCAGCATGCCTGTCTCGTTGAGATAACGCGTGCCGGTGAGGAGATTCTTGCGGTTGGCGTTTTCGCCGCAGAGCGACCAGGCGATGAGATGGCAGCGGTTGTAGAGGCTCTGGCCCGGAATAAAGTCGTAGCGCTGCTGGCGCCATCCAGCGGGATGGATACGCGAGATATCGCCGCGCTCGTCTTGACCGAGTGATTCGGGGCCCACGCAGGCGAGCGCTTTGCGGGTGCGGCCCAGGCTGTCAAGCTTGGAGAACTTCTTAAAGCAACCCTCTTCTGTAGCGCGCTCGTATTCATCGAGCGTGAATGATGGTGTGCCGAGCGGGTGCGTGCTGTCGGCGCGCAGGGCAACGTAGGGGTTGCCGGCGTAGTCGGGAATTCTGCTGAGATAAACACCGCGGGCGCGGTTGAGGTCGGGGTTTTCGACCTCGTCGATGGGGGTGGCGGCGCTGTCCGCGGAAGCGCCGTCGCCGGTGTCGGTTGTGGCGGAATCGGAGCCATCGCCAGAGTCCTGGCTGTTTTGAGGGTCCGGGGAGCTCGCCGTTCCTGATTCGAGCCGATCGACCAGGTCCGCCTCGTCGTCGGTGCGGCTGGGACTTTCGTTTTGTTTTTCGGCCAGAGCTGCCGCCTGTTCATCACTTTGCGGCGACAACAACTTGGGCGCTCCGTCGAGCGACCCTGTGAACAGCGCAAACCCCAGCACCACGGCGGCGCCGATGGAAAGTACTTGCTTGTAGGCGGACTTGCGCGACATTGCGGCTCCTGGATGGACGGTTGGGAATCTACCAGTCTAGCAGGAGCCGGCAGGGGCCGTTCTGTCGAACAAATACTCAAGATTTGGGATAGACGCTACTGATTCATTTGCCTCATATGGAGCTGCGGTGGTTGTGTATGTGGGGCTATTTTGCGTTTCCCCAGATAAAACCCGCCAAAATAAACCTGTCCCTTTTTGGCAGGTTAATCGGGGGACTATTTCACCGCAACTTAGGGCACGGTTAGGGAGTGTGCACCTTAAAGAGTGGTGCCCTTGATTAGAGAGGTCGCGCTCGTCTCTCTAATTGTCTCTCTAAAGAGAAAGCCAGTTAAAGAGATAACATTGGGCTATCTAACAGTGAATTCGATACATCTCTCTAAATGTCTCTCTAAAATAAGGTGCTTATCTCTCTAAAGTTAGAGAGATATACTATACTTTAGAGAGATAAATCTATCGTTTTAGAGAGACGGAATGCCAATGCTGCTGGATGAACCTCTTGGCCTTATCGTTGAGCGCCTTCGCAGGCGGGGGACTGATGACGCATCGGTAGAAGTTAAAGCCTGCACGAATAAATTGAGCGCAGACGTATGGGAGACAGTGAGCGCTTTTGCGAACACTGCGGGTGGGCTCATTATTTTGGGCCTAAACGAAGCCGAAGGATTTGTTCCTTCGGCTAACTTTGCTATCGATAGGGTGCGCGATCAGTTTGTTTCGGGTATCGGAGACGGAGGCTCAGCGGCAGTGGTGACCCATGCGCCACGGTACGAGCTTGATCGAGGCGAGGTCGACGGGCTCCAGGTGCTTCTGGTGCGCATCTTTGAACTTGAGCTTAAAGCGAAGCCTTGCTATATCGGCGCGCGCGGCGTGCAGAACGGTAGCTACAAGCGCGTGGATGATAAAGATATCAAGATGTCACCCGCTGAGCTATATGAGCTGCAGAGTGCGTTGCTTCCGAGCGATGCAGACGGCACGGTGGTTTCGGAGGCAACAGTCGAGGATTTGGATCCAGATGTCGTGCGGTCTATTATCGCAAATCGCCGGCTGCAGACCCCCCGCGTTTTGCGCGGGGCCGATACGCTGGAAAAGCAGCTGGTCAGACTCAATATCACTACAAAGGATGGTGCGGTGAAGCTCGCAGGGCTTCTGTCGGCGGGAATTTACCCCCAGCAGTTCTATCCCAAACTCATGATTGATGTCGCCGTTCATTCCGATGTGGAAAAATCTGCACCCGGGCAACCCCGGTTTATTGACCGCCAGTTGTGCGATGGCCCGATTCCGGCTTGCATCGAAGATGCCCTTGTCGCGATTGGACGGAACTTGCGCAAAGCGGCGATAGTGCAAGGCGCTGGCAGAAGGGAGGATTGGGAAGTTCCCCAGGAGGTTTTGCGCGAGGCCTTGGCAAACGCCTGCATCCATCGAGAATATTCGCCCATGTTTGTGGGGCAGGCCGTGAGTGTCGATATCTATCCAGACAGAATAGAGATCAAAAACCCCGGTGGGCTTTGGGGCGGAAAGACGGTGGACAATCTTGCAGACGGGGAATCGCGCTGCCGAAACCCAAAGCTCATGAGCCTAATGGGGGCGACGCCGTTAGAGCATGCCGAGGGGCCCGTTGCAGAAAGCCAGGGATCTGGTATCCCGGCTATGATTCGCGAGATGGAGTCTCGTTCGCTTGGAAGGCCGAAATTTATCGTTAAGGCCGATTCGTTTACGGTGCTGCTTTCCCGGCACGGGGCGGAGCTTGCTGAAAACCGCACGTGGATTCAGAGCCATGTGGGCACCGAGCTGACGGATCGCGAGGAAACATTGCTCATGTTTATGCGGGAGCATGGGTGCGTATGCGATGTTCAAAAAATACGAGAGGCCCTGAAGTGGGATTCGGATGACATTCGCCTGATCTGCGGGAATCTTGTCGATAAACATGTCCTGTCAAAATGTGGCAAAGACACGTTTGAGATTATCGATATGAGCAGAGAATCGTCAGCTTCGACAGCGGATAGGATCCTGGAGGCTCTCAGAGCCGAAGTGGATATGACGGCGCGAGAAATAGCGGTTGCATCGGGGGTCAAAATTTCGTCCGTCCGCTACCATCTGCCAAAAATGGCGGATAAAGGACTCATCGAAGTAATGGGTTCATCGACGAGCCGCAACCGCCGCTATCGGAAGAAGTAGATGCAGCCGAGTCGCCCCTCTTGTGTCTCTCGAAGTGAGATGGGTGCTAGGGGGGCGACTGCCTCGCGATATTTCCCCAGATAAAACCTGCCAAAATAAACCTGTCCCTTATTGGCGGGTCAGTTAACGCAGTGCAGGTTGAGCATATGCGAGCGAGCGGTCTCCGGGTGCGGTAAGGTGACGTGAAACAAGCGGGCGCTGACCTTTTGGTCGCGCCCGTGAAGTTGAACGTCAGATTGCCGTGTCCGGAGCCCGCGCAGCGCCGAGCAGTTACGCCGTTTGTAAAACGGCGTAACCTAAAGGTTCATGTTGCCGTGAATGTAGGGGGTGACCTCGGGGGAGATATGGTCGCAGCCCAGCCCGCGCAGCGCGGACTCGATGGCGGCGGGCAGCGGGGTCTTGCCCTCGGCATCGACGGCGGTGCCGCCGAGCGCGGCAATCTTGGCGACATCTGCGGGTGCGGCCTCGATATGCATGCAGCCGCCGACCAAGCGCGCGCGTACCTGTGCCAGGTCAAGATCGTGCAGGTAGTCCTCGCAGGTGCGGATCAAATCGACCTTCTCGCGCGTAAGCTCCTCGCCCGTGGGGACGCGGGTGGCAAGACATGCTCCCGCCGGCAGGTTCCAAACGGGATAGCCCCATGCGCGCAGCAGCTCGCGCTCTTCGTCCTTGGTAAAGCCGACCTCCATGAGAGGGGAGCGTACGCCGAGCTCTTCTGCCGCACGCATGCCGGGGCGGTAGTCACCGCGATCGCTTGCATTGCTGCCATCGATGACGGTGGGAAAGCCGAGCGACTTGGCGTGGTTGACGATGGCGGTAAAGCCGGCGTGCTTGCAGTGGTAGCAGCGATTAGCATCGTTGCAGGCTACTTGGGGGAGCTGCAGCTGATCCACCGAAAGATTGAGCACGGGGAGCTTAAAATGCGGCCCCTCATTGGCCTGTCCATCAACGGACTGCTCAAACGAAGTCTGTTCGGGCGTGCCGATGAGCGGCGTGGTGAGATGGATGAGGAGGGTATTGGTAGGCATGATGCGGGCGCACACGGCGGCCAAAAAGCTGCTGTCAACGCCGCCGGAAAACCCGATGGCCACGCGCCCGTATGCCAAAAGCAGCTGTTCGAGCGCCGATAGCTTGTCTTGAAGCTCCTCTGCGGGTGCCGTGGTGTCTAAAATCATGAAACGTTCCTTATCGTTGAGTACTCGATCGAAAACTATAATCCTAATGCGTTACTTGCCATAAGACTTCTATCTGTGTAACGAAAGTGCAATATGGTATATACGTTATATACAAGTTGCCAAATGCGGTAGAGTTGCGGCAATGCGACAGCGAGAGTCGATGGGGGACCGATATGATCAAGGCTGTTATTTTTGACATGGATGGAACGCTGGTCGATACCGAGCGTTTGGGGATTAAGGCCTGGAAGGCAGGCGCCGCTGAGCTGGGGCTCGCGATTGATGAAGCGCTGATCCATCAGTTTATCGGCCGCACGCTGCCCGATGTTATGGACATCCTTGATGAGCATTACGGCAGCCATGAAACCACCGAGGCGATCTATCGTCGCCACAAGGAGATTCGCGACGAGATGGTCAAGACCGAACTGGAACTTAAGGCCGGTGCCGCCGAGTGCCTAGACGAGCTGCTGGCTGCGGGCTATCACGTGGGTCTAGCGACGTCGTCGCGCCTCGTTACGGCCGAGCGCAACCTTAAGATGGTCGGTCTTTTTGGCAAGTTTGAAACGGTAACGTGTGGCGAGGACGTCGTGCACGGCAAGCCCGACCCCGAGATGTATCTGCTCGCCTGCGAGCGCGCGGGCTTTGCTCCCGAGGAATGTGCCGTGGTCGAGGATTCGCGCAACGGCTGCGTCTCGGGCATCACGGCCGGATGCCATGTCTTCGCCGTCCCCGATATCGTGCCGCTGCCGCAGGACGTGGTGGATGGCTGCGAGGCCGTGCTCGATACGCTGTTCGACCTGGCGGCGGCAATCAAGACTGTGCGCTAGAAAATTGCGGCGTTGAAACGAGCGATTGCTCACGTTTGCGCTTAAGCAAAAGGGGTCCGGCAATGGTCGGGCCCCTTTTGCTTAAGCGGCGACTTAGCATACTCGCGGGCGTGCTATAGATACGCACCGAGGTTGATGGCCGTGGCGTCGGTCTGGCTGCTTGCCTGGGTGCTGGCGCGTTCCAGTAGGAACGGACGTACCAGTTCTTGGCGGTTGATATCCTCGGCGGCGACTGCGGTGACGGTACGCGCTGCGGAGCCGACACGGATATGCTTGATCTTTGCCGGGGCCTTGTTCTCGATTTGCTCCATCAGCAGTTGGACACCCTTGCGGCCAATCTCGTAGCCCGGGGGCGCTACCGTAGTGAGCGGGACCGATCCGCTCCAAGCGAGCGGGTTGCCATCGCAGCCTGCTACGCGTACTTGCCCGGGGACAGAGATGCCCTTGTCGACCAGTGCCGAAACGACGCCCGAGGCCAACACATCGGTCAGGCCGACGACAAAATCGGGACGTTCGTCCGCGGGGCGCTCGGCGATTTGGGCACCGATGCCGTAGCCGTCGGCAGCGGTATTCCATTCGCCGGCGTCGATGACTTCGATCTTGATATCGGGGTGCAGGGCGAGCGCCTTATGAATGCCAAGGACGCGCAGGGTGAGTTGCATAAATGCTGCTCGGCCGACGACGACAATATGGTGCGCGCCGCGGGCGATGGCAAGTTCGGCAATGATGCGACCCTGGGCCTCATTGTCGGCCGCTACGTAGTAGCCGGGCTCGGAGCAATGGATGTCCAGATGGACGATCGGCACGGGCATCTTGGTCATGGCGGGGTGCCAGTCGGGGGATGCCATGGGCTGAACCATGACGCCGGACATCTGGGTGCCCATAAAGTAGCGCAGGTAATGATCCTCGAGAATATCGTCGTTATCGGCGTTGGCGATGAGCAAGTCGTAGCCGTGCTTGCGGGCCTCGTTGTGGGCGCCGCTGGCGATTTGGAGCGAAAAGCCGTGATCGAGACGGGGGAGCACCAGGCCAAAGGACTTGGTGGCGCCGCCCGCGAGCTGACGGGCGCTTTGGTTGGGCAGGTAGCCAAGGCGATTGATAGTCTCGTTGATGAGCTTGAGGGTCTCGGGGCGCAGCTTTTCGGGGTGGTTGAGCGCGTTGGAAACCGTGCCCAACGAAACCCCGGCCTCGCGCGCGACGTCGCTGATTTTTACCTTTGCCATAGCGGCCCCTTTGATGCGTTTCAAGTACAAGCCAGATTGTAGCATCCCAAACCTACCAAAAAGGGACAGGTTTATTTTGGCAGGTTTATCTGGGGAAACGCCGTTGCCAGCGCGACCACCACGAAGGGGGCAGGTACCTTTGTGGTGGTTTGGACCGGCTGGACGTGTGTGCATCGAGTGGTATCTAAGTTGAGATACCACCTCTGGTATATCAGCTTGCGTTTGCGTGAGTACAATACTCGAACGTTATGCGTCTCAGCGCCCCCTGTGCGTGGACGTTTTGCAGTCAAGCGGACGAAGGGATTTATCCTATGTGCGGAATTGTCGGCTACACCGGCTCTGATATTGCAAAGAACATCCTGGTCACGGGCCTCAAGCGTATGGAGTATCGCGGCTATGACTCCTCGGGCGTCGCGCTCGAGGTGGGCGAGGGCGCCGCGGCGCACCTCGATGTCATCCGCCGCGTGGGTAAGGTCGCGGGCTTGGAGAGCGAGCTTTCCAATATCGACAGCGACGCTACCTGCGGTATCGGCCACACCCGTTGGGCCACCCACGGCAAGCCCTCCGTCGTTAACGCTCACCCCCACACCAGCTGCGACGGTCGTATCGCCATCGTCCACAACGGCATCATCGAGAACTTCGCCGAGCTGCGCGAAGAGTTGGAGGGTCGCGGCCACCACTTTAAGAGCGAGACCGATACCGAGGTCTTCGCGCATCTGATCGAAGAGGCCTATGCCGAGACGCACGACCTGATGGCCTCCGTGCGCGAGGCTTGCACCCACGTGGTCGGTGCCTATGGTCTGGCCGCCGTGTGCGCTGACGAGCCCGGCGTGATCGCCGTGGCCCGCAAGGATTCCCCGATCGTAGTCGGTGTGGGCGAAACCGGCTCCTATGTTGCTTCCGATGTCATCGCGCTCATCGACGCCACCCGCGATGTCGTGGTGCTCGAGGACGGTCAGTTTGCCAAGCTCACGCCCGCAGGCGTCGAGTACACCGACGAGGCCGGCAACGTTATCGAGCCCAAGGTCACCCACATCGACTGGGACCTGGACATGGCAGAAAAGGGCGGTTATCCCGACTTTATGCTCAAGGAGATTCACGAGCAGCCGCGCGTTGTGCGCGACACGCTGGTTGGTCGTATGACGCCGGCCGGCGAGCTCGACATCGACGAGCTGGGCCTTTCGCTCGAGGAACTCAACGACATCGACCGCGTCTACGTGATCGCTTGCGGCACCAGCTATCACGCTGGCCTCATTGCCAAGAATCTCATTGAGGGCTGGGCTCGCATCCCCACCGAGGTGGAGGCGGCCAGCGAGTTCCGCTATCGCAACCCCATCATCACGCCGACGACGCTCGTCGTGGCCGTGTCCCAGTCGGGCGAGACGGCCGATACCCTTGCCGCCATTCGCGACGCGCGCATCAAGGGTGCCAAGGTCTTCGGCATCACCAACGTGGTGGGCAGCCCCGTGGCGCGTGAGAGCGACGGCGTCATCTACACCAAGGCCAACAAGGAGATCGCGGTCGCCTCGACCAAGAGCTTCATCGGCCAGGTCGTGAGCCTTACGCTTTTGGCCCTGCTGCTGGCGCAGGTCAAGTACCGCTTGACCACCAAGCAGGCGCGCATGCTGTTCCGCGAGCTTTCCGATACGGCCGAGCAGATCCAGTGGATTTTGGATACCCAAACCGAGGCCGTTCATGAGGCCGCCCTGCTGTGCAAGGACGCGCAGTCGGCGCTGTTCGTGGGCCGTGGCATGGGTGCCGCTATTTCCTACGAGGGCGCGCTTAAGCTCAAAGAGGTCAGCTACCTGCACGCCGAGGCCTACGCCGCCGGCGAGATGAAGCACGGCCCCATTGCCTTGATCGACCCGGGCTTCCCTGTCATCGCCGTGGCCACCAAGAGTGCCACCTACGACAAGACCGTGTCGAACCTCATGGAGTGCAAGGCGCGCGGCGCCAAGGTCATCGTCGTTGCTACCGAGGGCGACGAGGAAATCAACAAGATTGCCGACTGCATCATTCGCGTGCCGGCCGTCCGCGACGTGTTCAGCCCCATCACGGCGAGCGTCCCGCTGCAGCTGCTCGCCCGCGAGGTTGCCATCCTGCGCGGCTGCGACGTCGACCAGCCCCGCAACCTGGCAAAGAGCGTTACCGTGGAGTAGTTGGTTCCGCCATTCTGGCGACCAAGGCCCGGCTCCGTTGCAGCGGAGCCGGGCCTTGTTTCATTTGCCCAGATAAAACCTGCCAAAATGAACCTGTCCCTATTTGGCAGGTTAGCGGAGCTTGCTGGTCTCGAAGTACTCGGGGAACTGGTCCAGAACCTCGGTCTGGTTGCGGAACATCATATGCAGGTGCTTGCTGACCAAAAAGCTCGCTTCGATGGGGTCGCGACCGGCGATAGCGCGGCGAATCTGCTTGTGCTCGTTCACGATGTCCTGATTGTCGAGAACCTGCGTGGCGGCGCGCAGCCAGCGGAAGCGCTCCAGGTCGGCATTGGTCTCTTCGAGCCACGACCACACGGTGCTGCGACATGCGATGCTAAAAATCATGTGATGCATGAGGTTGTCGCTCAAAAAGAAGCCGATGCGATCCTCTTCGGCCATGGCCTTTTCCTGCAGCACGATGGCGCGGTCGAGCTGCTCGATGCCGGCCGACGTGGCGCGCGCACAGCACTCCACAATCACCTGCTTTTCCAGATGCTCGCGGATGTAACAGGCACTCTCGGCAAGGGTGAGGTTGATGGGCGAGACGTAGGTACCGCTCTGGGGCACGGTGCGCACCAGGCCTTCCTGCGCCAAACGAACCAAAGCCTCGCGCACAGGGGTGCGCCCCATATCTAGGTCGTCGCAAAGTTGCTTGACGCCCAGCTTTTCGCCCGGCTTGTAGTCCAGGTAGACGATTTTGCGTCGAATGGTGTGGTAGGACTGGTCCTGTAGGCTCGTTTCCTGCTCGCCGACGTGCATCGATTCTTCCATAGCGCCTCGCAACTGTTCTATCAAACTCATATGTCAGTTGTTAATTATGCCGCGAATCAGCTCTCCGCGGTGGGCAATTCGGCTGTTGCCTGAGAACTATTGCGGCATCTTAGTCTGTGTTTGCGCAAGGCTGTGCTCAATGTTGCCGTATCATAAGCCGTCGCAAACGTGAAATAGAAAGAAGGAATCCCATATGCAACTGGCAAATATCGTTCGCGAGCGCTGGAAAGGCGTCTTGTTCTGCCTGATCATTGCCATTCCCGCGACGTTGCTCGGCAAACAAATTGAGGTGGTCGGCGGTCCGGTATTTGCCATCCTCTTTGGCATGGTCCTGGCGCTCGTCTTTCCCAGGAAGCGTCGCGAACAGCTCGCCGCCGGCGTCACCTATACGTCCAAAAAAGTCTTGCAGTACGCGGTTATCCTGCTTGGCTTTGGCATGAACCTCTCCCAGATTCTGTCCAAGGGCGCCCAGTCGCTGCCGATTATCGTGGCGACGATCTCGACCTCGCTTGTCATCGCCTTTGTGCTCTGCCGCGTCATGAACGTACCGGGTAAGATCGCGACGCTTGTGGGTGTGGGTTCGTCGATTTGCGGCGGTTCGGCCATCGCTGCGACCGCGCCCGTCATCGATGCCGACGATCGCGAGATTGCCCAGGCCATTTCGGTCATCTTCCTGTTTAACGTTATCGCGGCGCTCGTGTTTCCGACGCTCGGCGGCATGCTCGGGCTGACCAACGAGGGCTTTGGCCTGTTTGCCGGCACCGCCATCAACGACACCTCGTCGGTAACGGCTGCGGCGAGCGCCTGGGACAGCATGCATCCCGGCGCCAATGTGCTCGAGAGCGCCACAGTGGTCAAGCTCACCAGGACGCTGGCCATTATTCCCATCACGCTGGTCCTCGCATGCTGGCAGATGCATCTGGCACGCAAGGCCGGCGGTGACGCCAAAAGCACGTTCTCGCTTAAACGTGCGTTTCCCATGTTTGTGCTGTTCTTTGTGCTGGCGAGCGTGATCACCACGGTGCTTCAGCTTCCCGCGTCCATCACGGCGCCCATCAAGGAGCTGTCGAAGTTCTTTATTGTGATGGCCATGGCGGCTATTGGTTTTAATACCGATATCGTCGAGCTGGTCAAAAAGGGCGGCAAGCCCATCGCGTTGGGCTTTTGCTGCTGGATTGGCATTGCGTGCATGAGTTTGGGAATGCAGCACGTGCTGGGAATCTGGTAGAGAAGTAGCTTATTCGCGTGCTGGCTGCCGGTGAGCGCAAGCCTTCGGTGGAGCGATAGGAGCTCTTGCGGGTATGGCTTGTCCGCAGGTTTATAAGTCCCGAAGAGCTCTTATCGCCCCGCCAGGATGGCGATGCGGGGCAACACCTATACTCGCAGGACGGCGCTTTCTGCCCTATAGTGTTTGGTGAGCAATATCGTTCAATTTTGAAACACTCGGTCGTGCGACCGTCGGCGGTTGCACGTCGCCGCGGACAGGGGCAAATCATGGATAGCAATGCTAAGCTGAACATCTTGACCGATGCCCTAGCTGCTGCCGGGGCCTCGGCATTGGCAATCGATGCGCGTGGGGACGTCGCGATCTCGACCATGAATGACGCGGCGCTTGAGCGGGATGTGGCGGCTTTTGTCGCTGAGCGTCTCGACCGTATAGGAGACGGCGCGCGTCTGGTTATGGGGCGTGAGGGTACGCGCCTGAGCCTGACCGTTCGCCCCACCGACAAAGAGGGCGGGAGGCTTTGGGTCGTTGTGGTCCGCGAGGTGCGCGGTGCCGCGGCGCATGCGGGCATCGAGTGGCTCAACGCCGACGAAGTTGAGGTCCGCTATGAATCGAGCGCGTACGGCATCGTTGAGGGGGCGGCCTCGGTGGCTGTACCGGTTACCGAGAGCTATGCGCGCGGCGTGCCCCTTATGCTCGAGGGCGAGCTGGGAGCGGGTCAGGTCGAGATTGCCAAGCGCCTCTATCTGGATGGCCCTTTTGTCGATCAGCCCTTTGTTTCCGTCGCGCTCGATGAACTCACCGATCGCGGTTGGCGCCATGTGCTCAAAAGCTCCGAATCGCCGCTGTTCCAAACGGGGCTGACCCTTTGCATTGAGGGCTGGAATGCGGTTGGCCCCCAGCGCCTCCGCGAGCTGGTCTCCACGATGACCGACACCGCGTTGGCGACGCGCTGCCATGTGGTGCTGACGGCGAATGACATGCCGGGCGGCGGCGAAAGTGATCAAGCCGCCTTTGTGACCGAGCGCTTCGCCTGTGCGGTGAGCGTCGCGCCGGCAATCGCCGAGCAGGGAGCCGCGTCGACGAAGGTCGCGCGCTATTTGGAATATCTCGCTGATGCATTTGGGACGGCAGCGCCCACGCTGTCTGCCGCGGCGACGAAGACGCTCGATGCTTACCGCTGGCCGCGCAACTATCTGCAGCTCCGCGAGGTCTCGGAACGACTGTATATATTGGTGGGGACGGGCACGGTGGACCGCGCTGTGGCGGAGGAAGTGTTCGCCCAAGAGGACGTGATTAAGACCGCAACCTTTGGCGCCCCGACGCTTGAAAGTGACCTGTATATCCTGCGACCGCTGGCCGATACCGAGCGAGATATCGCGCATCTGGTTGTAGACCATCTCCACGGCAACCGAACCCGTGCGGCGGAGGTGCTGGGCATAAGCCGTACAACGCTGTGGCGCTTGCTGAAGGACGATGACCGTTGAGCGAGGCGCCCGTGACCGCACGCGACGCGTGTGCTACAGTCCAAAGCGTTATTGTTTCGATTTGGTTACGGCGTGCGAGGGCATATGGCTGAGACTTCAAAACCGAGCCGCAGAAGGCGGAGTGCCGCGCCGGTCAACCGACGCACAACATCGGTGACGTGGGGCAAACACGCCTCGGGGTTTGATGGCTCGTTCAAGCGCACTAAATACGGCTATCCTTCGGCAAGCGCCCGCTTGGCAATGCAGGCAGAGTCCTCGCTGTGGGGCCGCAAACGCGTGGTGGGCTCAAAGCTCAAGCACGACGGAACGCTCGGCTACATCAGCCGCGGGGCGGCTCGCCGCAGCGGGCTCAATCCCGCCGGCTGGCATCGCTACGTGCCGATCGTGGCCGCCGTTGCAGTGATCGTCATCGCGCTCGCTGCGCTCGGATATGCCGGCGGTGGCGCCAACTTGGACGCAATGTTTAAATCGCCCGAGCTCGCGCATGTAGGTACAGAAGTTGTCGAGGGCGCTCAGGCCCAGACGAGCGTCGCGCCCCAGCGCGGTATCGTTGCGGCGGCCTCCACCATCGCCGATGTGCAAAAGGACGAAGACAAGCAAGGCGACGACGTCGATGCGAATCAGACGAGCGAAACGGCAATAACTCCATCGGCGGGATAAGTTGCGAGTGGGGCAGCTAATTTGGGACGGGGCTTTTTTAGCTGCCCAAGACAGTGGCTCATTCGATGTCAGTCGCCAAAAGCGAGCGAGCCGCATTTGCGCCAAGGTGACGTGAAATGAGAGGGCGCTGACCTTCTGGTCGCGCCCTCGAAATTGAACGTCAGATTGGCGTGAATGCGGCCCGCGCAGCGTCAACGAGCCCGCCGTTCGGTAGAATGGCGGAACTAATTACCTTACGTAGACCACGTTGTCGCGGCGGGGTTTGGGCTCGGGCAGCGTGTCCTCGGCATAGCCCAGAATGCAGTGACCGACACCGCGCAGGCTGCCGTCGGCGGGTAGACCCCAACTGGCCAGTAGCTCCAGGCCCTCGGGCGAATCGAAAACCTCGTGGGCGCGATGAATCCAGCACGAATCAACGCCCAGCGCATAGGCAGCGTTGAGCAGGTTGCCCATGGCGAGCGAGCCGTCTTCCAGATGTGTGGGCACGCTGCGGTCAACCAGCACCACCACAACGGTCTTGGCGCCATAGAAGGGGTCGCTGTTGCTGCCCATGACTTGCGCGTTGAGCTGCGAGAGACGCTCGACGGTCGCGGGGTCGGTGACGGCGACAAACGTCACCGGCTGGCGGCCCATGCCGCTCGGTGCATATTGGCCGGCTTCGATAATACGTGCAAGCTTTTCGGCCTCGACGGGACGATCGCTGTAGTTGCGGCAGCTGCGGCGGTGAATGAGTGCTTCGATAGTCTCCATGGTGTCTCCTTGCGGTGGCGTTGCAGATGCCCCGTTCATACCCGTCGGGCTCAAACGATAGACGGTCAATTGCCCGGCCAAAAGGATAGATTCCAATTGGGAAAGTAGGTTTGCATAAAAGTACCTTCAGAATGTGACAAACAAATGGGATGGTTAAACGTTTTATCCCGTCTACCCTGCGGTTTTTTACCACTTGCCTAAATGACGAACGCATAACCTCTGATAAGGGTTTTACTAAAGGAGTACCAACGTTTATCAATGCGCCGTGGTGGCGCCGGGCCAGGAGGTAACATCATGTTCCAGGCTGGAGATGTCGTCGAGACCGATTTCGAAGGATTTCTGAAGCTGCTGCGTTCCAAGACGCGCGCTTTCGTGTCGATCAACGATCACGAGTACTACATCACGCACACCGATGGCTATTGGCGTGTTCAGGATTGCGAGGCCCTCAACGACAAGGGCCACTTTACTGACTGTTCTGAGTTGGTCAACACGGTCTGCGAGGTCGTCGAGCTGCCGTGGATTGCCGGCAAGAGCCTGCATGACAGCTTCTCGGGCGCTACGGTCTATGAGGCCGTCGCCGCTTAACAGGCAATAAAACCCGATTTTCACGTGACCGCTGGCGCCGCCCCCGCGCCGGCGGTCTTTTTCTGCCGATAGGCCATAAAAATGCACGCATTTGCGGAGAGCCTGTTGACGATAGTCAAAACTCGGACTAATCTAGAGACACATAATTGGTCAAAAATCGGACAATTGAATGGTGGGATAGATGAATAGTGCGGTTACGCTGGTCGACTTCGATCGGTTGCTCAATGGACTCGACCATATCTATTCGGAGTTCTCGCGCGCCTGCGGCCTTTCGGACTGCGCCTACTGGATGCTCGTCGACACGAGTGCAGCGGGCGGAAGCGTTGCCGTGAGTCGGCTGACGAGTGAATGGTTCTACAGCAAACAGACCATCAATTCGGCGATTAAAACGCTTAGGGCGCGAGGGCTTGCGACGTTGGAGTTTGCCGAGGGCAGTCGTAAAAACAAGGTTGTACGACTGACCGAAGAAGGCGTGCGGTTTGCCAAGCGCTACGCGTTGCCGGCGCAAAAAGCCGAGCAACAGGCATTCGAGGCGCTCGAGCCGTGGGAACAGTGCGAGATCATGCGCTTGGTCGGTAAGTTCTCCCATGTTCTTAACGAAGAGTGCGAGGCATTTAAACGGCAAGTGGCCGCCGAGAACGAGACTGACGATAAGGGCGAGGGGGACGCATGCGACTCTTAATGAGGTTTATGAGGCCGTACCGCGGTCTGATTGCGGTGACGCTGTTTGCGGTGCTGATAGATAACGTCGGTACGCTGTTGGTTCCCACGATGCTGGCGAACATGGTCAACACCGGTATTACCACGGGTGATGTCGACTATATATTACGCAACGGCCTGTACATGCTTATCGCGACCGGCATGGCCAGCGGCGGCACGGTGCTGGGCTGCTATCTTTCGGCGCGCCTGGCCGCCAACGTGGCCTGCGATATCCGCAATGCCGTGTACGACAAGTCGCTCGAGCTGTCCGCCAGCGACTTTGAGCGCTTTGGCACGGGTTCGATGATCACGCGCTCGCTCAACGACATCAACGTGATTCAGCAAGCTGTCCTTCAGACGATTCAGCTGGTGCTGCCGGTGCCGTTCTTGGCCGTGGCAGGCATCATTTTTGCTTGGTTCATCGATCCCGCCATGGGTACGCTGCTGGGCGTGGTGGTTGCGATCGTGCTGGTGGCGGCGGTCTTTACCGTTGCCAACGCCGCGCCGATCTTTATGCGCCTGCAGAGCTTTATCGACCGCATGAACGTGGTGCTGCGCGAGAACATCGTGGGCGTGCGCGTCATCCGCGCATTTAACAAGGAGCGCCACGAGGAGCAGCGCCTGGACGAGGTGTTTAGCGATTACGCGGCCAATGCCATCAAGGTCAACCACCTGTTTGTGGGTCTCGACAGCTCCAGCTTCTTTTTGATGAATATCGCCGAGGTGGCGGTGCTGTGGGTGGGCGGCAACCGCGTGGGCGTCCACGCCATGCAAATCGGTAGCATCTCGGCCGTGCTGGAGTACGCGATCCTGATCCTGTTCTTTGTGATGACGGCGCAGATGGTGATTCTGACGCTCCCACGCGCCGCCGCATGCCTGAACCGTGCGCAGCAGGTGTTGGAGATTGAGCCGAGCATCGTGGACGGCAAGCGCACGCTGGACACGTGCGCGGCGGAGTCTGTTGACGGTGCCGACGCGGTGGCCGTGTTCGACCACATGTCGTTCCGTTTTGACGATGCCGACGAGGATACCCTGTGCGACCTGAGCTTTGCCTGTCGCCGTAGCCAGACCACGGCGATTGTAGGCTCGACGGGTTCGGGCAAGTCGACGGTGGCCAAGCTCTTGCTTCGCTTCCACGATGCCACGAAGGGCGCCATTCGCCTGAATGGCATCGATCTGCGCGACCTTTCGCAAGACGACATCCGCGGGCGTATCGCCTATGTGCCGCAGAAGGCATGGCTGTTCTCGGGTACGGTGGCGAGCAACCTGCGCTTTGGCAACGAAGACGCGACTGAGGCTGACATGCTCCATGCGCTGGAGGTTGCCCAGAGCACCTTTGTGCTCGACCAGCCCCAGGGGCTCGATACGCCGGTGGCCCAGGGCGGCACGAACTTCTCGGGTGGTCAGCGCCAGCGCCTGGCGATTGCCCGCGCACTCATGAAGCATGCCGATCTATATATCTTCGACGACAGTTTTTCGGCCCTGGACTTTAAGACCGATGCGGCACTGCGCCATGCGCTGCAGGACGAGACGTGCGATGCCGCGGTGCTCATCATCGCCCAGCGCATCTCGACTATTTTGCATGCCGATCAGATCGTGGTGCTCAAAGACGGCGAGATCGTGGGCCTAGGCACGCACGACGAGCTCATGGAAACCTGCGAGGTGTACCGCGCAATCGCGGAATCGCAGATGAAGGGAGGTGAGTAGCATGACCGAGGAGCTCAAGAAGCAGGGCATCGTCGATGGCGCTGCGGTTGTAGAGACAGTCGAGGAGACGGGCGTCGCGCCCGACCTGGACGAAGCCGCCAAGGCGGCGGAGCGCGAGGCTCGCCGCCAAGCGCTCTACGAGGAAAACGAACGTGCCGAGGACGAGCGCGCCCGCGCCGAGGCAGAGCGTATGCGCGACGTGGACGACGAAGACGAGGACGAGACGCCTCGGGATACCTGGGCGACGGTGCGCCGCCTGTGGAGTGAGGCTGCCGGCGACCATTGGCGCTTCTATATCGTGTTCGCGAGCATTGTGTTCTATGTCATCTTTAACACCGCCGCGCCGGCATATAGCGCCCGCGTGATCGATGAGCTGTGGGGCCACATTCAGGTGGCGTTTGCCAACGACACCACTTTCAGCATCACCTGGGAGAACTGCGGCAAGACCATTTTCGTCTACTTTATGATCTGGACTGCCGCTGCCTCGTTCTATGCGCTCCAGAGCTTTTTGATGTCGAGCGTCGCTGAGCGTCTCAATCTGCGCCTGCGCAACCGCATCGCGCAAAAGCTCAACCGTCTGCCGCTCGCCTATTTTGACGCGCATCGTCCCGGCGAGGTCGTCAGCCGCGCGACCAACGACCTGGACAAGATGTCCGAGAGCATGCAGCGCGGATTGCTGCAGCTGCTCGTGTCGATCGGCACGGTTGTTGGTGCTGTGAGCGTGATGTTCGTGTTCAGCGTGCAGCTTACGCTCGTCTTTCTGTTCTTTACGGCACTGTCGCTGCTGGTGACGAAGGTCGTCTCGCGCCGCACACACGATGTGACGGGCGAGCGCCAGGAGTGGGTGTCCAAGATTACGAGTGCGGTCGAGGAAGGCTATTCGGGCCGTCTGGTGATCCGCGCGTTTAACCGCGAACGCCAAAGTTCTGCCGAGGTGCACCAGGCCTCGGGCGAGCTGGCACGCGTGAGTGCCAAGGCCGACTTTATGATCAATGCCGTCGGCCCTGCGGTGCGCTTTATCGGCCGTTTGGCGCAGATCGTGATCGCGCTGGTGGGCTGCAGCATGCTGGTTGCCGGTCACATGACCGTCGGCGTGTTCCAGGCGTTCTTCCAGTTTATCTACGAGGCGTCCGAACCCATGACGCAGCTGTCGTTTACCTTCAACTCGCTGCAGAGCGCGTTGGCGAGTGCGGAGCGCGTGTTCGACCTGCTCGATGAGCCCGAGATGGAGGCCGATCCGCTGCCGGACGAGGCCGCCAAGCTGCCGGGTCGCGTTGAGGGTCGCGTCTCCTTTGAGCACGTGCGCTTTGGTTATTCGCCCGACAAGCCGCTTATGCACGACGTGTCGTTTACCGCCGAGCCGGGCCAGAAGATTGCCGTGGTGGGAACCACGGGCGCGGGCAAGACGACGCTCATCAACCTGCTCATGCGCTTCTACGAGATTGACGGCGGGCGTATTACGCTCGACGGCGTGGATACGAGCCGCATGGACCGCGGCGAGCTACGGCAGCAGTTTGGCATGGTGCTGCAGGACGCCTGGCTGTTCGATGGCACGATTGCCGAAAACATCGCCTACGGCTGTCCCGAGGCGACGCGTGAGGAGATCGTGGCGGCTGCGCGCGCCGCGCAGGTCGACTTCTTTGTGCGCACCATGCCGCAGGGCTATGACACGCGCGTGGCCAACGATGCCGAAAGCATCAGCCAGGGCCAGCGTCAGCTGCTGACCATCGCACGCGTGCTGCTCAATAACCCGGCGATTCTCATCCTGGACGAGGCGACCTCAAGCGTGGATACGCGTACCGAGCTTGCCATCGGTCGTGCCATGGACGCGCTCATGCGCGGGCGCACGAGCTTTGTGATCGCGCACCGCCTGTCGACGATCGTGGACGCCGACCTGATCTTGGTCATGGATCACGGCAACAATATCGAGCAGGGCACGCATAAGGAGCTGCTGGCTGCCGAGGGTGCCTACGCCGACCTCTATCTGAGCCAGTTCGCATAATGTGACAAAGGGACAGTCTCTTTGCCACATCACAAATAAGGCGCGCCGGGGATGAATTCCCTGGCGCGCCTTTGCGTTGATGCCGATGTCGTTTTGTGCCGCTTGCGTTCCTAGCGTTCGTCCACGAGCTTGGCGACGAGGGCCTTGAGCTCGGCCACCTCTCGCTCGAGTTCCTTGACGCGGCGGGCATTCTCGGTGATGCCCTGGCGGTTGAGGGCGGACTGCTCGGCGGCGTCATCGGGCATGTACTCGCGATGCTGCTTGGCGTCGAAACTCTCCTCGAACACACGGCAGCCGTTGCGCTTGATGATGCGTCCCGGCACGCCCACGACGGTGCAGTTGTCGGGGACGTCCTTAACGACGACCGAGTTGCCGCCGATCTTGACGTTGTTGCCGATGCGGATGTTGCCGAGCACCTTGGCGCCCGTGCCCACCGTGACATTGTTGCCCAGGGTGGGGTGACGCTTGCCGGTCTCGTTGCCGGTGCCGCCGAGCGTGACGCCCTGGTAGAGCACACAGTTGTCGCCCACAATGGTGGTCTCGCCGATGACGACGCCCATGGCGTGGTCGATAAAGAAATGTTTGCCGATCTGTGCGGCGGGATGAATCTCGACGCCGGTGATGTGGCGGGTGATTTGCGAGAGCACACGGGCGAGCGAGCGATGACCGTGCTCCCACAGCCAGTGCTCGGGCACGTGATTCCACTTGGCGTGCAGGCCAGGATAGGAAAGGAAGATGACCAGACCGTTTTGCGCAGCGGGGTCTTGCGCCTGGACGGTCTTGATGTCCTCGCGAATGGTATTGATAAAGCTCACCGGCCGCCCTCCCTTAGCGCCATGGCAATGCGATTCAATAAAGTATAGCGATTCGCTAGGGATTAGGAAGGACAATCTTGGCGCCATTGCGCTACAGATGTCAGTTATGCAAACTTGCTGGTAATGGAGTCATGCTTTTGTGGGGTTGCGCACGAGGGGACGCCGCAACCGTATACTGGTCAACTTGGACGTATCCGCGCCCACAACTGAGAGGTTTTACTTCATGGGTTTCATCAATTTTATCGCCGAGCTGCTTAAGGATCCGCGCACCGCGATCGCCAGCTGGATCGCCGCCGGCCCGCTTATGGCCTACGGCTGCGTGTTCCTGATCATCTTTATCGAGACGGGCGTGGTGTTCTTCCCGTTCCTTCCTGGCGATTCACTGCTGTTTGCTTCGGGCTTCTTTGCCCACAACGGTGGCTTTAACATCGTGGCCCTGCTGGCCGTCGCATGGGCGGCTGCCATCTTGGGTGATCAGTGCAACTTTATGATCGGTCACTTCTTTGGCAAAAAGATCATCGCTTCGGGCAAGGTCAAGGCCATGACGCCCGAGCGCATTAAAAAGTCCGAGGACTTCTTGGACAAGTGGGGCCACCTGGCCATCTTCCTCGGCCGCTTCTTCCCGTTTATCCGCACCTTTGTGCCCTTTATCGCCGGCATGGGCGGCATGCACTGGCGCAATTTTGTCATCTTTAACGTGCTGGGCGGCATTACCTGGTCGACGCTCTTTACACTGCTGGGCTACTTCTTTGGCGGCATCCCCTTTGTGCAGGAGCACTTTGAGCTGCTGATCGTCGGCATCGTTGCCGTGTCGATCATCCCGACCGTGGTCGGTCTGGTTAAGGCTAAGCTGGGCAAAAAGAACGCGTAGCTCGAGCCAGCGCGCAAACCGTGCAGTTGAGGCCCGTCACCGCTTACGGTGGCGGGCCTTTTTGCTTCGGTCAAATGAAAATACTTTAGTTAGTTAAAGAAAAACGTTTTATCCGACGCGCGTGCGGAGTACAATCTCGTGCATGCGAATCGACGTGCCATCGGCTTTGATGCTGCTCGCGTGTCCCGTCCGGCTCTACGCTCCGGGCGTGCGACGTTGCGACGCGGTCGGCCTCGGTCCTTGCGTGCGGGTTCGCGAGTATGCAACTGTGTATGTAAGGAGCGACATATGACTGTCGAGAAAAAGGATATCGATTGGGGTAGCCTCGGCTTTGGCTACATGAAGACCGATTACAGCTACGAGGCCCATTGGAAGGACGGCGAGTGGGACGAGGGTGGCCTGACCACCGACCACACCCTGCATGTCTCCGAGTGCGGCGGCATCTTCCATTACTGCCAGGAGGTCTTTGAGGGCCTGAAGGCCTACACCGCCGAGGACGGCAGCATCGTCTGCTTCCGTCCCGACATGAACGCCGAGCGTATGTACAACTCTGCGCAGCGCCTCGAGATGCCCCCGTTCCCCAAGGACAAGTTCGTTGAAGCCGTCAAGCAGGTCGTTTCTGCCAACGCCGCCTGGGTTCCGCCCTTCGGTTCCGGTGCGACCCTGTACGTGCGTCCGTTTATGATCGGCTCCGGTGACGTGATCGGCGTGGCTCCCGCTCCTGAGTACACGTTCCGCATCCTCGTGACCCCGGTCGGTCCGTACTTTAAGGGTGGCCTCAAGCCCGTCAAGCTGCGCGTTTCCGAGTACGACCGTGCCGCACCGCACGGCACCGGCAACATCAAGGCCGGCCTGAACTACGCCATGTCCCTTAAGCCCACGATGGAGGCCCATCGCGAGGGCTATGCCGAGAACCTGTATCTCGACTCCGAGTCCCGCACCTATGTCGAGGAGACCGGTGGCGCCAACGTCCTGTTCGTGAAGGAGGACGGCACGCTCGTCGTTCCGCAGTCGCACACCGACTCCATCCTGCCCTCTATCACCCGTCGTTCGCTCGTTCAGGTTGCTCAGGACCTGGGCATGACCGTTGACCAACGTCCCGTCGAGTGGGCCGAGGTCAAGGCCGGTACCTTTGTCGAGTGCGGTCTGTGCGGCACCGCTGCCGTCATCTCCCCGGTGGGCGAGATTGACAACAAGGTCTATGGCGCCGACGAGACCGTGACCTTCCCGGCTGGCTACACCGAGATCGGCCCCGTGATGAAGAAGCTCCGCGAGACCCTGACGGGCATCCAGTCCGGTGCTGTCGAGGATAAGCACAACTGGGTTTACACCGTCGCGTAATTTGTCTTACCTATCCGGGCAGAGAACAAGTTCCCTCCCGGCGCGTCCTCGGACATGCAAGAAGCCCTCGCTGCGCACTTCGTGCGGCGAGGGCTTCTTGCGTCCTGCGGAGTGCGCCGGGAGGGAACTTGTTCTCTGCCCTGCGGGTTCGGCGATGTCACAACGGGCAATGATTAATCTGAATAAAGATGGTGCGCGGCCTTTTAGGCTGCGCTTTTGCTTTGCTTCGCGCCATGTGGGGGCGGTGGCGACGTGCATTTTTGCGAGTATTCTGCAGTCGAAGGTCCCTGCATACCGATCTCGGGCAAAAAATCGGGAGTTCTCGATGTTTTCTACGAATGATGGGCGGGGTTATGGGCTGGCAGCGTTTGATTTGCAGGGATATTCGCGGTCTTTGGCATTTATCGTGGCGCCCGAAGCTCTTGGTTATGTTGAATACTCCTAAAAATGCACGACGCTTAGAGGGGGACCTTCGCGAAAAAGGAAACCGCCCCGTCGAAGTATGCATTCGACGGGGCGGTTTATGCATTTGGCCGATTAAGGATGCGCTGTCAAACTACTAGAACTTGACGGTCGGGGCCTGGCGGGCTGCTTCGGCGGCCTCGAAGCCCTGGCGCTCCTTAAACTGGAAGATGCCGGCAAAGATGACAGCCGGGAACGTTTGAATGGCGTTGTTGTAGCTGAGCACGCAGTCGTTGTAGCTCTGGCGTGCATAGCTAATCTTGTTCTCGGTATCCTCGAGCGATGCCTGCAGCTGCGTAAAGTTGGTGTTTGCCTTAAGATCGGGATAGGCCTCGGCTACGGCGAAGAGCTGACGCAGCGCACCGGTCAGCACGTTGTCGGCTTCCATCTTGGCTTCGGGCGTGGTGGCCTTGACGGCGGTGTTACGCGCGCTGATCACGGCGGAGAGCGTCTCCTGCTCGTGCTTGGCGTAGCCCTTGACGGTCTCGACCAGGTTGGGGATCAGGTCGTTGCGACGCTGCAGCTGCGTATCGATGTTCTGCCAGGCGTTATCGATGCGGTTACGCTTGGTGACCATGTTGTTGTAGATGCCGGCGATGGCGCAGGCAATCACAATGACAACAACGATGCCGATGATGACGGGAAGCATGATGTCTCCGTTTCGAATGGCCGCGGCGGCATGCGCCAGCTGCCGTTGGTATAACGCTACTAGTATACCCGCAACGTTTTGCCGTGCCGAACTTTCCGGTAAGCGTTGTGTTTTCGTCGGGGTCGGCACCGGGGCAAAGCGCGCGAGGTACAGGTGTAAGATATGCGACAGATTGACGAGTGTTGTCTTTGCCCTGAGGATGGCGATACCAGTGGACCTTCGCATCAAGAAAACCTACCGCGCCCTGTTCGATGCCTTTACCGAGCTTCTCGAGGAGCATCGTTTTGAGGACCTGACGGTTGCCATGCTGTGCGACCGCGCCATGATTCGCCGCACGACGTTCTACAAGCACTTTCGCGACAAGAACGATTACTTTGCCTTTTATATCGATGAGCTCATGTCGGGCTTGCCGCAAAAACAGCCCGATGAGGCCGGCGTGGTATCTGCCGAGGACGTGCGCGCGCTTCGGCACGCGATTTTGGACGATGCCATGGATTTGATTCTGGCGCACGAGCGGCTCATGGATAACATTTTGGCAAGCAGCATGTCGGGCATGTTGACCAACGTTATTTGCGACCGCATTGCCCGCTCCATCCGCGAGCGTGTGATGAACGTGCTTGCCGAGGATGCCCTGGCCCCCGTGTCACTCGAGACGACGTCTGAGTTTATCGCCGGTGGCATTATTCGGTTGTTCACAAATTGGTGGGAATCGGGCCACGATCTTGAGCGTCGACCCGAGATGGCCGACGTGGTCGATGCACTGTTTGAGCGGACCATGACGCCGGTGAATCACTAAGGTGGCGGAGAGAGGGGGATTCGAACCCCCGGAACGCTCTCGCGCTCAACGGTTTTCAAGACCGCCGCATTCAACCGCTCTGCCATCTCTCCGTGAGTCGTAATGATAGCATCGTTTTGAATTTGCAACAGGGAAGGCGAACGATGACGATCACCGAAATCGACGAGAAGTTCATGCGCGAGGCGCTGGCCGAGGCGCGAGCCGCCGCGGCGGTGGGCGAGGTGCCCATCGGAGCCGTAGTGGTGCGCGACGGCGAGGTTGTCGCGCGGGCGCATAATCGTCGCGAGCTCGATCAGGATCCTTCGGCTCATGCAGAGTTCGCGGCCCTGTGCGCTGCCGCTCGGTCGCTCGGTCGCTGGCGCCTTTCCGATTGCACGGTCTACGTGACGCTCGAGCCTTGCTGCATGTGCGCGGGCCTTATGGTCAACGCGCGCGTGGGGCGCTGCGTGTATGGCGCGAGCGACGCCAAGGCGGGCGCGTTGGGATCCCTATACGATTTGAATGCCGACTCGCGCCTGAATCATCGGTTTAACGTGACGGCTGGGGTCCTGGCGGATGAATGCCGCGAGCTGCTGAGTAGCTATTTTGGCGGTCTGCGCGGAGCGGGCGGCGCTGATTGCGGTTGTGGGGCCGATCTTGAAGCACACGCCGCTCACGCCGCAGCGCTTGCAGGTGCCGGTGAGGATGCTGGCACGGCGGTTGACTTTGGTCCTGCGTGCCGCCGACCCCGCCGTGTGCTGTTGGCGATCGACTCCTTTAAGGGCAGCGTGTCGAGTGCCCAGGCGGAGGCGGCGGTTGCCGAGGGCATGCGCCGTGTGTGGTCCGATGCCCAGGTGGCCGCATTGCCGCTGGCGGATGGCGGCGAGGGGACGCTCGATGCCGTTGCCGCGTGCGGCGGTGAGATTGTGACCTGCGAGGTGGCAGGTCCCTTGGGCGACCGCGTGTCTGCCCGGATGCTGGTGGACGACGAGCGCGACTCGGCTGTAATTGAGATGGCCGAGGCGGCGGGTATTGGGTATTCACCCTGCACGGAATCGGCGGCGCTTGCGGCTTCGACCTATGGCGTGGGCGAGCTGATACTCCGTGCGGTTCGCGCCGGGGCAAAGACTATCTATATTGGTCTGGGCGGCAGTGCCACCAACGACGGTGGCGCCGGCATGCTGCAGGCGCTGGGCGCGCGTGTGGTCGATGATCAGGGATGCGATGTCGCCCCCGGTCTTGCCGGCCTTAAGCAGGTGGCGAGCGTCGATTTGGCGCCAGCGCTGCAGGCTTTGGATGATGTTCGTATCGTTGTGCTTTCCGATGTCGAGAATCCGCTCGTGGGGCGTCGAGGCGCACTGGCGGTGTTTGGCGGGCAGAAGGGCCTGCCGGCGGATGATGTCGAGGTGCTGCGCAGATACGACGGCTGGATGGTCGGCTACGGTCGCCTGCTCGATGCGGCAATTTTCGAGGCGCGAGCCCAGGGATTGTTGCGCACACCCGAGAACGCACGG
Organism: Collinsella sp.; assembly: GCA_048485235.1. GTDB lineage: Bacteria > Actinomycetota > Coriobacteriia > Coriobacteriales > Coriobacteriaceae > Collinsella. Next base: position 40,683 of record DBFWCI010000045.1, read on the forward strand.
ACATTTGGCTCGGTGCTTGGCGTGCCCGGCGCGGGCGCTGCCGGTGGCTTGGGCGCGGCGTTGCTGCCGCTCGGCGCGGAGCTACGCTCGGGTGTGGAGACGGTGCTCGATCTCGTGGGGTTTGACGAGCGCGTGCGCGATGTCGACCTGGTCATTACAGGCGAGGGCAATATGGATGAGCAATCCGCCGCCGGTAAGGCGCCGGTGGGCGTGGCGCGCCGTGCCAAGCGGTGTGGCAAACCGGTGATCGCTGTCGTGGGCGGTCGCGCTGACAACCTGGATGCGGTGTGTGTGCAGGGCATCGACTTGGTGCTTCCGATCTGCCGCAAGCCCATGGACCTGGAACAGGCACTCGATCCGCAAGAAGCCACAACCAACCTCATCTGCGCCGGCGAAGCAGCCGCCCAATCCTACGACCTCACCCGCCTCTAAAACCCAACTCCCTATAAGTTGCGGTGGAATAGTTCCTGTTTGGCGGCTCAGGCGGCAAAAACGGGAACTATTCCACCGCAACATCGAGAATGGCTATCCGAGGCTGGCCGCCTTGGGCCTTGGGTCGGACCGTCCGCCATGAAATGCGGCCATCTACTACGTTTAGCCGAGCACCCTCGACCATCCCGGATTTTGTGAAATTAAAACCGCAGGTAGAAAGCTTGCCGATTTTCGAAAAAGCCGGCTATGGTTGACCCCTGCGGCCTAAACGTAGTAGATAGGCCCCTTTTGTGGCATGGCAGCAGACCAGTCTTTTTGGGACGGGGCTTATTTGACCACCTGTCGATCTGATTGCCCAAGTAGTCAAAAGCCCCGTCCCAAATTAGCTACCTTGCCCCATCGGGCTGGAGCGGGTAAGATATACCGAGCGCCTAGCGCGTTCGATGGGTTCGGATGACGACATGTTCCGAATCTGGTCAGGTCCGGAAGGAAGCAGCCATAAGGAGCCTCTGTCGGGCATCCGGATCCATCGAGTGCGCAGGCGCTTTTTGGTGCCGCGGCTACCCGCGAGTGCCGGCAGGGCGCTTGGTGTCTCGCTGGTCCTCGGCTTTGCCTGCGGGATCGCTCGACTACCAAGCGCCCTGCCGGCACTCGCGGGTAGCCGACCAAAACCGCCTGAAGGGTCACATTTATCTGATAATTGAATTCCTGACGTTATGCCGCTCGCTGGCGTTGCCAAAACATCGGCTGCTACATGGTCCAAGAGGCTCCTGCAAAGGCGCATTTATCTGAATTTTATCTCGTGTGGAGTACCGGTCGTTGGCTGTGCCGAGGTACTGGTTCTTACCTGTCTAAGGATTCGAATCCCTGTTGAGTTGTTTACGCTTCTTTTGGGGTGGCGGTACTATCATGGTTCGAATTGAATGTGAATGATGATAGGGAGCGCCTATACATGATTGAGCTGCTCAGGCGTTTTGGTGGTAAGTTTCGCCGGTATATGGTGATTGGTCCTGCGTGCAAGTTGATTGAAGTAATCTTTGACCTGCTGACGCCGCTGGTGATTGCCCAGATGATCGATAAGGGCATTGGGGCGCACGACGTGAACGCCGTTATCCACTACGGTATGCTGCTTGCCGCCATGGCTGTGATCGGCATCTCGTTTACGCTCGTCTGCCAAAAGATGGCGGCGCTCACCTCGCAGGGCATGGGCACCGACATTCGTGGCGCGCTCTACCAGCATATCAACAAGCTGAGCTATGCCGAACTCGACCGTTTTGGCACGCCGTCGCTCATCACGCGTATCACCAACGACGTCAACCAGGTGCAGCTCGCTGTGGCGCTGGGCGTGCGCATGCTCATCCGCTGGCCCTTCCTAGCGGTGGGCTCCATGGTCGCGGCCCTTGCCATCGACCTTAAGCTCGGCATCATCTTTTTGATTTGCACGCCCGCCATCGGCCTGGTGTTTTGGTTTGTCATGGCGCGCTGCATTCCGTACTACAGGCAGCTGCAGGCAAAGCTCGACCGCATCGCGCTCATTTGCCGCGAGGGGCTTTCGGGCGCCCGCGTGGTTCGCGCCTTTGTGCGCGAGGGCCACGAGCGTGAGCGTTTTGCCCAAGCCGCCGATGACCAGGCCAATACCGCCATCGCGGTGGGCAAGCTCTCGTCGGTTCTCAACCCCGTGACGTTTTTGGTGATGAACCTGGGTGTGTGCGCCATCCTGTGGGTGGGCGGCATTCAGGTCAACGTGGGCGAGCTCACGCAGGGCCAGGTCATGGCGTTTGTGAACTACATGACGCAGACCCTGACCTCCATCGTGTACGTCGCCAACCTGGTCGTGGTCTTTACCAAGGCGAGCGCCAGTGCGTCACGTATCAACGAGGTGCTCAATTGCGTGCCGAGCATCACCGACGAGGGCAACCAGCCGGTCGCGCTGCCCAAGCCGGGCAATGTCGCTCCCGTTCCTGCGCTGGGCTTGAGCCATGCGAGCTTCTCGTTTGGCGCCGGCGCTGCCAACGCCGTCAACGATGTGACCCTGGAGCTGCCGCTGGGCAAGACGCTCGGCATTATCGGCGGCACGGGCAGCGGTAAGTCGACGCTCGTCTCGCTCATCCCGCGCCTGTACGATGCGAGTACCGGCAGCGTGAGCGTGATGGGCGCCGACGTGCGCACCTGGCCGCTCGACCGGCTGCGCCGTGTGGTCGCGACCGTTCCACAGCGCGCGTCGCTGGTGAGTGGCACCATCCGCAGCAACCTGACCTGGCGCGACGAGGCTGCGACCGACGAGGAGCTCTGGGTGGCGCTCGACATGGCGCAGGCGAGCGAGTTCGTGCGCAACAAGCCGCAGGGGCTCGATGCCCCGGTCGAGGCGGGCGGTAAGAACTTCAGCGGCGGTCAGCGTCAGCGCCTGACTATTGCGCGTGCCCTGGTGGGCTCGCCGCAGATCCTGATTATGGACGACTCCGCCTCGGCGCTCGACTTTAAGACCGACGCGGCGCTTCGCCATGCCATTCGTGAGCGCAGCGTGCGCGGTGCTGCCGAGGGTGGGCTGCCGCTTACCACGGTCATCGTGAGCCAGCGCGTCTCGACCGTGCGCGATGCCGACATGATCTGCGTGCTCGATCACGGCTCGGTCGCGGGCCTGGGCACGCACGACGAGCTGTACGCAAACTGCCAGCTCTACCGCGAGATCTGCCAGTCGCAGCTTCGTCGCGAGGAGCTCGAGGGCCAGCAGGGGAGCGCGGCGGCCGTGTCCGCCTCAACTGCCCCGGCATCCGCATGCGCAAAGGAGGGCTGCTAAATGAATCCGTATACTTCTTCCGGTTCGGTCGCCACGATGACGGCTAATGTGTCCGGCAACGATAACCTCAACGACCTGGGCGACGGCCCGCGCCAGCCCGGCGATCCCGAGCGCTATCCCGTAGGCACGGTGACCCGCCGTCTGATGGGCTATGTCCGTCCACATCGTATTTCGTTTACGGCGTCGTTTGTGAGCGCCGCCATCTCGGTAATCTTGCAGCTCTACACGCCCATCCTCATCGGCGAGGGCATCGACCTCATCGTTGCCGCCGGACGGGTGGACTTTGACGCGCTGCTGCCGCTCGTCACCAAGCTCGCGCTGGTCGTGGTTGGTGCCGCGGCCTTCCAGTGGCTGCAGGGCTATTGCGTCAACCGCCTGTCCTACGAGACGGTGCGCGACATGCGCGTGGAGGCCAGCGACAAGCTCAGCCGCATGCCGCTCAGCTTTATCGACAGCCATGCCCACGGTGACCTTATGAGCCGCGTGGTCAACGACGTCGACCAGGTGGGCGACGGTTTGCTGCAGGGCTTCACGCAGCTCTTTACCGGCGTCATCACCATTGTGGGCACGCTTGCGTTTATGCTCTCCATCAACCTGACCATGACGCTCGTGGTGGTGCTCGTCACGCCGCTCTCCATCTTTGCGGCCGGCGCCATCGCCAAGCTCTCCAACAAGAGCTTCACCGCTCAGCAGCGCATTCAGGGACAGCTCGGTGGTCATATCGAGGAGTACGTGGGCGAGCAAAAGCTCGTGGACGCCTTCGCCTACGGTCCGCACGCTCAGCAGCGCTTCGATGCCCTCAACGCCGAGCTCTACACGGCGGGCGAGCGCGCGCAGTTTATGGGTTCGCTCTCTAACCCCGGCACGCGCTTTATCAACAACATCATCTATGCCGTGGTGGCCGTGATCGGCTGCGTGGGCGTGATCACGGGCGTGCCTGCGGCGCTCACGGTGGGCGGCGTGCAGATCTTCCTGTCTTACGCCAACCAGTACACCAAGCCGTTCAACGAGGTCACCAACGTCATCACGCAGATCCAGACGGCCTATGCCTCGGCGCGCCGTATGTTCGCGCTGCTCGATGCCCGCGAGCAGGAGCCCGACGCTACGGATGCTATTGTGCTCACCGCCCCGAAGGGCGAGGTCGCCTTTGAGCATGTGGACTTTAGCTACGTGCCCGATCGCAAGCTACTTCAGGATATCTGCATCGACGCCAAGCCCGGTATGCGCTTTGCCCTGGTCGGTCCCACGGGCTGCGGCAAGACGACGCTCATCAACCTGCTGCTGCGCTTTTACGATATCGATGCCGGGCGCATCGTGGTCGACGGTCGCTCCTCGCGCGACTACACGCGTGAGAGCCTGCGCCGCGCCTTTGGCATGGTGCTGCAGGACACCTGGCTGTTCGAGGGCACGGTGGCCCAGAACATTGCCTACGGTTGCCCCGACGCCACGCGCGAGCAAGTCATCGAGGCGGCCAAGCGCGCGCATGCGCACAAGTTTATCGTGCAGCTGCCGCAGGGCTACGACACGGTGATCGGCGAGGACGGCGGCACGTTTAGTCAGGGTCAAAAGCAGCTGCTGTGCATCGCGCGCGTCATGCTCACCGACCCGGCGATTCTGCTGCTGGACGAGGCCACCTCGAGCATCGATACCCGTACCGAGCTGCAGGTGCAGGCGGCATTCGACGAGCTCATGGCCGGCCGCACAAGCTTTGTCGTGGCGCACCGCCTGTCGACGATCCGTAACGCCGACTGCATCCTGGTAATGCGCGACGGCGAGATTATCGAGCGCGGCACACACGACGAGCTGTTGGCGGCAGGCGGCTTCTACGCCGAACTCTACCGCAGCCAGTTTGCCCAGTGAGCAAGCCCGTGGGGCAAATTAATCAGTCGACAGACGGTGGTTTACATCTGTCACGTAAGTACTAAGATATTCATCTAATAAATTGCATTAGTGGCTTTAGTTTTGGGGGAAACGAGGCAACGTGACTATGACGTGCTCTTTGGTGGTTAACAGCAAGAGCGGTAATACCAGGATGGTTTCGGGCGCGATCAAGCGCGCTCTGCAGGCTGCGGGTGTTGATTTTGTCCATGCCGCGGCGTTGAGCGACGATGCGGATGCAGATCAGGTTGCGCTCGAGGCGCAGGGCGCCTGCGCGGCCGACACGGTGCTCGTCGGTTTTTGGTGCGACAAGGGCGCGTGCACGCCTTCGGTCGCGGCGTTGCTCTCCGCTTTGCACGGCAAGCGCGTCTTCCTGTTTGGCACCTGCGGCTTTGGGGCCGATCAGAGCTATTACCAGCAGATTATCGACCGCGTAACTTCCAATTTGGCTGGGGATGCCGAGCTTGCGGGCTGGGCGATGTGCCAGGGCAAGATGGGCCCCGCGGTCAAGCAGCGCTACGAGGCCATGCTCGAGCAAGATCCCGACAACGCGCGCTATAAGATGCTGCTCGACAACTGGGTTGCCGCGAAGGACCATCCCACCAAGGAAGATCTGGACAACATGGCTGCAGCCGCCAAAAAGGCCGTGCTGGGGGAGTAGCTCCCATCGCTGACGGCGGTCGGTCCATCTTTCTAAATGAAACGTCCTCCCGGGCGTCGGGGGCACGAAGTTCCCTGCTCTACAGTCCTGCGCAAGATGAAGGCCACATTAAGTGGCCTTCTTTGCGTGCGGAACTCACGATGAACTTCGTGCCCCGCCGTCCGGGAGGACGCCTCTTTATTGATGGGAGGCCTGATAGGTCGATGGTTCCGTGCCCGGATGCGTCCAAAGTGGGACGGGCTTTCCGGATGGGCAGGCTTTCGAAAAATGCATCCCGGAATTTGCGCTCAAAGTGGGATGCGGTTTCCGGTTGAGGGTCTAAGGGGAAAGTGCGTCCCAGAATCGACGCTTGAAATGGGATGCAGTTTCCCGATGAGGCACTCGACGGAAAATACATCCCAGAAATGGCCTTTGAGCTGGGATAAGATTTCCGCGGCATCTCGGATTCTCAAAAATGAGACACGCCGTTGGCGAAAATGAGACACGTGATATCGGGCATCGGATGTATCATTTGCAAAAATGAGTCCACTCCACTCGAATAAAGCGAGGTCCCTCATGTACGTTCCACACCCCCGTATCCGTAGGCTGTCGAAAATCCCGCTTGTTGGGACGGCGGCGCTTGCTGCGTTGATCGCCACGAGCGTCGCCTGCTTCACGGCCACGCCCCAGGTTGCCCAGGCGGCAGACGCGCCCGCAATCACCGATATGACCGAGCAGGATTATCAAGCCCTGGGTCTGGGCACGAGCGAGGACATTCCGGCCGATACCGTTGGCCCCTATTCCACTGATACCCCCACGACGTTTGCCACGCGCAGCGAGGTCTATATGGCAGCTAACGGTAGCCATGGCAATCGCTACACTCTGCGCGACAAGCTCGAGAACGTCGAGCGCGGTGACATTGGCGGCAGCAGCAAACTCACCGATGGCTATGGAAGTGTGTGGGGCGCCGCAAAGTTCTGGCAAAACGTCAACAACTTCGATACGAACAGCGATCTCTACAAGCATAGCGACTACGGTGGCGGCACCTGGTCGTACCTAAGCAACAATGAGTCCTCAACAGTACTCGCCAACGACAACAACGGTTTCTCGGGCATTCACGCCACGAGTGTTGAGTTCTGCAGCGACGCCAGCACGGGCAAAAAGAGCCGCGTTGCCGAGCTCCGTGCCTACGGCGACAGTTCCTCCACGACGATTGACGGCAAGTCATACGCCGGAAAGGTTGAGCTGGTCCTCTACTCGTTTAGCAACGGGCGTACGCGCACTCTCGACACACACCTGCCGGTGACGGTCAACACTAATATGATGTACGAAGGCCGTTTTAAGTACCTGGATGCCGGTTACCTGCAAGAGCACGACGCCGTCTTTGATGTCGAGGCGGGCGATGTCGATGGCGACAGCGTCGACGAGCTTTTTGTCTACGCGGGCTGCTATGTCGACGAGAACGGCGTGCGCAAGGCTGTAGTCGACATGTATGACTTGGAGGGCGGCAACTGGAAGCAAAGCGTCGTCAAGATCGATGCCGGTAACGCCGCGGACTACACCACGCACAACAAGGGCGGGAACGACTCCTGGACGCAGCTTCAGTCAGCTCCTGTCGTTTCGCTAGCGGCCGGCGACCTCGATCGCGATTTTTGCGATGACCTCGCCATCGTGGTCTCGGCACCCTACGGCAAGAAGAATATTGATAAGTCGACGCATTGCGAGCTGTTTTCGTGGGATGCATCCAAGGGTGCGCTCGTCCATGTCGATGCTCTGGGCGACGCGGGCGCAATCTCCCTCTCCGCGAACGGCAAGACCATGGTCGCTGCGAATGCGACGTTCGGCACGTTTGCCGCCTACGATGAAGAAGGAAAGAAGACGGGTGAAACCGTCACGGGCCTTATTCTTGCGGGCTATGACTGGCAACGCAGCGCTTTTGATTACGGCGCTTCTGACGGCAGCAAGGGGCTGTACGGCGCGCTGTACCGCTACGCGTATTTTGACTCGGAGTCTGGCGAGTTCAAGCTTTCCGATTGTAAGGAATACAGAGACGGGCTCCTCGCCTCCTATGGGCTGATGCATGTGCCCAACAGCGCATGGAAGGATAGCGCTCAGGATAAGCGCTATCCGTGCACCTTGGCGCCTATTGCCCTTGCCACTGCCAACCTTGACGGCCTGTCCGAGCAGCTGGCGGTTGACGAGGTGCTCGTGGGCGGCGATGTGTTCCGCGACTTTGCCTGCAACACGGCACAGAGCGGGGCTCAGGGCTTGGGGTCCATGGTCGGAACCATGAGCATGAGCGGTCAGCAATGCAACAGCAGCAACAAGCATGACCACAAGGGTATAGAGCAGGTGTGGATCAGCGACGTCAAGGCGGGCAGCGTCTCGGGTTCGGACCGCTATAACGAGAGCTTTATCGCCGTGGTGGGCAAGCACCGCGACGAGGACCTGCGCAAGAACGATGACTACTATTGGATGACCGCCTCGCATTTTTCGCTCGACGAGAACGGAAAGGTGCGCCGCGGCGAGGAGCAGGTGATTAGCGAGAGCAACCGTCGCGGCACTACCTACGGCACATTTATCTCGCTCGCGCTGCCCGATGTCGACAACGACAGCGTCATGATCACGTACAAGGACCGCTACAAGGTCTATACCAACCCGCGCGTGCTTGCCGTGCTGCAGGATGCGCCCTATGTTGAGGATCTGGAGCAGGCATACGGCTATCTGGTGTTGGGCGGCACGTCATACGGAGAGGAAAAGGGCACGGGGACATCCCAGGGCTATACCATTGGCGCCGAGTTGGGCGTTGCCGTCGAGGTGCAGACCGGTCCGCCCCTGGTCGCGATGAATGCTTCAGTCGATTTTGCCGCCGAGGGATGCTATGACTACCGGAGCGAGCGCACGGTCAGCGCAAGCGTAAGCTATGAGTCGCATGCCGGCGAGGGTGACAAGGCCGTGCTCTACACGATTCCGATGGTCTATTACGAGTATGAGATCGAAAATGAGGAAACTGGTGGCAAGGGCGTGATGGCGGCGCCCGTGTCGCTCGGCGCGCAGACCTCGGTCGTTAATGTCGAGGCCTATGACCGCATTGCCAAACAGCACAATATGACGCCGCTCAGCTACTTTTTGACCAACCGGTCGGGAGAACCCGGAACCTATCAAACGACGCTCAACGGCGAGACTCCCGTTGGGGATTCCTTTGGCCTGGGCAAGCCTGGCGTAACGCGCGCCTACACGCACGATGGGTTTAACGGCGCCGCCGCGCAGTCGGGGGCGAGCATTGAGCAGACCATCGAAGTCGAGGAGGGCAAGGAGCAGGAGCTCGAGCTCGGCTTGACGCTGAACGGCAGCGTTGTCATGGGCGCGAAGCTCGCAAAGCACGAGTTGTTTGGCGGCCTGTGCTTTGGTGCCAACGCCGGCTTTACTACGGGTAACTCCTCGAGTGAATCGACCGAATACGGCGGCACCGTCGACAACCTGCCCGAGGCCGCGCAGGGCAAGTACGGTTTTGTGTGGCGTCTGGGCGTCAACGCGGTGGATGTCGACAAGTTCGAGGCAGACTCGGGCGACAAGCTCGGCACCAAGGACACCGACCAGTTCTGGATCGTGGGCTATGACGTTAAGGACGTCGAGATGCCCGACGCGCCGGCCGTGACGGGCTTTACGGCAAACGCCGTCGATTCGACCAGCGTTACGTTTAGCTGGGACGATGTACTCGCAAACAAGAGTGGCTTTAGCTACGGCGTGGGCATGCTGCAGAGCAATGCGGCGGATGCGGTCGTCAATAGCTGGAAGATTGCCGACAACACGCAGACCTCGCTCAAGTGGGATGGGCTGCAGCCCAATACGGAGTATCGATTCGCCATCGCCGCCGTTAAGAATGGATCCACGACCGAAACAGGTATTCGCTCGGCAATCATCACGGTCAAGACCATGCCCGATGGCATGACGATGACCGTGAGCGGACCTGCGGCGGATGCTGCGGAGGGGTCGGATCTTGGATACGACTCTTCGGTTGAGCGCACGGCTGGAAGTCACCTGACGCTCTCGGCGATTGGCCATGTGAAGCAACTCGGTGCCGACGATAGCGAAACAGGGCTGGCACCGACCTATATGTGGTACCGCAAGGGCCGCGGCGAGACAGAGTTTAAGCTCGTGGGTGCCGATGGCAACCTCGCGGCTGGAACGGCCTCAAAGCTCGAGATTGACCTGACCGCAGACGATGACGGTGCGCAGTATTACTGCCACGTGGGATACAACGACGTGGGCCTCGACACCGGCACGACGCTCGTGAATATCGAGGCCGAGGAGACGGCGCCCACAACGGTGAACGCCACCCCGATCCGCACGCGCCGCCTGTTCTCACAGGCAAGTGCGGGCGCCAAGAAGTTCCTGGACCATACGCTGGTAAACACCGCCGGCCCAACCGATTCCGAAGGCTCAAAGGACCCCGAGACTCCTGAGACCCCGACGAACCCGGACAAGCCCAAGTCCGACAACGGAGCTAAGACCGACACCAAGGTCAAGACTACGACCACAGCGAAGAACCTCGCAAACACCGGCGACCTAACATTCGCCCTAGTCGCCACCGCAGCAGCAGCGGGAGCAACGCTCGTAGTGATAGCCCTCATCATGCTGATCAAGCGCCGCAAGACCCACTAGTAGCCAGTCGAACATATCGACAACTCAAAAACCCGGGTAGCCAAAAAACAGGCCACCCGGGTTTTCTGTTGAGTGGAGACTCCGCAAGCGGAAACTGCATCCCACAATTAGCGCCCGGAACGGGACACATTTTCCGTCAAGCCCTCATCCGGAAAATCCATCCCAGTTTGAGCGCCCAGACCGGGACGCACTTTCCCAAAGGGTCCTCAACGGGAAACTGCGTCCCATAATTAGGCCGAGAAATGGGATGAACTTTCCCAATGAGAGCCAACCGGAAACCACGTCCCAGAATCAGCCCCCAAAGTGGGACGCACTTTCCCAACGAGCCTCAACCGGAAAATACATTTCGGAATCCAGCTGAATAGTGGGACACACTTTCCCAATCGGGTCCCAAGCGGAAACTGCATCCCATTCCAGACAAGAATTCCGGGACACACTTTCCGCAAACAAAGAAGGCCACATAACGTGGCCTTCAACTTATATATGTTCGGCGATACACCCAAGACAAGCCACGCTCCAACAACAGGGCGTCTGTCCGGGCGGAGGTATGTAAGGTTCATCGCGAGTTCCGCACGCAAAGGAGGCCACTTAATGTAGCCTCCGTCTTGCGCAGGACTGTCCGAGCAGGGAACCTTATATGCCTCCGCCCGGACAGACGTTTCAGTTATGAACTCGCAGCTAGTCGCTACTTGATCTTGGTCGTACCCGGTGCCAGGTTGGGGTCGGTTTCGTTGGCCTCGGTCTGGAAGTGCTCGGTGTACACGTTCTTGCCGTCGCGGAACATCTCGTAGTACTGCATCTTGGCGTAATCCTCGCGCGCCTTGGTGGCGGCTGCTGCGGCGGCGTCGTCGCCGGTGACGTTGGAGGAGAGCGCCCAGCGCAGGCTGGCGTCCTCGTAGCCCACGGAGTTGATAGCGGGCAGCGACTCGCGCAGCGTCATGTGCGCCTTCTGATAGTCGGTCAGCGGTGCGCCGATCAGCTGCATCAGCTGCGTGGACAGGTAGTTGGTGGACAGGTCGTCGACCTCGCTTGTCTGGTCGCAGCCGGCAACGTCGTAGTTGGCCCAGATGATGTAGTCGGTCTGCCACAGGCGCTCCTGGTGGGTGGCGTCATCCTCGTTGGTAAACCACTTGTCATTGAACTTGGACGGGAAGAACGGCTGGTGATCGCCCCAGAACACCACGACCACCTTACGGTCGAGCTTGCTCAGGGCGTTGAGGAAGTAGCGCAGCGCCTGGTCGGACTGCTCGATGCACGAGACGTACTCATCGACATCGGATAGCGTGCCGTCCTCGACGGTCTTGGCGTCCAGGTCGGTCGTGTCGATGTTCAGGTGCATCTGCTTGTCGACCGGCAGCAGGCCCGTATCGTAGCCCGAGTGGTTCTGCATGGTCACGTCGAAGATAAACTGCGGATCGGCGTTCTGGTCGAGCAGCTCAAGAATCTTGTCGTAGGTAGCCTGGTCGGTCACCATGCCGCGCAGGGTATCGGCGCCCTGGAAATCGTTGATGGACAGGAACTGGTCAAAGCCAAAGTCCTTGTAGACGTTCTCACGGTTCCAGTTGGTCGCGTGGTTGGGATGCATGGCCGTGGTGGAATATCCGAGCGACTTGAACTGCTCTGCCAGGTTCCCGGTCGTTTCCATGTTGTAGATGGTGTAGGGGTACACGCCCGAGCCCAGGTTGGCCATGGAGTTGCCGGTCATAAACTCAAACTCGGTATTGGCGGTACCGCCGCCGTAGGCGCTCACGTAGAGCTTGCCGCGGCTGAGGCAGTTGGACAGGCTCTTAAAGTACTGCGGACCCTCGTAGCCAGCGCGCATGTTCTGGTAGATGGATAGGTCCGAGAACGTCTCGTTCATGATGGCGATGACCGTGGGCTTCTCGCTATCGAATTGCTCCTTTGCGGCGGTGCGCTCGTCACTCTTGGCGGCGTCGGACTTGTCGTAGGCCTTGGCGTACTTTTTGAGCGTGGCCCTGGCATCGTCGACGGAGTAGTCGGCGGGTTTGGGCGGCTTGATGGACTGCGCCGCGCTAATGAAAGCGGGCAGGTAGCCCTCGCGCCAGTAGCTCTCGAGCGGGCGCCAGGTGTAGACGGTGATGCCGAGGGTGTTGTAGTAGTCGATAAGCGTGACGTGCGCGGTCACGCCGCCCAGGCACAGCACGGCGACGAGCAGATTGGTGAGCAGCATGCGCTTGGCGTTGGCGGCGCCCTTCTGACGGTGCGGTGCCACCAGGCCGGCGTACTCGCACAGCAGCATGGCGATGGCGGTAAAGCCCATGGACAGCACGCAGAACAGTGAGATCGAGAAGGTGTAGCCGGTGCCGGCGACCGCGGCGGCGGTGGAGATGGCCGAAAGGTCGCCCGGCTGGATGGGCATGGATTTAAACGTGATGACGAAGAACTCGGCAATGCCCAGGACAAAGAGGGCAAAGGCCAAGACCGCGGGGGCTGCGCCGTGGCGCTGGAACAGGAAGAACAGGCCGACCATGAGCGTGGTGATGATGGCCCACTCGAGCAGGATGCACAGGGGGTAGACCCAGGTAAAGTCGTGGTTGGACGAGACCTCCATGCCCAGCAGCGCAAAGACGCCGGCGAGCAGCAGGCACAGGACGGCGGCGACGAGCGGTTTACCCACAAAGGCTCCGCGCAGGCGGGCGAGCTTGCCGGTGGGGGCGGGGGCGTCGGGCCCGGCGAACGCAAAGACGCGCGGGGCGATGCGGTCGCGGGCGATGCTGGCCCAAGCGCAGCCGGTGAGGATGGCGTTGGTCAGGATGAGCATCACGAAGGCGAGCGGCTCGTTCTGCGCGACGAGGCCAATAGCGCCCCAAATGGTCAAAAAGAGCTGGAACAGGCCGAAGGCGACGCTCCACCCAAGAGCGCTTTTGGCAACGGTGCCCGACTGAGCGCGAATGGCCTTGGCCTCGCGCAAAACAAGGTAGACGGTCGCCGCAAGACCGACGAGCGAGATGGCGGCAGCGAACATGCTGAGACTCCTCACAAACTTAAAACCTACGAAAGCGGGGGTTTACCCGATTGTTACCTAAATATGCACTGCATTTGCGGGCTGCGCACGACAACCAGCCATATTAACGCGCATGTGCGGCGGTGTGGCGCAATGTAGTGGCGACCTGCGCGATAATGGACGGGAATTACACGGAAACGTAAAGGCTTCTTAAAGAATTGGCGAGGATAGAGCTATGGGCGAGCGGGTTTGTATGACGGGTGCCGGGCACTGCGGCGGAGCTGCGGGCGTGGATGCGAACGGTTATCCGGTCGAGACCACGGGCAACGTGGTGCTGGACATCTTGGAGTACCGTTCCTCCACGCGCGCTTTTGCGCGCGATGACGACGGCCGTCCCGTGGCGGTGACCGACGAGCAGCGGGCGGCGATTCTGCATGCGGCGAGCCGTGCGCCGTCGGCAGGCGCCATGATGATGTATTCCATCGTGAGCATTCGCGAGCAGGCTACGCTGGATCGTCTGGCCGACCTGTGCGACCACCAGCCCATGATCGCCAAGGCGCCCTGGGCACTAATATTTGTGGTCGATTATGCCAAGTGGATCGATCTGTTTGAGCGCGTGGGCTGCTTTGAGCCCGAGTTTGTCGAGCGCACGGGTAAGGCGCCCCGCCGCGCGCCGGGTTTGGGCGACTTTGCCATCGCGGCCCAGGACGCCGTGATCGCCGCGCAAAACGCCGTGGTTGCCGCCGAGGCTCTGGGCCTGGGGAGCTGCTATATCGGTGATATCGTCGAGAATGCCGAGGAAGTTGCCGAGCTGCTCGGTCTGCCGCTCTATACCATGCCGCTGTCGATGCTCATCATCGGCACGCCCCGTAAGGAGCGTCCGGCCATTGCGCATCCTGTGGTGAACCTGGTGCACGAGGAGCGCTACTGCCGCGCCGATGCTGCGACCATGGACGCGCAGGTGGCCGAGATGGACGCGATGTTTCGCCCGCATGCCCGCGAGATGGGCGAGCGCGTGGTGGATATCTACACCCGCAAACACACGAGTCCCTTTATGGCCGAGATGAGCCGATCCATGGAATGGTGGTTCAAAAACTGGCTTGGAAAATGACGAATGTGACAAAGGGACAGTTCCTTTGTCACATTCCATATCGCGGCGGTGGCCTAAAGGCCGTATAAATGTTTATCTAGCTGGGAAAACAGTGCATTAAAACATGGACCGATTACCTATAATCCCTTCGAACATTAAAGTTGGGAGGAAACCGGCTTATGGAACAAAAGGCCAAGGAGGCAGCCTCGCACGCTGCGATTCCTGTGAGCATCTCGGCGATGCTCGTCACGCTGGGCGTGGTGTACGGCGATATCGGCACCAGTCCTATGTATGTAACCAAGGCGCTCGTTGCCGGCAACGGCGGCATCGGAAGCGTCACGGAGGAGTTCGTGCTCGGCGCGCTCTCCCTTGTCGTGTGGACGGTCACGCTGCTGACCACCATCAAGTATGTGCTCATCTCGCTGCGTGCCGATAACCATGGTGAGGGCGGCATCTTTGCCCTGTACAGCCTGGTCAAGCGCTGCGGCAAGTGGCTTATCATCCCCGCCATGCTGGGTGGCGCCGCGCTGCTCGCCGACGGCATCCTGACGCCGGCCGTTACCGTTACCACGGCCATCGAGGGCCTGCGCACCATCCCGGCGGTCCATGCCGTGCTGGGCGATGACCAGGGCCGCGTCGTCGCCATTACGCTCGCCATCATCATCGTGCTCTTCTTGGTACAGCGCATCGGTACGGCCAAGATCGGTCACGCCTTTGGCCCCATCATGACGCTGTGGTTCCTGTTCCTGGGCGGCACGGGTCTGTTCTTTGTCTTCCAGCACCCCGCCGTGCTGCTGTGCCTCAACCCGGTGCGCGGCATCGCCTTTTTGCTGAGCCCCAACAACCACGCGGGCATCATGATTCTGGGCAGTTGCTTCCTCGCCACCACCGGTGCCGAGGCGCTCTACTCCGACATGGGCCACGTCGGCCGCGGCAACATCTACGCTACCTGGCCGTTCGTTAAGTGCTGCCTGCTGCTTTCCTATATGGGCCAGGGCGCTTGGCTTATGAACAACGCTGCCAACCCCGAGCTCATGGGCATTGCCGACCTCAACCCGTTCTACCAGATGCTCGCCCCGGGCCTGCGTCCCTTTGCCGTAGGCCTTTCCACCGTTGCGGCCATCATTGCCTCGCAGGCGCTCATCACCGGCGCATTCTCGCTGGTGTCCGAGGCCAGCCGTCTGGACCTCATGCCGCACATGCAGGTCTTCTACCCTGCCGAGACCAAGGGCCAGCTCTACATCCCCATGGTCAACAACGTCATGCTTGTCGGCTGCGTCATCGTGGTGCTGCTGTTCCAGAACTCGGCGCATATGGAAGCCGCGTACGGCCTTGCCATTACGCTGACTATGATGTGCACCACGCTGCTGCTCTTCTTCTACCTGCACGAGGAGCGCAAGCTCAAGGTTGCTCCGTGGATCTTCGCGGCCTTCTTCCTTTTGCTCGAAGGCTTCTTCTTCGTGAGCTCGCTCACCAAGTTCTTCCACGGCGGCTATTTCACCATCCTCATGGCTGCACTCATCATGGGCATTATGGTGTGCTGGTACAACGGCACGGCGGTCGAGCAGCGCCAGTTTACGCTGCTGCCGCTGCGCAGCTACCTGCCGCAGCTCAAGCGCCTGCGCGACGACGACCGTTACGAGCGCATGAGTGACAACGTCGTGTACCTGACCAAGGACACCCATACCGACTACATCGACCGCGATATCGTCTATTCGATCTTGGACAAGCATCCCAAGCGCGCCCGCGCCTGGTGGTTTGTGAATGTCGAGACCATGGACGAACCGCACACCTTTGCCTATTCGGTCGAGACGTTCGGCACCGACTACGTGTTCCGCGTGCATCTGTACCTGGGCTACAAGATCAACCAGCGCGTCAATGCCTACCTGCGTCAGGTCGTTCAGGACCTGGCTGCCACCGGCGAGCTGCCGCCGCAGACGCATGACTACTCGGTCTACAAGGATCCGGGTAACATCGGCACGTTCAAGTTCGTCCTGATCCGTAAGCTTCTGGCGCCCGAAAGCGATGTGGAGCCGAGCGAGCGTACGGCCATCACGCTCAAGTACATCATCCGCCGCGCCGCCGGCACGCCTGCACGCTGGTACGGCCTGGAGAACTCCAACGTGAGCTTTGAGTACGTGCCGCTGTTCACCAAGTTCAAGGCTGTGAATAAGATGCAGCGCCTAGCCCCCAACGAGCGGCCGTAGTCGACGCTCGAGGTTTGTCTGCGAACGGGCGGGCTTGTATTGATGGGGATTGAGTCCTGGGAGGAAACCATGGATGCAAAGGTGCTTGACGGTTGCGATCTTGCTGCCGAGATGGTGCGTGAGGCACGCGCCGATGCCGCCGAAGATCGGTTCTTTACGAATCGTGCCAACATGGACATGGCCGATCGCGTGATTTCGATCGTGGTGACGGTGCTTGTCGCGGCGTGCGTGTGCGCACTGCTCGCGCACGTGCTGTTTGTCTAACGACCGCAGGTTGCAAAGGCTTTACACTTGGAACCACCACAAGGGGAAACCACCACAAGGGTGCCTGTCCCCTTTGTGGTGGTTTTTGTTGTTGAGAGAGGGGCGGGACGCTGATGGACGTTCGTACGGACGGCGATATTGCCGATAGTTTTTGGTGGCGGCGCACAACGCTGACGCGCCGCACTCCTCTGTATGACGCCTGCGTATCGGTGGGGCTGCTGGTCGCGGCGACGATTGTGGGCGCGCTGCTCGACCATCCGGGTCTCGCGCCGAGCATCATGATCGTCTATGTGTTCGCCGTTCAGCTGTGCGCATTCTTTACCTGGAGTCGCCTGTATTGCTTGCTGAGCTCGGCTGCCGCCGTGGCGCTCTACAACTTTTTGTTTGTCGACCCGCGCTACTCGCTGTCGCTTATCGACCGCGGCTATCCCGGCATGTTCTTCATCATGTTCGTGGTTTCGCTTGTGTCGAGCTCGATTGCGTTGGCCCTGCGCCGCGCCTTGGCACAGGCTGCCGCCAGCGACCGCCGCACGCATATGGTGCTCGAGACCAATCGCATGCTGCAGCGGTGCGCCGATCAGCATCAGATCGTTCACGCCATGGCCACGCAGCTGGCGCGTCTTTCGGGCTGTCCGGTCGTGTGGTACAGCGCCGACGCCGAGGGCGATGACCTGCTGCCGCGTGCGACGTACACGGCCGTGGGCGATGCCGCCCCGGTGCACGAGCTGGCGCCGCAGATGCCGCCGCGGCTCTCGGCGTCCGCCTATGTGGGAACGCCGCTCGATGCCACCTATGGCGGCTCGGCGTTTTATGGCATCTACCTGACGGTTCGCACAGGCGACGGCTTCGTGCGCTCGGGCGACCCCGCCTCGGTGGTGGGCGTGCTGGCTATCGTTGCCGAGCCCGACGTGCTGACACACGAGGAACGGACGCTTGCCGATGCCATCGTGAGCGAAGGCGAGCTGGCGCTCGATCGCGCCCGCGCCATGGAGGCCCGCGAAGAAGCGGCGGTGCTCGCCAAAAACGAACAGCTGCGCGCCAACCTGCTGCGCTCCATCTCGCACGATCTGCGCACGCCGCTTACCAGTATTTCGGGAAATGCCGACGTGCTGCTCGATCAGGGCTCGACCGGCACCGCGGTGCTCGATGCCCAGACGCGCCGCGGCCTGCTTCTATCCATTCGCTCGGATGCGCTGTGGCTCAACGCCACCGTCGAGAATCTGCTCGCCATCACCAAACTCGAGGGTGGCGGCATGCATCTGTCGACTACGCTCGAGCTTATGGACGATATCGTCGAGGAGGCGCTGCGCCACGTAAGTCCGGCCGTGCGCGAGCACGACCTTAAGGTGGTGCCGTGCGACGAGCCGGCGCTCGTTAACGTCGATGCGCGCCTGATGGTGCAGCTGGTGGTCAATCTGGTGAACAATGCCATCACCTATACGCCCGCAGGCTCGCATATCGTGATTTCGATTGGCGTCGACGATGGACGCGTGGCGTGCTCGGTGGCCGATGACGGCCCGGGCATTGCGCCCGAGGACCGCGAGCGAATCTTTGAGTCGTTCTACACCGCCAACCACGGTTTGGCCGACAGCCACCGTAGCGTGGGCCTGGGACTTTCGCTCTGCCGCTCCATTGCATTGGCGCATGGCGGTAGCATAGAGGTTGCCGCGGCGGACCCGCACGGCTCGGTCTTTACGATTGAGCTTCCCGTCGCCGACGTTTCGTTTGATAAGGAGTAACGCTGTGCCGAACTCTGCCGTAAAACCGCTCATCTTGGTCGTTGAGGACGACCCCGCCGTTCGCAACCTTATCGTTGCCGCGCTCGAGGCGCACGGCTTGCGCCATATGGCCGTGGAGACCGCCCATGCCGCTATTGCCGCTGCCTCGTCGCAGGCGCCGAGCATCGTGCTACTCGATCTGGGCCTGCCCGATATGGACGGCGTCAAGGTGGTGGAGTCGGTGCGCGCATGGTCGGGCATGCCGATCATCGTGGTTTCGGCGCGCAGCGAGGACGCGGACAAGATCCGCGCGCTCGATGCCGGTGCCGACGACTACCTGACCAAGCCGTTTTCGGTCGAAGAGCTGCTCGCGCGCATTCGCACGACGCTCAGGCGCCTTTCGTATGCACAAACGGGCGGCGTTGCCTCCGAGGGCTCGTTCGATGCCGGTGAGCTGCATATCGATTTTGATGCCGGCATCGCCACGATGGATGGCGAGGAACTGCACCTGACGCCGATCGAGTACAAGCTCTTGTGCCTGCTGGCGCACAACGCCGACAAGGTGCTGACGCACCAGTTTATCCTGCACGAGATTTGGGGTACGGCAACTAAGAGCGACCTGGCGAGCCTGCGTGTCTTTATGGGCACGCTGCGCAAGAAGATCGAGTCCGACCCCGCGCACCCGCGCTATATCCAAACGCACGTGGGTATCGGCTATCGCCTGGTCACCCAAGGCTAGATCGCCAACCACCATCCCAATATGAGTTGCGGTGAAATAGTTCCTGTTTGGTCCTTTACCAGGCATTTTTAGGAACTATTCCACCGCAACTTTGTCTATTTGCCCTTGGGCTTGCTGGCGTAGAACTTCTTCTTTTTGAGCTTGCCGGCAGGAGAGGGTTTGCCGGCAAAGTTCGACTTGCCGTTGCCGGCCTGCGCGTGCGCGGGTACTGCCGCACGGGGCTTGCGGGCCTCGGGATTGCGCAGTTCCTCGGTTCGCTCTGCAATCTCCTCGGCGCTAAAGCCGACCTCGGCCATGGCATCCTCGATGGGCAGGCGGCGCACGATATAGCAGTGGTGCACCTTCTGGTTGCGCGCGAAGTCCTCGGGGATGGTCTGTGCCGTAATGTCCTCCAGCACCACGCCCGCGCGTGCGAGCTTGCGCGTTTCGGGGCGGAAGCCGCGCAGGTTGCAGCTAAAGATGGCATGGCCGCCCTGTGCGAGCAGGCGCGACACGCCGGCCAAAAGCTCAACATGGTCGCGCTGGACATCCCAGGTGCGACGGCCCATCTTGGACGAGTTCGAGAACGTGGGCGGGTCGACAAAGATCAGGTCCCAGCGGTTGCGCGTCTGGCGCTGGTCGCGAATCCAGGCGAGCACGTCGTCGCGCACAAAATGATGCTGCGGACCCACAAAGCCGTTCTGGCGCATATTGCGCTCGGCCCAGTCCAGATAGGTGTTGGAGAGGTCGACCGTCACAGTCTCCTCGACGCCGCCGTCTGCCCCATAGCAGGTGGCGGTGCCGGTGTAGGCAAACAGGTTGAGGAAGCGGCGCGCCTGCTTGGCGTGCTCGCGCACCAGGTTGCGGGTGACGCGGTGATCCAGGAAGATGCCGACGTCCAGATAGTCGTCAAAGTTGACGGCAAAGGTAAGGCCGCCCTCTTCGATAAGCGGCAGACGACGGCGTGCGATATTGGCTCGCTCGCCTGATGCGCCCTTACCGGCGCCCTGCTTGCCGTACTGCGAGCCGCCGCGCGAACGCATGCGGGCCTTGGCGTGCACGTGTTCGGCGGGAACATCTAGGATGCGCGGCGCGATGGCCAGAATGTCGAGCATACGGGCCTGGGCCAGTGCGGGGTCGATGGTCTTGGGCGCGGCGTATTCGGCGATGACGAGCCAGCGGCCCGGCGTCTGCGGGCAGCCCTCGTACAGATCGATGGCGGCGGAGTAATCGGGCAGGTCGGCATCGTAGACGCGGTAGCAGCTCACGCCCTCGCGCTTTGACCACTTGCGACGCAGGCGTGCGTTCTTGCGCAGGCGGTTGGCGAACTGCTCGGACCCGGGGATGAGCGCGGGCAGCGGCTTGCCGCCGCCCAGGTCGAGCGTGGCGGCAGGTTCGGGCATGGCGGGGGCGGCGCCTTCGTCGTTGGCTTCGTTGGCATCCGCAATCTCGGCCTCGGCATCCGCGCTGGTCGCAGCCTCAAACGCTGCGGCGGCGTGGTCGAGCGAAGGCCAGACTTCGACGGTCGCCTCTTCGTTATTGGGCATGATGGCGATCGAGCGCTCGGGCTCGGCGTGGAGCGCGCGGGCCAGCAATCCGTCGCGGGTGAGCGCGGCGACCGGCGCGGCGGTGAGCTCAGGCGCGCGGCGCAGTTCGCCGATCAGCGTCATGGCGTCGTGCATGAGCGAAAGCGGGGTCTCGGTCGTGTCCGCGACCAGGGCGGCACCGGCAACGGCACCTGCGTGGTCCAGCACGGTGGCGGGCTTGGCGGCACAAAAGTCGACAAAACGCTTGTAGCCGGCGCACTTGACCATGCGCTCGGCAGTCTTGCGGGCGGCGGGGTCGATGTCTACGGCCACGATGCGCGCCTGGCGCTCGCGCGCTGCCGCCTCGCGTTCGCGCGCCTCGGCAAGCAGCTGCTCCCACAGAGCGGCGTCGTGCAGCTGCCAGCCCTCAAAGCCCCAGCGCTCGCGTGCGGCGCCCGGGGCGCGGTCGGTCAGAATGTTTACGGCTTCCAGCAACAGGCCGCCGCCGGCGCACGAGGCATCGACCAGCGTGGGCAGGGCCTCGTTCTCGTAGTCGTCGGCCGTCAACTCGCGCTCGCACAGTGCGGTCCAGCCGACCTGCGCCAGCACCAGGGCGGCGTAGTCGGGGCGCAGCACGTGCGCGCCCTCGCCGGCGCGGGTCGCTGCGGGCGGCAGGCGTTTGAACAGCGGGTCGCCCGAAAGGTCCAGGCTGATGCTCGCGCGGCGCTGGCGCAGCGAAAGCAACAGGTGAACGTCGGGATCGGCGGCGTCGACATCGGCGCGACGGCCCGTGGTCTCGGCCAGACGGTCGCACAGCGCGTCCTTGGCGCGCAGGGCCGAGAAACGCGTGTTGCGCAGCTGCTCGGTCACGCCGCGGGCGGTGATGGCGATGGTGGCGCCGGGGCGGATGATGGTCTCCCAGGTGATGTCGTAAACGCTGTCGTACAGCTCATCGGCATCCTGCGCCTCAAAGCGCCCGAGTACCACGAACACACGGCTCGCCAGGCGCGACCACAGACAGGCGCGGTAGCCTTCTTCGAGCTCGCCCTCAAACGTGGCGCGGCCCTTCAGCCGGCGAACATGCGAAAGCCCGAGGCGTTTAAGCTCATCGGCGAGTGCGGACTCAAAGCCCTCGGGGCAGCTTGCGTAAAAATCCATGGGTGACCTCTCTGGTTGCGTCGCTCCATTATATGATGGATACTTCGTTTACTCTCGCCCCCGAAAGGAACCCATATGATTGATGCGTGCCCCGATTCCGCCGTGCTCTTTTTTGACGTGGACGGCACGCTGACGTCGTTCGATCCCGACAACATGACCGACAAGGACTTTTCGGCGGTTTGCCCCTCGCAGGCGGTCGTCGAGGCGTTTCATCGCCTGCGCAATGCGGGTCACCAGGCATTTATCTGCACGGGTCGTCCCTTGTGGCTGATTGCCGATGGTCTGCGTGCTTTGGAGCCTGCGGGTGTCGTTGCCATGGCGGGAGCGACGCTCGAGGTCGAGGGCCGCGTGGTGCATGAGGACTGCTTTGACGAGGACGTTATTGAGGAGCTTGCGCGCCGTATGGCCGCGGCAGGGATTGAGGCCTTTTTCGAGACCAACGTGGCTACTTTTGCCCTGGAACCCGCGGGTGTTGAGCAGTCGTCTCTGATCGGCACTTCTGTGGTGCACAGCACCGAGGAAATGCGCGTCGACGGCAGTCTGCGCGTGGGCAAGGTATGCCTCAGTGTGCCCAGTTTGGCTCGCGTGGCCAACGATGACGGCTTTATCGATCGCGAGTTTGAGCTGTGCAACACCGGTGGCCAGAATCGCGAGCTGAGCCCCAAGGGCATTGACAAGGGCGTGGGCGTGGCGCGAGCGCTGGAATACCTGGGTCGCACCGGCAACGCGCGCACCTTTGGCTTTGGCGATTCCGGCAACGATCTGGGTATGCTCGCCGCTGTCGAGACGGCCGTGGCCATGGGCAACGCTATGCCCGAGGTCAAGGCGCTCGCCGACTACGTGACTGATGATGTCGCACACGACGGCACCGTCACAGCGATGCAGCATTTCGGCCTCATCTAATGAATCCCACGTTCTGACGTTTGCTCAAACTGCGACTCTTTGCTTTTGCATGCTCAATCGATTTATCAATCCAAACACTGAGGTGTTTATACCGTTCGCCGAGAAGATAAAAAACCGCAGCTCACGCCTTGATAAACGTAGGTAAAGTGTTTAGCAGTTTAACGCCCATGTGCAAGCGAAAGGAATCAGGCAGATGGCAATCAAGGTGTTCGCTGACGGTGCAAACCTCGAGGGCATGCTCGACATGTACGAGAACGGCAACGTTCAGGGTTTCACGACCAACCCGTCCCTTATGAAGAAGGGCGGCGTGACGGATTACCGCGCGTTTGCCAAGGAGGTCCTGGCCCACATCACCGATGTGTCCGTCTCGTTTGAGGTCTTTGCCGACGACGTCGAGACCATGGAGGTCGAGGCGCGCGAGATCGCTACCTGGGCCGAGAACGTCTACGTCAAGATTCCGTGCGTGACCACCAAGGGCGAGTCCACCGCCGAGCTGGTGCGCAAGCTTTCGGCCGACGGCATCAAGGTCAACGTCACCACCATCTTTACGCCTACGCAGGTTGATGAGATGGTCGAGGCCGTCGACGCCGAGACGCCGTCCATCATCTCGCTCTTTGCCGGCCGCATCGCCGATACCGGCGTCGACCCCATTCCGTTTATGACGGAGTCGGTCAAGAAGGCCGCCGCAAAGCCCAACTGCGAGGTCCTGTGGGCGTCCACGCGCGAGCTCATCAACATTTACCAGGCCGAGGCCTGCGGTTGCCAGATCATTACGGTGCCCAACAGCATCCTGGCCAAGCGCAAGAACATTGGTCGCGACCCGTACGAGGTCTCGCTCGACACCGTGCGCGGCTTTGCCAAGGATATCGCGGCGCTCGGTTTCCATATCCTGCCGTAGCGCGAACACCGACTGTACCGTGGGCTGTTCGCTCCGGCCTTTCCTTTCCCTATCGCTCACGCGCTCCGCGAGGGTCGCGCTAGGCAAAGGAAAGGCCGGGGCTGCCGGCACGAGCTTGCCAGTAGGTTCTGAGCTGAATGAGACTTTGTTGGTGCCGCCTCTTTGATGGGCGGCACCTTTTTGTTGTGGTGTGTACGGAGATGTGCCTGTTAATCGGACAAACGGGCCTGGGCTTGTTTGTCCGATTTTTATGCCGGATTATTTGCCCTGCACCATGGTGAGCGAGATTTTCTTGCGGTCGCGATCGACCTTTTCTACCCATACCTTGACCGTGTCGCCGACGCGCACTACGTCGCTCGGGTGCTTGATAAAGCGGTTGGCCAGCTTGGAGATATGCACGAGGCCGTCCTGATGTACGCCCACGTCGACGAAGGCGCCAAAGTCTACAACGTTGCGCACCGTGCCCTTGAGCTCCATGCCCGGCTCCAGGTCGTCGATAGAAAGTGCCGAGCGGCTAAAGACCACCTCGGGCGCGTCGTCGCGCGGGTCGCGACCGGGCTTCTTGAGCTCGTTGACGATGTCGATGAGCGTCAGGGTGCCGCAGTCCAGGTCGCTTGCCAGCGTCGAGATGCTGCCCAGACGGCGCTCGATGTCGGGCACGCCGCCGCGGCTGAGCTCGCTGGCTTTAACGCCTGCGCGCTCCAGGACGGACGTGGCCACCTCGTAGCTCTCGGGGTGGACACTTGTCGCGTCGAGTGGGTTCTTGCCGCCGCTGATGCGCAGGAAGCCCGCGGCGTTGAGATATGCCTTGGGTCCCAGTTTGGGGACCTTCTTAAGCTGGCGGCGATCGGTAAAGGCGCCGTTTTCCTCGCGGTAGGCCACGATGTTTTTGGCAACGCTCGGCGTGATGCCCGATACGTATCCCAGCAGGCTTGCGCTCGCGGTGTTTACGTCGACGCCCACGCGGTTGACGACGTCCTCCACCACATGGCCCAGGGTGTGCGAAAGCTCGGCCTGGTCAAGGTCGTGCTGGTACTGGCCAACGCCGATGGACTGGGGCGGGATCTTGACGAGCTCTGCCAGCGGGTCCTGTAGACGGCGGCCCAGGCTCATGGCGCCACGCACGGTGACGTCCAGATCGGGATACTCCTGGCTGGCGAGCTCGGAGGCGGAGTACACCGATGCGCCGGCCTCGTTGACGATGGTGTATCGCAGCTCAGGCGCCTGCTCGGCGATGAACTCCGAGACGACTTCCTCGGTCTCGCGGCTGGCGGTGCCGTTGCCGATGACGATGGTGTTGACGCTGTCCTTTTTGACGAGGCGGGCGAGCTCGCGCTTGGTGCCGGCGACGTCGTGGCGCGGCTTGGTGGGATAGACCACGCCGTGGTCGAGCAGCTTGCCGGTCTCGTCCATGACGGCGACCTTGCAGCCGGTGCGGTAGCCCGGATCGAGCGCGAGCACGCGGGCGCCGCGCACGGGGCGTGCCGAGAGCAGGCCCTCGAGATTCTTGGCAAAGACATTGATGGCCTCGGTCTGCGCACGGACGGTGAGTTTGGCGCGGGCCTCGCGCTCCAGCGAGGGGGCCATGAGGCGCTTGTAGCCGTCGGCGATGGCGGCGTCAAAGACGGGCGCGAAGACGCCCTGGCGTCGGGGCCAACGGCTGCCGAGGCGTGCCGTGGCGGCGGCGCCGTCGACGTTCACGCGCACGCGGAGCTTGCCCTCGCGCTCACCGCGGTCGATAGCCAGCACGCGGTGGTTGGGTATACGGCGCAGCGGCTCATCATAGCTGTAGTACGGCTCGTAGGGGGTCTTCTCGGTGGGGTCGGTGGCCTCGACGACGATGTCTGCGGTGTTTTGCGTAAAGGCACGCAGGTCGGCGACGTTCTCGGGGTCCTCGGCCACCGTCTCGGCCACGATGTCCGCCGCGCCGGCGAGCGCCTTCTCGGGCGTGTCGAAGCCGGCTTCCTCGTTGACGTATGCCGCGGCGGCGTCGAGCGCGCTGCCCTTGGCCGAGGCCTGCATGATGACCATGTTGGCAAGTGGCTCCAGGCCTGCCTCGCGGGCCTTCTGTGCGCGGGTCATGCGCTTTTTGCGGTAGGGCTTGTAGAGGTCCTCGACACGCTGGAGCTGCGTGGCCTCGCGAATTTGCTGTTCGAGCTCGGGCGTAAGTTTGCCCTGGGCGTCGATGAGCAGAATGACGTCCTCTTTGCGCTGTTCAAGATTGCGCAGGTAGGACAGGCGCTCGTCGAGTGCGCGCAGGGCGACGTCGTCCATTCCGCCTGTGGCTTCCTTGCGGTAGCGCGAGATAAAGGGGATGGTGTTGCCCTCGTCGATGAGCTTGACGGCTGCCTCGATGTTGGCGGCCTTAAGGTTGAGCTCGTGGGCGAGCTGGGCGATAAGATCCATGGGACTCCTTGCGTTTAAGGTGCGTTTGCAGCACAGGGCTACCAAGGATACCACCCGTTTCAAAAGACTGTTTTGGGCCCGCGCCACGAAAACGACCTATCTACTACGTTTGAACCGTATGGGTCGACCATCCCCCGGTTTTCCGAGAATGCGCAAGCCGTCTACCTGCGCTTTTGATTTTAGGAAATTCGGCATGGTTGAGGGCGGTCGGTTAAACGTAGTAGATAGGCCCATTTCGTGGCGAACGAATCAAGCCGAGGTGCAAAATAGCCCCCGCCCCAGAAAAATCGTCGGCAAGGTAGCAAAATGCCCCGCGGGCAGGAGGCTGCTCGCGGGGCAAAGAAGAGGGGCTTGTTGGTGACGGACCGAAGGGTTCGGCATGGGGTTTCTGCCGCGGTCGCTCTTAAGGCATTACAGCTCGACGAGCTGGCCGGTCTCGGCGGCCTCCTTGATAGCGTTGAGAAGCGTGAGCGTCTTAACGTTGTCGGCGGGGGTCACGACGGGCTCGACCTCGCGGCGGACAACCTTCACAAAGTGCTTGAGCTGCATCTTGTGCGGCAGTGCCGGGTCGACGGCCGGAATCTCCATCTGCAGCGGCTTGTGCCAGTTGGAGGCGCCGTCGTAGGAGAACTGGTGCAGGCGGGGCAGCGACAGGGCGCCCTTAGTGCCGCCGATAAAGTAGGCGTCGGCGTCGAAGGGGCGGTACTGCGGGTCCTCGCGAGCGGTTGCCTCCCAGTTCCAGGGGCTGGCGGTGGCGTCGGAGATGGTCATGCTTGCGAGCGCGCCATCGGCAAAACGGACGTTGACCACGGCGGAGTCCTCGGTCTCAAAACCGCGGGCGGCGCTGGACTGCATACCCTGGACGGCAACGGGCTCGCCCAGCAGGTAGCGGAGCAGGTCGACGTCGTGCACCAGGTTGACCAGGATCGGGCCGGCACCCTTCTTGCGGCGCCATTCGACATCGAAGTACTCGTCATTCTTATAGATCATGTAGTGGAAGCTCGACACGGTGAGCTTGCCCAGCTCGCCGGACTCGATGATCTCCTTGGCCTTGTTGACGAAGGGGTTGTGGCGACGGTGCTGACCCACGAGCACGGGCACGCCGGCGGTCTCGGCCTCGGCAGCGAAAGCCTGGGCATCCTCCAGGTCGTTGGAGATCGGCTTTTCGACCAGCGGCACGATATTGCGCTTCACAGCCTCGCGGGCAACGCCCAGGTGCAGGTCGTTGGGCGTGGCGATGATGACGGCCTCGGGCTTAACCTCGTCCATCATCTGGGCGGGATCGGTGAAGAACGGCACGCCGGCGGCCTCAGCCGTGGCGCGGGCGCCCTCAAAGGCGTCGGCGATGGCGACGAGCTCGGCCTCGGGCTCCTCGGTGACAAAGCGGATGTGGTTGCGGCCCATGGCGCCGGCGCCGATAACGGCAATGCGGACGGGGTTGAGCTCAGACATTTCGACTCCTTAATACTGGTGACCGGTGGAATGCGACAAAGGGACTGTCCCTTTGTCGCATCGGTAAAACTAGGCGGACTTCTTCTTGCTGTCGGAGACCATCATGTAGACGGTGAGCACGACGGCGATGGCGGCGATCACAATGGCGCCGTAGAAGGACTGCTGATAGGCGGCGCTGCCGGCCTCGGCGTGATACAGCACGGCGGTGATGGGCTGGCTGATCCAGGTGGAAGCGGCATAACCCAAAAACATGATGCCGTAGTTGACGCCGATGTTGCTGGTACCAAAGGCGCCACCGGTGAGCGGCGGGTAGATGACGAGCAGGGCGCCAAAGCTAAAGCCGAGCAGAGCGAGCGCCACAAAGAACATGGCCTGCGTAAAGCTCATCGACATGATGACGAGTGCGACGATGGTGACGACAAGGCTGATGAGCAGCGACTTATAGGCGCCGAGCTTGTCGATGATCTGGCCAAAGGACAGACGGCCAACCAGGTTGGCGCAGGTGTTGACGGAGACGACCACGCCGCCGAGGGCGACGGCCGCGGCGCTCGTGGGGTCGGTGAAGAGCTGGACGGCGGCGATGGAGGCAACCTTGCCGACGAGCAGGGTGCCCGCGGTGGCGGCAAAGGCGAAGGTGACGATGAGGACCCAGAAACGCGGGGTCTTGACCATCTCGCCCGGGGTGAGGTCACCGAAGGTGCCGGCGTGCGCACCGCCCTTGGGGGCCTCGAAGCCCTCGGGCAGCCAACCGGCCTCGGGGGCCTTCAGGAACAGGGCGGAGGCGGCGATCATCACAAAGAAGATGACTCCGAGCGCCTTAAGGGCGCCAAAGATGCCCAGGCTCGGGATGAGCAGCGAGGCGAGCACCGGGGACAGCACGGCGGGACCGGCGGTCGAAGCGGCCAGGGTGATGCCGGAGGCGAGACCCTTCTTGTCGATGAACCACTTTTGGCCGGTGGTGAGCGCCGGATTGTAGCCCAGGCCGTTGCCGATGGCGGCGACAAGCGAGAACCACAGGTAGAACTGCCACGGCTCGGTGACGGTGCCGGACATGAACCAGCCCAGGCCGTAGCACACGGCGGCGGCGATCACGACGTTGCGCGGGCCGATCTTATCGGAGATGCGGCCGGCGAAGATGCCCGTCACGGCCATGATGGTCTGAAAGACCGGGAAAGCCCAGGTAAGGGCGCTCGACCACTCGGGGTAGACGGCGAGCAGGTTCTTGCTCACGACGGAATACAGCGCGATGGAGCTGATGAAGAACATGGTGACGCACGCGGCGGAAAGCACGACGGCGCGACCCTTGTTGGAGTTGGTGGAAGCCATTGGACTCTTTCTGATCGATACGGGGGAGGAGCGGGCGTGTCCGCGGGCCTCCCTGTTAGGTTGGTTTACTGGTCAGTCGGCTTGGCGACGCCGGACTCATCGGACCAGAGCTCGACACCCTTGTTCTTAAGGTAGTTGTCGGCATAGGCGCGACGGCCGCCGGGCTTGGCGGTGAGGTCGCCCATCATGTTGGAGAAGCCGCCGTCGACCTTGATGGCGTCGCCGGTGGTAAAGTCCGAGCGCTTGGACGCCAGGAACATGACGGCGTTGGCGATATCGCTGACCTCGCCGATGCGGCGCGTGGCGATGAGGCGGCTGCGGCTCTTTTCGACCTCGGGGTCGGCGTAGAAGTTGGCCGACATCGGGGTCTTAACGAAGCAAGGCTCGACGCAGTTGGAGCGGACGCCGTAGGGGCCCCATTCGGCAGCCAGCATCTTGGACATCATGTTGACGCCCGCCTTGGTGGAGCTGTACACGCCCGAGAACGTCTCGGGGGAGTGGCTGGCAACGGTCGAGATGTGCACCAGGCGACCCTGGCCGGCCTTGATCATCTCGCGACCAAAGCGCTGCGAGGTGATGAAGTAACCGGTGAGGTTGACGTTGAGCACCTGCTCCCAGTCGCTCAGCGGCAGGTCCTCCATGGCGGCGAAGCGCAGGATGCCGGCGGTGTTGACAAGGACGTCGACGCGGCCGAAGTCGGCGATGGTGGCATCGACGGCGGCCTGAACCTCGGCCTCGTCGGTGGCGTTCATCTTGTAGCCCTCGGCATGGATGCCAAACTCGGCGGCGAGGTCGGCGGCTGCGGCCTTGACCTTCTCCTCGTCCAGGTCGAGCAGGACGACGTTGGCGCCGTTGCGGGCGAACTCGCGGCAAATCTCGACGCCCATACCGCCGAGCGCGCCGGTCACGGCGCAGACATCGCCCTCGAGCTTAAGCCAATTGCTCATAGGAACTTCCCTTCTTGTGCCTCCCGGTGGGTCGCTCCCATTAACCGACCCACGTGGTTTTCGCTGGTTATCGTATGCTTTGCATTTGCGCAGGTGAATTGCATATTTGTTAGAATGGCGTTAACCGTAGGTTTATACTGTGCGATGCAGTTTTTCTCAATCGAGCGCGTGACCTGCCAAAACGACCCCCTGTGGCGCCATGCGTTCACAGGCGCGAAAACGGGAGATTGACGTGTACGATCGACGACTCGAGGCCATATCGGCCGCCGCGGAGCTGGGAAGCTTCTCGCGTGCGGCGGCAAAATTGCGCGTGTCGACCCCAGCGCTCGTCAAGCAGGTGTCGGGCTTCGAGGCCGAGTTTGGCATCACGTTGTTCGAGCGCTCGCATTCGGGTGTTAAGGTGACGCCGGCGGGCGCTCTACTGGTGGACGACGCGCGCTCGATCATGCGGCAGTCCGAGGACGCGCTGCGCCGCGCCCGACGCGCGGCGGGCGATGGCGGTGCCGTGCGTCTGGGTGTGTCGATGATGTGCCCGGGGCGCCAAACGCTGTCGATGTGGTCGAGCATCCACGATCTGGAACCGTCGCTTCGATTTGAGATCGTGCCGGTAAGCGACCTCTATGACGAGCGCGAATCCGTCATGCGCAGCCTCGGTCGCGAGGTGGATGTGGTGCAGTCGAGTTTTTCGACCCCGCGCTGGGGTGATGCCTGCCAAAAGCTCCGCATCGTCAACGTACCGTTTTATATCGACCTGCCGCGTACGAGCCCGCTGGCGCGCAAGACGCGCATCACGGTTGCCGACTTAGAGGGCATGCGCCTGCGCGTGCTCCGCCACGGCAACGACGCTATGGACAGCCTGCGTATCGATCTGTTGGCAGACGGCGGCGTGGACGTGATCGATGTGGACAGCTTCGACTTTGCGCTCTTTAACGAGGCGGAGGAAAAGGGCGACGCGGTGCTCACCTGCGGAGCGTGGTCGGGGGTGCACCCAGCCTTTGTGGGCGTGCCGTTCCTATGCGGTCGCGAGGTGCCGGTCTTTTTGCACTATCCGCTCGAGCCCACCCTCCAAGTCCAAAAATTCGTCAACGCCATGGCACAACTTCTCAAATAGCTATCGTGTCGATGATTCTTTAATCCCCGTCCTAGAAAAATCATCTGGTAGAGTTGACCTCACGTGAATTTCAGCACACTGTGCGCTACCTGCACTTTTGTCATTTGAGGAGTGAACTTGTGAATGCTTCTGTCGCCAAGAAAGCCAGTCGGGCGATGCGCCTGCTCATGATGGTGCTCACGGCAGTTCTCATCTTCTTCTTCATCAACGTTATGCTGCTCGTCTCCGATATCCAGGGCACGGCGCGCGTGGTCAACTACGCCGGTCTGGTGCGCGGTACCACGCAGCGAATCGTTAAGCTCGAGGACGCGGGCCAGCCTCAAGATGACCTGCTCAAAGCCGTGGATTCATACATCAACGGTTTGCGTTACGGATGTGACGACCTCAACCTCGTCCGTCTCGACGACGACGAGTATCAGGCAAAAATGACCGAGCTTGCTAATTATTTTGATGAGCTTTGCACCGAGATCATCCGCGTGCGCGAAGTCGGCTATGAGAACACCGACATCATCTCTATGAGCGAGGAGTTCTTTGGCATTTGCGACGATGCTACGCGACTCGCAGGGGACTACTCTCAGGAGAAGGCGTCGGCGCTCAACTATCTCGAGGGCCTGGTGATCATCGACATCATGGGCTTGGTGGCGACTTTTGCGGTTGAACTTGTTCGCGCGGTGCGAACTGCCGCGCTCAATCGCGAGCTGCAGAGCAAAGTCTATCTCGACGAAGCCACGGGACTGCCCAACAAGAACAAGTGCGAGGAGATCTTGGGGCAGGAGCAGCCTGTCTCCGCGGAGGCGCCCGTTGCGGTGTGCGTCTTCGACCTTAACAATCTGCATACGGTCAATAACAGCTTCGGCCACGAGAAGGGCGACGAATACATCCGTTCTTTTGCCCAGCAGCTGGGGCTCGTGGCGTCGGAGACCTGCTTTGTGGGCCGCGACGGCGGCGATGAGTTTATCGCGGTGCTGCGAGATACCGATCGAGCTGCCGTGGAGTCCTGTCTCGCTCGGGTTCGTGCGAACGTGAACGAGTATTCCGAGACTCATCCCGACATGCCTATCAGCTATGCGGTGGGCTATGCGCTTTCCAGTGATTTTGATGAACCGCCTACGATGCGCGAGCTCTTTTCCCAGGCCGACAAAAACATGTACATCGACAAGAACCGCGTAAAGACAGCCGAGGCAGCCGGGCCGCAACACGAGGAACGGTAAGCCTGTAGCAGAGGGTATAGAAAAGCCTCCGCAGCTCGTGTGGCTGCGGAGGCTTTATTCGTTGCGGCGCATTGTGTTTGGGTCGTTGAGATGAGTCGATTTGCCCCGAAAGAGGAGGGCATTGACCTTAGGGTCATGCCCGACGAATGAGCGGCAAATCGGCCATCTCGGCGAGCCGAACTACTCCAGCTCAAACGCTCCGGTATAGAGCTGGTAGTAATACCCGCGCTTGGCAATCAGCTCGTCGTGGTTGCCGCGCTCGATGATGCGGCCGTGATCCAGACAGATGATCGCGTCGGAGTTGCGCACGGTGGACAGGCGGTGCGCGATGACAAACGTCGTGCGGCCTTCCATGAGCTTGTCCATGCCGGCTTGCACGATGGCCTCGGTGCGGGTATCGATGCTCGACGTGGCCTCGTCCAGGATCATCGCCGGCGGATCGGCGACGGCGGCGCGTGCGATCGAGATCAGCTGGCGCTGGCCCTGCGACAGCTGGGCGCCGTTGCCGGTGAGCATCGTGTCGTAGCCGTCGGGCAGGCGGGTGATAAAGTCGTCCGCGCCGGCGAGCTTTGCTGCCGCGATGCACTCCTCGTCGGTGGCATCCAGATTGCCGTAGCGGATGTTATCCATCACGGTGCCGGTGAACAGGTTTACGTCCTGCAGCACCACGCCCAGCGAGCGGCGTAGGTCTGCCTTGCGGATCTTGTTGACGTTGATGCCGTCGTAGCGAATCTTGCCGTCGGCGATGTCATAGAAGCGGTTGATGAGGTTGGTGATGGTCGTCTTACCGGCACCGGTGGCGCCGACAAACGCGACCTTCTGGCCCGGCTTGGCAAACACGGACACGCCGTGCAGCACCTCGTGGTCGGGCGTGTAGCCAAAGTCGACGTTGTCCATGACCAGGTCGCCACGCAGCGGCACGTACTCGATCTCGCCGGTTGCGCGGTGCGGATGTTTCCACGCCCACATGCCAGTGTGGTGGTCGGCCTCCTCGAGCTGCCAGGTATCGGGGTTCACCTGAGCGTTGACAAGCGTCACATAGCCTTCGTCGGCTTCGGGCTCCTCGTCGATGAGCTCAAAGATACGGTCGGCGCCGGCGAGGCCCATGACCACGGCGTTGATCTGCTGCGAGATCTGGCCGATCTGTCCACAGAACTGCTTGGTCATGTTGAGGAACGGCACCACGACGGCGATGGACAGCGCCATGCCCGAGATGCTCAGGTTG